>CAZTJC010000001.1:0-429539 GCA_964613945.1 uncultured Acetobacteraceae bacterium
CAAGCTTCGCCGCGACGCCCAACCCGTCCCGGAGAAGCTGGCCGCCAAGCGCTCGTGAGGTGGGGGTTGCCCCACCTCACGAGCGCTTAGAAGTAGCGCTCGACCACCTGCACAACATCGCCTGGCGCTAGGAACGTGTTGCTTGTGACCCGGCCATTGATCGCCGTGCCCTTGGTGGTCCGGACAACCTCGCCATAATCCTGCACGGCGCGATACGTGAACCCGCCGGCGACGGCGACGGCGGTGAGGAACGTCATACCTGGCTGATACGGATACTGCCCAGGCTTGGCGACCTCGCCGAGGACGAAGATTGGCCGGTAGGCGATGATCTCGACCGTGATATGCGGATTTTTGAGGAAATCGCCCTTGACCAGGGCTCGCGAGATATCGCCCTCAAGCTGCTTGGCCGACCGCCCCGTGGCCGGCACGCTTCCGATCAACGGCATTGCGATCTGTCCCTGATCGTCCACGCGGAACTCGCCGGTCAGCTGCTCCTCACCAAACGTTAACACCCGGAGCAAATCGCCGACGCCGAGCCGGTATGCCCCAGCCTGATAATCCGGCATCGGTGGCAGGTTATGACCCGCCGTGCAGCCGGTGATCAACAGAGCGACGCTTCCGAGCAGCGCACCCCGGCGCCGCACGCCCGTCAACCGGGAGCCCGGCGATCCGAACTCGTTAGCGTTCAAAAGCATCCATTCTCTCCGTCGACGGCTGAGCCGAGTTGTTCACGGTATCGCGACGTAGGACGTTCCACGTCCGAACGCTAGAGCGGTTTGGCATACGACTATGCTGCACCTGCGAACAGGTGTATGGTGGTGTGACACGAACGCGATCTGCGTGTTAACTATCATCATGGCAGTTCTCTCGATGCATCATCGGCTCGGCCTTTTCCTCTCGATCGGCCTAGTGATGGTCCAAGTCGCCGCGGCGTCGGCTCAGACCGTTGCCGTGCCGCCTCCAACGACTGGGGTTGCTGGCCGGTATAAGCTCGACACCGTTTGCGCCACGTCTTTGACGCGGTTCTGTCCGGATCTGGCGAGCACCCCTGGTCAGACGCGAAATCAGGTTATCTGCCTCAAACCATACCGTACCAGCCTGCCGCTCGCCTGCCGCTCGGCGGTGACGTCGATGATGCATTGACCCGGACCGGTTGACGCGGGTGCCGCAGACCTTCCAGTTTTGGACTGATTTCGCCGATGGCGCGGTCATGTTCCCCCTCGGCGTCGCCATCGCAGTGGCCTTGGTCATTCTGCGCCAGCGCCGGGCCGCTTTGGCGTGGAGCATCGCGATCGGCTGTGTGTGGGCAACCATGCTGGTCTTCAAGCTGGCCGGCTACATGATTGAAGGCCTGCTCCCGGCCTCGCCTCTCAGCATGATCGATCTCGTGACCCCCAGCGGCCACGTCGCCTCCGCGACGGTGGTCTATGGCGGCCTGATCGGGCTGCTTCTGTGGCGACCCGACACCCTGGTTGTGCGAACATTGCTCGCCACCACCGTCATCGCGGTCGGCATGGGCGTGACCCGGGTCATGATGGGGGCGCACTCCATCGCCGAGGTGCTGACCGGTGCAGCCGTTGGGATCGTCGGCGTTTATTGGATGACGGCGGCAGGTGTGCAGGTGGAGCGTCGAGCACGGTTGCCTCTGGTCATCGTCGCGGCCTTCGTCATGATCAACCGATACGGCAACCACCTCGGATGGGAGCAGACGATCCATCAGCTTGCCGTCGAAGCGATCGAACATTGGCGTGGCTTGGCCTAGATCGTTCGGTGGGACGGCAACGAGGCGCCGATCGCGCAGAATGACCAGAACAGAAAACCGATTTCGCTCGCGGAAATAACGGCCAACGGCATCTGCACCACCATGCCGGCGACGATGCCGGCGATCGCGATACCCTCCAGCGTCCCCGATCGCCATGCCCCTCGCATCGCCAAGGCAGCCACCCAGAATAGCGATGCCACGCTGACGATGCCGACCACCAGTCCCATCGAATACCAAGACACGACGAACTGACCGTCCTGCGCCAAGGCCCCAGCCTGCATGACGTCCGTGCTGCCGTAGCCATTGCCGATCAGCGTGCCGCCATCGGTGTTGAGCAACTCGGCATATTCCCCAAGCCGCTCTTGTCCGCTGGCATCGTTGCTGACGGCGCCGAACGTGCCGAGCCGCTCGGACAATGCATCGCCCGCCGGGCTGAACAGCACGACACCGACGCCCAGGATCGGAACCGTCACTAGCAGCAACGCTGCCCGCCGCATCGTCTGGCGATGGAACAGTCCAAACAGCATCCCGATCGCCAACGCGATCCAAGCCGTGCGGTACATCGATAACATGAGCCCCAACACGGATGGCGCGGCGGCGATCAGCAAGGACAACCGAGCGCGGCCGAACCCGAACAACAGCAGGGCCGCCGCCGTGAAGGTCGCATATCCTGCCGGTGCGTTCATGGTGCTGAACACCCGCACCATGAACGGTTCGGGCTGCCCGATAGAGGCAATGCTGGTGTACGTCATCCAGAAACGGTCCCATACCGGGGGGTCGACATATTGCAGGAAGCCATAAAGCCCCAGCGTCGGTGCCAGAACCATCGCGGTGCGGGAGGCCGCACGGATCAGGCCAGGCTCCCGTCCGGCTTCGCCATACAGCCAGGCGCCATACACGATCGGCGCAGCCCATTTCAGCGCTCCGGACGCAGCCTGCGTGATGTTTCCGCCAGCCATCGTCAGCAACGTCGCATAAAGCACGCATGACCCGGCGATGATGAACGGCCATAATGCCTGATCGAGTCGGCGCCCGTCCGAGCAGCGAGCCAGCAGCCGCGGAGCCACGACCAACAGCCCGAGCAACGGCCCGGAGATCATGATGCCGGAAGGATCGTAGCCGGCGGAGACGTCGACGATGCGGCGCAAAAAAGGTGCCAGACAAAACAACACCAAACTGGCGGAGTAATGCGCGGACACGCCGGATTTAAGCAGGTCCCACATCACGATGATCGAACCCAGAATGAACATCGGCCGGGCAACGCTCTGACCGGCCAAGCCGAGCAACAGCGTGACAACCAAGAGCAGCCCGATCGGGCCGGCACGCCGAAGCCAGAAGCCGCTCACCAACCGCACTCGGCCGGCGACCGTCATGGATCCACTCACCGGCGGGTCGGCAGGACCTCGGCGACCACCGCCTCGATCCCGTCGCGCATGCGTTTGGCGGAGTAGACGCTGCGGGCGCGCTCCTCGGCCGGGTCGAGCAACGCATCGGTCGCGCCACTCAGCACCCGGCGCAGACAGGTAGCCAAGGCGGCATCGTCACCGGGTGGGAACATCAACCCGACCCGGCCATCATCGAGGATTTCCGGAACCGCACCGGCCTGGGCAGCGATCACGGGGCGGCGGGCGAGCATGGCCTCGACCAAGGTGCGCCCGAACGGCTCCGGATCGACCGACGGGTGGACCACGACATCGACCGATCGCATCAGCACCGGCACGTCGTCGCGCTGACCAAGAAAGCGGACGCGATCGGACACACCGAGGTCGGCAGCCAGCGCGACGAGCGAGCGGGCATAATCGTCCTCCCCGAACAGGGCGCCGCCGGCGATGATGCACCCGGCTTCCGGCACCGCCTGCAACGCACGCAATGCGACGGCTTGGCCTTTCCAAGGCGCCAGACGGCTGAAAACACCGAAGATCAGCTTGGTATCGGGTATCAGTCCGAGAGCCGCGGCGCTCATCGGCCGCGCAGCCGCGTGCGTGTCGTCGAGACCATTCGGAACAACGCGTAACAACGCCCCCTTGCCGCCCGCGGCTGTAAACGCGTCGGCACAGGCTTGCGATGGAACGATCACGCGGGTGGCGAAACGATTGGCCAGTTGAATGGTCAATTTGATCTGCCCCGCACCGAAATGTTCGGGAGAAAGAATGTCGTGCAGGTGCCAGATCAGCGGCCGGCGGGCGATCGCACAAGCCGGCCCGGCCAGGGCGAACGCCTTTTGCGAATTTGCGTAAATCACATCAAATCGGCGGGCGGTCGCCACCAAGCGCGCCAGCGTTTTAACCAGGCCGCCCAGATGTGGCAGCGCACGCCAAAGGCTACGATCCCGCTTGATGCTGGTGAACCCGGCCCCGGCAACCGGCACGATCGGCGTAATGCCCACCGCGGCCAGCGCCGACCGCAGCGGACCGTCTTCAAACAGAAAGGCGCTCCCGCCTCTGAAACTCTTGACCACGTCCAACAGAACGAGCTCGGCACCGGACAGGCGGCTGGCGTGGTTAACGAACAGAACTTTCGCCGTCACTCCCACGATCAGACGTGTCCGGCTTGCAGCTGACGCTGTGTAGGGATCGGGCTTGCCTGGCCGATGCTGGGCATGCTCACTCGATCGTCCGGCACGAACGTCAGTGCAAGGCCAACGACGTTGCCGTTAGCACGCTGCATTTCCGGCAGGCTATTTAGCGCGTTCGAGGCCGGCGGGCGGCCTGCCCGCAAACAGAACACCACGCCATCGACCCGGGGAGCCAACAACGCCGCATCCATGAGCTCTGACACCGGAGCGCTGTCGATGAGCACGAGATCGTAGTTACTAGCCCAGTCCAGAAGCGAGGCGAAGCGTGGTCCCGACAGCAACTCGGTGCTGTCGGACAGCATGTCGCCCGCCAACAGAAAATCCACCCCAGGCACGGCTCCGAGTTGCACTGGTTCCGCCGGGCCACCACGGAGGTAGCCACCGAGCCCAGCACTGGGCGGACCGTGCAGCGCTTCCTCGAGCAGCGGCTGCCGCAGACAGGTTTCCACGACCAGCACCCGCCGCCCGGAAGCCCGCGCGATCCGGGCCAGGGCCAGGGTGACGAACGACTTGCCCTCGTCGGCGACTTCGGAAGCGATCAGCAGCGTCCTGAACTTGCCGCCGAAGCCCGCCAACGTCAGGCGCGCATGGAGGATGCGCATGGCTTCCAACAACGGTGGATGCGATTCCAACAAGGAGATTGCGGCGGCGAGCGGAAATCCTCGCGTACGCCGCCCGACTTCCTTTTTGCCGCCACGACGCAAGCGTAGTTCCGGAATTTGAGCGAGGATGGGAATGCGCGTGTAGGTGCGCCCGAGTGCGATCTGCCCGGATTGCACCGGCTTGTACGTCAGCAGTCCTGCAGCGGTAGCCAGAACCGTGGCCAGCGTCAGGCCGCCGATCAGGAACGGCGTACGCTGCGGAAACGCCGGGCGGACCGGCAACTCGGCCATGTTGACGAGTTGCGTGCTGGGCTCGATGATCCGCCGTTCGGTCTCGAGCTGGCTCAAACGCTGCGATAGATCTACGTAGGAACCGCGCTTGATCTCAAGATCGCGAACCATGCTGGCGATCTGGGTTTCCGACTCCGCTGTTTGACTCGCCGCCACCGTGCGACTGCTCAACTCGCGTTGCGCTTCCTCGACCCGGGCCTTTGCGGCATCAAGATTGCGGCGCGCCGCCTCCCCCACTTTGCCGGTCTCCGCGGCCAGTCGTGCGGCGATATCGGCTTCCTGTTTGCGATACGCTTGCAGCATCGGGTTTTGCGCGCCGAAACGCTGGGCGGAACTCGACGCCAATACACTGACTTGGGCAAGTTGCTGCTTGAGGTCGGCGATCGCCCGTGACTCCAGCGCCTGACGCGACGAACCGCCGCCGCGTGATTCCTGCATCCGAAGTTCCGCCTCGGCTTGCGCGGCCTTCGCTTCGCTGAGTTGTTGCGCCGCCTGCGTCAACCGCTCGGATGTGAGCGGACCGCCAATGCCGCGAACTAGCCCGTGCAGATTGCGGAATGCCTCAATGCTTGCAGCATCTCGTTGCAACTCGGTGTCGAGTTGGGCGAGGCGCTGGCGCACCCAGTCCACCGCTTCATCCCGGGTGTGGCGCAACTTGATGTGCTCGTCGTCTAAGAAAGTCTGGAGCAAACCGTTGACCATCGCTCGCGCAACTTCTGGAACTGGCGATTTATAGCTGATGGCAATGACGCGGCTCCGACCAACGGCCCCGACGCCAAACCGATCCTGAACCCAAAGCAGTTGCGCGTCGGGATCATTCACCAAGCGAGTGCAATCAGCCGGATGAAGGCGGCTCATCACCTGATGGGTCAGTGCTGCGCATTCGGCATCGACTGCCCCGCTCAGAGCAGGCTCGGCGATAAGCATGCGTAGCAACCGCGGCGAGCGGACGAGCAGAATGGTGCTTTCAATGTCTGCAGGATCCCCGACCTTCTGCGCCCAGGCCGGGGAAGATGAACCAGCGATTGGTTCGCGGTCGGCGACGATCATCGAACCTGTCGCGAGATAGCCGATCGGCAGAATGTACAGCAGCCCGAGCACGATGCAGAGCGTGATGCCGAAGGTCAGAGCGACCACGAGTCGCTTGTGCCATAACTGCGTCAGCAGGCCGGGCCGGACGTTTTCATCAGTTCGCGCGTCCGCATGGGTATCGCCGGTTGCATCCATGCCAATTCCTCCACTGCCCCGCGGCAGGTCGGCTTGAAATGACTGAGCCACGCCACTCACGCGCGTAGCGCCCAACGGCACCTGGTACGCACCAAACCACCGCGATCATACGATTGCATAGCACTCTCGTCAGACACGAGAAATTTTACGTGTGTGCGCAGATTAAGCTCCGTCTGCCGGCTATCGCAGTTACCTGACAATGCAACACAATATTTAAGGCTTTGTTAAGCAGGCCAACATTATGCTGTGGCAGTGGAGAGGCTGGGATAAAGACGATTATAGCCAAGTCTGTAAATCTATTTGATCGGTTTTTGTGGACTGCAACGGTGTATTGCCTGTGAGCATTTCCGAAGCATGACAACAAGCATTGAGACTGCGACTCGCGCTGCTGCCCCACCACGGAGCGCCAAGCGGTTGGCCGGCTTGCTGATGGGCGGTGCTCTGCTCAGCAAAGTGCTTGGCCTTCTGCGCGAGATCTTGATCGCCCGAGCAATCGGCGCATCGCTGGTCGCCGACAGCTTCCGCGGCGGGCTAACGGCGGTGCTGCTGCCGTTAGTGATCCTGCAAGGCGAGACGGTGCCGGCAATCCTGATTCCCACCTATCGCGAGTGGGACCGCGCCGGCGACGCGGCGCGGCGTTTCGGGGCGTTGACGTTGGCGTTGACGTTGATTGCTTTTGTCTTGTTCGGTGCCGTGGAACTCACGGCGCCATTCTGGATCGACGTGTTGCTCGGCGGTTTCGGCGCCGCCGCGCACGACCTGACGTTGGCGTTCACGCGCGTCATGGCGCTCGCGATGCCGGCCTCCGTCCTTCTCTGCTGCCTGTCGGCAAGCGAGATCGCCCGAGGCCGTTCACGCATCACGTCGATCCGGGCCGCACTGGTCAATGTCGCCGTGATCGGCGGCGTTCTGTTGCTGCTCGCGACCGGCCAGCCTATCGCGCTCGCGTGGAGCTTCACCTTGGCCTTCAACACCGTGGCGGTGTGGGCCATCGGTGCCGCAATTAAAGAAGGTGCCGTCAGCTTCCGTGGGATCGGCCCTGGCGAGATCGGCGCCACGTTCATGCTCTACATGCGCCGCCTTCGCCCGCTGCTGCTGCAGCCGCTGGCAGAACAGGGTGAGATCTGGATCGAGCGCCTGCTTGCCTCTGCTCTGGCAGTCGGCACCATCGCTTCGCTCGACTACGCACGGACCCTGAGTGACAGCGCGACCTTGTTGATCGGTCAGCCCCTCGGTCTGGCCGTCCTGTCCGCCGGACCCGGCCAGGATGCGCGAACTCAGATGGAGGCGCTCGCCCGACCGGTGCTTGCGATCTCCATACCGGGCTCGATCTTTCTGGTGTGCTTCGCGCCGGAACTCGTCGAGTTGGTGTTCCACCGCGGCGCGTTCGGGCCGGAAGCCATCATCCTGACCAGCAATGCGCTGCGCGGGATTGCCGCCGGGCTGTGGGCGACAACCTTGGGCTATATTCTCCTGCGGATGCTCAACAATCTGGGCTGGAACCGCCGAGCGACGGCCATCGTGGCGGTCGGCTACATTGCAAATGCGCTGACGGGCACCTTACTCGTTCACAAATTGGGCGGTTTCGCGCTCGGCTTTGGCGAAGCGGTGCGAGGCGTCGTCGTCTTGACCGGCGTGACGCTGGCGCTTGGATGCATTCGACCATTGCTGCGCGTGATCCGCGATGCTTTGCCGGGCGTCCTCCTGTTGATCGTGTTCTCGAGCATGATCATGACCGGTATCGAAGGTGTCGTACCGCGCCTGTTCTCAGGCGCTGCGGCGACTGGTCTTTCAACTGCACTGTCAGTGTTGATCATGGTGCCACGGGCACGGGCGCTTGTTGGCACAATAACCAGGAGGATCGTTTGATAGCGTCGAGCACCATGGCGGGAAGGCGCTCACGCCAGATCGGCTGTTGCATGATTTTTCATCGCGCGGTCGCCTCCGTTGACTGGGCGGCAATGCCCAACCGCGGCTTCTACCTTGATCTCGCCTATCTCGAGCGCCTCGTTCGCTACGTTCGAGCCTGCGGATGGGATATCGTTTCGTTGGACGAGGCGTTGCGCCGGTTGACTGAGCCGGGTCATGGCCGTTTCGTCAACATATCGCTGGACGACTGCTATCGCGATACGGCCGAGCTCGTGGTGCCCCTCTTCCAGCGCCTCGATGCGCCGATCACGTTGTTTGTTACGACAGACATTCCGGACGAAAGATTGCGGCTGCGCAATGCCGGGTTGGAGACCATCCTCCGGCACGCCGATGTCGTCCATGACGATGATCGACGCCTTGATCTCAACACCTCGAAGCAGAAGCGCGCCGCCTATGCCGACATCAGCTCCCGCTGGGAAAGTTCAGGCAGCGACGAGAGTTATCTCCGGCTCTGCAAGCAGGTCGGCCAAGATCCAGATCGGCTCGACGACATGCACCGTATCACCTGGACGATGCTCGAGCGGTTGCGCGGTCTTCCCGGCGTAGAGATCGGCGCGCACACCATCTCGCACCGGCGGATCTCGTCATTGGACGCTGATGATGCGAGGGCGGAGATCGGCGGTAGTCGTGTCCGGCTCGAACAACGGCTTGGTATTCCCGTCCGACATTTCGCCTTTCCTTATGGACAGAGCGCCGATTGCGGTCAGCGCGACTTCGCGATGGTGCGTGACGCTGGATACGCCACCGGTTCCACCACTCGGAAAGCCCTGATCCGACCAGGCGCAAACCCTTATGCGCTCCCGAGGCACACCATCAACGGCACTCATCGGCACCCTGCGTTCGCGCAGGCCCATCTGAGCGGCCTCTCCGCTTTGGCGACTTCGGTATTGCGCCGTGGGTGAGCGTGCCGTTCCCTTGCGCGTTCTTTCCGTCGCGCATACTGCCGTTACCCGAGCCGCCGGCCGCCTACGCTACCATCCTTTCGCCGACGACCCGACGCTCGACGTAGATCTTGTGGTGCCTCAGCGCTGGCACCAATTCGGTCGCTGGTATGACGCCGACCCGGCGAACGATCCAGGCGTGATGCTTCATCAACTGCCCATTCGCCTGCCGAAGGCTGGTCCGGCAGGATGGTATCTTCACCACTACCCCGATCTGGCGGCACTGGCATCCAGGCTGCGGCCCGACGTGATTCATCTGTGGGAGGAGCCCTGGAGTGTTGTCGCGCTTCAAGCCTGCCGCTTGGCTCGGCGGCTGGGAGCGGCACTGGTCATGGAAGTCGATCAGAACATACTCAAGCGATTGCCGCTGCCATTCGAGTTGATCCGTCAACATGTGCTGCGGGAAACGGCTTTGGTGATGTCCCGCTCCGATGACTCGACCGAGGTGGTGCAGGCCTGCGGCTATGTCGGTCCGGTGACGACGATTGGTTACGGCGTCGATCAAGCTGTGTTCTACCCGGGCGAGCGTCCGTCATCGGCGACGATCGAGTTGGGTTACGTGGGCCGCCTCGTCCAAGAGAAAGGTGTGGACGACGTTTTGGCGGCGATGGCGATGGGACCGACCGGAATCAAATTGACGATCGTCGGTGAAGGACCGCATCTACCCGCGTTGCAGGCGCATGTGGCGCGGGCAGGCCTGGAAGAGCGGGTGCGGTTTCACCCTTGGACCGATCCGGGCAACGTCGGTGCATTCTTGCGCGGGCTGCATGCGCTGGTATTGCCGACGCGGCTGACGCCGGCGGTCAAGGAGCAGTTCGGCCGGGTCATTATCGAGGCGCAAGCCTGCGGAACGCCGGTCATCGGAGCCGCCACCGGCGCAATTCCGTCTGTAATCGGCAAAGGCGGCTGGACCGTACCGGAACACGACCCGGCGGCACTCGCCAGCCTTTTCGCAAGGTTGATCGCCAATCCGAGCGAGATGGACGCGCGCGGCAAGGATGGCATGGCCAACGTCTCGTCACGCTTCACTTATTCCGTCGTGGCCAGAGACCTCGCAGATGGCTGGAAGCGGGCTGCAGCTCGGCCCACCGCCACTACCGTGCGAGACCGTCATGAGTTTTGCGCGTGAGACCGAGTAGACGATGACCCAGCAAACTGGCCCTGCTGACTTCCGGATCGTGCAGGCTGTGCAGGAATTCAGCCGGGCTGGCGGCACGGAAACGGTCGCCTTCGAGTTGCAGCGAGCATGGGAAGCGGACGGGACACCATCGTCGGTGCTCGCAGCAGTCATCGGTCCCGACGTTCCAGCGGCGGCTCGCATGCGAGTTAAGTTTGCGTTGCCTACAGTGCTGCAACACATTCCGACGCGTGGCCGGTGGCGTCATGTTGGAAGATCCGTGTTGGTGCCCGCCTACACGATTGCGGCCTCGATCATGCTGCGACGTGATCAGCGTGGGTCTGGAGCGACTGATAAGCCGGTCGTGCTATCGCATGGTGACTCCCTGGTCGCAGACGTCGTTGTGCTGCATGCGGTAAATGCGGCCAACCTGGCGCAGAAACGCCTCGACCACGAATGGCGCTGGATGCTCAATCCGCTGCATTTCTGGGTCGGAGCGCGGGATCGCTTGATGTTGCGCGGCCTGCGCGCGCGGCGTTACGTCGCAGTGTCCAGTCGCGTCGTTGGTGAATTGGAGCGCCTTCACGGCATCCCGCGCAATCGAATAAGCGTAATCCCAAACGGAACCGACATCGCCCGGTTTTCGCCGGATGGACCGCTGGCCGGGTTGCGGGAGGCATGCGGGATCGGCGCCGGCGACACGATGCTGTTGTTCGTTGGGCATGAATTTGACCGCAAAGGTCTGAGGTATGCGATCGCCGCCTTGTGCCACCCCGGCTGCGCGCGAGCCCATCTTGTCGTGGTGGGCGCCGGCGACATAGCGCGCTACACGGCAATGGCGAACGCGATGGGTGTGGGCAAGCGGGTGCATTTCGCTGGTCCCCGAAATGACCTTCCGGCGATCTACCGTGAGGCGGATGCTTTTGTCTTCCCGACTGCATACGAGACGTTTTCGCTCGTCTGCATGGAAGCCATGGCATGCGGCGTACCGATATTCGCCACGCGTGTGGGCGGGATCGAGGATTATTTGGAAGACGGCGTGAACGGCCATGCGATCGAGCGAGATGGAGCAACGATCGCAGCCGTCCTAGGTTCGGCGCTGGACAATCCGGCGGCACGGGCGCGCTTACGGGAAGGCGCGCGGCAAACGGCGCTGAGCTATGGTTGGGACGCGGTCGCTCGGCGATACCGGGCGCTATTGCTACAGGTCTGGCTGGAGAAGAGAGCTTGCCATGAAGCTTGACTCGACGGTTAAATGTTTAACTCGCACGCTAGGTTAGGACAGTTGCGGATGCGATACCTTCGTCTGCCCCTGATCAAACCAACGACGATGCCATGAGCGCCAGTTCAAATTCCCGTTTCGACGGCCGTAGTTGGCCTTCAATGAAGCGCCCGACTGGGGACGCAAACGCGCTTCCAATGTTGCCGCGCCCGGCTGCAGCTAGTGGGCTGACGCTGCGGGTGGCGCAGAATGCGTGCTACGAAGCACTAAGCCTCGCGCTAAAAGAGGGCCAGGTCTTTGCTGCCCTGACCGGTCCGGAGGGCTGTGGCAAGACCGTCGTTCTCGACGCGGTTATGACGGACCGCAAGGATCGGGCATTGCGGTTCATCCGCATCGCCGACCCGGACAAAGTCCCGGCATCGCTTGCGGATCAGATCGAGCAAGTAGCCTACGCCGAAGCCGGCAAGCCCGAAAACCTCGAGCGTCACGTCGTTCTTGCGATTGACGACGCACACACGGCGTCTGATGAACTCCTGCGCTGTTTGTCGCGATTGGGGGCCATGCGCGAGCCTGGCCGCCGGATTCCGCAGATCCTGCTCGTGGGCCGGCCGGAGTTGTGGAACCGTCTCGCGCTCGACGAGTACGAACCGCTCGTACGCCGCCTGGCAATCCGAGCGACATTGCCAGCAGCCGAAGACGACTCCGATCCATGGGCCTCCGTCGAGACCGACGTTACGCAGACGATGGCGCAGTTACGCGCGGAAGCGGAGTTGATGCCGGTCGTCAGGGATACGCCCGACCTGATCGATGAGCATCGAATGTATTTCGAGCCGGAATACGGGTTCGGCGCGGGTCCGACAGGCCACCATGGCCACGACGTCGCGCATGATGACGAGGTTGCGCCACCTAACATGTTCGCCCTGTTCGCGGACCCGCCTCCCAAAGCGAGCCGATCGGCAGCACGAGACACGCGCCGGCGACTAGTCATGCCACTGGTCAGCCTGTTCGTTGGACTGGCGGCGTTTGCGTTTGCGCTTTCATTTTATGACTGGCCAGATCTGTTGGGCGACATGCCATGGTCGGACTCCAAGCCGGAGGCGCCATTCACGCTGCAACGGTCGCCACAATCACCGAGTTTTGGTCTGCCGCAGCCACCGTTGATCCCGCCAGCCTCCAAAACAGCTCCAGCGCCAAGCGTCGCGACCACTGCACCAGCAACGCCTGCTCGACCAATCGTGGCAGCTCCGCCGGCACGGGCGCCAAGCACCCCGGTAGCGACGACGACGGCGCCGTTGGCTCCTGCACCGGAAAGGCCTCCGACTCCGACCATCGCTCCGGTGCCGCCGGCAGCGCCGGCGTCGACCGAAACACTCGCCAAGGTGATCGAACCACCCGTGATCGCGGTCAAGCCCGCCCTGCCCGAGCCGCGATCTGCGCCGATCGTGGCGGAAGCCAGCACTCCGCTTCCTCTCGCACGCCCTCGGCCTGCGACCACCACGGAGACGGCGCTTGCACCGACAGTAGTGTCGCTGCTGCTCAAACGAGGCGATGAGGAATTCGCTCTTGGCGATATCTCTGCCGCGCGGTTGTTCTATGAGCGGGCCGCAGAAGCAAACAGCGCCATCGCCGCCCGTCAAATGGCACGAACCTTCGATAGTGCCTTCCTACCCGCAGCAGTGGATGCAGCACTCGCCGATGCTGCTAAGGCGCAGCAATGGTATCAACGCGCCGCCTCGCTTGGAAACTCCGAAGCGGCAGCGCGCCTCAAGGCTCTCGGTCAAGGACGATAAAAGTGTCATTCCATCATTCGACCGGCGCTCGGGCGGTCATCGCGGCAGCTTTGAGCTTGTCATTGCTCGGTGCCGCTCATGCCCGCGACATGCCGCCAGTGCAGCAGCGTGGTGCTCTGCCGATGATCCCGGATACGCAGATCGTGGCTCCGACGGCGGTTCTCGGCATCGTCTCAGGCGGTTTGTCGGGAACCTACATCCGAATCGCCGCCGACATTGCCGCGGTGTTCAGCGCGAAAGTGCCGGATTTCCGCGTGTTACCGATTGTCGGCAAGGGTTCGTTGCAGAACATCTCGGATATCCTGAACGTGCGCGACGTCGATATCGGAATCGTTCAGTCCGATGTGCTGTCTTACCTCAGACAAAAGCCGGGGCTTCTAGGGCTAACCAACAACATCTCGTATCTGGCTAAGTTGTACGATGAAGAAGTGCACATCCTGGCTCGTAGCGAGATCGCCAGTGTGACCGATCTGACCGGTATGCGGGTTGCGGTCGACGCACGCGGCAGCGGCACATCGTTGACGGCATCGGTCATCTTCGAAGCTTTGGGACTGCAGCCGACCATCGTGAACGACGATCCCGAGACTGCGCTGGCCAAGATGAAACGTGGCGAGGTCGATGCCCTAGTTTACGTCACCGGTAAGCCTGCTCGGCTGTTCTCCGACATCGGCGCGGGCGGATTACACTTCTTGGCACTACCGCTCAACCCGGCGTTGCTGCAGACCTACCTTCCCTCTCGGCTCACCCATGCCGACTATCCCGCACTGATCAATGACGACGGATCGGTCGAAACCGTGGCCGTTGGCGCTGTTATGGCGGTTTACAACTGGCAGCCCGGCACAGAGCGCTTCACAAGATTGTCCAAGTTCGTCAATGCGTTCTTCGACAATCTCGCCGACCTGCAACTGCCGGGTCGGCATCCAAAGTGGAAGCAGGTGAGCCTCAGTGCGCAAGTGCCGGGATGGTCGCGCTTCCGTGAGGCTCAGCTGTGGTTGCAGCGCCACGGATCACCGCCGAACGAAGCCGGAAAATGAGTGTCGATGGCCGGGCTCCTCGCCCGGCCATCGACATCATGCTGCGGCTTGTCGTTCCAACGCGTCGAGCAGCGCGTCGACGTTGTTGTTGTTGCGGGAGATGAATGCGGCGTAGTCGGAACGCTGGGTCAAGCGCAGGCTCGTTCCTTCGGCCAAGACGTCGATGATCATCGGGCGACCGGACTGGAAGCTCACGACCCATTGAGCATTGTTCGGTTGCTGATTGGGGCGGCTGATCAGAGTACCGACGAGATAATCGCCGTCACGCATCGTGGTTTGCGTCAACCGAAACGCGACACCGCGAAAATCGCCGAGCTTTTCAGTGATCGTGTTGACCAGGATCGCGTGAAAAAGTCGCAGGAAGCGCTGCTGCTGGGCAGGCGTGGCAATGCGCCAGTAACGCCCCAGGACGAAGGTGCCGATCTCGTCGACCGCCAGAGCTTGCTCCACCAGCGGCTGCATCTGCTGACGCTTGCGAGCGAGCGGCTCGTCGGCGTTAACGATGCCGACGAGCTGGTCACCGAATTGCGCGATGAAGCGGTTGGCCTCCGCCGAGCGGTCCGCTTGCGCCCAGGCACGAAGCGGGATCGCTGACATCAGAAGCGCCGATGCCGAGGTCAGCAGGACAGCGCGGCGTGTGATCAAGGACATGCGATACTTTCTAACGGCTGAACCAGGCTGGAACCGTCGTCTTATCGTCCGCACGGACCTTTTCGATCTCTGCCGCCCGGTTTTGCCGGTAGAGGCTGCGGAACGTCGCGTACGGATCCAACGCGGTCTTCTTGATGGAGTCGATGAGGTCGATGTTGCGCTCGCGCGTATCGACCGCAGTAAGAACGTAGCGGCTGTAGCCGAGCGTGGCGCTGCCGCCGAAGCTGGCCCAGGTCAGCGGGTCCAGCACGACGTTGCCGGCAAAGCCCGACAGATCGCGTGGATTGCTCGGCCCAAGAACCGGCAGGAACAGGAACGGATCGGCACCGACGCCCCATAGCGCCAGGGTCTCGCCGAAATCGGCATCGTGTGAGGGATAACCCAGGTCGGTGGCGACATCAAACAGGCCGCCGACGCCGGCGGTGCTGTTGATGAGAAAGCGCATCATCGTAGTGCCGGCGCGCTGCGGCCGGGTCTGGATCACGTCGTTGGCGAAGATCACCGGGCTCGACATGTTGGCCAGCACGTTATGGATCGGGCGCCGCACTGCGCCCGGAACCACGGCGCGGTAGGCCACCGCAACCGGCCGAAGAGCATAGGTGTCGATGCCGTCATTGACCCGGTAGAAGAAGCGGTTCGTGGGCTCGAACGGATCGTTCGCCTCGTTGTACTCAGCCAGCGCTAATTGGTCGTTGGGCGCCGGCTTGGTGGCGCAGGCGCCTAGACCGAAGATCGTCGCCGCTAAAAAAACCCGGGGCAGAACCCAACCCATCGTCATTCCTCATACACCGTTGATCGGGCAGTGGCTCTCTTATGATAGCGCCTCAACCCGAACACAACATTGCCGGATAACGTGGCGAAACCGCTCTGACCTCTTATAGTATTGCTGATCGCGACGAAGACGCACGTCACAACCCGGATAGCAGCTCGATGAACCAGTTCACATCCCGCCCTCCCCAGCCCGTCGAGCCCGAAGCAACCCTCGAGCGCTGGCTGACGGGGCCACGCTTCGCCCCGTTGCCTATGCGCTCGGCCGCGACGCCGGCGCCGGCCTTGTCGTTCGAGTTCTTCCCGCCCAAGAACGACGCGCTCGAGACCCAGCTATGGACCTGCATCCGCCGTCTCGAGCCTTTGGCACCGCGCTTCGTCAGCGTCACCTATGGCGCCGGCGGCACCACACAGGCGCGGACCCATTCCACCGTCACCCGCCTGGTACGCGAGACCAGTCTGATACCAGCGGCACACCTGACCTGCATCGGCGCCTCGCGGGCCGAAGTCGATGCCGTGGCGCAGGATTACTGGGATTGTGGCGTCCGGCACATCGTCGCGTTGCGGGGCGACGCGCCGGCAGGTGAAGCCTATGCGCCGCACCCAGACGGCTACGCTTACGCGTCGGATCTAGTGGCCGGGTTGAAACGGATCGGGGATTTTGAAATCTCGGTCGCGGCCTATCCGGAGACGCATCCCACGGCGCAGAATGCCGATCTCGACATCGACAATCTCAAGCGCAAGCTGGATGCCGGGGCGACTCGGGCCATCACCCAGTACTTCTTTGATGGCGAGGTGTTCCTACGCTTCCTCGACCGCGCCCTGGCGGCCGGTATTACCGCGCCGATCGTGCCGGGCATTATGCCGGTGACGAACTATGCGCAGGCCAAGAAATTCAGCGCCATGTGCGGCACCAGCGTGCCGGACTGGATGGGCGAGCTGTTCGCCGGCACGGAGAACGACCCGGAGACGCGCCGCATGATCGCGGCGATCGTGGCGGCCGAGCAGGTGCGGTTGCTACAGGCCAATGGCGTCGACGAATTCCATTTCTACACGCTGAACCGGGCCGACCTGACCTACGCCATCGCTCACCTGCTCGGGGTCAAGCCCGCCGTGCCAGTCGCTGATACAGCGGGCGCAGCAGAAAAGGGCTGAGAAAGAGCGGGAACTGGCACAGGCCGAAGAACAAGGCCACTCGCGGGTCCGCGCCCGCGGGTAGCACGGCCAGGAACAGCGCCATGTTGCGGTTGCCGGCCATCAGCCCGGCAGTCGCGGCCGGGCGGGCGCCAAGCGGCCACAGCGCCAGCGTGGTGATTACGTTAAGGCCGTAATTGGCCAGGAAAGCGGCGGCGATGGCGATGGCGACCCAGGCTGGGTCGGCGGCCAGGCGGGCCGAAAGCCCGTCCATCACGCCGAGGCCGTAGCCGACAAGCAGCAGAACCAGCGTGCCGTCGACGGCCGCACCGGAGCGGAGGATGCGATCCGGCCCCATGAGTCGGCGCATCGCAAGGGAAATCAGCGCGGGTAGCCCGATCACCAGCAGCAGCCGAAGCATGAAGGCGCCGGTGCCGATCGCCAGGTCGACTCCGGCGAGCCAGGCAACCAAGGGCGGCGCGGTGAGCGGCACCAACACGGTGGTGAGCAGCGACACCACCAGCGAGAGATCGGCATCGAGCCCGACCAGGCGGGCGAACGCCGGCGACGAGGTTGCGGCACAGCCGGCGGCAAAGATCACCAACCCGGCGGTGATGCCCTGGTCGAGGCCCAGCGGTTCGACCAGCAACGCCATCAGGATCGGCGAAAGGATCATCTGGACCACGGCGATCACGGCAACCCGGCCGGGTCGGCGGAGATGGCCCAGCGTGCCCTCCAGGTCCACGCGCAGGAACACCAGCGTCATCATGGCGAACACCAGGGGCGTGATGACGGGGCGGACTGTCGCGGCAAGCGGCGGGACGAGCGCACCGACAAAGATGCAGACTGCGAGCAACAGGGCACCGCGCCGGGCCGCAAAGGTCAGCAGCCGGAGCAGCGGGTTTTGCTTGGGGTTCACCAGAGAGCTCACCCCTTCTATATCCGGGGTGTGACGATCAGATGCCAGACGCGAAGCGGGTTCCATGACTGAATACCTGGTCCGCTTAAATCCCGAACAGCGCATGGCGGTCGAAAGCGTCGATGGTCCGGTGCTGGTGCTGGCCGGCGCCGGCACCGGTAAGACGCGCGTACTGACGACGCGGTTCGCCCATATCCTGCTCACCGACCGGGCGTTCCCGAGCCAGGTGCTGGCGGTGACGTTCACCAATAAGGCGGCGCGCGAGATGCGCGAGCGGGTGGGCGCGATCCTGCAACAGCCGGTGGAAGGGCTTTGGCTCGGCACCTTTCATGCGCTGTGCGCGCGGATGTTGCGGCGACACGCGCCGCTGGTCGGGCTGACGTCGAACTTCACCATCCTCGATACGGACGACCAGCTGCGCTTGCTCAAGCAGGTGCTGGAGGTGGAGAAGGTCGATGCCAAGCGGTGGCCACCCAATCAGCTGATGGCCATGATCCAGCGCTGGAAGGATCGCGGCGAGATGCCGGGAACCATCAATGCTGCCGATGCGGGCGATTACGCCGGCGGTCATGCGCCGGCGCTGTATGCGGCGTATCAGGAGCGGCTCAAGCAGCTCAATACGGCCGATTTCGGCGACCTGATGCTGCACGTGGTGCAGATCTTCCGCACCCATCCGGACGTGCTGGCCGAGTATCACCGGCGGTTCCGCTACATCCTGGTCGACGAGTACCAGGACACCAACGTGGTGCAATATCTGTGGCTGCGGCTGCTGGCGCAGGGACATCGCAACATCTGCTGCGTGGGGGATGACGACCAGTCGATCTACTCGTGGCGCGGCGCGGAGGTGGAGAACATCCTGCGCTTCGAGGTGGATTTTCCGGGCGCGACCATCGTGCGGCTGGAAGCGAACTACCGCTCCACCGCGCCGATCCTGGCGGCGGCGGCGGGGTTGATTGCGCATAACGAGGGGCGACTCGGCAAGACGTTGCGGCCCGGACGCAACGATGCGTCGGGTGACAAGGTCGAGGTCGTCAGCCTGTGGGACTCCGACGAGGAGGCTCGCATGGTCGGCGAGAAGGTCGAGCAGCTGCAGCGGCAGAAGAACCCGATCGGACAGATGGCAATCCTGGTGCGGACGTCGGCGCAGACGCGGGCGTTCGAGGAGCGGATGATCACGCTCGGAATCCCCTACCGCGTCGTGGGCGGGTTGAGGTTCTACGACCGGCAGGAGATCCGCGACGCGATCGCCTATATGCGGGTGCTGGCGCAGCCGCAGGACGACCTGGCGTTCGAGCGCATCATCAACCTGCCGCGTCGCGGTGTCGGCGACGTCGCCCTGCGGACCATGCGGGCAGCGGCGCGGGAGCAGGAGGTTCCGCTGGCGCTGGCGGCGGCGCAACTGGCCAGCAACGGGGTGCTGAAGGGCAAGGTGCGGGACGCGCTGAACGTGTTCTTCACCGACCTCGCTCGCTGGCGGCGCGGGTTGGAGGGCGATGGGCACGTGGTCACGGTGTCGACCATGCTGGACGAGAGCGGCTACACCGGCATGTGGCAGGCGGATAAGTCGCCCGATGCGCCGGGGCGATTGGACAACCTCAAGGAACTGGTCCGTGCGCTGGCGGATTTCGAGACGCTCGGCACGTTCCTTGAGCATGTGTCACTGGTAATGGAGAACGATGCTAACTCGGAGGGCGAACGGGTCAGCATGATGACGCTGCACGGGGCCAAGGGGTTGGAGTTCGACACGGTGTTCCTGCCGGGCTGGGAGGAAGGCTTGTTTCCGAGCCAGCGAACGCTGGACGAAGGCGGATTGAAGGGGCTCGAGGAAGAACGGCGGCTGGCCTATGTCGGGCTGACGCGGGCGCGCAAGCGGGCGATCGTGAGTTTCGCCGCCAATCGGCGGCTATATGCCAACTGGCAGAGTTCGATCCCGAGCCGGTTCATCGAGGAGATACCCGAGGAGTGGATCGAGCGCGCCGGCACCGGAACCGCGCAACGGCGCGAGATGATGACCGCGCCGAGCGTGTTCCTGTCCGGGCCGTTGGTGGCGCGGCGCAATGCGGAGGTTTCGCGCGGCGGCGAGGCGCTGCCGTGGGAGCCGCCGGTGAGGCCGAAGCAGGCAACCAAGATCGCTGTCGGTGCACGGGTGTTCCACCAGAAATTCGGCTATGGCGAGGTGTTGGGCGTGGAAGATGACCGGCTGGACGTGTTGTTCGAAAAGGCCGGGCAGAAGCGATTGCTGGATCGATTTGTGGAGGTGGCGTCGTGAGGCGGCGGGCGGGGCCGTTGGAGACGGTGTCGGTCATTGTGCCCGAGGATGCACTCGAGATGTTTGAGGCGGCGCTGCTGGAGCATTGCGAGACGGTCAGCTTCTTCCTAGCCGACGAGGACAAGAAGACCTGGCAGGTCGAAGGCGTCCGTGACGTGCCTGAGGACGATGCAGCGTTGCGGGGAGCGTTGGCATTGGCGGGCATGGCCAGCGGCGTGCAGTTCGAGTTGATACGCACGCCGACAGAGGCGGATGGATGGCTGGCGCGGACGCAGGAGGCGTTTCCGGATCAGTTGGTCGGACGGCGTTTTCTGGTGCGCGGCACGCATTCGGATACGGTGGTGCCGGGCCGGCATACGCTCGAGCTGGATGCCGGCCTAGCGTTCGGGTCGGGCGAGCACGGCTCGACTCGGGGCTGCCTCCGGGCGTTGGAGATTGCGGCGCGGCGTCGGCCGCGGCGGGTGCTGGATCTCGGCACCGGCTCGGGCATCCTGGCGATGGCGGCAGCCAAGCTGCTGGGTGTTCGGGTGCTGGCGACGGACATCGAGCCGTGGTCAGTGCGGGTGGCGCGGGAGAATGCGTGGCGCAACGGTGTCGGCCGGGCCGTGCGGGTCGAACTGGCAGATGGCTGGCGGAGCAGCGTGATCGTGCGGGCAGCGCCGTTCGATCTGGTTTTGGCCAACATCCTGGCGCGACCGCTATGTCGGATGGCCGGAGATCTTGCCTTACGCCTAGCACCCGGCGGCGGGGTCATCTTGGCCGGACTATTAATCGAGCAAGTCCGGATGGTGCTCGCAGCGCATCAGCGTCATGGGCTTCGGTTGGAACGGGTCCTCACCGAAGGCAACTGGGCGACGCTGATGCTGCGGGCAGGCGGCTAGTTAGCGGGTGCGCGAGAAGACGTGAGAGATTTCGCTGCGGGTCAGCCCGATGTCGGTGAGTTCACGGTCCGAGAGGCGCGACAGTTCGTTCTTGACGGCCTGACGGCTCGGGATCGAGGCAAGGTAACGCACAGCCTTGACGAAAGCGGCTTCGAGACCGCTCGGGCGGCTGGTGCTGGTCGGGCGGTTTACGGCAGCGTTGCTGTAGCTCATCGTGGTGGGCAGAAACACGACATGGTCGTTCGTGTGGGCAGTCATGGTAGGTCCGTTCATCAGTGATTTGGGCGGTGAGGATTACCGCTCCCTTGATGGTTAATATGCGCTTGCAGGCCGATTGCTGCACCTGCGAAGTCCCTGTCGCTGCCATGCGTCATGCGCATGGATGTTTGAGAAGCTATGCAATTATGAACGAATTATGAAGAGCAGCGTTGAGCGGCTTGCAGCGCTCCGCGCCATCATGCGGACGCAATCGATCGGGGGATTTGTCGTTCCGCGATCGGACGAGCATTTGGGCGAGTATGTGCCGCCGAGTGCGGAGCGCCTGGCCTGGTTGACCGGCTTCACTGGCAGCGCCGGGATGGCGATCGTTCTCGCCGATCGGGCGGCGGTTTTCACCGATGGGCGATACACGCTGCAATTGGAGCAGCAGACGGACGGCAACGCGTTCGAACGGCGGCATCTGGTGGAGGAACCGCCGCCGCAGTGGCTGGCGGAGGCGGCACCCGGCGTGCGGATCGGGTACGATCCGATGCTGATGAGTGCGGATATGGTGGCGCGGTTTGCCGAGGCCGGGTCGACCATGGTGGCGCTGGCGAGCAACCCGCTGGATGCTGCGTGGGTCGACCGCCCTGCCCCGCCAATGGCGCCGGCCGTGCCGCACGAGGTTCGTTATGCCGGCAAGGGCTCCGCGGACAAGCGAGGCGACGTGGCGGCGCTTCTACGGGCCGCCCATCAGGACGCCGCCGTCATCACCGATCCAGCGTCCATCGCCTGGCTGCTGAACATCCGCGGCGGCGACGTCGATTTCACACCGTTCGCGCTGGGGTTTCTGCTGCTGCGCGCCGATGGGTCGGCATCGTTGTTCACCGAGCCGGCCAAGGTGTCGGAGATGGTGCGGCGATGGCTGGGCAACGATATCTCGGTTCAGCCGCGGGCCGGGTTGGCGGCGGCACTGGCCGGGTTGCGGGACAAGCGGGTGCGCGTGGACGAGGCGGGCTCGCCGGCTTGGTTCGGGCAACAGTTGCGGGATGCCGGCGCGACGGTGGTCGATGCGGCCGACCCGTGTGCGGGACCAAAGGCGCGCAAGAATGCCACGGAACAGGAGGGCACGCGGGCGGCGCATCGGCGGGATGCGGTGGCGGTGTGCCGGTTCCTGTGCTGGCTGGACGAGGCCGCGGGAGCGACGACCGAGATTGGGGCGGCGACCCGGCTGCTGGCGCTGAGGAGCGAGCAGGAGGGTTTCCGGGGTGAGAGCTTTCCGGCCATCTCCGGCGCGGGCGAGCACGGGGCGATCATCCACTACCGGGTCACGCCGGAGACGGATCGGGCGGTCGGGCGGGACGAGGTATACCTGATCGACAGCGGAGCGCAGTATCCGGACGGGACCACCGACATCACGCGAACGGTCTGGACCGGCGCCGGGCCGGCGCCGGCCGAGTTGCGGGACCGGGTGACGCGGGTGATGCAGGGGCATATCGCCATTGCCACGGCGGTGTTTCCGCAAGGAACGTGCGGGCCACACCTGGATGCGTTGGCGCGGCGGGCGCTGTGGGCGGTCGGGCTCGATTACGATCATGGCACCGGACATGGCGTGGGAAGCTACCTGTCCGTACATGAAGGGCCGGCCGGGATCTCGCGGGCGGGGCGGATGGTGCCGTTGGCGGAGGGGATGATCCTGTCGGACGAGCCCGGCTACTACCTACCGGGGCAGTACGGAATCCGGTTGGAAAATTTGCTGCTGGTGCAGAAGGCGGCATTGCCGCAGGCGACCCGGCCGTTTCTGCGGTTCGAGACGCTGACGTTGGCGCCGTTCGACCGGCGGCTGCTCGAGCCGGCGATGATGTCAGCCGACGAGCGGGAGTGGCTCGATGCCTACCACGCGCGGGTGTTGATCGAAGTCGGGCCGAGGCTCGGCGAGCAGGAACGCGCCTGGCTGCAGCAGGCGTGCCGTCCGCTGGACTAGATGAACTTGATGGCCACGATGCCGAGGATGATCGTGGCCAGGAACAGGGTGGTGACCAGGGTCAGGCGCTTCTCGATGAAATGGCGGGCGGAATCGCCGAAGTAGCGCAGCAGGGCGGCGAGGATGAAGAAGCGAGCGCCGCGGGTGATGACGCTGGCGCCGACAAAGAGCGCGAAGTCGAAATGCGCCATGCCGGAGGCGATGGTCACTATCTTGTAGGGAATCGGCGTCAAGCCTTTGGCGAGGATGACCCACAGGCCGTATTGCTGGAACTGCTGCACCAGGGAGTCGGCGCGGGCCTCCATGTGGTAGGCGTGGATCAACGGCAGCGCGACGGCGTCGTAGAGGCCGTAACCGATCCAGTAGCCGAGGACGCCGCCGAGGACGCTGGCGATGGTGCAGACCAGGGCGAAGCGGTAGGCGCGGTCGGGGCGGGCGACGGACATCGGGACGAGCAGGACGTCGGGTGGGATCGGGAAGAAGCTGCTCTCGGCAAAGGCAATGACGGCCAGCCAGACCGGGGCGTATCGGCTCGCGGACAGGGTGATGATACGATTGTAGAGCGAGCGCAGCATGGCCGTCCCTTGCCACGCTTGGCCGGGTCGTTCAATCGCCGTAAGAGGTGCGGGAACTACCTCCCGCTTTTTCGAGGACGATGATGCGTCGCGCCGTGTTGCTCAGCCTGGCCCTTCTGTTGGCCGCCCCTGCCCCATCCGCGTTCAGCCAAGGGCAGCCGCCGCATGCGTGGTTGTTCGGGACCTGGACGGGCGGATTGTTTCCGCCGCCGTCGAGCATGTCGACGCAGGCGTGTTTCTCGCAGCCGACAGTGATCTTCACCCGTGACCTAGTGATGCGGGCGACGTTGACGGATCAAACGCTGGTGCAGCGGGTGATCGAGAGCGCGCGGGCGGTGACCGGCGGGTCGGAGTTCCGCTTCGCGTCGATGGCGGCGACGACCAATGCGCGGATGCTCGGGGGCAGCGACGCCCAGATGATGGGGTTCGGGTGTCCGACGGCGGACGATCTGATCGTGCAGAAGCGCGGTGATAACGAGATCGCGTTTCCGGGATGCGCCGACTTCCCATATCCGCTGGTGCGCTGCCACTGAGTCCAGACGGGTTTCCGCATCTGCCGGTGGCGATGCGGGCTCGGCTGGATGCGTTGACGGAACTCGATCCTCGGTTCGCGGGGATCGAGATCGCGGCCGGTCCGCTGCCGTGGCGGGTTCGGGCGCGGGGATTTGCCGGGTTGCTGCAGGCGATCACCGGGCAGCAGATCAGCAATCAGGCGGCATTGGCGATCTGGCGCCGGGTCGCGGCATTGCCCGGGGCGCTGACGCCGGTGGGGATGCTGGCGCTGGCACCGGAAGCGCTGC
This sequence comes from uncultured Acetobacteraceae bacterium, assembly GCA_964613945.1. Lineage (GTDB taxonomy): Bacteria > Pseudomonadota > Alphaproteobacteria > Acetobacterales > Acetobacteraceae > JAVVHH01. Next base: position 24,670 of record CAZTJC010000001.1, read on the forward strand.
TGGGCGCTGGGTTTTCGCGGCCGAAGGTACGGCACGCGCATAGCCTGGCGCGGGCCTATGCCGACGGGCGGCTCGATGATGACGCCCTCGATGACATGGACGACCCGACGGCGATCGCGACCTTGGTGGCGGTACCGGGATTGGGGCCTTGGACCGCGGAGGTCTATCTGCTGTTCGCGTTGCAGCGGGTGGATGTGTTCCCGGCGGGCGACATCGCGATCGCGGGTGCGGCGGCTGATTTGCTTGGGCTGGAGGCGCGGCCTTCGCCGGTGGCGTTGCGGGCTCTGGCGGAAAGCTGGCGGCCGCATCGGGCATTGGCGGCGCGATTGCTGTGGCATCACTGGCGATATCGGACGGGTCGGCCCAGCATGGATGACATCGTGGTTCAGGAGTGAGCGATGGCAGTGACGATAGCGGTGGTGGCGCCGGGGGCAATGGGCTCGGCGGTGGGCGCGCGGTTGGTCGGGCGGGGCGCTCGGGTGCTGACGTCGGTTGCCGGACGGAGTGCGGCGACGGTGGCGCGGGCAGAGGCGGCCGGGATGGAGGCGGTGTCGGACGAGGCGATCGCGGCGGCAGACATCATTCTGTCGATCGTGCCGCCCAATGAGGCTTTGCCGTTGGCGTCGCGGTTGGCGGGAGCGATCGGCCGAGTCGAGGGTGCGCCGATCTACCTGGATCTGAACGCGGTCAATCCGGTGACGGCGCGGGCGGTCGGGGCGGCTTTGTCGGGCTGTCGGGCAGCGTACGTGGATGGGGCGATCATCGGGTTGCCGCCGGTGGCGGACGGCAAAGGGCCGACCTTCTATCTGGCCGGAGAGAGTGGAACGGCGGCGGATACGTTGGCGAGCCATGGCTTGGTGGTGAAGACGCTGGCGGGCGGGATCGGGGCGGCGTCGGCGCTGAAGATGACGTATGCCGGGATGACGAAAGGGCTTACGGCGCTGGCGGCGGCGATGATCCTGGCGGCACAGCGGGAAGGCGCGGCGGAGGCTTTGGCGGCAGAGTTGGGTGTCAGCCAGAAGGAGTTGCTGGCGCGGCTGAGGAAGAGCGTGCCGGATATGTTGCCGAAGGCATACCGCTGGGTGCCGGAGATGGAGGAGATCGCGGCGTTCCTGGGGGAAGAGGACCCGGCGAGCGGGATGTACCTGGCAATGGCGCGATTCTACCAGCGCGTCGCGGATGACCGAGGCGTGGGGGAGGAGTTGAAGGGGTTTTTCGCGGAGGTCTAGTGAAAGCCCTTCACCCTGCCCTCTCCCGCTACGCGGGAGAGGGTTCTTGCTTTCGAGTGAGAGGGTTAGATGCCGGTTTGGGTGACGAACTTGATGCTGAGATAGCTTTCGATGGCTTCGGAGCCTCCTTCGCTGCCGTGACCGCTTTCCTTGACGCCGCCGAAGGGAACTTCGGGGAGCGCGAGGCCGATGTGGTTGATGGTCAGCATGCCAGCTTCGACGCGGGACGATAGTGATGCCGCGGTCTTGGCGGAGCCGGTGAAGGCGTAGCTGGCCAGGCCGAACGGGAGACGGTTGGCTTCGTCGATGACCTCGTCGAGGCTGTCGAACGGGGCGATCACGGCCAAGGGGCCGAAAGGCTCCTCGTTCATGACCCGCATGGCAGGCGTGACGCCTGTCATGACGGTGGGCTCGAAGAAGTTGCCGACGTTGCCGATGCGCTTGCCACCGGTTCGGAGGTCGGCGCCCTTCTGGACGGCATCGCCGATCAGTTCCTCCATGGCGGTGATGCGGCGCGGGTTGGCGAGCGGGCCCATTTGAACGCCGGGCTCCATGCCGTTGCCGACCTTGATGGCCTTGGCGGCGGCCGTGAAGGTATCGACGAACTGGTCGTAGGCGCCGGCCTGGACCAGAAAGCGGGTCGGGCTGACGCAGACCTGGCCGGCGTTACGGAACTTGGCAGCGGCAAGCATCTTGGTGGCGGAAACGACATCGGCGTCGTTGAAGATGATCGCCGGAGCGTGACCACCGAGCTCCATGGTGGCGCGCTTCATGTGCAGGCCGGCCAGGGCGGAAAGCTGCTTGCCGACCGGGGTCGAGCCGGTGAAGGAGATCTTGCGGATCACCGGATGCGGGATGAGGTACTCGGAGATCACCGACGGAACGCCGAAGACAAGCTGGACGACGCCCGGTGGCAACCCGGCGTCGATATAGCAGCGGACCAGCTCCATGCAGGAAGCCGGCGTCTCTTCCGGTCCCTTGACGATGATGGAGCAGCCGGCCGCGAGCGCGATGGCGATCTTGCGGTTGGCCTGGTTGATGGGGAAGTTCCAGGGCGTGAAGGCGGCGACGGGGCCGACGGGCTCGCGCAAGGACAACTGGTAAACGCCCTCGGCGCGGGCGGGGATGACGCGGCCGTAGGTGCGGCGGGCTTCCTCGGCGAACCAGTCGATGATGTCGGCGCCGGCGACGGCCTCCATCTTGGCTTCGGCGACGGGCTTGCCCTGCTCCATGGTCATGAGCGGGGCGATCATGTCGGCACGCTCGCGGAGGAGGTCGGCAGCCTTGCGCAGGATCTTGGAGCGGTCGAAGGCGGAGATCTTGCGCCAGGTGGCGAAGCCGCGCTCGGCGGCTTCGAGGGCCTGGTCGAGATCGGGGATCTCGGCATGGGCCAGGGTACCGTTCACGTCGCCGGTGGCCGGGTTCATGACCTGGAGGGTCTTGCCGGATTTTGCGGCGGTCCATTTGCCGTCGATGTGCAGCAGCACGTCGGGATAGGTCATAGGTTTCCTCTTTGAGCGTATGCCCCAATATGGGCTTGGCTGCGACAGACCGACAAGGACACCGATGCCCGCCCTGAATTCATTGCTGACCCGCGTCGAGCTGCCGCCGATCCCGCAGGCGCATGCTTGGGCTGCGCGGTACGATGGCGCGCATGGGGCGGCGCTGGATCTGTGCCAGGCGGTGCCGGGGTGGGCGCCGCATCCGGAGATGTTGGCGCATCTGTCGTCGGAAGCCGGCGAGCGCGCGAATGCCCGCTACGGGTTGATCAACGGCGACCTGGCGCTTCGGGAGGCTTATGCGGAGGAGATGAGCGCGGTGTACCGCGGCCGGGTTGCGGCCGACGAGGTGGCGATCACGGCGGGGTGCAACCAGGCATTCTTCCTGACGATGCTAGCGGTGGCGCAGGCGGGCGACGCGGTGCTGCTGCCGGTGCCGTGGTTCTGGAACCATCAGCAGAGCTGCACGATGCTGGGGATCGAGCCGCGGCCATTGTTCTGCCGGGCGGAGGACGGGTTCGTGCCGGACCCGGTGGCGGCGGAAGAGTTGATCGACTCGCCGTCCGGGGGGCGGGTCAAGGCGATCGTGCTGATCTCGCCTAACAATCCGACCGGGGCGGTATATCCGCCGGCGGTGATCGAGGCGTTCTTCGAGTTGTGCCAGCGGCGCGGAATCTGGCTGATCCTGGACGAAACGTATCGCGATTTCCTGCCGGTGGGGCAGGATCGGGCACATGGACTGTTCGCGCGGTCGGATTGGGCGGGGACGCTGATCCAGCTTTACAGCTTCTCCAAGGCGTATTGCGTGCCGGGCGCGCGACTGGGGGCGGTGACGGCCGGGTCGGCGGTGGTGCGGGAGATGGTGAAGGCGTTGGACTGCCTGCACATCTGCGCACAACGGCCGGCGCAGGCGGCGGTCACCTGGGGGATCGGGGCACTGGGGGCCTGGCGGGCGGAGAACCGGGGGGTGATCAACCAGCGGGCCACGGCCGTACAGGCCGCGTTTGAGAGCGTGCCGGACTGGCAGCTGGAATCGCTCGGAGCCTATTTCGCCTATGTAAGGCACCCATTCGCCCAGCCGGCCGCGGCGGTGGCGGAGCGGCTGGCGGCGGAGTTCGGCTCGGTGTGCCTACCGGGGCCGGCGTTCGGGCCTGGACAGGAGCAGCACATACGGGTGGCGTTCGCCAACACGGACCTGGCGGGTTTGGGAGAGCTTGCGGCGCGATTGGGCCGGATGAGCACCAGCTGAGAGCGCTCGGCCGAACGTCTCGAGCGCGACCGGGGCTATGCTCAGGGCGTTTCGGGGCGATCCGGCTTGGTGCCTCTGCGGGCGCGCCAGCGGTCCCACCAGCCCTGGACGGTGCCGAGCATCCACAGCGTGGCGCGGTGCAGCGGCGGGATCTCCCGGCCAATCAGGATGAGGCCGAGGGGAAGCATCCACAGGCCGAGCACCGGCAGGAACCAGAGAAAACCGCCAGCGATGAACAGCAGGGCGACCGGCCACCTGATCCAGGCCCGACCCGGCGCGATCAGCCAATCATGGGCACGCCGAACCGGGGCCGGCAGCGCGTCGAGTAGCCGGTGCAACCGAGGATCGTGCTGCTGCATGGCGGTCAGCTCTCGGCCTCGGCCGTCGGCTCACGCTGCGCGCTCACCTTGGCGACCCGGCGACCTTCCATCGCCAGCACCTCGAAGCGCCAGCCGCCGAAGACGATGCGATCGCCGTCCTTGGGAAGGCGCTGGAGCAAGGCGAGGATCAGGCCGCCGAGAGTGTGGTAGTCGCCTTCGGACGGGAGCGGCGGCAGGTCGAGGCGGGCCTTGATCTCGTCGACGGGCATGGCGCCTTCGAGAAGCAAGGGAGCGGCCGGGCTGTCATCGCCGGGGAGAGCGGCGGGCGGATGGTCCTCAGCTTCGCCGACGATGGCAGACAGGACGTCGGCGGCGGTGACGACGCCTTCGAAGCTGCCGTATTCGTCCATGACGAGGGCGAGGCCGACGGTGTCACGCTTGAGGCGTTCGAGGGCGTCCAGAGCGGTGACGGTGTCGGGGATGACCTGGGGGTGACGCAGGGCATCGGCGAGGGAAAGGCCCTCGCCGGCGAGCATGCGGCCCAGGAGATCCTTGGCCTGCACGACGCCAACGACATTGTCGACGGAGCCGTCGCAGACGACGAGGCGGCTGTGGGTGGCTTCGCGGACGGCGGCGGCGATGTCGCTCTTGGGGTCGGAGCGGTCGATCCAGGCGAGTTCGGTACGCGGGGTCATGATGGCGCGAACGGGCTTGTCGGCGAGGCGGAGGATGCGCTCGATCATATGGCGCTCCTCCGTCTCGAAGACGCCGTCCTGGGCGCCTTCGGCTAGAACGGCCTTCAGCTCTTCTTCGGTGACGCCTTGGCGTTCCTCGTCCTTGAGGCCGAAGAGGCGGAGGATGGCGGTGGAGGAGCGGCCAAGGAGCCAGACGACCGGGCCGCCGATGCGGGCGAGGCGCTGCAGCCAGGGGGCGACCAGGATGGAGATGCGCTCCGGGTTACGCAGCGCGGCCTGCTTGGGGACCAGCTCGCCGATGACCAGGGTCAGATAGGTGGTGATGACGACGACTACGACGAAGGCGAGCGAGCCGGCGAACCGCGCCAGCACCGGGATCGTGCCCAGCCAGTTCTCGACGTGCTGGGTGATGCGGGCACCGCCGAAGACGCCGGCGAGAACGCTGACCAAGGTGATGCCGATCTGGACGGTGGGAAGGAAGCGCTGCGGGTCTTCGGAGAGTGCCAGGGCGATGGAGGCGCCGCGGACGCCCTGACGATCGAGGACGGCAAGGCGGGCGCGCTTAAGGGAGACGAGGGCGAGCTCGCTCATGGCGAAGATGCCGTTGACCAGGATCAACAGCAGGACGATGACGATTTCCAGGGTCAAGCTCATGGACGGTGCTTAACATCTGGGGCGGTTGCGCGGAATTGGGTTGGGGGATACGGGGGCGTCGAGGTCGGGGATGGTGGGCTTCCGGCTCGTGAATCCACCCTCACCCTGCCCTCCCCCGCCAGCGGGAGCGGGTTCCAGTAGAAAGAATGGATTTCGGGATGACTCGGAAATTACCGTCGATCGCGTTGTTGTTGGGGATCGGGGGGCTGATCCCGTTCGCCGTCTGTAGTTTGGGTGCGTTGGCCAATCCGCCGCCGAACGACGAACTCTCGCTGATGGCGCTGGTCGCCTATGGGGCGGTGATCCTGGCATTCCTGGGCGGGGTGCATTGGGGGTTCGGGCTGGAGGGTTCGGGGACGGCGGCAGCTTCGGTGCAGCGGGCGCGGTTCGGGCTGGGGGTGCTGCCGTCGCTGCTTGGGTGGGTGGCGCTGCTGCTGGTGTTCCTGGGGTATGGCCGGGTCGCGCTGGGACTGCTGGTGGTGGGGTTCTTCCTGACCACGACCGTGGAGGCGCGGGCCAGCCGGGCAGGATACATGCCGCGCGGTTACATGGGGCTGCGCTGGGTGCTGTCCTCGGTTGTGGTGGTGTGCCTGGTCACGGTTTGGCTGGTGCTCACCCTGCATGGGCGCATCGTTCTTTGGTGACGGTCCAGCGGCGGGGATTGCTGGCGGCGGGGGTGGCCGCTGCCGGGCTGGCGGGGTGTTCGCCGGCGGATTTGTTGAACGCGACGGTGTCGGACGAAGACGTGTCGGAGACGCGGGACATCCGGTATGCGGCGGGGGACCGGCATACGCTGGACGTTTACCGACCGCGGTCGACCGGGGGCGGGCTGCCGCTGGTGGTGTTCATCTACGGCGGTGGATGGAATGCGGGCAACAAGGGCATGTACGGGTTCGTCGCGCGGCCGCTAGCGCGTCGCGGGACCGTCGTGGTGGTGCCGGATTACCGGTTGTCGCCGCAGGTCGCTTATCCGACGTTCCTACAGGACAACGCGGCGGCGGTGGCCTGGGCGTTCGCGCATGCGCGGGAGCTTGGGGCGGACCCGGCGCGGGTCGTGCTGATGGGTCATTCGGCCGGGGGGTTCAACGTGGCGATGCTGGGACTGGACTCGCAATGGTTGACAGCGGCGGGGGTGGACCGGGCGCGGCTGGCGGGAGTCGTGGGACTGGCGGGGCCGTATCGGTTCCTGCCGAGCGCGGATCCGGACGTGATCCCGGTGTTCGGGGCGGACAACACGCCGGCCCATGAGCCATATGCGTTCGCGGATGGGCGGGGACCACCGATGTTCCTGGCGGCGGGCACGGAAGACACGATCGTGCAGCCGCGTAACACGACGGAACTGGCGGCGCGACAGCGTGAGCGCGGCGGGCGGGTCACGTCGACATTATATCCCGGGGTGGGACACGTCGGGCTGATCACAGCATTCGCGCCGGTGTTTCAGGGACGGGCGCCGGTGTTGGACGATGTGACTGAATTCATCAGGCGTCTTTAGAAGACCTTTGCCCTGCCCTCTCCCGCCGAGCGGGAGAGGGTTCAGAGGCAGGCGGCGTCGGAGTTAGATCACGCGGTCCAGGGGTTGAGCTTCCACAATCGTGCTGGCGGCGACCGGGTGGGAAAGTCCGGCTATCAGCTTCGAGCGATCCAGTTCACCTTCCCAGGCGGCGACGACGATGCAGGCGACGCCGTTGCCGACGAGGTTGGTGAGCGCGCGGCATTCGGACATGAACTTGTCGATGCCGAGCACGAGGGTCATGGCGGCGACAGGAACCGGGTTGTCGGGGATGGCGGCCAGAGTGGCGGCCAAGGTGATGAAGCCGGCGCCGGTGACGCCAGAGGCGCCCTTGGAGGTGAGCATGGCGACGCCGATGATGGTGGCGTACTGACCGAGGCTGAGGTCGACGCCGACGGCCTGGGCGAGGAAGAGGGTCGCCAAAGTCATGTAGATGTTGGTGCCGTCGAGGTTGAAGCTGTAGCCGGTCGGGACCACGAGGCCGACGACGGATTTGGAGGCGCCGAGGCCCTCCATCTTCTGCATGATCTGCGGCAGCACCGTCTCGGACGACGAGGTGCCGAGGACGATGAGCAGTTCGTCCTTGATGTAGGCAATGAAGCGGAAGATCGAGAAGCCGGCGAGCCGGGCGACGATGCCGAGGACGACGATCACGAACAGGGCGCTGGTCAGGTAGAAGGTGCCGACCAGGAAGCCGAGGCGACCGAGGCTGGCCAGGCCGTATTGGCCAACGGTGAACGCCATGGCGCCGAACGCGCCGATCGGGGCAAGCTTGACGATCATGCCGATGATGCGGAAGGCGATCTGGCCGACGGTGTCGACCACCTGGCTGACGACGGGAGCGCGATCGCCGAGGCCGGTGATGACGACGCCGCTGAGGATGGAGATCAGCAGGATCTGCAGCAGGTCACCGGTGGCGAAGGCATCGAAGAAGCTCTTCGGGATCAGCGCCATGATGTGGGCGACGGTGCTGTCCTTGGCGGCGGCGGCGGCGTAGGTGGCAACAGCCTTGGGATCGAGGGTGGCCGGGTCGGCGCCGAAGCCGGCACCGGGCTTGACGATCTCGCCGACCAGAACGCCGATGACGAGGGCGAAGCTGGAGATGACCTCGAAGTAGACGAGAGCTTTGACGCCGACGCGGCCGACCTTCTTGAGGTCGCCCATGGAGGAGATGCCGTGGACGATGGTGCAGAAGATAATCGGCGCAATCATCATACGGATGAGGCCGATGAAGGCGTCACCGAGCCATTTGAGCGATTTGGCGAATTCCGGAGCGACGACGCCGAGCACCACGGCCAGGGCGATGGCGATCAGGACCTGGATATAAAGGACTTTATACCAGGGCTGCTTCACCACGGGCACAGGGCCCGGGGTTGGGTGAACGAGGGTGTCCATACGCTATCCTCCCGGCGTTCACTGCATTGTCACGACTACGCCTCGGCACTGCCTATAACGGTTCAGTGACCGATCTCAAGTGTTTGTTCAGGGTGTCTCGATGTTCGCCCTAGTGGATTTCGCCAGAAGATTTCAGGGCCTCGCGTAGTTTGGCGGGGGTAAAATCCGGACCGTTGACAACGTCCAGGATGACCTTCTCGCGGCGCGAGACGAGGTCGATGGCGGCGGGAAGTTGCTTCACGGCATGGGCGGGGATGACGACGGCGCCGTGGAAGTCGGCATGGATAACGTCGTCGTGGACGGCGTGCATGCCGAAGATGTCGACGGGCTTGGCATAGTCGACGATGTGGATATGGGCGTGGCTGGGGCCGATACGGCCGCCAACGATCTGGAAGCCCGGTGCCAGCATGTCGCAGTCGCGGAAGGAGCCGTTGGTGACGCAGCCGAGGGCGCCAAGCGCCTTGTGAATGGCGGAGTTCACCTCGCCCCACCAAGCGCCATAGCCGGGGTTGGCGTCGAGGTCCTGGAGGACGACAACGGTGGGGAGGTCGGCCTTGGCGACATAATCGTACCAATCCATGCGATCGGCGACGGTGGAGCGGGGGGCTTCCTTGGCGCGGACGTAGCCGACGCGGGCAAGGCCGACGATGGGCTTCAGGCTACGGTCGGCGGCTTGCATCTGCTCGGTGGTGAAGCCGATGGCGCGGCGGTCCGGGACGATGAGTTCCAGGCCGTTGCAAATGGTGGGGGTGTCCCACTGCTTGAGGATTTCCAGGTCTTCGGCGGTAAAAGGGTGAGTCATTTTCGACTTTCTGCTTGGGATCCCACCCTCACCTCTCCCTCTCTCGCCAGCGGAGAAAAGGAGACGTGAAGAAGGTTTCGTTTAGGCGGCGGCGATACAGCGGTTGGCTGGTTACGCCGCTGCTACGCAGCGGCGGGCCATGACGCCGATGAGGTGGGCACGGTATTCCGGGCTGGCGTGGATGTCGCCGTTGAGGTCGTCGGACGGGGTCTTGATATCCTTGATGACGTCAGCGGCGAAGTTGCTGGCGAGGGCTGCTTCCATCTCGGCATGACGGAAGACACCGCCCTGTCCGGCGCCGTTGATGGCGACGCGGGTGCCGGCGGGGCCGACTCCGACGAAGACGCCGACCATGGCGTAGCGGCTCGCCGGGTTGCGGAATTTTTCGTAGTTGGATTTCTGCATGATCGGGAATTCTACGGCGGTGATGAGTTCGCCAGGCTCGAGGGCAGTGGTGAACATGCCCTGGAAGTAATCGTCAGCCTTGATGCTGCGCTTGTCGGTGACGATCGTGGCGTCACAGGCGAGGACGGCGGCGGGGTAGCAGGCGGCCGGGTCGTTGTTGGCGAGGCTGCCGCCCATGGTGCCGCGGTGACGGACCTGGGTGTCGCCGATCCAGGAGGCCATCTTGGCGAGGCCGGGGATGTGCTGCTGGACGAGGTCGCTCGACATGATGTCGTAATGGGTGGACATGGCGCCAATGCGGACCTTGTCGCCGGCCATCGTGATGCCCTTCAAATTGAGGGCACTGAGGTCGACGATAGCGGTGGGCTTGGCGAGGCGTTGCTTGAGGACCGGAATGTAGGTTTGGCCGCCGGCCAGGGCCTTGGCTTCCGGATCGGCGCCCAGCGTCTTGAGCGCGTCGGGGATCGAGGTGGGCTTGGTATAGGTGAAATCGTACATCGGGGTTCCCCTTACTCGGCCGCCATTTGCGGCTGCTTGTCGTGCATTAGGGGCCATGCGGCGGCGATGGCTTTGACGATGTTGTGGTAGCCGGTGCAGCGGCAGAGATTGCCTTCCAGGCCGTGACGGATCTCGTCTTCGGTGAGGCCGTCAGGGTGGAGGTTGACCAGATCGACCGCACTCATGACCATGCCGGGGGTGCAGAAGCCGCATTGGAGCGCGTGATGCTCGCGGAACATCTCCTGCATCGGGTGCAGGGTGCCGTCGGGCTTGGCAAGCCCCTCGATGGTCAACACGTCAGCGCCGTTCGCCTGGATGGCTAGCATGGTGCAGGATTTCACGCTGTGACCGTCGACATGGACGACGCAGGCGCCGCATTGGCTGGTGTCGCAGCCGACATGGGTTCCGGTGAGGGCAAGCTTTTCGCGCAGGAGTTCGACGAGGAGGGTGCGGCCCTCGACCTCGACGTCATGCCCCTTGCCGTTCACGGTGATCGAAATGGTCGGCATCGCATTCCTCGTCTGGTTCGTTCGGGTTTATTCGATACTTGGCCATCCTGCGAGGGAGGGCGAGCTTGGGTCAAGCCAGCGAACCGCCGCCTGTCTTGGACGTCAGTATAGGATGATGATGATACGCGCGTTGACAATCGTGGGACTACTGGTCGGGTTGGGGGCGTGCACCGGCCAGGAGGGTCTGGCAGCCGTTCCTGCAGGCCCGGCAGTCAGTTCGGCCTTGCCGGGCACTGCCGGCGTCGGGGATCGTGAAGACCTGGATACACCGAACAGCATGCCATCGACGGTGCGGCAAGGAACAACGGTGGGAGTGGAGACGGATATCGTCGGGGTCACCCACCTGCCGCCGTAATCAGGTGCGGGCGGTAGCGCCGCACCAGCCGGGGAGGTAATCGGCGTCCGGGGACTTGGCGAGGGTCAGGACTTCGGCGAGGGCGGCATCAAAATCGTGATCGATCCGTTTGGCATTCATGCGGTGACGCAGGAAATCGGCCCAGAGGAATTCGCTGAACGAAGTGGTGTCCTTGGCGTAGCCGCCCTAGAGGCGGAGTTCGCCGGCGAGAGAGCGGAACGGATCGTCGACAAGGTCGGCGATGCTTTTGGGAATATCGGCAATATCGCGGCGGCAGCCGGCGGCGTCGTAGGGATGCATCCAGCCGCGGTTATCGGGGACGAACCAAAAGGAGTCCTTGGGCAGGTGCCTGAGGTCGGGAATCGCGGTGACGGCGACCTTTTCCTGGCCTTCATCCATCAGGGCGCGGACGAGGTGGTGATGGTCCGTGACGTAGAAATGATCGTCGGGACCACGGATGACGGGGACGAGATGGCTGCCGAGGAAGTGGGCGGCGGCTTTCTTGCTGGCATCGCGGGCACGCCAGGCCAGGCGCTTGGCTTTGACCTCGCGGAGACCGACGGTGATTTAGGTCGGGCGGAGAGAGGCCGGGTCGACGGTGTCGAGGAGGGGATCTCGGATGCGCATGGGCCGGGGTTAGAATTCCTGGTGGCCGCCTTGCAAGGGGTGCCGCTCGCGGTTTGGCCCCTGCCCTCTCCCGCACCGCGGTTTCGGCCTGCCAGCGGGAGAGGGTCGTCGGGCCGTTCGGTCAGGCGGCTTTGGGGATGGCGTCCAGGGCCGGGAGGGTGTCCAGGTGACAAGCGGCGGTTTGGTCGGCGGGGGCACCGGGCATTTGTCGAAGAACGGGTTCCTCGGTGCGGCAACGGTCGAAGACATAGGGACAGCGGGTGTGGAAGCGGCAACCGGTGGGCGGGTTGATCGGGCTGGGAACGTCGCCGGTGAGGATGATGCGGTCGCGGGCGGCCTTGGGGTCCGGCACAGGGACGGCGGAAAGCAGGCAGCGCGTGTAGGGGTGGCGGGGATTGGAGAACAGGCTGGCTCGGTCGGCGATCTCGACGATCTTGCCCAGGTACATGACGGCGACGCGATGGGTCAGGTGTTCGACGATGGCGAGGTCGTGGCTGATGAACAGCAGGGCCAGGCCTAGCTCGTCCTGCAGGTCGGAGAGCAGGTTGACGATCTGTGCCTTGACGGAGACGTCGAGGGCGGAGACGGCTTCGTCGCAGATGATCAGATCGGCGCCGGGGGCCAGAGCGCGGGCGATGCCGATGCGCTGACGCTGGCCGCCGCTGAACTCGTGCGGGAAGCGGCGCACGGCGTCGCGCGGCAGGCGGACGGTGTCCATCAGCTCGGCAACGCGTTTGTCGAGGCCCTGGGTCATGCCGAAGTTGCGCAGAGGTTCGGCGATGATGTCGCCGACGCGCATCCTCGGGTTAAGGGAACTGAACGGGTCCTGGAAGACGACCTGGACGCGTTGGCGCAGCGTGCGGAGCTGCGACATCGGGGCGCTGTCGATGCGTTCGCCGTCCAGTCTGACCTCTCCGGCGGTGGGGTCGGTGAGGCGGAGGATGGCCTTGCCGACGGTAGACTTGCCGCAGCCGGACTCGCCGACCAGGGAAAGGGTCTCGCCGCGGGCGATGGAGAAGCTGACGCCGTCGACGGCATAGACGTAGCCGGTGTTGCGGCCGAGCAGGCCGCCGTGGAGGGGATAGTGCTTCTTGAGTTTGTTGACTTCGAGGAGGGTGGTCATGCGGCGGCCTGATCCATGCGGTAATCGGCGTAGTGGCAGGCGACGGAGTGGCCGGGTCGCTTTTCTTCCACGGCGGGGGCGATCTCGCGGCAGATGTCGGTGACGGAAAGGCAGCGGCCGGCGAACGGGCAGCCTTTGATGCGCTGGCGCAGGCTGGGAACCTGGCCGGGGATCTCGGCGAGCTTGGTGCGGCCGGCGCCGACGAGCGAGGAGCCGAGTTTGGGAACCGCGCCCAGGAGGCCTCTGGTGTAGGGGTGTTGGGGGTCGCCGAAGATGGCGTCGACGGGACCTTCCTCGACCTTGCGGCCGGCGTACATGACCACGACGCGCTGGGCCATCTCGGCGACGACGCCGAGGTCGTGGGTGATCAGCATGATGGCGCTGCCGAGGCGGGTCTTCAGGTCGCGCATCAGGTCGAGGATCTGGGCCTGGATGGTGACGTCTAGCGCGGTGGTGGGCTCGTCGGCGATCAGCAGCTTGGGGTTACAGGCGAGCGACATGGCGATCATGACGCGCTGGCGCATGCCGCCGGAAAGCTGGTGCGGATATTCGCGCACGCGGCGACCCGGCGCCGGGATGCCGACCAGGGTGAGCATCTCCACGGCACGTTCCTCGGCCTGCTTGGCGTTGAGACCCTCATGGAGACGGACGGTTTCACCAATCTGGCGGCCGATGGTCAGCACCGGGTTCAGGCTGGTCATCGGCTCCTGGAAGATCATGGCGATGTCGTTGCCGCGGAGCTTCCGCATCTCGGGCTCGGAGAGCTTCAGGAGATCGCGGCCTTGGAAACGGATGGCGCCGGCCAGTTTGCCGGGGGGTGTCTGGATGAGGCGGAGGATCGACATGGAGGTGACGGACTTGCCGCAGCCGGATTCGCCGACGATGGCCAGGGTCTCGCCGGGGTCGATGTGAAAGGACAGACCTTCCACGGCGCGGACGACGCCGTCGGGGGTGCCGAAATGGGTCTGCAGGTTTTCTACGCTGAGGAGCGGGGTCATACGCGTTTGGCCATGCGGGGATCGAGGGCGTCTCGGAAGCCGTCGCCGAGGAGGTTCACGGCGAGGACCGTCAGGGACAGGAAGACGGCGGGGAAGAAAACGATGTGCGGCTTGACCTGCCAGAGCGCGCGGCCCTCGGCCATGATGTTGCCCCAGCTCGGGATGATGGGCGGCGTGCCGGCGCCGATGAAGCTGAGGATGGCTTCGGTGATCATGGCAGAGGCGCAGATGTATGTGGCCTGGACGGTGATGGGGGCCAGGGTGTTGGGCAGAATGTGGCGCCAAATGATCAGCGGGGTGCGGGTGCCGCAGGCGATGGCGGCCTCGACGTAGGGCTGTTCGCGCAGGGAGAGGACGACGCCGCGGACCAGGCGGGAGACGCGCGGGATTTCAGCGACCGTGATGGCGAGGATGACGTTGCCGACGCTACCGCGGGTGAGTGCCATCAGCGCGATGGCCAGCAGGATCGGTGGGATGGACATCAGGCCATCCATGATCCGCATGATGAGGCCGTCGAGCCAGCGGACGAAGCCGGCGATCAGGCCGATGGTCATGCCGATGGCGCTGGCCAGGATGGCGACGGCGAAGCCGACCTCGAGCGAGATGCGGGAGCCGTAGAGGACGCGGGAATAAATGTCGCGCCCGAGGGCGTCGGTGCCGAACCAGTATTGCGCCGACGGCACGCGGGTGCGCCGCGCCGGGGCGAGCGCGGTGGGATCCACGGTCCAGAGATACGGTGCGGCCACCGCGCAGATCAGGATCAGCAGCAGCAGAACGCCACCGATCACCATGGTTGGGTAGCGGCGGATCAGCGTGGCGACCCGGCCGCGCGGCTTTACCGGCGGCAGGACGTCCGGCAGTTCGACCGCCGGAGTGATGTGCGGGATTTTAGCCGCAGCGACGGGAGCTTCGATTGTCAGGCTCAATATCTGATCCTCGGGTCGACGAGGCTATAGACCAGGTCGACACCCAAATTGACGAGCACGTAGACGAACGAGAACATCAGCACGACGCCCTGGATGATGGGATAGTCGCGGCGCAGGATGGCGTCGACCACGAGGCGGCCGAGGCCGGGGATGGCGAAGACGCTTTCCGTGACCACGGCACCGCCGATCAGCAGGGCGATGCCGATGCCGATGACGGTGACGATGGGCACGGCGGCGTTCTTGAGCGCGTGGAGAAAGAGAATGGTGCTGTTGCCGACGCCCTTGGCGCGGGCGGTGCGGATGTAATCCTGGCTGAGCACCTCGAGCATGGTGGCGCGGGTGATGCGGGCGATGAGCGCGATGTAGACGCCGCCGAGGGTGATGGCGGGAAGGATGAGGTTGGAGAGCCAGGGGCCGACGCCGCGGGCGAGCGGGGTGTAGCCTTGAACGGGGAGCATCATGCCGGCGACCGTGTCACCTGCGGCTTGGCCGAACCAGGTGGTGACGTGGTCGGCGATGCCGAGGCCGTCGAGGGCGAAGACATAGGCCAGGAGATATCCCACGACGAAGACGGGGATGGAGAAGCCGAACACGGCCAGCATCATGATGACGCGGTCGATCCAGGTGCCGTGTTTCCAGGCGGCAAGCACGCCCATGGGGACGGCGAGGCCGATGGAGAGGATCAGCGTCAGGACCATCAGCGAGATGGTGGGTTCCAGACGTTGCTGGATCATCGTGGTGACCGGCAGGTTGGTAAAGATGGAGGTGCCGAGGTCACCGCGGAGCACGTTGAACAGCCATTCGACGAAACGAACGAGGAAGGGGCGGTCCAGGCCGAGGCCGGCGCGGATGCGGTCGACGTCGGCCGGGCTGGCCTGATCGCCGGCGATGATCGCGGCGGGATCACCCGGGGCGAGGTAAAGCAGGCTGAAGACGAAGAGCGCCACGATCGCCATTACGGGGATCGTGGCGACGAAGCGGCGGGCGATGTAGCGGAGCATCAGGCTTTGGTCACATCCCAGAAGACGGGGAACGGGGCTTTAACGACGCCGAAAAGGTTCTTCCGCCAGGATTGATATTGCAGGAAGAATCCGGTGGGAGCGTAGGTCACGAACTCCATCGAGTCGCGGTTGATGGTGTCCATGGCCGCCTTCTCTGCCGCAGGGTCCGGCGCATCATACCAGGCGGCGATGTCGGACTGGATCTTGGGCGAATTGGGCCAGCCGAACCAGGCCTTGTCGCCGCCGGCGTCAAGCGCGGTGTAGGGCGCCGGGTTGATGCAGTCGGCGCCGGCGTGCCAGGTGTGGAAGACGTTCCAGCCGCCTTCGGCCGGGCTCTCCTTCTTCGCGCGGCGGGCGCCGACGGTGCCCCAGTCCAGCGCCTGGTAGTCGACGTTCATGCCGAGCTTGTTGGCCAGGAGGTCGGCGCTGACGTCGCCCTCGGCCTTGGTGATGGCGATGTCGGTGGCGACCAGGAGGACGATCTTCTCGCCGTTATAGCCGGCGTCGGCGAGGAGCTTCTTGGCGGCGGAGTAGTCGCGGGGGCCTTCGAGGATCTCGCCGCCGGCGGTGGTGCTGAACGGGGTTCCGGGGGTGAAGTAGCTGGGGAGCTTTTGCCAGAGCGCCGGGTCGTCGCCGACGACGGAGCGCATGTAGTCCTCCTGGGCCATGGCCATCATGATGGCGCGGCGAGCGCGGACGTCGTTGAAGGGCTTCCAGAGGTGGTTCATCCGGAAGGTGCCGATGTTGCCGAAATCGTCGGAGATGTCGACGTTGAGGTTGCGGTTTTTCTTGAGCAGCGGGACGAGGTCAGGAATCGGGTTCTCCCACCAGTCGATCTCGCCGTTCTGCAGCGCGGCGGCCTTGGTGGCGTCGTCGGGCAGGATCTGCCACTCGATACGGTCGAAGTTCATGCGCTTGCCGCCGGCGAGCCAGTCGGCCTTCTCGGGGCGGGGCTGGTAGTCGGCAAACCGGGTGAAGACGGCCTTGCTGCCTGGGACCCATTCGTCCTTGGCGAACTTCATGGGGCCGGAGCCGACGTATTCGGTGATGAGCTTGAAGGGATCAGTCTTGGCAATGCGCTCCGGCATGATCTCGGCGACGGGGGCGTTCTGCTTGCCGAGGGCGAACAGCATCTTCGGGAACGGCTTGTCGAGGCGGATACGGACGGTGCGGTCGTCCGGCGTCGTCATCTCGAGCAGGGACGCTTTGATGCGCTGGCCCATGGTGTCGCGGACCATCCAGCGCTGCAGGCTGGCAACGACGTCGCGGCCGAGGACGGGCTCGCCGTCGTGGAATTTCAGGCCGGGGCGGAGCTTGAAGGTCCAGTCCTTGAAATCGGGCGAGTTCTCATAGGCTTCGACCATCTGCGGCCGGGCGGTGATGGTGTGATCGAGGCCGAACAGCGTGTCCCACACCAGGAGGCTGGCGTTGCGGACGACGTATTGAGTGCCGGCGATGGCGTCGAGGCTGGAAAGGTTGGCCTGCGGCACGAAGCGAAGGATCCTGGCATCCTGCGCATGGGCAATGCGCGGGGCCGCCAGGCCAATCGCAGCGGCAGTGCCGGTTGCGAGGAAATCGCGACGATTCATAGGCTCGTGCTCCAAATGCCGGCGGTCCGGTTTACGCTAGATCTAGCCTACTCAAGCACAATCCGGACCAGTTGCGTGGTTCAGGTCTTTTTTATGTTCCAGAAGATGGCAAAGCCGCTGAGGACGCCCTCGAGGGAGGTGCGATAGGCGGTCGGCTGCAGGTATTGGCCCATGGGGATGTACGGGACCGAGACGAGCGCTTCCTGCTGCATTTCTGCGCAGATTGCCGCCTGGGCTGCCACATCGGGGGCTTCGAACCACTTCGTGCGCAGGTCTTCGAGCTTCGGGTCGTCGGGCCAGCCGAACCAGGCCTTGTCGCCGTTGGCGCGCAGGCTGATGTGGCCGGCCGGGTTGATCTGGTCGGCGCCGGACCAGGCGGTGCAGAAGGCGCTCCAGCCGCCTTTGTCGACGGGCTCGCGGTTGGCGCGCCGGGTCACGACGGAGCCCCAGTCGGTGGCGACATAGTCGACGTTCATGCCGGCGCGCTTGAGGGCGTCGGCAGCGACGTCGGACATGGCCTTGAGGACGGGGAAGTCGGTGGCGGCGAGGAGGACGACGCGCTCGCCCTTGTAGCCGGCAGCTTTGAGGTCGGCTTTGACCTTCTCCATGTCGCGGGGGGCGGTGAAGACTTCCAGCCCGGCGATACTGGCCATGGGGGAGTTGGGGGCGAAGTAGCCGACGGGGGTTTTGTAGAGCTTGTCGTCGGTGCCGACGATTGCGGTGACGGTGTCCTCCTGGCTGATGGCGCAGAGCAGGGCGCGGCGGATGGCCGGGTTATCGAAGGGGGGCTGGAGCTGGTTGAAGCGGATCTGGCTCATCTGGCCGGAAGGCTCCTGGACGACGGCGCGGACGCCGCGGCTCTTCTGCAGCAGGCCAACGAGGTCGGCGCTGGCGTAGTCCCACCAATCCTGTTCGCCGTTGATGAGAGCTTGGGCGGCGGTGGTCGGGTCGGGGATGGTGGTCCATTCCACGCGGTCGAGGTTCACCACCTTGGGGCCGGCGGTCATGTCGGGGGTGCCGTCGGACCGGGGAACGTACTCCTTGAACCTTTCGTAAACGGCGCGAGCGCCGGCGATGCGCTCGTTGGCCACGAAGCGGAACGGGCCGCTGCCGATCATCTCGGTGACCTGGGTGCCGGGGTCGGTGTTGGCGAGGCGCTCGGGCATGATGACGGGAACGTAGGTCTGGGTCTTGCCGAGCGCGGCGGGGAGCAGCGGGAATGGACGGTTGAGGCGGAAGACGATCGTGCGGTCGTCCTTGGCGGAAAGGTCGTCCGTGGCGGCCATGAGAGCCTGGCCGAAGGCATCGCGCTTCCCCCAGCGCTTGATGCTGGCGACACAGTCCTGGGCGCGGACGGGCTCGCCGTCATGGAAGCGGAGGCCGGAACGGAGGCCAAGGGTCCAGAGCTTGCCGTCCTCCTCCGTCTTGAAGCCGGCAATCATCTGCGGCGAGGGACGGTACTGGCTGTCCATGCCGAACAGGGTGTCGAAGACCATGAAGCCGTGATTGCGGGTGACGTAGGCGGTGGTCCACATGGGGTCCAGCACCGCCAGGTCAGCTTGCGGGATGAAGCGCAGGAGGCGGGCGTTGGATGGGGCGCTCGGTTGCGCGAACGCCGAACGGGCCATAATGGCGGCGGACCCGGCAAGCAGAGCGCGGCGCTTCAGATACATACGGATTCCTCGGTCCCAGTCGAAGGAGGAAACCACGCGACTTGGCGGAGCGCCAGGGTTTCGTGAAACACGCAAAAGTTGTAGTGGGCAGGCATGTCCGTCGCCTCACAATCTGCCCCGACGCTCCACGTTACGGCTGCCTCAGCCCACCCGGCACCGCGCGTCGCCGTGCTGGTGCCGTGCTACAACGAAGAGGTGACAATCGCTTCGGTGATCGCCGATTTTCGAAAGGTGCTGCCGGGCGCGACGATCTATGTGTACGACAATAATTCGCGCGATCGGACAACGGAGGTCGCTCGGGCAAGCGGCGCCGTGGTTGGGCGCGAGACGCTGCAGGGCAAGGGCAACGTGATCCGGCGGATGTTCGCCGACATCGAGGCCGACGTTTACGTGCTGGTCGACGGCGATGCGACCTACCACGCGCCGTCGGCGACGGAGATGGTCGAGCTGTTGCTGGCGGAACGGCTGGACATGGTAAACGGGACGCGGATCACGGAGATCGAGGCCGCGTATCGACCCGGTCATCGGTTGGGCAACTTGGTGCTGACGGGGATCGTGCGGGTGATCTTCGGCGACCGCATCAAGGACATGCTGTCGGGGTACCGGGTGTTCTCGCGGCGGTTCGTGAAGTCGTTCCCTGCCCTTTCCGGCGGGTTCGAGACGGAGACGGAGTTCACGGTCCATGCGCTCGAGTTGGGCATGCCGATCGGCGAGGTGGAGACGCCCTACCGCGAGCGGCCGCCGGGATCGCAGTCGAAGCTGAACACGGTGCGCGACGGAATACGGATCCTGCTGACGATCATGCGGCTGGTGAAGGAGGAACGCCCGTTGCAGTTTTTTGCAGTGAGTGGGGTGTTGCTGTTCGTGGCTTCAGTGCTGCTCGGCGTGCCGCTGGTGGCGGAGTTCGCGCGCACCGGGCTGGTGCCCCGGTTCCCGACGGCTATTTTGGCCACCGGGTTGATGGGACTGGCGTTTCTGTCATTCACCTGCGGGCTGATCCTCGACTCAGTGTCGCGGGGTCGAACCGAGGTGAAGCGGTTGGCTTACCTGGCTGTGCCGCTGTATTCGCGTGACGAACCGTAACCGGCCGGATGCGCTAGGCGCCAGTCGGCGGCGGTGCGCACGATCTGATCGAGGTCGTTGAACTCGGGGGTCCAGCCGGTCTCTCGCTGGATGCGGTCGGAGGAGGCGACCAGGATCGCCGGGTCGCCGGCGCGGCGGGGACCAAGCTCGTGAGGCACCTTGCGGCCGAGGACGCGCTCGACGGAGGCGATGACCTGCTTGACCGAATAACCGGCGCCGCAACCGAGATTGTAGATCACGCTACCGCGGTCGAGTTGATGCAGCGCCAGCAGATGGGCCTCGGCGAGATCGTTGACGTGGATGTAGTCGCGCACGGCGGTGCCGTCCGGCGTCGGGTAGTCGGTGCCGAACACCACCAGCGGCGGCCGGCGGCCGAGCGCGGCGTCGATGGCGAGGGGAATCAGGTGGGTTTCGGGATCATGATGCTCGCCGATGCGGCCCTGGGGGTCGGCGCCGGCGGCGTTGAAGTAGCGAAGGCAGGCGAAGCGGAGGTCATGCAGCTCGCCGGCCCATTGCAGGGCTTTCTCGATCGCCAGCTTGCTTTCGCCATAAGGTGAGCCCGGTGCGATGCGTGCGCCTTCGGTGATCGGCACCTGGTCGGGGGTGCCGAACAGGTTGGCGGTCGAGGACAGGACGAATTTCGGCACGCCGTGCCGGATGCAGGCGTCGATCAGGCGATATCCCTGGCCGCCATTCTCGATCATGTAGCGCATCGGGTCCCGCATGCTTTCCCCGACCAGGGAAAGTGCCGCGAAATGAAGCACACCGGCCCATTTGCCTTTGGAGAGCACCTGATCCGCCTCGGCGACGTCCGCCTCGATCAGGGTCACGCCATCGGGGATGGCCTGGCGGTGGCCTTGACGCAAATTGTCGAGCACCACGACCTGGGCGCCCGCCTCCATCAGTTTCAGAACGCAATGGCTGCCGACGAAGCCGGCGCCTCCGGTAACGAGAAATCGACCTTCCAATGTATCCACGCGATAAAGCCTTTCCTGGACGCTCAACCGGCGCCGATGTCACACTTGGCGGCCGAGCGTTGGCTGGTCATACTCGGTTTATGCGCCTGTATTGCTTAATGTTTTGCCTGTGGCCGCTGAGCTTTGCCATGGCTCAGCAACCGGTCCGCATCGTTGGGGGACCGGGTGCGGGATGTATCGCAGGTGCGATGGAACTACCATCGTCGGGGGAAGGATTCGTCACCATCAGGCAAAGTCGAAGCTGGTTCTGGGGCGCACCGTCGACGATCGCAGCGCTGGAATTGCTGGGACGGCGCGCCGAAGCGGCTGGGTTGGGCACCCTCTATATGAACGATATTTCACGTTCGAACGGTGGGCCGATGGCCGGGCTGCATGCCAGCCACATGCTCGGGCTCGATGCGGACGTCTGGCTGGACGTGCGGCCCAAGGCGCCGCTCAGCCCGGCGCAGCGCAACGGCGTCGAGGTGGAATCGCTGGTAACGCCGGATGGGCGCGGCGTAGAGCCGGAGCGCTGGTCGCCGGGCACCGAGCGCTTGATCCGGCTGGCGACCGAGTTGCCGGGAGTGGATCGCGTGCTGGTCAATGCGGCGATCAAGCGAAAGCTCTGCCAGACCAGCGCGGACCGAAGCTGGTTGCATCTGGTGCGGCCCTGGTACGGGCATGGGGCGCACATGCACATTCATTTCCGCTGCCCGGCCGGGCAATCCGAGTGCCGGGACCAGAGCCCTCCCCCACCCGGCGACGGGTGCGACGCGTCGCTGGATTGGTGGTTCGCGCGGCTGGACCAACCGGCGCCGCCACCAGGTCCGCCGGCCCCGCCGCCGAAGCTGCCGAGCGCGTGTGCGGCAATCATGGCGGGGCATGACTAGCGTCGATTTGGTGCAATCGCGCCGACTTGGTTGGCGCCGATGGACAAGCCGGGTTTACCTTCCGACCAGTTAACCAATCTCTCATCTACACGACCGATACTCCGTCGGCCCGCCAGGGACACCGAACCAGCATGAACATTGCTTTCAAGCCTGAATTCGAAAAATTCGCCGTCGGGCAGCCGGTCTCCCGCAAGGAAGACCCGGTTCTGCTGCGCGGCGAAGGGCGCTATTCGGACGACATCAACCTGCCGGGCCAGTTGCACGCGGTGTTTGTGCGGAGCCGCTACGCACACGGCATGCTGCGCAGCGTCGATACGGCCGAGGCGAAGGGAATGCCGGGCGTCCGGGGCGTCATCGTAGCGGCGGATCTCGAGGCGGGCGGAATCAAGCCGATGCCGGCGGCTGGGGCGACGAACGCTGATGGTACGCCGACGCCGAAGCCGCGGCAGATGGCGCTGGCGTCGACAAAGGTACGCTACGTCGGCGATCCGATCGCCGTGGTGGTCGCCGAGACGGCCAAGCAGGCGCGGGATGCGGCCGAAACAGTGATGGTCGAGATCGACTCGCTGCCGGCGGTGACCACAGCGCGGGCCGCCATCGCCGCCGATGCACCGGTGCTGCATGACGAGGTGCCGGGCAACGCATTCCTGAACTACCACCATGGCGACACGGCAGCGGTGAATGCGGCGTTCGCGGGTGCCGCGCACGTAACGAAACTGTCGATCCGAAATAGCCGCATCGTCGTTGCGGCCATGGAGCCGCGCTCGGCCGTGGGCGTGTTCGACGCGGAAAGCGGGCGATTCACGCTGAGACTTGGTTGCCAGGGCGTGTTCGGGATGCGGGCGGCGCTGAAGGACGTAATCGGCGTCGACAAGGAAAAGCTGCACATCCTGACATACAATGTCGGCGGCTCGTTCGGCATGAAGGCGTCGGTGTACCCCGAGTATCCCTGCGTGCTGCTGGCGTCCAAGCTGTTCGGCACGGCGGTGAAGTGGACGGACGAGCGGTCCGAAAGCTTCCTCTCCGACAGCCATGGGCGCGACCATGAGACGGATGCCGAGCTGGCACTGGATGCAACTGGTAAATTCCTGGCGGTGCGGCTGCATGTGTTGGGCAATCTCGGGGCCTATCTAAGCAATGCCACGACGCTGCCGTCGACGGCGAACACCACCAAGAACACCATCGGCGTGTATGCGACGCCGTTGATCGAGGTGACGTCCACGTGCGTCTTCACCAACACGACGGCGGTGGGCGCCTATCGCGGTGCCGGTCGGCCCGAGGGCAATTACTACATGGAGCGGCTGATCGACACGGCGGCGGCCGAGATGGGCATCGACCGGGTCGAGATGCGGCGGCTGAACCATATCCGGCCGGAACAGATGCCGTTCACGGCGCCATCCGGCATGACCTATGACAGCGGCGACTTCCCTGCCCTGCTGGACCGGGCGCTGGCGATGGCGGATTGGGACGGCTTCGCGGCCCGCAAGATCGAGAGTCGTAGCCGCGGCAAGCTTCGCGGACGCGGGATCGGGCAGTATCTGGAGGTCACCGCGCCGCCGGCGCCGGAGATGGGCGGGCTGCGCTTCGAATCCGATGGAACGGTGACGATCATCACCGGGACGCTGGATTATGGCCAGGGACACGCGACGCCGTTCGCGCAGGTGTTGTGCGATCGGCTCGGAGTGCCGTTCGACAAGGTGAGATTGCTGCAGGGTGACAGCGACCAGCTCATCGCTGGCGGTGGCACCGGCGGGTCCAAGAGCATGATGGCCAGCGGGACGGCGATCGTCGCCGCGTCGCAGCTTTGCATCGAAAAGGGCCGGCAAGCGGCGGCTCACGTGCTTGAGGCGGCGGTGGGCGACATCGAGTTCGAGCGCGGGCGCTTTGCCATCGCCGGCACGGATCGTGGCATCGGCATCATGGAGCTAGCGGCCGAACTACGGGACGCCGGGTTGCCGGACGGGGTGCCTGGGTCGCTGGATGTCGAGACGATCGACGAATACAGCAATTCGGCATTCCCGAACGGGGTTCACGTGGCGGAAGTCGAGGTGGACGAGGAGACCGGCGAGGTCGAGGTCGTGTCCTACAACATGGTCAATGATTTCGGCGTCCTGATCAATCCGAAGCTGGTCGAAGGGCAAGCGCATGGCGGCGTGGTTCAGGGCATCGGGCAGGCTTTGCTCGAGGCAACGGAATACGATGCCGACGGGCAGCTGATGACCGGATCGTTCATGGATTACGCGCTGCCACATGCCGTTCACGTGCCGGCCATGTCGATCCAGAGCCATCCGGTGCCGGCCAAGACCAACGTGCTGGGTGTCAAAGGCTGTGGTGAGGCCGGGTGCGCCGGGTCTTTGCCGGCGGTGATGAATGCGCTCGTCGATGCGTTGCGCCCAGTTGGGGTGACGCACATGGACATGCCGGCGACATCGCAGAAGGTCTGGGCGGCGATGCAGGCAGCGTAACAAAGCGTTCGGGTGCGCCAGGGCATGGTTCGCCCTGGCGCACCCGGAGACATTTCGCCAAAATAAGCGGCATGAATATTTCCGCCGTTCTTGCCCGCGCCGACCATAATCTCCACGAGGCGCAGCAGCGTTGGTTCAGCCTGCTACGCATTCCATCTGTATCGGCGCAGCCGGCGCATGCGGCTGATTGCGCCGTGGCGGCGGAGTGGCTGCGGGCCGAGTTAGCGGGCATTGGATTCGAAGCCGCGGTGCTGCCGACGGCGGGGCATCCGGTCGTCGTGGCGCACCATGCCGGGCCCGGAGGCAATGTGCCGCACCTCCTGTTCTACGGGCATTACGACGTTCAGCCGGCGGAGCCGATCGAGCTGTGGGATCACCCGCCGTTTGAGCCGACGGTGGTGGATGGGCCGCACGGGAAGCGGGTCTATGCGCGCGGTGCGGTGGACGACAAGGGCCAGGTGATGCTGTGGCTCGAGGCGTTACGGGCGTGGCATGACGAGACCGGCTCGCTGCCGGTCAGGGTGACGGTGCTGATCGAGGGCGAGGAAGAGGTCGGCAGCCCGAGTTTGGATGCGTTCATCGAGGCCAACCGGGAGCGATTGAAGGCGGACGTCGCGATCATCAGCGACACCGGCATGTGGGACATCGACACTCCGGCACTGACCACGCGGCTGCGCGGCATGGTGTATTCGCAGGTGACGCTCAAGGCGGCCGACCGGGACCTGCATTCCGGCATCTTCGGTGGATCGGCGCTCAACCCGATCAATGCGCTGACGCGGATCGTCGGTCAGCTGCATGACGACGCAGGCCGGGTTCAGTTGCCGGGGTTCTATGACGGGGTGGCGGAAATCTCGGACGAGCAGCGGGCGGCTTGGGACGCGCTCGGCTTCGACGAAAGTGCTTTCCTCGGCAGCATCGGGTTGTCGCAGCCGTCAGGCGAGACTGGTCGTGCGGCGCTTGAGCGGTTGTGGGCGCGGCCAACGGCGGATGTGAACGGGATCTGGGGCGGATACCAGGGGCCCGGCAGCAAGACGGTGATCGCGGCGGAGGCGGGCGCCAAGATCTCGTTCCGGCTGGTGCCAGGGCAGGATCCGGCGCGGATCGCCGAGAGCTTGCGCGAGTTCGTGCGGGCGCGGGCGCCGGCGGGAGCGACGGTCGACGTGCAGGTCTTCAGCGCCTCACCGGGAATCGAGATCGCCGGCGATGGACCGGTCGTCAAAGCGGCGGGACGGGCACTGGGGGACGAATATGGCCGGCCCGCTGTGCTCATCGGCTCCGGCGGCAGCATTCCGGTGGTCGAAAGCCTGCGTCGGCTGTTGGGACTCGACTCGTTGTTGATGGGCTTCGGGCTGGATGACGACCAGGTGCATAGCCCGAACGAGAAATTCGAGGTCGCCTGCTTCCACCACGGGATACGCAGCCATGTGCGGCTGCTGGGAGAGTTGGCCAACGTCGGATAGGTGCCACCGAATGCTGGCCCAAGGCGACAAGTGGGGGTAAACGTTCTAAAACCTTGGTTTACGCAACGGGACTGATCCGATGCCAAAAATAGGTCCGCTTCAGGACGCAGAAAATATCGTCCAACTGCCGAACCTCCGGCGTCCTAATGCCGTCCCGGCCTTGCGTATCGCGCGGCCGCAGCCGCTGGCAATCGTTCCATTCGAGGCATGGGTCACGGTTCGCGACCGGGTGGCGGCGGCGCTGCTCGGCAGCAGACGGTGCGTGTTGATCACCGGTGTGGCCGGCACAGGCAAGACGGTCATGCTCGAGGATGTGGCGCGCGTGTTGCGGGCGGCCGGGCGAACGGTGCGGGTACGGCAGGCCAATACCGACCCGGCGCCCCCCGAGCGTGGCGAGATGCTGTTCGTCGATGAAGCCGACAAGCTGCCGCAGGACAAGCTGCGGCAGCTGCTGGACTCGTCCGCGGGGGCGGTGGTGCTGGCCGGGCTGGGAACACTGGCGCAGCGGGCCGGCGGGAAACCGCTGCATGTGACGCTGGCCGCGTTGGGGCAGGAAGCGGCACGGGATTACGTCGTGCAATGGCTGGCTTCGACCGGGCGGGTACCGGCGCATTTGGATAGTGCGGCGTTGCGGCAGGTGATCGAGGCGTCCGGTGGGGTGCCACGGCTGTTGTCGACGTTGCTGGGGGCTGGGGCTTGGCTGGCGGAGAGCAGCGGGGCGGCGACGATCACGGCTGCACATATTCAGGAAGCGGCCGAGTTGCGGTCCGTGATGTCGCCGGTGGTGACTTCGGGCGATACGGAGAGACCTGAGCGTCGCCGACGCTCGTTGTGGCCAGTGGTGGTCGCGGGGATGCTGATCGCCGGGAGTGCTGCCGTGATCGTGGCACGCTCCTACCCGGTCGAGACGGGCGAGATCATCGGTCGGCTGGATGGATGGCGTGCGCAGGCCCGGAATTGGCTTGGGGCAGCGTCGGGCAAGCCAGTGAACAAAGCTGCGCCGTTGCCGGCGATCAGTCCGCATGTGGTGCCACGTCCGGAGGCGGCGATCGTAGCCCAGCCTAGCGTAGCGCCTGTGCTGGCAACAACGGGGATGGTAGATCGTGCCGCGCCCGCAGTGACGGAGAGGGCGGCACCAGCGGTTACGGTGATGGTGCCCGAGGCGGATGCGCGGCTGCCGATTGAGACGCAGGTGTTCCTGCTCCGGCGTGGGCATGAGATGGCGGCGGTCATGGATCTTTCGGCGGCGCGGTTGCTGTATCGCCGGGCTGCGGAAGGCGGAAGCGCGGAGGCGGCCTATGCGTTGGGACGGACGTATGATCCGGCGGTGATGACCGGGTTGAGCATGGCGCAAGCTGACAAGCAGGAGGCGTTGCGGTGGTATCGCCGGGCTGCGGCGGCGGGCGATGCGGCCGCCAAAGCGGCGCTGAACGGGCAGTAATCGTCGGCTCTTAGGATTTCGTTAATCAGATCGTCTCACAATCGGGAACGATCTGAAGTTTTAACGAAGGAAATCCTAAGAGTCCGACCATGCAGACGACCTGCCATCTTCGCAGCGGCCGCGCTGAGTTATCCCGCCATCGTCAGCACTGGCGCCAAGTCGGGCGGAAGCGGGGAAACGTACGGCGTGACGGCCAGACGCGCGCGATGATCGGCTTTGGCTTGGTCGAGCAAGGCCGGATCGGCGAGAACATCGATGGCGGTGCCGGCCATGGTCTTGGCGGCGTGAACCATTCCCTTGTGAGCCAGCGGACTCTTGCCCTGGCCGGTAAGCTGCCACGAATGACCCGGCGTGCCGATCGCATAGGTCGCGCCACGCATCTGAACCGTGGGCACCGCCCAACTCACGTCGCCGACATCGGTCGAGCCGACGCCGCCATTGCCCTTGGCATCGAGCGGGACGATACGGTCGCACAGCGGCGCATCGGTGAGTGTCATGCCGGCGCGTTCATGGGCGGCGACGATGTCGGCGGTTCCGACCGATTTGCGAAAGGCTTCGGCCAAAGCGCGATCGGCGGCGTCGAACGGCGGTGGTCCCAGGCGCTGCAGATTATCGAACATGGTCTGCTCGAGCGGACGGTTGCCGAGCAGGTTGCTCATGCCGCTCACGACCCGGCGCTCCATGCGGGTTTCCGTCATGAGCGCGGCGCCCGCGGCGATCTGGTCCACACGGCTGGCCAGGCTCATCAAGCTGGGCAGATCGGCAGCACGAACGATGTATCGCAGCGTCGTGGTGGCCTGGACCACGTTGGGCGCGACACCGCCGGATTCGAGATGCGCGTAGTGGATACGGGCCGAGGATGGCATGTGTTCGCGCAGGTAGTTGACGCCGATGTTCATCAATTCGGCAGCGTCGAGTCCGCTACGGCCCAGTTCGGGGGCTTCGGCGGCATGGGCGGCACGACCGATGAAGGCGTAGTCGACCTGCAGGATGGCGAGGGAATAGGCGTCGTTGACTCCGGCAAAGGCGGCCGGGTGCCACGAGATGGCGATATCGACATCGTCGAACAGCCCGTCGCGCACCATGAAGGTCTTGGCGGCGCCACCTTCCTCGGCAGGGCAGCCGTAGTAGCGCACGCGGCCTTCGATGCCCTGTTCGGCCAGCCAGTCCTTGACCGCGGTGGCAGCCAGCATGGCACCGGCGCCGAGAAGATTGTGGCCGCAGCCATGGCCTGGACCGTTGCCGGGAAGCGGCGCGTGCTCAGCAACCCCGGCCTCCTGGCTCAGGCCGGGAAGCGCGTCGTATTCACCGAGGATGGCGATGACCGGGCCGCCCTGCCCGGCTTCGCCCATTATGGCGGTCGGGATGCCTGCCAGGCCTTCGCTGACGCGAAATCCCTGCGCGGCAAGCATTTCGGCATGGGCTCGAGCGGATTTGGCCTCCTGAAAGTTCAGCTCAGGAATTTCCCAGATCCGATCGGAGAGGTCGATGAAAGCGTCCTGTTTCGCCTCTACAAGCCGCCAGATCGTCTCGGTGTTCCGTAGCTCGTCCATGTGAAACCCGATCCCGCGTGCAAAATCTCACGCTAAACCTGTCTTCCACCAGTCGCAAAGACCAGGAGTTCCTCCCATGCAAATTAATGGCATTTCTCCCGCGATCTCAGTCACCGCCGGCGATCAACCCCCGTTGTCACCTATCCAGGCCGCTGTTGCAGCGCAGAAGGCACAACAAAAGGCTGCGGCGGCCAAGCCGTTCGAGCCGGCGCCGGAACTTCGGCCGAACGTGCAGGACTACGTGGACATCAACCGGACGCTGTTGATGCTACGGCACGCCGGACGTTAGGCCGCCAGCTTTTCCAGCTCGCGGATGACGCTTTCGCCCATCACGGACGTGCCAACCTTGGCCGTTCCGGGTGCCATGACGTCAGCGGTGCGCAAGCCGCTGGCCAAAACGTTGGTGCAGGCGCGCTCGATTAGCACGGCATCTTCTTCCATGCCGAACGAGTAGCGCAGCAACATGGCGAAGCTGAGAATCTGCGCCATGGGATTGGCGATACCGCGGCCGGCGATGTCGGGGGCGCTGCCGTGGATCGGCTCATAGAGGGCATGTCGCTTGCCCATGGAGTCCGCGGCGCCAAGGGTGGCCGAGGGAAGCATCCCGAGACTGCCGGTACACATGCTGGCGAGGTCGGACAGAAGGTCACCAAACAGGTTGCTGGTGACGATGACATCGAACTGCTTCGGATTACGAACCAGCTGCATGGCGCAGTTGTCGGCGTACATGTGCGAAAGCTCGACGTCGCCATATTCGCGCGCCTGCAACTCGGTGACGGTTTCGCGCCACATGAGGCCGGATGCCATGACGTTGGCCTTCTCGACCGAGGTGACGCGGTTCTGGCGCTTGCGGGCGAGATCAAAGGCAACGCGGGCGACGCGTTTGATCTCGCCCGTGGTGTAGACCTCAGTGTCGATGCCGCGCCGCGAACCGTCCGGTAGCGTTTCAACGCCGCGAGGCTCGCCGAAATAGATGCCGCCGGTGCTCTCGCGGACGATCATGAGGTCGAGGCCGCGGATCACGTCGGGCTTGAGCGTGCTGGCATCGACCAACGGGTCGAGCACGATAGCCGGGCGTAGATTGGCGAACAGCCCGAGTTCCTTGCGAAGGCGCAGAATGGCGATTTCGGGGCGCTTGTCGAAGCCGAGCTTGTCCCAGCGGGGACCACCGACGGAGCCGAACAGGATGGCGTCGGCATCCTTGGCGGCCTGGATGATCTCGTCGGTAATCGGTTCGCCGTAGTGGTCGAGGCCGGCACCGCCGACGTAATCCTCGCTGAAAGCGAAGCTCACATGGCGACGGCGGTCCATCCAGTCGATGACACGGCGGACTTCGCGCATGACTTCCGGACCGACACCGTCGCCGGGCAGAACGAGAAGGCGTTTGTTGGCAGGCATCAGACGGAAATCCCCGGGAACCAGGGTTGGTCGGTCACACGGGTTGCTTCGAAGCTGTCGATGGCCGGCGCGCGCTGCATGGTCTGGCCGATATCGTCGAGGCCATTGAGCATGAGATGCTTCTGGAACGGGTCAATATCGAAGTGAATTTCCTCGCCATTGGGGCGGATGACGAGCTGGCGTTCGAGATCAACGGTGATTCGGGCATTGCCGCCCAGGGCGGCATCTTCCATCAGCTGATCGCAGACTTCCCGTGGCAGAGTGACGGGGAGGATGCCGTTCTTGTAGCAGTTGTTGTGGAAGATATCGGCAAAGCTGGGGGCAATGACGCAGCGGATGCCGAAGTCGAGCAGAGCCCAGGGCGCGTGTTCGCGCGATGAGCCACAGCCGAAATTCTCGTGGGCGATCAGCACCTCGGCATGGCGGAAGGCCGGCTGGTTGAGGACGAAGTCGGGGCGTTCGGCACCCGCCGGGTCGTAGCGGAGGGTGTCAAAGAGGTTCTTGCCGAGGCCGGTGCGCTTGATGGTCTTGAGGAAACGGGCGGGGATGATCTTGTCGGTGTCAACGTTGGCGAGCGGCAAAGGTGCGGCGACGCCGGTCAGTTCGGTGAAGGCTTGCATCAGGTGAAGTCTCGCACGTCGGTCAGGTGGCCGGTAATGGCGGCGGCGGCGGCCATGGCGGGGGAAAGCAGATGGGTGCGACCGCCGGGTCCCTGGCGGCCTTCGAAATTACGGTTGCTAGTGCTGGCGCAGCGCTGACCGGGCTTGAGCTTGTCGGGGTTCATGCCGAGGCACATGGAGCAGCCGGCGTCGCGCCATTCGAAGCCGGCGTCGATCATGATCCGGTCGAGGCCTTCCTGTTCGGCCTGCTGCTTCACGACACCACTGCCGGGAACGACCATGGCGCGGACGCCCGGGGCGACCTTGCGGGTACCCACTACCGCGGCGGCGGCGCGAATGTCCTCGATGCGGCCATTGGTGCAGGAGCCGATGAACACGACGTCGACCGGAATGTCGGTGAGCTTGGTGCCGGGAGTAAGCGCCATATAGTCGAGCATCCGGACCATCTGAGCGCGGGCGGCTTCGTCATCGACGGCGGCCGGGTCGGGAACGACGCTGTTGATAGGCAGGACAGCTTCGGGGTTGGTGCCCCAGCTGACCATCGGCGGGATGGCGGCGCCGTCGAGGTGGACGACCGCATCGTAATGGGCGCCCTCGTCGGACGGCAGGGTGCGCCAATAGGCGACGGCGTGGTCGAAAGCCTCGCCCTTGGGGGCGAAGGGGCGGCCCTGGACATAGGCGAAGGTAGTATCGTCGGGGGCGATCATGCCGGCACGGGCGCCGGCCTCGATGCTCATGTTGCAGATCGTCATGCGGCCGGCCATGTCGAGCGCGCGGATGGCTTCGCCGGCATATTCGATGACGTGGCCGGTGCCGCCGGCAGTGCCGATCTTGCCGATGATGGCCAGGACGATGTCCTTGGCGGTGACGCCGGCGCCAAGGGTGCCATCGACCTGGACGAGCATGTTCTTGGCGGGTTTCTGGAGGAGCGTCTGGGTGGCCAGGACGTGTTCGACCTCGGAGGTGCCGATGCCGAAAGCCAACGCGCCCATGGCGCCGTGAGTGCTAGTGTGGCTGTCGCCGCAGACGATGGTCATGCCGGGCAGGCTGATGCCCTGTTCCGGGCCGATGATATGGACAATACCCTGACGGGTGTCGGTGATGTTGAAGAACGGGACGCCGAAATCGGCGACGTTGCGCTCGAGCGTTTCCACCTGGATGCGGCTGTCATCCTCGGCGATGCGCTCGCCGCGGTTGCTGGTGGGCACGTTGTGGTCGACGACGGCGATGGTGGCGTCGGGCCGACGGACCGGGCGACCGGCGAGGCGGAGACCCTCGAAAGCCTGGGGGCTGGTCACTTCGTGGACGAGGTGCCGGTCGATGTAGAGGACGCAGGTGCCGTCCTCCATCCGGTCGACGACGTGGCTTTCCCACACCTTATCGAACAGTGTCTTCGGCATCTCGTCCCCACTTGTGATGTGTTTGTTCCCGCGGGGCGATGCCCGCGGGTAGCAGAACTACTCGGCCGCGGCGACCGGCGCGGACTCTTGCCCCTTGGGTGTCGTGTCCTTCGGGACTTCGCGGGCGCGCTCGGCGATGCGGGCGGACTTGCCGCTGCGGCCGCGCAGATAATACAGCTTGCTGCGACGGACGTCACCGCGACGCACGACTAGGATTTCGGCGATGGTCGGGGCGTAGAGGGCGAACACGCGCTCGACGCCTTCGCCGTAGCTGATCTTGCGAACGGTGAAGTTGCTGCCCATGCCCTTGTTGGAGCGGGCGATGCAGACGCCTTCATAGGCCTGGACGCGGGTGCGCTCGCCTTCGACGACCTTGACCATCACGCGGAGGGTATCGCCGGGCTGGAAGACCGGAACGGCGCGGGCCTCGGTAAGGCGAGCGATCTGCTCGGCCTCGAATTTCTGGATGATGTTCATCGTGTCGTCCTTTCGATCGGCTGTGTTACGGCCCGGCCTGCGCCGAGTCCATGAGGGGTTGCGACAGGGCGGGCTTGCCATAAGTCCGGCCTGCGGCGTTGGGTGAGCTCTTCGGCCTGCTGGCGGCGCCAGGCGGCGATCGCGGCGTGGTGGCCGGAGAGCAGGATCTCGGGCACGACCCGGCCGCACCAGTCGGCGGGCCGGGTGTACTGCGGGTATTCCAGCAACCCGGCGCTGAAGCTTTCCTCGTCGGCCGAAGCTGCGGCGCCCATGACGCCGGGCAGGAGCCGGACACATGAATCGAGCAGCACCAGAGCGGGAAGCTCACCGCCGGACAGGACGTAATCGCCGATGCTGACTTCTTCAGCGTTGCGGGCGTCGAGAAGACGTTGGTCAACGCCTTCGTAACGGCCGCAGAGCAAGCGGAGACCGGGGCCGGCGGCCAGGGTGCGAACGCGGGATTGAGTGAGCGCGGGGCCTCTGGGAGATAGGTAGATCAGAGGACGCTCGTCGTCGGGGCCGATGGCGGCATCCAGGACATCGGGACGCATGACCATGCCAGCGCCGCCACCGAACGGGGTGTCATCGACGGTGCGGTGCTTGTCGGAAGCGGCATCACGGATGTCGCGCACCTCCAGGGACCAGCGGCCTTGGTCGTGCGCCTTGCCAGCCAGGGAGTGACCGAGGGGGCCGGGGAACATGGCGGGGAACAGCGTGTAGACAGTCGCGGCCCAGGTCATGAGGACGCGCCCGCCGCTTCGTCCGCGGGCATGCTCTCCGGCGAGACTTCAATCTCGTCGGGCGGCAGGACGGTGATCGTCCGGCCGGCGAGGTCGATCGTGGGAACGCAGGCCTTGGTGAACGGCACGAGCAATGACGGCTTGCCGTCGCGGGCGATTTCCAGGCTCGGTCCGGCACCGTAATCGTGAACCTGAATGACGCGGCCCAAGGTCTCGCCGCCGGCGGCAACGGCCACCATGCCGACCAGGTCGGACCAGTAGAAATCGTCCTCGTCGACTGCGGGCAGGCGATCGCGCTCGACGTAAAGTTTGGCGTTGACCAGGCGCTCCGCGGCGGTGCGATCGGGCAGCGGGGTGCCGGCGGCATCCCGAAGCTCGGCAACGCCGTCTCCGCGCCAGACAAGCGACCAGGCACGGCCCTGCTCATCGAGCAAGGGCGCGTAACCGGCCAAGTCCTCGTTGGCGTAGGAGTGGACGTTCACCAGGCCGCGCACGCCGTGCGGTCGGCCGATGACGCCCATCAAGATGCGCTGGCTGGTCAATTACGCCGCTGCGTTGGCCTTGGCGCGCTCTTGCGCCTTCTTCTTCGGGGCGGACTGGATCGGCTGCTCGCGGTAAGCGGGCATCGGCGCCAGGCCAGCATGACCGAGGAAGCGGGCGACGCGCTCGGTCGGCAGGGCGCCCTCGTCCATCCAATGCTGGATACGCTCGTTCTGCAGGCGGACGCGGTCCTCGTGCTCGGCGGGGAGCATCGGGTTGTAGCTGCCGACCTTCTCGAGGAAGCGGCCGTCGCGGGGGCTACGGCTGTCGGCGACGACGATGTGGTAATACGGACGCTTCTTGGCGCCGGCGCGGGAAAGGCGGATTTTCAGACCCATAGAGAGCTTCCTTGTAAAGTGAGATTAGTACGGGCGACGACCGGATCCACCTTGCATGCCCTTTGGCATCAAGGCGCTCATGCCCTGCCGCATCAGACCCTTCTGACCCAGCTTGCCCATGCGCTTCATCATGGTGGACATGTCGTCGAACTGCTTGAGGAGGCGGTTGACCTCCTGAACGGTGGCGCCCGACCCGGCAGCGATGCGCTTCTTGCGGCTGGCCTTGATGATGTCGGGGGTCTTGCGCTCGGCCTTAGTCATCGAGGAGATGATCGCGCCCTGACGCTTGAGCACCGTGGTGTCGAGCTTGGCGTCGTCGATCTGGGTCTTCATCTTGGACACGCCCGGCAACATGCCGAGAATGCCGGAGATGCTGCCCATCTTGGTGATCTGCTTGAGCTGGCTGGCGTAGTCCTCGAGGTCGAACTTGCCGGACATCATGCGCTTGGCGAGGCGCTCGGCGTCTTCCTGCTCGAAGTGCTCGCTGGCCTTTTCCACGAGGCCGACGACGTCACCCATGCCGAGGATGCGGCCGGCGACGCGCTCGGGGTGGAAGTCCTCCAGCGCGTCGAGCTTCTCGCCGGTGCCGGTGAGCTTGATCGGGGCGCCGGTGACCTGGCGCATGGACAGGGCGGCACCGCCGCGGGCGTCGCCGTCCATGCGGGTGAGGACGATGCCGGTGATGCCGAGGGCTTCGTTGAAGGCGCGCGCGGTGTTGACGGCGTCCTGGCCGGTCATGGCGTCGACGACGAGGAGGGTTTCGACCGGGTTGGTGGCCTCGCGGACGGCGCGAACCTCGTCCATGAGCGCCTGGTCGATGGACAGGCGGCCGGCGGTGTCGAGGATAACGATATCGAAGACTTCGCGGCGCCCGGTTTCCATGGCGCGGCGAGCGATCTGGACAGGAGTTTCGCCGGCGACGATCGGCAAGGAAACGACGCCGGTTTGCTGGGCCAGCTGCTGCAGCTGCAATTGGGCGGCGGGGCGCTGGGTGTCGAGCGAGGCGAGCAGCACCTTCTTGCGCTCGCGCTTGGAGAGTCGCAGCGCCAGCTTGCCGGAGGTGGTGGTCTTGCCGGAGCCCTGGAGGCCAACCATTAGCAGCGGGATCGGGGCGACGGCGTTCAGGTTGAGGGGAACGGCCCCTGCCCCGCCGAGCGCTTCGACGAGTTGGTCGTTGACGATCTTGATGACCAACTGGCCGGGGCTGATGCTGTCGAGGACTTCGGCACCCAGCGCGCGTTCACGGACGCCGTCGATGAAGCTGCGCACCACGGGCAGCGCGACGTCGGCCTCGAGCAAGGCGAGGCGGACCTCGCGTAGGGCGTCGGCAATGTCGTCTTCGGACAGCCGACCGCGGGCGCGGAGGCGGTCGAACACATCGGAAAGTTTGCCCGACAGCGTGTCGAACATGGGCAAGCGTCCTTACCAAATACGAAGGCGCCGCTGCGCGGGCACGCGGAGCGACGTTTGGGATCGTGGGTGGCGCTTACCGGGCGAGCGGAATCATGTCAATCCAAAATGCCGATGGTGCGTTGGGATCGTTCACCCATGCGACACACGGAGTTGATCATGCGCAATACACTGGTTCTTCTGGCTGGCCTGTCCGTCATGGCGCCCCTCGCCGCGCAGGCGCAGATTCCACAAGGGTTGCTGCAGCAATTGCTGCCAGGGGGTCAAGCGGGGCAGCAGCCGAGCCAGCAGGGTGCCGAGCAGGCCGTGCGCGAGGCATATGAACGCGGCTATCGCCAGGGTCGGCAGGATCAGGAGCGCTCGGACCAAAACCGGTCTCGGCAGGGTAATGGACAAGGCAATAACGGGCGGGACAATTCGAATTACGGTCAGCCGGACCAGGGCAATCAGCGCAATCAGTATGGGCGCTGACGCTCGCGGGCTGGTCGGACCGGCTTCATAGCGGCCGACCGGGGATGCGATGACGGTAGGAGAGTGCTTCGGCTACGTCGGTGCGGCGCACATGCGTGGCCGCGGCGAGGTCGGCGATGGTGCGGGCGACCCGGAGTATGCGGGTAAAGCCTCGGGCGGATAGCCGCAGTTTGTCGGAAGCTTGCTCGGCCAGAGCGCGGGCATCCGGTTCCATGTCGATGGTGCCGATATCGGCTTCGGCGTTGGTGCGGGCGCCCGCGTCGCCGAAGCGGGCGTGCTGGCGCTGGCGCGCCAAGCCGACCCGGGTCGCGACGTCGGCGCTCGGTTCGCCCAGCGGGGCGCGGGAGAGTTCGGTGGGCGGCACCGGCTGAACGTGAACCACGATGTCCATGCGGTCGAGCAACGGGCCGCTGATGCGGCCGAGATAGTCTTCGCCGCAGCGCGGCGCTTTGTTGCACTCGCGGGCGGCATCCCCGAGGTGGCCGCAGCGGCAGGGGTTCATGGCGGTGACGAGCTGGAAGCGGGCCGGGTAGGTCACGTGAGCGGCGGCGCGGGAGACGGTGGTGCGGCCGCTTTCGAGCGGTTGACGAAGGGCTTCGATGGCCTGGCGGGGAAATTCCGGCAGTTCGTCGAGGAAGAGCACGCCGCGATGGGCGAGGCTGACCTCGCCGGGCTTGGCGCGCGCGCCGCCGCCGGCGAGAGCGGCTTGCGAAGCGCCGTGATGCGGCTCGCGGAAAGGCGGGCGCAGCACGAGGCGGCCACCCTCGAGCATGCCGGCGACGGAGTGGATCATGCTGACCTCCAGCGCGTCGGCGGGCGTCAGGTCGGGCAGAAGCGCGGGCAGCCGGGCGGCAAGCATGCTCTTGCCGGCGCCGGGCGGGCCGACGAGCATGAGGTTGTGATTGCCGGCGGCAGCGATCTCGAGGGCGCGCTTGGCGGTCTCCATGCCGCGGACATCGGACAGGTCGGGGAAACGCTCGGCGTCCTGCGCCTGGACCGCGGCGGGGGCGGGCAGGAGCTGGGTGCCACGGAAATGGTTGACCAGGGAGAGCAGGTCCGGCGCGGGCAGCACCGAGAGTTTGCCAGCCCAGCTGGCCTCCCCGCCTTGGACGGCAGGACAGATCAGGCCGACGTTCCGCCGGCCCGCGGCCATGGCTGCAGGGAGGACGCCGGCGACGGGGGCAATGGTGCCGTCGAGCGAGAGTTCGCCTAGGGCGGCATACTCGGCAGTTTCCTCGCGCGGCAGCACATCCATGGCGGACAGGACGGCCAGCGCGATCGGGAGATCGAAATGGCTGCCTTCCTTCAGCAGGTCGGCAGGCGCGAGATTTATGAGGAGGCGCTTGGGTGGTAGCGACAAGCCCATGGCGGTGAGGGCGGCGCGGACGCGCTCGCGAGCTTCGCCGACCGCCTTGTCGGGCAGGCCGACGACGAGAAAGGCGGGTAGGCCGGAAGAGATCTGAACCTGAACCTCGACCGGAACCGCGTCGATACCGTTGAATGCAAACGATAGGATACGGGCGATCATCGACCGTAGGCGGAGAGGAAACGCTGCAACAGGGTGCCGAGCAGATCGGTGTTGTAGCCGCCCTCCTGGATGATGGCGGCCGGCACGTTCAAGGCGGCGATGCGTTCGGCGGCGCGGGCGAAACCGTCGGCGGTGACGGCGAGGTAGCTGAGCGGTTCGTGCTCGGAAGCGTCGAAGCCGAGGCTGACTACGAGGGCGTCGGGCGCGAAGCGGGCGATGGCGGCCAGGGCCGTGTCGAGGGCGGCGAGCCAGGGGGCGTCGGCGCTGCCGCGGGGGAGCGGCAGGTTGAGGTTGGCCCCCTCCCCGGCTCCGGCGCCACGCTCGGCGGCGTGGCCGACATACCAGGGATAGTAACCGCCGGGGTCACCGTGGAGGGAGGCGAAGAAGACGTCGGCGCGGTCCCAGAAGATGCCCTGGGTGCCGTTGCCGTGATGGCTGTCGATGTCGAGCACCGCGACGCGGGAGGCGCCGGCCCGGCGGAGGCGTTCGGCAGCCAGGGCCGCGTTGTTGACGTAGCAATGGCCGCCGGCGCGGGCGGGATAGGCATGGTGACCCGGCGGGCGCACCAGGGCGTAAGCCGTCCTGCCGGCTGTGGCGGCGTCGGCAGCGGCGAGCGCGCAAGCGGCGGCGGCGCAGGCAGCGTCCCAGGTGTGAGGTCCGATGGGGCATGCGGTGTCGGCGGAGAACCAGCCGGCGCGGCCGATGATGGCGGCACTTGGTTGGGCCATATGGGCGAGCATCTCGGGGGCCGGATGCATGTTGGCGACGACCTCCGGGCCGGCGCCGTCCATAGCGGACCAGTCGGCATAGGCGGTGCGGAGGAAGTCGATGTAATCGGCGGTGTGGACGGTTTCGAGGACGGCCAGGTCGAGCGGTGGCGGGGTTTGCGGCGTGAGGCCAAGTGCCTCGACGCCGCCGAGGAGCGAGAGGGCGCGGGCCGGGACCTCGAAGTGCGGGCGGACCTGGCCGCGCTGAAGGAAGAAGACGGGGGTGTGCCGAAGCTGCACGTCGTCCCAGAACACGTCCATCTCTGTGTCTCCTGCCGGCCTAGTAGCCGACCGGCGTGGCGCGGAGGCTGTCGAGCAGATACGGCGAGGGCGCGCCGTCGGGCGGCAATCCGTGCGCCTGCTGATAGGCCTGGATGGCCTGGGTCGTTCCGGGGCCGTCGATGCCGTCGGGCGGGCCGTTATAGTACCGGCGACGGCCGAGTTCGAGTTGGATGTCGCGCACCAGGGGGTTGGGGCCTGGGGCCGCATAGGCCGCGGGTTGGTAGGCAACCACGGGCGCGATGCCGGGCAGCTGGTTGCCGCTGGCGTACATGCATTGCGCATAGACGGTGTCGTATTGGGCCTGGATACCGCCCTGGGCGCCGGTGCTGGTGCTGGCGCCGAAGCCGGTTCCGATGCCGGCGCCGGCGACGGAGCCGACGGCCGCACCGCGCCCGCCGCCGACGATGGCACCGAGCCCGGCGCCAAGGGCGGTGCTCAGGACGGCGCCGCCAATGGCGCGGTTGTTGGCGATCTGCGCCTGACCGGCAACGGCGTTGCTCGCGGTTGCCCGGCATTGATTGTCTTCGGCGACGAACTGGCCATAGGGCTTACCGGGAGCCGGAATCACTTGAACCAGGGGGCCGAGCGGCGGCGCGGCGCAGCCGGCGAGCAGGCTAGCGCTCGATGCGACGCCGAGAAGTGCGAGATGAGTTAAACGCATGGGCGTTTTCTCCAAGACAAAGATGGGGGTGAGCATGGGGGGCGGGGCGCGATGTTGCAACGCCGGGTCGGCTGCAGCAGAAGGCGGCATGTCCTTGACGCTCCATGACAGCATGACCCACCGGCGCGCGCGTTTCGTGCCGATCGACCCCCAGCATGTACGGCTCTACGTCTGTGGCCCCACGGTTTATGACCTGGCGCATATCGGCAACGCACGGACGTTGACGGTGTTCGACGTGCTGACCCGGCTGTTGCGGCATCTGTTTCCGCAGGTGACCTACGTGCGGAACATTACGGACGTGGACGACAAGATCAACGATCGGGCGGCAGCCAGCGGCGAAACGATCGAAGCGGTGACGGCGCGGACAACGGCGCAGTTCCACGCCGACATGGCGGCGCTGGGCAATTTGCCGCCGGACCGGGAGCCGCGGGCGACGGAGCACATCGCCGAGATGATCCTGCTGATCGAGAGCCTGATCGAGCGGGAGCATGCGTACGTAGCCGAGGGGCACGTGCTGTTCGCGGTGGCGGCATTCGAGAGCTACGGGGCGCTGTCGGGGCGCAATCCGGACGAGTTGCTGGCCGGGGCGCGGGTGGAGATCGCGCCGTATAAGCGGGACGCAGGGGATTTCGTGCTGTGGAAGCCGTCGCCACTCGGGGCGCCAGGATCGGCGACGGCGGAGTTGCCGGGGTGGGAGTCGCCT
This sequence comes from uncultured Acetobacteraceae bacterium, assembly GCA_964613945.1. Taxonomy (GTDB): domain Bacteria; phylum Pseudomonadota; class Alphaproteobacteria; order Acetobacterales; family Acetobacteraceae; genus JAVVHH01. Next base: position 64,910 of record CAZTJC010000001.1, read on the forward strand.
TGGGGCCGGGGGCGGCCGGGGTGGCACATCGAGTGCAGCGCGATGAGCTGGAAGTATCTGGGGGCGACGTTCGACATCCATGGTGGTGGGGGAGATCTGATCTTTCCGCATCATGAGAACGAGCGGGCGCAGAGCCTGTGCGCGTTGCCGGGAAGTGGGTTCGCCAAGGTGTGGCTGCATGCGGGGATGCTGCTGTCCGGGCATGAGAAGATGTCGAAGTCGCTGGGCAATTTTCATACGATCCGCGACGTGCTGGATCGGGCGCCGGCGGAAGCGGTGCGGGTGCTGCTGTTGCGGGCGCAGTATCGGTCAACGCTGGAGTTCAGCTTCGAGGCGCTGGCGGAGACTCAAGGGGAGCTGGATCGGTTCTATCGGGCGGTGGGCGACGTCGAGGCGGGGGATGTGCCGGCGTCGGTGCTGGAGGCGCTGTGCGACGACTTGAATACGCCGGCGGCGTTTGCGGCAATGCACGAGCTGGCGGGGCGGGCGATCGCGGGGGATCGCGAGGCGGCGGCGGCGTTGAAGGCAGCCGGTGGGTTGATGGGGCTGCTGGGGCAGCCGGCGTCGGCGTGGTTTCAGCGCGGGGTGGATGCGGCGGCAGTCGAGGCGGCGATCGCGGAGCGGATCGCGGCGCGGAAGGGTCGGGATTTCGCTCGGGCGGACGCCATCCGGGACGAGTGGCTGGCCAAGGGGGTGGCATTTGAGGATCGGCCGGGCGGGGTGACGGAGTGGCGCCGGGTATGAGGTGGTCGGCATGACCGGGCGCGATGGTGGCGCGGTGCTGACGCCGATCGCGGGAAGCCCGGTGGTCATCTTGGTGCGGCCGCAGCTGGCCGACAACATCGGGTCGGTGGCGCGGTGCATGGCCAATGGGGGGCTGTTCCATCTGCGGCTGGTGTCACCGCGGGATGGGTGGCCGCAGGACCGGGCGTGGCGCACGGCGTCAGGAGCGGATGCGATTCTGGAGGCGGTGACCGTTTTCGACAGCGTGGGGGCGGCGGTGGCGGATCTGCACCGGGTCTATGCGACGTGTCCGCGGCCGCGGCACATCATCAAGCCGGTGCTGACGGCGCGGGCGGGGGCGGCGGATATCCGCGAGGCGGCGAGCCGCGATTTGTCGTGCGGGATCTTGTTCGGGCCGGAACGGACCGGGCTGGACAGCGACGACATGGCGGCGGCGGATACGTGGATCCGGTATCCGCTCAATCCCGAGTTCGACTCACTGAACCTGGCGCAAGCGGTGATGGTGATGGCGTACGAATGGTGGACGGCTGCGGAGCCGACGCCGGGCCGGCGGATGCAGATGCACAAGACCGAGGTGGCGACCAAGGGGGAGCTGGACGGGCTGCTGGATCACTTGATCGATCAGCTCGACGCGTGCGGGTTCCTGCGCAATGCGCCGAAGCGGCCGGGAATGGTACGGAACCTGCGGCACCTGTTCGAGCGCGGGGAGATCACCGAGCAGGAGGTGCGGACGTTGCGGGGAGTGGTGACCGGGTTGGCGCTGGGACGGCGGCGGTTGGGGCGGCTGGAGGATCTGGAGCCTACGCTGGAGGAGTGAGTTGCTTGGCCAGGCGGCGGGCCATCAGCCAGCCGATCAAAGCCGAGCAAGGACCGCCGACGGAGACGAGGAGGATGCCGATCGGGGCACCTTGCGTCGCCAGCATCATGCCGACGCCGAGCATGCCGCCGCCGATGAGGCCGCCGGTGACGCCGGATGCGATGCCGAGCCAGAGAATGTCGCCGCGAGAGATCATTCGTAGCACCTAGCGCCTGATCCGGCCGGGTCAAGGTTGACGTTTTCGGTGTAGCCGCTTACAGGGCGCGCACTGCCGGGAACGAGGACACGCGATGGTCGCGTGCGCCCGCCGCAACGCTTTGCGGACTACCGGTGCAACAAGCCCAACGTGGCAAGAGATGATGGAGTCCGCGCATGACCAAGCGCGCTGAAAGCAAATACAAGATTAATCGCCGCCTCGGCGTAAACCTCTGGGGCCGTGCGAAGTCGCCGATCAACAAGCGCGAGTATGGCCCCGGCCAGCACGGGCAGCGCCGCAAGCAGAAGCCGACCGATTTCGGTATCCAGCTAATGGCGAAGCAGAAGCTGAAGGGCTATTACGGCAACATCGGCGAGAAGCAGTTCCGCAAGTATTACGACGAGGCCGTGCGCCGTAAGGGCGACACCTCGCAGAACCTGATCGAGTTGCTCGAGCGCCGGTTGGATGCGGTGATCTACCGCATGAAGTTCGCCATCACGCCGTTCGCGGCGCGGCAGTTCGTCAACCACGGGCACATCACCGTCAATGGCAAGCGGGTCAACATCCCCTCCTTCCAGGTCAAGGATGGCGACGAGATCGAGGTTCGGGAGAAGAGCAAGCAGCTCGCAGTCGTGCTGGACAGCGCGCAGAGCGGCGAGCGGGACGTTCCCGACTATATGGAAGTCGATCACCGCACGATGAAGGGCCGCTTCGGCCGCGCGCCGACGCTGACCGACGTGCCGTATCCGGTAACGATGGAACCGAACCTCGTGGTCGAGTTCTACTCCCGCTAAGACGACCACCCTCCCCTGCTTGTGGGAGAGTTCCAAAACTAACCTCCTCCTGCTCTGCGGGAGGAGGTTTTTTGTTGTATGAGGGGCGCATGACTCCCAGCGAAGAAATCAATCGACGGCGCACGTTCGCCATCATCTCGCACCCAGACGCCGGCAAGACGACGCTGACGGAGCGGCTGCTGCGGGCGGGCGGCGCCATCCAGTTGGCGGGCAACGTGCGCGCCAAGGGGGAGCGGCGGCGGACGCGGTCGGACTGGATGGGGATCGAGCGGGATCGCGGGATCTCGGTCGTCACCTCGGTGATGACGTTCGAGTATGGCGGGTGCGTGTTCAACCTGCTGGACACGCCAGGTCATGAGGATTTCTCGGAGGATACGTATCGGACACTGACCGCGGTGGATTCGGCGGTGATGGTGATCGATGCGGCAAAGGGAATCGAGGCGCGGACGCGGAAGCTGTTCGAGATCTGCCGACTCAGGGACATTCCAATCCTGACATTCATCAACAAGATGGACCGTGAGGCGCGGGATCCGTTCGAGATCATCCAGGAGGTTGCCGATACGCTGGCGCTGGATACGGCGCCGGTGACGTGGCCGATCGGGCGGGCAAATACGTTTGCCGGCACATACGACGTGCGGACGCGGGATCTGCACCTGATCGCGCCGCTGGAGCAGAGCGACGAGCGGATGATCCAGCTGGGCGAGGAGCTGGAGCTGGTGCAGGCGGCGCTGCCGGAGTTCGACCGGGCGGCGTTCATGGAAGGGACGCTGACGCCGGTGTTCTTCGGGTCGGCGATCAAGGAGATCGGGGTGTCCGACCTTCTCGACAGCTTAGTGGCGTTCGGGCCGCCGCCGCGGAACCAGCCGGCGGATAGCCGCGTGGTGGAGGCGACGGAGACCAAGCTGACGGCGTTGGTGTTCAAGATCCAGGCGAACATGGACCCTAATCACCGCGACCGGATCGCCTTCGCGCGGGTGTGCTCGGGGCGGTTGGAGCGGGGGATGCGGCTGAAGCAGGTGCGGACGGGCAAGCAGATTCCGCTGCATGCGCCGCAGTTCTTCTTCGCGCGGGATCGGCAGATCGCCGAGGAGGCGTTCGCGGGCGACGTGGTGGGGATACCGAACCACGGGACGCTGCGGATCGGCGATACGCTGACAGAGGACGAGACGCTGAACTTCGTGGGCGTGCCGTATTTTGCGCCGGAAATTTTGCGCCGGGTTCGGCTGGATGACGCGATGAAGGCGAAGAAGCTGCGGCAGGCGCTGCAGGAGCTGGCCGAGGAAGGCGTGGTGCAGTTGTTCCGGCCACAGGATGGCAGCCAGCCGATCGTAGGCGTGGTGGGAACGTTGCAGTTGGACGTGTTGCAAGCCCGGTTGATGGGCGAGTATGGGGTGGGGATCGGGTTCGAGCCGATCCCGTATCAGCTGGCACGGTGGATCGGTGGCGACAAGGCGGCGATCGCGCGGTTCATCGGGGAAAACCGGTCCAGCATCGCCGACGACGTCGATGGCGACCCGGTATACCTCGCCAGTTCGGTGTTCATGATGCGGCGGACGGCGGAGATGAACGGAGACTTGACGTTCCGCGACATCAAGGATGTTCGGGCCGACATACTCGCGGCCTAAGACCCCGGACATGGACTACCCATCGCTCATCGCGCTCCTGTCCTGCAGCGGATGTGCGATGGCGATGACATGGTTGCCGATTTTCGCCTGGGCGGACGCACCACCCGATCATGCGACGCGCCGGGTTTCCAACCTCGACGGTCTGCGCGGGTTCGTCGCCCTCGCGGTCGTCGTCCATCACGGGATGATCTACCGACATTACTTCCTGACCGGACGTTGGGAACTGTTCGCACCGTTCAACACGATGCTCGGTCAGGGCGGCGTCGCCCTGTTCTTCATGCTGACCGGCTACCTGTTCTGGCGGCGCCTCGTGCTGGCCCGGGGTCGGATCGACTGGCTGCGGCTCTATATCGGCCGGGTGTTTCGCATCGGGCCGGTTTACCTGCTCACCGCCGGGATCGCGATCCTCGTCAGCCTGTTCGTCAACCGCGACATCCATCCGGGCGCCGGCATCCTGATCGACCAGATCAGCCAATACCTTTACATCGGCATGCGGGAGGCCGTCGCCGTTCGCGACTACGACACGAACCTGTTGCTTGCCGGTGTCATGTGGACGCTGCAATACGAGTGGTTCTTTTACGCCTGCCTGCCCGTCCTGGCGCTGTTTACCCGGGTGCGTGGGATGCACCTGCCCTGCGCCGCCGTGCTGTTCGCCTGGCCTTTGTACGCTGTTGCAAACGGCACATGGCCGGCGGGCATTTCCTGGAGCCCGGTCTACCTCGCCATGTTTGGCGCCGGCGCCCTCACGGCCTCGCTGCAGGTCAGCGGGCTGGCGCTACGCTCGGATGGGCTGGTCGGATCGGTGCTGACGCTGGCGCTGCTGGTCGGTGCGCTGTTCGCATTCGACCGTTCGTCGTCGCCGCAGGCGATCCTCGTGCTTGCCGGTTTGTTCTATTTCATCACCACTGGATGCAGTCTGTTCGGCGTGCTGCGGACGCGCACGGCGCACCGGCTGGGACATCTCAGCTACGGGATTTATCTCATGCAGGGATTGGCGCTGGCCACCGTGCTGCGGCCGTTGCAGGGCGTCTCGATCGCGTCGCCGGCGCTGCACATCGTGATGCTCACGGCTGCCACCGCCCTGCTGACGATGATGGCACTGTTGGCGCATCGCTATGTCGAACTGCCCGGCATGCGCGTCGGCGATCGGATCGCGCACTGGGCGTGCGGCGGTCGCAACTGGGCACTGGCGCTGGCCCGGCCGGGTGCGGAGCAGCCCTCGAAGGAGTAGTTTCCGTTTCCGACAGTTCCGCTTTACAGCAGGCTCATGGATAAGACCGACCTCAAACTGCTGGCGTTACTGCAGGAAGACAGCACGCTGTCCATCGCGCAGCTGGCCGACCATGTGAACCTGTCGCAGACGCCGGCGTGGAAACGGGTGCAGCGGCTGGAAGCGACGGGGGTGATCGAACGCCGGGTCGCGCTGCTGTCGCCGGAGAAGTTGGGGCTGGGGCTGACGGTGTTCGTGTCGATCGAGTCGGCAGATCACTCGCCGGAGTGGCTGGAGCGGTTCGCGACCGCGGTGTCGTCGTTCCCGGAGGTGGTGGAGGTGCATCGGATGGCCGGCGACATCGACTACATGCTGCGCGTGGTGACGCGGGACATCCCGGCCTACGACGCGTTCTACAAACGGCTGATCACGGCGGTACCGATCAAGAACGTCAGTTCGCGGTTCAGCATGGAGCGGGTGAAATACACCACGGCGCTGCCGCTAAATGAGATGGTGTGAAACCGGCTTCTCCGCTAGGGCGCGGCTGAGGAACACCGTTCCGCACGGCGAGCCGGCGTGAGAATGCCGATCTAAACTGTTTCGCCTCCGTTGCAGGAGCGCAACCGGACGACCTAGTTGACCGCCATGTCAGGCGTTCTCAGCATTCCGACCCGCTCCCCCGTAACCCGGCAGAGCGATGTCAATCGATTGGTCATGGCGGTCGGGCTGGCAGCTTTGGCAGGGCTCATGGCTGCGGCTTACCTGCAGCCAAGCAATAGCTGGCGAATGGTGGCGCTGGCGCTGGTCGGGGTTGGGATCGGCGGAGTGTTGCTGCGGACGAGTTTTGGGTTTGCGGGAGCATTCCGGGCACTGGTCGAACGGGGCGACGCATCCGGGTTTCGTGCGCATGCGCTGATGCTGTTCGTCGCCACGGCGCTGATGATGCCGTTGCTGGCGGTGGGATCGGTATTCGGGCTCAAGCTCAATGGCGGCGAGACGTCGGTGGGTGTCGGGTTTGCCGTCGGGGCGCTGCTGTTCGGGGCGGGTATGCAGGTCGGCGGCGGATGTGCGTCGGGGACCCTGTTCGCATTGGGCGGCGGCAATGCCAAGCTGGTGGGGACGCTGGCCGGGTTCGTCATCGGCTCGACACTGGGTGCCGCGCATATGGGCTTCTGGTGGTCATTGCCCAGTTTGCCGGCGGCCACGGCGCAAGGGTTGGTCGGCTACGGGCCGGCGATCGCGCTGCAGTTGGCGGCGCTGGTCGGGCTTTGGGTAGTGGCGGGGCGGTTCAGCCAGGGCAAGTCGGTCAAGCTGTTGGTGTGGGGTGGCGTGTTGTTGGCGCTGCTCAATACGGCGACGTTGGTGTTGGCGGGCAAGCCTTGGGGCGAGACGTCGGCGTTCGCGCTGTGGGGATCCAAGGCGGCGGCCGGATTGGGGTTCGATGCGCAAAGCTGGGCGTATTGGCAGCGGCCCGGGTTCAAGGGGCAGTTGGACCGTGGGCTATTGCTCGACACGACGTCGGTGATGGATGCGGCGATCCTGATCGGGGCGGCGATGACGGCGGCCTGGGCCGGGCTGTTCCGGCCGACGCTGGGCGGCAGCGCGCGGGCGTGGCTTGGGGCGTTGCTGGGCGGAATTGCCATGGGATATGGGGCGCGGCTGTCGAACGGATGCAACATCGGGGCGTATTTCAGCGCCATTTCGGTGGGGAACATCTCGGGCTGGGCCTGGATGGTGTTGGCGCTGGCCGGAAGCTGGGTCGGGATTCAGATGCGGCCGCTCTTCGACCTGGTCCACGGCGATACCCGGGCGACGCGGGCACCGACCTGCTGACATAACGGCGTCCCCCGCCTAAAGGTGGATGATGCCGATCGATAACGACGCTTTTGTTGCAGGACCACGCATCGCAGTCCCTGGGACGCTGGGAGGTTCGCTGGCCGGGCTGAGCTTCGCGGTCAAGGATCTGATCGATGTCGCCGGGGTCGTGACCGGGGGCGGGAGCTCGGACTGGCCGCGGTTTAATCCGCTACCATCCCGGCATGCCGCCATCGTGCAAACCCTGCTGGACGCCGGGGCCTCCGTGATCGGCAAGACGATCACCGACGAAGTGTCGCTCGGGATATTGGGCGAGAATGCCCATGACGGGACGCCGCTCAACCCGGCGGCGCCGGACCGGGTACCTGGGGGATCGTCCAGCGGCTCGGCGTCGGCGGTGGCGTCCGGTGAGTGCGACTTCGCATTGGGAACGGATACCGGCGGGTCGGTCCGGGTGCCGGCGAGCTTCTGCGGGCTGTATGGGCTGCGGCCGACTCATGGGCGAGTGGACTTCACCGGAGTCGCAGTGCAGGCGCCAGGGTCCGATACGTGCGGCTGGTTCACGCGCGATGCAGCGACGTTCGCGCGGGTGGGCGAGGTTGTGTTCGGCGCGCCGGTGCCGGGGTCCCTGCCCCACACGCTGCTGGTGGCGACGGATGCGTTTGGGTTCGCCGACGAGGCGGTCGCGACCGCGTTGGTGCCGTTGGTGGAACGGTTGGCCGGGCTGATCGGGACGCGGCGGGAGGTCACGCTGGCACTGCCGGGCTTGTCGGTGTGGCAGCGGGCGCAGCGCGTGCTGCAGAGCAGCGAGGCGTGGCAGACCTTCCAGCCCTGGCTCGACCAGTGCAACCCGCGCCTGGCCTGGTCCGTATCGCGCGGGCTGGTGCAAGGGTCGATGTTCACGGATGCCGAGCGGATGGCAGCCGGGCTGATGCGCGAGGAGGCGCGGGCGCGGATGCGGTATCTGCTGCCGCCGGGCACGATCCTATGCTTGCCGACGACGCCGTTTCCGGCGCCGCTGAAAGGGTTGGCGGTCAGTGCGCTCGCTCCGTTACGGGAGCGTATCTCGTGCCTGACCAGCCATGGCGGGCTCACGGGCGTGCCGCAACTGAACATTCCCGGCTGCAGCGTCGATGGCGCGCCAGTCGGTCTGTCGATCGTCGGGGCGCGCGGCGCCGACCTCGACCTCATCCGCGTCGCGCTCGCTTTGGAGGAATAGATGGACGTCACGCCGAACCGGGCCGAAATCGTGGCCGAGTTGAGCGCGCTCTTCGAGCGCTACGAGCAGGCGCTGATCGACAAGGACGTGGCGGTGCTGGACTCGATGTTCTGGAATAGCCCGCACACGATCCGGTATGCGCTGAAGGATAATGGCTACGGCTTCGACGCGATCCACGCGTCGCGGGTGGCGGCGGCGCCGGGGGGCACCAAAGGCGATTGGATCCGGCGGGAGATCCTGACGCTGGGGTCCGATCTGGCGACGATCAACCTGGAGTATCAGCCGCGCGGGCGAGAGGGGATCGGGCGGCAGAGCCAAACCTGGGTGCGGTTTCCCGATCTCGGGTGGAAGATCGTCTCGGCGCATGTGTCGCTGATGCCGGTTGGAGGTTGGTAGGATGTGGGAACGGGAGATCGGCAGTTTCGCGCTGGGCGATTACGCCGTCGAGCGAGGCGGCGTCATCAAAGACGCGCAGATCGGCTGGGAGCGGCATGGCACGCTGAACGCGGCGCGCGACAATCTGATCGTGTTTCCGAGCAGCTACAGTGCGCAGCATGCCGATCTGGCGTGGCTGATTGGGCCGGATAAGATCCTGGACCCGACGCGCTGGTGCATCGTGGCGATCGACATGTTCTCCAACGGGATCTCGTCGGGGGCGGCGGAGACGCCGGATTACCCGGCGCTGGTCACCATCGGCGACAACGTCAGGGCGCAGCACCGGCTGGTGACGGAGCAGTTCGGGGTCGACCGCGTGGCGGCGGTGTATGGGTTCTCAATGGGCGGGATCCAGGCGTATCACTGGGCGGCGCGGTATCCGGCGACGGTCGGCCATGCCTTCGTCATCTGCGGCAGCGCGCGGACGGCGGATCATAACAAGGTGTTCCTATCCGGCTTGTTGGCCACGCTGGAGGCAGCGCCGGAGCACCTGGGCAACGGACGGTTTTCCAGCGAGCCCAAGGCGGCGCTGCGGGCGTTCGGCACGATCTATGCGGGCTGGGGACTGAGCCAGGATTTCTACCGGGCCGGGCTGTATCGGACGGTGTTGGGCGCCGCGGACCTGGAGAGCTTCGTCCAGGAGCAGTGGGTCGAGCGGTTCTCAGCACGGCGCGCGGCGAATTTGTATGCGCAGGCACTGGCGTGGCGGGACGCGGACATCGCCGATGGCGGGGATCTCGGGGCGGCGCTGGGCCGGATCGAGGCAGGGGTGACGTTGCTGCCCTGCACGACGGATCTGTATTTTCGGGTGGAGGACAACGCGGCGGAGCTGCCGTTCCTGCGCCATGGCGAGCTACGGCCGATCGAGAGCATCTGGGGGCATCGAGCGGGCAACCCGAACGTCATTCCAGAGGATTTGGCGTTTTTGGCGAAGGCCGTTCGGGATGGGTTGGGCTGACTCGGGAGCTACATCTCCTGGCGCCAGGGCTCCGGCACTAAGCCGAACTTCTCGCCTGCGCGGGTGACATGGGCGTAGCCGGGGAAGTGTAGGTGCATGCCGGCGACGAGTTCACCGCTGGCGGCAACCTCAGCAAGGATGCGGCGGCGGGACGCTTCGGCCTGCGTCGGGTCGACGTCGTAGATGACGGTGATTTCGGGGCGGGGGATCTGGACTTCGGGGACGTGGGCGATGTCGCCCCAGATTAGCAGGCTGTCGGCGCCGGAGGCGATCCGGTAGCCGGTGTGACCCGGCGTGTGGCCCGGGAGCGGCACGGCAGCGATGCCGGGGGTGATTTCGCCGGACTCGAATAGTTCAAGGCGGTCGAGATAGGGAGCCATCTGGCGCTGGGCCATGTCGAAATACGGCACGCCTCGGCCGCTACGCTCGACTTCGGCGAGGTTCGCGCGGTCCTTCCAGTAGGCCCATTCGGCAGCGTGCATCGCAACGGTGGCGTTCGGGAAGAGTGCCTGGCCATCGGCGTCGGTGAGGCCATTGGAATGATCACCGTGCATGTGGGTCAGCAGGATCGTGTCGACGGAGGCGAGCGGCACGCCGGCGGCATCGAGGTTGGCGAACAGGCGACCGCTGGTGGGCTGCATGGTGGTGCCGCAGCCGGTGTCGATCAGGACCGTGCGATCGGCGGTGCGGACCAGGAAGCAATTAACCGAGGTGCGGCGCGGGATCGGGCGGAAGGCGGCGCGGACTAGGTCAGCGGCCTCGGCGACGTCGATGTCGCGGAGAACGTCGAGGGAGCCGTCGAGATAGCCGTCGCTCACCGCGGTCACGACGATGTCGCCGACCCGGCGGTGAATGATGCCGGGGATCTGCTGGACAGGGATCACGGAGGTTCCTCTCAGGGTTGCGCGGCCTCGTCGACGGCGGCCCAGCCGAAGCGGAGCAGCGGCAAGGCCTGTTCGGCGAGATCGACGATTTTGGTGGGGAGCGCCCTGCCCTGCACGGTGCGGTCGGTGAGCGGGCGGCGGACGATGAAGTCCTTGAGGCGGAGGGCTGGGTCGATGGGAGTGTTCTTGAGGTCCTCAAAGCCTTTCGGCATCCGGGTCAGCCGGCCGGTGTCTTCGAGGCGGAGACCGGCGACGGCGAGCGCGGCTTCCATCTCGGCAAAGCGATCCGGGTGAACGCGGATGCGTTCGCGGATGCTGTCGAGGATGTCGGGCTCAGGATGCCAGAAGGCGGCGCCCACGAAGCAGCCGGCGGGGCCGAGGTGAAAATAGAGCACGCCTGGTCCGCCTTTCGAGCTTCCCTGGCGATACCAGACGACGCCGATGTTGGTCTTGTAGGGGCTCTTGTTGTGACTGAAGCGCACGTCGCGGTTGATGCGAAAGGCCGAACGCTTGGGGTCACCCTCCAGCGGGAGGCCGCGCCGGGTGAGTTCGGTGGTCACAGCAGAGATCAGCGTGGCTACAGGTTGTTTGACGGCGGTTTCGTAGGTGGAGCGGTTCGCCTCGAACCAGGCCCGCTCGTTGTTGGCCGCCAACCCTCGAAGGAAGTCGAAGGCGGCGGCCGGTATCAAAAAATCAGGCTTCGGCTTGGTGCGGGACACCCTTTTCCTTCATCAGGCCCTCGAGCTCGCCGGACTGATACATCTCGGTGATGATGTCGCAGCCGCCGACGAACTCACCGTCGACATAAAGTTGCGGGATGGTCGGCCAGTTGCTGAATGCCTTGATGCCCTCGCGCAGGCCGGCGTCCTCAAGGACGTTCGCGGTCTGGAACGGGACGCCCATGTGGGTGAGGATCTGGACGACGCGGGCGCTGAAACCGCATTGCGGGAACATCGCGTTGCCCTTCATGAACAGCATCACCTTGTTGGTGCTGATGTCGTTCTGGATGCGTACGGCGGCGGTATCGGACATGAGGGCTCCTTATTCGGGAAGGTTGGTCGTCAACGCGAGGGCGTGCAGCACGCCGCCCATCCGGCCCTGAAGCGCGGCATAGACCATCTGGTGCTGCTTGACGCGGGAGATGCCGCGGAAGGCTTCGCTGACAACGGTGGCGGCATAGTGATCGCCGTCACCGGCGAGGTCCTGGATCGTGACCGAGGCGTCCGGGAGGGCCGCCTTGATCATCGCTTCGATATCGCTCGCCACCATCGGCATCGGCTTAGCTCCGCATCCATTCGGGGAAGAAACGCTCATGCGCTTCCCGTAGGGTGACGACCGATATGGGTTCGTCATCCCCCAGTGTCAAACAAGCCGTCAAACCGGGGCCGCCGGCCTGGCCGAGGCGGCGGGCGGGGATGCCGGCTGCCTCGGCGGCGGCAACCGTGGCGGCCGGGTCGGTGACGGCCAGGACGTAGCGGCCCTGGTCTTCGCCGAACCAGTAAGCGTGCGGTACAGTTCCGGCGGGAGCGGCGGCGAGGGTGGCGCCGACGCCGCTGGCCAGGACCATTTCTACAACTGCGACCAGGAGGCCGCCATCGGAGACGTCGTGACAGGCCAGAACCTGGCCGGCACCGATTTGGGCGCGGACGAATTCGCCGGCGGCGCGTTCGGCTTGGAGGTCGACCGCAGGGGGCGGGCCTTCTTCGCGGCCGGCGATCTCGCGGAGCCAGAGAGATTGACCGAGCCAGGTGCCGTCGGCGCCGATGGCGACGAGAGAGGCACCTTCGGGAAGGGCGATGCCGGTTGCGGCCGCGGCATCGTCGAGGACGCCGACGCCGCCGATGGCGGGAGTGGGCAGGATGCCGGTGCCTTCGGTCTCGTTGTAGAGGCTGACGTTGCCGCTGACGACGGGGAAGTCGAGGGCGCGGCAGGCGTCGCCCATGCCCTGGATGGCGGCAGCGAACTGGCCCATGATCTCGGGTTTTTCCGGGTTGCCGAAATTCATGTTGTCGGTGATGGCGAGCGGGCGGGCGCCGACGGCGCAGAGGTTGCGCCAGGCTTCGGCGACGGCCTGCTTGCCGCCCTCCTCCGGGTCGGCCTGGCAGTAGCGGGGGGTGCAGTCGGTGGTCATGGCCAAGGCGAGGTCGTGGTCGTCGATGCGGACGATGGCGGCGTCGGCAGCGCCGGGTCGGCGGACGGTCTGGCCGCCGATGGTGCTGTCGTACTGGTTCCAGATCCAAGCGCGGGAGCAGAGGTCTGGGCAGGCAATCAGTTTTAGGAGCGCGGGGCCGATGCCGATGGGGTCGGCGACGTCGCCAAGGGGGGTACGTTTCGGGGTTGGGGTGTGGGGGCGGTGGTAGAGGGGGGCTTGTTCGGCCAGGGGGTCGAGCGGGATGTCGGCTTCGATCTGGCCGTGGTGCTTGACGACGATGTGGCCGGTGTCGGTGAGGTGACCAATGACGGCGAAGTCGAGTTCCCACTTGTCGAAGATGGCGCGGGCGACGTCCTGGCGATCGGGGCGGAGGACCATGAGCATGCGCTCCTGGCTCTCCGACAGCATCATCTCGTAAGCGGTCATCTCGGATTCGCGCTGCGGGCAGTGATCGAGATTCAGCTCGATGCCGACGCCGCCCTTGCCGGCCATCTCGACGCTGGAACTGGTGAGGCCGGCGGCGCCCATGTCCTGGATGGCGACGATGGCGTCGGTCTGCATCAGCTCCAGGCAGGCTTCGATGAGCAGCTTCTCGGTGAAGGGGTCGCCGACCTGGACGGTGGGGCGCTTCTCCTCGGAATCGGCGCCGAACTCGGCCGATGCCATGGTGGCGCCGTGGATGCCGTCGCGGCCGGTCTTGGAACCGACGTAGATCACCGGATTGCCGATGCCGGCGGCGGCGCTGAGGAAGATGCGGTCCTTGGGGGCGATGCCGACAGTCATGGCGTTGACTAGCGGGTTGCCGTTGTAGGCGGCGTGGAAGTTGACCTCGCCGCCGACGGTGGGGACGCCGACGCAGTTGCCGTAGCCGCCGATGCCGCGGACGACGCCGTCCACGACCCGGCGGGTGCGGGGGTCAGACGGTAGACCGAAGCGGAGGGCGTTGAGGTTGGCAATGGGGCGGGCACCCATGGTGAACACGTCGCGGAGGATGCCGCCGACGCCGGTGGCGGCACCCTGGTATGGCTCGATGAAGCTAGGGTGGTTGTGGCTTTCCATCTTGAAGACGGCGACTAGGCCCTGGCCAATGTCGATGACGCCGGCGTTCTCGCCGGGGCCGTGGACGACCCAGGGGGCGGTGGTGGGAAGCTGCTTCAGCCAGACGCGGCTGGATTTGTAGGAGCAGTGCTCGGACCACATGACGCTGAAGATGCCGAGTTCAGTCAGGCTCGGGGTGCGGCCCATAATGGCCAGCACCTTGGCGTATTCCTCGGCGCTAAGGCCGAAGGAGCGGGCCAGTTTTTCGTCGACGGTCTTGGTCATGCTGAGATCTTTTCGACCATGCCTTGGAAGAGCGGGAGCCCGTCGATGCCGCCCATGAGGGGGTCCACGAGGTCCTCGGGGTGGGGCATCAGGCCGAGGATGCGGAAATTGGGCGAGTAGATGCCGGCGATGGCGCGGGCGGAGCCGTTGGGATTGGGGCCGTCGTAGCGGAAGGCGACGAGGCCTTCGCCCTCCAGGCGGTCGAGGGTGGCGTCGTCGGCGAAGTAGTTGCCATCGCCGTGAGCCATGGGCGCGCGGAAGACTTCTCCCACCTCGTAGTGACTAGTGTAGGGGGTATCGGACCGCTCGACCTTGAGATTGCAGTCCTGTGAGAGGAAGCGGAGGGCAGCGTTGCGGAGCAGGGCGCCGGGGAGCAGGCCGGCTTCGGTCAAGACTTGGAAGCCGTTGCAGATACCGAGGATATGGCCGCCTTTCTGCGCAAAGGTGTGGATGGCGGCCATGACGGGGGAGCGGGCGGCCATGGCGCCGCAGCGGAGGTAGTCGCCATGGCTGAAGCCGCCGGGAAGGACGACGAGGTCCAGGCCGGCAAGATCGGTCTCGTGGTGGAAGATCATGCGCGGGACCTGGCCGGTGACGCGCTTGAGGGCGATGGCGACGTCCCGCTCACGGTTGGTGCCGGGGAAGACGACGATGCCTGCTTTCATGGGACGCTTTCTATTCGAGGTGTCGGGGTGGCCGGGCCGGGCCGACCACCCTCATCCTCACCCTGCCCTCTCCCGCGGATGGGAAAGGGATTTGGGAGGTGCGGCGTTATTTCTTCTGTTCGCCCGCACAGGCGAAGCTGTCGTTCAAGGCGCGGATGGCCGCTTGGGCGGCAGGTTGCTTCTGGGCTTCGCTGTGGTCGCGCAGCCAGGCGACGTATTTCTGACGCAGTTGCGGGCCGGTGGTCGGGCCGGGGACGCAGACGTAGTCGGGCAGTTTCCCCTTGTCGCCGTCCTTGGGCATCAGGTGCTGATAGAAGCTGATAGCGTCGGAGATGCCGTCGAGATAAGCGCTGCAGGCTTCCAGTTGGGCGGCGGACTTGCTGATGCAGATGTCGCCGAGCTTGGCGCCGCTGATGTTGGAAACGCGCTGGGCGTGGGCGGTGCCGGCCAGAGCGAGGATGCCGGCAGCGGCTAGAACGATCGTTTTCATGCGGATACCTCTACGCGGAAGCTTTCAATGACCGTGTTGGCGAGGAGCTTGCGCGCCATGTCCTCGGCCTGGGTCTTGGCACGGGCCGGGTCTGTCTCGGCCAGGTCGAGTTCGATGATCTTGCCGACTCGGATGTCGCCGACGCTGTCGAAGCCGAGATTGTTCAAGGCATGGCCGATGGCCTTGCCCTGGGGGTCCAGCACGCCGTGCTTCAGCATCACGGTGACGGTTGCCTTCATTACTGCATCAACTCCGGGCCCTTGAGGTCGCTGTTGCCGGCTTCCGGGAGGATGCCGAGTCGGCGGGCGACTTCCTGATACGCCTCCTCGACCCGGCCCATGTCACGGCGGAAGCGGTCCTTGTCCATCTTGTCGTTGGTGCGGCTGTCCCACAGGCGGCAATTGTCGGGACTGATCTCGTCGGCCAGGACGATGCGCATGTCCTCCTCCTCCCAGAGGCGGCCGAATTCGACCTTGAAGTCGACTAGGGTAATGCCGACGCCCAGGAACAGGCCGGACAGAAAGTCGTTTATCCGCAATGCCATGCTGACCATCTCGTCGAGGTCTTGGGTGCTGGCCCAGCCGAAGGCGGTGATGTGCTCCTCAGCGACCATGGGACGGTTCAACTGGTCGTTCTTGTAGTTGTATTCGATGATGCTACGCGGGAGGCGGGTGCCTTCGGGGATGCCGAGCCGGGTCGACAGGCTACCGGCCGCAACGTTGCGGACCACGATCTCGAGCGGGATAATCTCGACTTCGCGGATCAGTTGCTCGCGCATGTTGAGGCGGCGGACGAAGTGCGTTGGGACGCCGATGTCAGCGAGCTTCATCATTAGGTATTCGCTGATGCGGTTGTTCAGCACGCCCTTGCCGGTGATTGTGCCCTTCTTGGTGCCGCCGCTCGCGGACGCGTCGTCCTTGAAATATTGGACGAGGGTGCCGGGCTCGGGGCCCTCGAAGAGGACCTTTGCCTTCCCCTCGTAGAGTTGCCGCCGGCGTGCCATCAAACCTGATCCTTAAAGCGGCGGCCCTAAACGGGCCGCTGGGTCTCGCGCCACCAAAGTGGGTGACGGAGGGCTTCCTATAGCAAGGGTACCGCCACTCCGCCACGTCGCGTCGTCAGGACAGGGTCAACCTTCTCGGGTTCAGTAGCGCGGGTAGCCGTACGGAGGGGGCGGCGGGCCGCGGCGGAACTCGTGAGCCTCGCGCCAGGCCTCACGACGACGCCATTCCTCACGGCGGCGCCACTCCTCGCGGCGGCGCCATTCTTCGCGTTCGCGCCAACCCGGCTCATAATACTGAACCGACTGGACGCTGGGCGCCCATTCCTGCGGCATTGGCTGCGCCGCCGCGGGCTGGGACGCCACGGACCCGGCGATAGTGCCGAACGCCACCAGAGACAGAAGAAGTTTACGCATCGTGTTGGGCCCTCCTCGTTGGCCTTGAGAGCAATAAAGCCCCCAAAATTGGCGAATTCAGGCCGCGACTGCGGCGGAAGCGTGGCGTGGAAAAATGCGATCGAAGATGCTGTCGATGTATTTTAGATGCCGTTCCGAGCGCATGGCCTCGTCGAGCGACTCCGGCGGGATGCGTTCGGCAACTTGCGGGTCCGCGTCGAGGTTGGCGCGGAAGTTGCGGGCGCCTGGCTTGCCCAGGCCGGACCAGGTGGCCATGGCGCTGCGCTGGACGATGGCATAGGCGTCCTCGCGCGAGATGCCGGCGCGGGTGAGCACGAGGAGAACCTCGCCGCTGTGCACGACGCCCCCGAGGCTGTCGAGGTTGGCTTGCATCTGCTCGGGATAGACGGTGAGTTGGTCCATCATGCCGGCCAGGCGGTGAAGCGCGAAGTCGAGGGTAACGGTGGCGTCGGGGCCGATAAAGCGTTCGACGCTGGAATGGCTGATGTCACGCTCGTGCCAAAGGGTGACGTTCTCCAGCGCCGGGATGGCGGCGGCGCGGACGACCCGGGCGAGGCCGGTGAGATTCTCGGACAGTACCGGGTTGCGCTTATGCGGCATGGCGCTGCTGCCCTTCTGGCCGGCGTGGAAGAATTCCTCCGCTTCGCGAACCTCGCTGCGCTGCAGGTGACGCACTTCGGTGGCAAGTCGTTCGATGCCGGTGGCGATGACGGCCAGGGTGCAGAAAAAGGCGGCGTGACGGTCGCGGGGAATGATCTGGGTGGAAACGGGTTCGATGGCCAGGCCGAGCTTGCTGGCGACGTAGGCTTCGACGGCCGGGTCGAGATGGGCGTAGGTGCCGACGGGACCGCTGATGGCGCAGGTGGCGATCTCGGCGCGGGCCTGTTCGAGGCGAACGCGGTTGCGGGCGAATTCGGCGTAATGCCCGGCGAGCTTGAGGCCGAAGCTGGTGGGTTCGGCGTGAATGGCGTGACTACGGCCGATGGTGGGGGTGTACTTGAATTCCAGGGCACGCTTTTCGAGGGCAGCGAGGACACGGTCGACGCCGGTCAGCAGCAGGTCGGCCGCCTGGGTGAGCTGGACGGAAAGGCAGGTGTCGAGCACGTCGCTGCTGGTCATGCCCTGGTGCACAAAGCGACTGTCGGGGCCGATGCCTTCGGCGAGCCAGGTGAGGAAGGCGATGACGTCGTGCCGGGTCTCGCGCTCGATGGCGTCGATGCGTTCGAGGTCCTCGGCGGTGATGTTGGCGACCTTGGCGGCGCCGCGCTCGCGGATGGTGCGGGCGGCGGTCTCTGGGATGGCCCCTTGAGCGGCCATGGCCTCGGCGGCGAGCGCTTCGATGTCGAACCAAATACGGAAGCGGTTCTCGGGAGCCCAGATGCGGCTCATCTCAGGGCGGGCGTAGCGCGGAACCATCGTTCTTCCTGCGGTTTATCGGACTACCATGCGGTTACGCCGGGGTGACCGATCTGACAAGAACGGAACGCCCCGGTTCCATTTGAACGGAAATTGGAAATTCTTTGTTAATTAGCGCGCAGCTATGGCCGGAATTCATCGCCCTTCTCCAGGTGCTCCTGATCGACCTGGTGCTGGCCGGCGACAATGCGATCGTGGTGGGGCTGGCGGTCAACGGGCTGCCGGTCGAGCAGAGGCGACGGGCGATCCTGTTCGGTGTGGCAGCGGCGACGTTGCTGCGGATCGCGTTCGCCCTGGTGACGCTGCAATTACTGGCGATCGTCGGGCTGTTGCTGGCCGGCGGGCTGCTGCTGCTGTGGGTATGCTGGCGGATGTATCGCGAGTTGCGGCGCGGCGATGCGGGGCACGAAGCGGCCGAGGCGGCGCCGAAGACCATGCGGGCGGCGATGCTCCAGATCGTGCTGGCCGACCTGTCGATGAGTTTGGACAACGTTCTCGCCGTCGCCGGTGCGGCGCGGGAGCACCCTTGGGTGCTGGTGCTGGGGCTGGCGATCTCGGTGGTGCTGATGGGGGTTGCCGCGAGTTTGGTGGCACGCTTGCTCGAGCGCTATCGCTGGCTGGCGTGGGTCGGGCTGGCGATCGTGCTATATATCTCGTGCAAGATGATCTGGGAGGGAGGCCACGAGGTGTTCGCTGCCCTCCACTAAACCCCCGCGCCGGGCTTAGCCGGCGCGGATCAGGCGATGCTGCTTGCGGCCGGCGGATAGTTTCACTGCCCCATCGCGGAGGTCGGTCGAGGTGATCACCAGTGCCTCGTCGGTGACCGCGACGTCGTTGACGCGGGCGCCGCCGCCGCGGATCAGGCGCCGGGCTTCACCGTTGCTGGTGACCAGCCCAGACTCTGTCAGGAGACGGAGGACAGGGATGCCGGCGGCCAGGGCTGACACCTGGACGAGATGGGTCGGCAGGTTGGCAGCCGCCTCTCCTTCCTCAAAGGCGCGGCGGGCAGTGTCGGCTACTTGCTCGGCGGCTTCCTTGCCATGCGCGAGCGTGGTGACGGCGGTGGCCAGAACCTTCTTGGCCTCGTTGATCTCGGCGCCCGGCAGCGCTTCGAGGCGGGCGATCTCGTCGAGCGAAAGATCGGTGAACAGGCGGAGGAAGCGGCCGACGTCGGCGTCCTCCGTGTTGCGCCAGAACTGCCAGAACTCGTAGGCGCCAAGGCGTTCCGGGCGGAGCCACACGGCCCCGGAGGCCGACTTGCCCATCTTGGCGCCGGAGGCGGTGGTGAGCAGCGGCGTGGTGAGGCCGAAGCCCTGCTTACCATCGGTGCGGCGGATCAGCTCAGCGCCGGAGACGATGTTGCCCCACTGGTCCGAGCCGCCCATCTGCAGCACCACGCCGTAGCGGCGCTGCAGCTCGCGGAAGTCGTAGCTTTGCAGGATCATGTAGTTGAATTCGAGAAAGGTCAGCGGCTGTTCGCGGTCGAGGCGGAGCTTGACGCTGTCGAAGGTCAGCATGCGGTTGACCGTGAAGTGCGGGCCGACGTCGCGCAGCAGGTCGATCCAGCCGAGCTTGTCGAGCCAATCGGCGTTGTTGAGCAGCAACGCGTCGGTGGGGCCGTCACCGAACTGCACGAAGGGAGCGATGGAGGCCTGGATGCCGGCGATGTTGGCGGTGATTTGCTCGTCGGTCATCATGCGACGGGATTCATCCCTGCCGGACGGGTCGCCGATGCGGGTGGTACCGCCTCCCATCAGCACAACCGGCTTGTGACCATGTTTCTGCATCAGGCGCATCAACATGATCTGCACCAGGCTGCCGACGTGGAGGCTGTCAGCGGTGAGGTCGAACCCGATATAGCCCGCGACGATGCCGGCCTCGAGGGCGGCCGAGAGCGCCTCCTCGTCGGTGCACTGGAACACGAAGCCGCGGGCGCGGGCTTCCTGTAGGAAGGGGCTAGTGGGCATCGTCGGGGTGGTCCTGAATTGACTGGGTCGGGCTAACACCGCTTTGCTGCGGTCGCAAATGGCGCTTGATCCTAAACGACCGCGGCTGGTTCCGCGCACGCGCGGCGAGACGATCCGCCGACTGAACCTGCGGCATCGGTGGTGGCAGGACATCTACCATGAGGCCCTGACGATGGGCTGGGGGCCGTTCCTGTTGTGGAGCGTGCTGGCTTACGTGTTGATCAATGCCGGGTTCGCCGGGCTGTACCTGCTGCAGCCCGGCAGCCTCGCCAATGCACGGCCGGGCTCGTTCGCGGACGCGTTCTTCTTCAGCGTGCAGTGCATCAGCACCATCGGGTTCGGCGAGCTGGCGCCCGCGACGCTGTATGCCAATCTGCTCACCACGGCGGAGGCGATCGTCAGCCTGGCGATCGTGGCATTGGCGACCGGATCGGTGTTCGCGCGGATCAGCCGGCCGCGAGCACGAGTGATGTTCGCACGGCACGCGGTGATCGGGACGTATGACGGCCGGCCGACGCTGTTCATCCGGATCGGGAACGAGCGGTCGACGCAGATCCTGGCCGCCGAGGTGCAGGTAACGGTGCTGCGGTATCAGACGACTGCGGAAGGCCAGGTGTTCCGGCGGTTCTACGACGTCGTGTTGTCACGAAGCCGCACGCCGATCTTCGCGTTGACGTTCACCGTGATGCACACGATCGACGAGAACAGCCCGCTGTTCGGAGCGTCGACGGCGAGCATGGTGGCCGACGATCTGGAATGCCTGATCACGGTGACGGGCATGGAGGAAACGACGTCGCAGACAGTGCACGCGCGGCACTCATACGACGCGGCCGCTATCCTGTTCGGGCGCCGCTACCGCGACATATTCACGTCGGACGAGCAGGGCCGGCGAACGATTGACTACGGCTGGTTCCACGACACGGAACCAGCCGCTTGAGTGCTCAGTCGGCGGCGAGCGCCATGGCCTTGCGGGCCATGATCTGGCCGACATGCTCTTCGATGGCGGTGCCGACCTGTTCGGCGTGGGTGGCGAACACGTGGTCGACGCCGGGATAGACCCGGTAGTCGACGACGACGTTCTTCTGCGTGTTCAACTTGTCGACCAGTTTGCGGACGGCGGGCTCGGGGACGAGTTCGTCATTATCACCGTGCAACATCAGGCCGCTGCACGGGCACGGGGCGAGGAAGCCGAAATCGTAGTGGTTGGCGGGCGGGGCGACGCTGACCCAACCTGAGATCTCGGGGCGACGCATCAATAGCTGCATGCCGACGAAGGCGCCGAAGGAATAACCGCTGATCCACAGGCCGCCCGAACTCGGGTTGACCATCTGCATCCAGTCCAGCGCCGCAGCGGCGTCGCTGATCTCGCCGAAGCCGCCGTCATACTTGCCCTGGCTGCGGCCGACGCCGCGGAAGTTGAAGCGCATCACCGAGAAGCCGAGCTTCTGGAAGGCCTGATACATCGAATAGGTGATGCGGTTGTTCATGGTGCCGCCATGCATCGGATGCGGGTGCAGGATCAGCGCGAGCGGGGCACCAGCTTCCTTCGAATGATGGTAGCGACCCTCCAGGCGGCCGTCTGGGCCGGCAAACAAGATCTCGGGCATGGCATTCCAATCCGTTTACAGCCGACTGCATGGGCCGGCGATCAATTCGTTTCTCCGATGCCGGGCCCAAATTGACCGATTGGCATGGAGCAGGTTAGCGTCCGTTGAAAGCTCGGGCCCACGTCCAACATGAGTTGGAACGGCTAGACCGTCGATAGCCGGCTTGTCGAGAATATAGGCAGCCACCCTGCCGATTCATAATGGATTTGTCGCATGGCATTCATGTTTCTGCGGGAAATCATCAGCACCTACCGCCAACGCGACCCGGCGGCACGCTCTTCGCTCGAAGTTTTACTGTGCTACCCCGGCGTTCATGCGCTGATTTGGCACAAGCTAGGGCATGGGCTGTGGAAGCGGGGGCTGCGTCTCCCCGGTCGATTCGCGTCTCATCTGGGGCGATGGTTCACGGGAATCGAGATCCATCCGGCAGCCCAGATCGGGCGCCGGGTGATCATCGATCACGGCATGGGCGTCGTCATCGGCGAGACCGCGATCGTGGGCGATGACGTTTACCTGTACCATCAAGTGACGCTGGGCGGGACGAGCAGCGAGCGCGGTAAGCGGCATCCGACGGTCGGCAACGGCGTGATCGTCGGTGCGGGAGCGAAGATCCTGGGCGACATCGTCATCGGCGATGGGGCGCGGGTGGGCGCCAACGCCGTGGTGGTGCAGCCAGTGGCCGCTGGCGAAACGGTGGTCGGCATTCCGGCGCGACCGATCGAGCGCGACCCGCTGAAGAAGATCCAACGGCAGCCTAATTTCGTCGCCTATGGCACGCCGTGCGAGGGCACGATGGATCCCATCGTTTGTGCAGTGGAGACGCTGCGCGCGGAGGTGTTGATGCTCGAGGAACGGGTGTCGGCGCTGCAGCGGTCGCCTGCAGCCGAGTAACCCGCTGGCGGCGATGATCTATTTGGACGCGAACGCGACCGAGCCGTTGCGGCCGGAGGCGCGGGCGGCAGTCGTCGATGCGCTCGGCTTGGTAGGCAATCCTGCAAGCATTCATGGCGCCGGGCGGGCAGCGCGGCAGATGCTGGAAGGTAGCCGCCGGGTCATTGCGGAGCGGTACGGTGCGCCAGTTGGGGGTCTGGTGTTCACCTCGGGCGGAACGGAGGCGGATGCCCTGGCAGTGGCGAGCCTGGGACGCGGGCGGCGGGTGCTCATCGGGGCGACGGAGCACGATGCAGTTCGCGCAGCTTGCGAGCAGGCCGAGGTTATCCCAGTGGATCGAGACGGCGCAGTCGACCTGAGCGCGCTGGAACAGTTGTTGACAGCCGGTGGGGCGGCGTTGGTTTGTGTGATGCTGGCGAACAACGAAACCGGGACGGTGCAGCCGATCGCTGACGTGGCGGCGCTGTGTCGGCGCTTCGGGGCGCTGCTGCATGTGGATGCGGTGCCGGCGGCCGGGCGCATGGCGGTCGATCTGGCGGCGCTCGGGGCGGATAGCCTGGCGGTGTCGGGGCACAAGATCGGCGGGCCGAAAGGGGCCGGGGCATTGCTGCTGGCCGATGACGGGCATCTCGCACCGTTGATCGCGGGCGGTGGCCAGGAACGGGGGCGACGCGGTGGAACGCCGGCGCTGCCGGCGATTGCGGGGTTCGCAGCGGCGGCGCGATGCCCCCTGCCCGACCTGCTGCCGCTGCAGACGGCGCTTGAATGCGCGGCGGAGGCGCATGGCGCCACGGTGCTGGGGGGACGTCGTCGGCTGGGAAATACCAGTTGCCTGGCGCTGCCGGGGGTGCGGGCAGAGACGCAGGTGATCGCGCTCGATCTGGCAGGCATCGCGGTGTCGGCCGGGGCGGCGTGCAGCAGCGGCAAGGTGTCGCGGAGCCACGTGCTGGATGCGATGGGCTGCGGGGCGCTGGCGGGTGAGGCTATCCGGGTGAGCCTGCCGTGGAACGCGACAACGGAGGACGTTGCCGCGTTTGGGGCCGCCTATGGCGCGATGGTGGCCCGGTTGAGGCGTTTGGTCGGCGCCTCCTAGCTTCCTATATTCGGTGGCATGCGTCCGAACCGGCCCGTTTACCTCGACAACCAGGCGACCACGCCAATGGACCAGCGCGTGCTGGCGGCGATGCTGCCGTGGTTCACCGAGCGGTTCGGCAATCCGCACAGCGCCGAGCACGGCATGGGGCTCGAGGCGGAAGCGGCGGTGGAAACCGCGCGGGGCGAGATCGCCGCGCTGATCGGGGCGGAGGCGCGGGAGATCGTGCTGACCTCGGGGGCAACCGAGAGCAACAACATCGCCATCAAGGGAGCGGCGCGGTTCGCGCTGCAGGCCGGCAGAGAGCGGCGGCGGCTGATCACGGTGGCGACCGAGCATAAATGCGTGCTGGAGAGCGTGGCCGACATGGCGGCCGAGGGGTTCGAGCCGGTGGTGCTGTCGGTGCAGCCCGATGGCCGGCTCGACCCGACCGCGCTGGCCGACGCGCTGGCAGTGCCGACGCTGCTGGTGAGCGTCATGGCGGTGAACAACGAGACCGGGGTGATCCAGGACATCCCTGCCCTGGCCGCGCTCGCGCGGGCGCATGGGGCCTTGTTCCACACCGATGCGGCGCAGGCCGCAGGCAAAATCCCGATCGACGTCGCGGGGATCGATCTGCTGAGCCTCAGCGGTCACAAGCTGTATGGGCCCAAGGGGGTCGGGGCGCTGTATGTGCGGCGGCGGCCGCGGGTGCGGCTGGCGCCGCTGTTCTCGGGCGGCGGGCAGGAGCGCGGCTTGCGGGCGGGAACGCTGGCGACGCCGCTAATCGTTGGGTTCGGAGAGGCGTGCCGGCTGGCGCGGGCGGAGATGGCGGCGGACGAGGCGCGGATCGCCGGGCTGCGGCAGCGGCTGCTGGACGGGCTGGCGGTGCCGGTGACGATCAACGGGTCCGTGCAGGATCGCGTGGCGGGGAACCTCAACCTGACGTTCGAGGCGCCGGCGCTGACGATGCTGCGGGCGATGCCGGATCTGTGCGTATCGACGGGGTCGGCGTGTAGCTCGGCGGCGATCGAGCCGAGCTACGTTTTGCGGGCGCTCGGCCTGGACAACGGGGCGGCGCAGCGTACCTTGCGTATTGGGTTAGGACGATTTACCAGCCCGGCGGACGTGGACTTTGCCGCCAAAGCCCTGAGCGAAGCTGCACGCGTCGCTGTCACCGCCACCGCCGGAGCCGAGTTTTAGATGCCGAAGATGACCTTTATCGAGAAGAACGGCGCGCCGCGCGAGGTCGAGGCGCCGCTCGGGCTCTCCGTTCTCGAGATCGCGCACAAGTACGATATTGACATCGAGGGTGCGTGCGAGGGGTCGCTGGCTTGCTCGACCTGCCACGTCATCGTCGATGCCGCCTGGTTCCCCAAGCTGGCCAAGCCGACCGAAGACGAAGAAGACATGCTCGACCTGGCGTTCGGGCTGCAGGAGACAAGCCGGCTGGGTTGTCAGATCGTGATGACGCCGGCGCTGGACGGGTTGGTGGTCAAGCTGCCGGCCAGCACAAAGAACGCTGGCGGCTAAATCAATGAGGATCGTCGCCGCGATGTCGGGCGGCGTTGATAGCTCGGTGGTTGCCGGCCTGTTGGCCGAGCAGGGCCACGAGGTCATCGGCGTCACGCTGCAGCTCTACGATCACGGGGCGGCAGCGGGGCGCAAGGGTGCGTGCTGCGCCGGGCGCGACATCGGCGATGCGCGTGACGTGGCGGACCGGCTCGGGATCGCACACTACGTCATCGATGCGGAGGCGCGGTTCCGCGCGGCGGTGATCGATGACTTTGCCGACAGCTACGCGCGTGGCGAGACGCCGATCCCGTGCGTCAGGTGCAACCAGAGCGTCAAATTCACCGACCTGCTCGGCCTGGCGCGGGATCTCGGCGCCGAGGCGATGGCAACCGGACATTACGTGCGCCGGGTCGAGGCAGCAGGCGGGCCGGAGTTGCATCGGGCCCGCGACGACGCGCGGGACCAGAGTTGGTTCCTGTTCGCGACCACGCGGGACCAGCTGGCGTTCAGCCGGTTCCCCCTCGGCGACATGCCGGACAAGGCGGCGGTACGGGCGGAGGCGATGCGGCTGGGGCTGGCGGTGGCCGAGAAGCCGGATAGCCAGGACATCTGCTTCGTGCCGAGCGGGAAATATACCGACCTGCTGGCCAAGCTGCGGCCGGAAGCGATGGCGGCCGGCGAGATCGTCGACGAAGCCGGAATCGTGCAGGGCCGGCACAAGGGGCTGGCACACTACACCATCGGGCAGAGCAAGGGGTTGGGCACCGCCAGCACGCTGGATGGATCACGACAGGCGGTGCTGGGGCTTGATGCCGCCCGTAACCGGGTGACGGTGGGACCGCGCAGCGCGGGGCGGCAAAAGATTGCGTTACGGGATTTGAACTGGCTGACCGACGAGCCGGAGATTTTCCGCTGCGAGGTGAAGCTGCGGGCGCGCGAGACGCCGCATGGGGCTACGGTGCGGCAGATGCCGGCGGGGGCAACGGTCGAGCTGGACGAGCCGTCATTCGCGGCGCCGGGGCAGGCTTGCGTGATGTATCGCGGCTCGCATCTGATCGGCGGCGGATTCATTGCCGCGGAGACGCGTTCAGCGGATTGACGTGCGGGAGTTGGCGGGGCATACGGTGCGCCCCACGACCGTGCTGAACGGCAGGTCTCGGCGGGTTAGGCAGCGTAGCTCAGTGGTAGAGCAGGAGAATCATAATCTCTTGGTCGGCGGTTCAAATCCGTCCGCTGCTACCAACCCGGCGCTTTAGCGCCCTTTGAAGTCAGGCGTTCGTTTTTCCAGAAACGCCGCACGACCTTCGGCATGATCCGCCGTCTGGAACAGGGCCGACTGCACCTCACGCTCCCAATCCAAGGCAGCGTCCAAACCATTGGCGAGATATTGCTTGGTCAGCGCGATCGGGATGGGGGCAGCGTTGGCAAAGATGCGGGCGCGGTCGAGCGCGGTAGTCAATGCATCGCCCTTAGGCACCACGTGATCGACCAAGCCAATGCGTTCGGCGGCCTCACCGGTCATCATATCGCCGTAGAGGAACACCTGGCGCGCCTTGCCCTGCCCGATCCGCGCCGGCAGGGTGTGGAGCAGACCGAGGTCGGCGACCAGTCCGACACGGCCAAAGCCGGCGGCCAGCTTGGCATCGGCGGCAGCGACGATGGTGTCGCAGCAAAGGGCAAGCGACAAGCCGGCACCTACGGCATGACCCTCGACGGCGGCGATAATGGGCAGGCGCGACTTGATGAGCAGGCGAACGAGCCGGTGGGTAATGCGGAACCGCTCGCGGCCGGCCAGCAGATCGGGCAGGTCCATGCTGCTGATGTCGCCGCCAGCGGAGAAGGTGCCGCCTGAACCGGTGAGCACGACGGCTTTGATTGCCGGGTCACTCTCCATGGCCTCAAAGGCATCGATCAGGGCTTGGCGCATCGGCATGGCCAACGCATTGCGTCGGGCGGGGTAGTCCAGGGTTAGGACGGCCGTGGCGCCATCCCGGCCTTGGGTCAGCACAGGACGCGTCCGGCGACGGCGTCGAGCTTGGCCATGAGCGCGGGGTCGCGGTGCTCGGGGCGGGTGATCAGCGCGTATTCGAGCGCCCGGTCGCAGCCGGCAGGACATGGACCGCGAGGCGCGCCAAGGGCTGGAACGACTTCGGCCACCAGGGAGCGTGCCTTGTCGGCGTTGCCGAGCAACACGCGGACAATCTGGTCGACGGTCACGGCCTCATGATCCTCGTGCCAGCAGTCATAGTCGGTAACCATGGCCACGGTGGCGTAACAAAGCTCGGCTTCGCGCGCGAGCTTGGCTTCCGGCATGTTGGTCATGCCGATGACGCTGCAGCCCCAGCTCCGGTAAAGATGACTTTCGGCCCGGGTGGAGAATTGCGGGCCCTCCATGACCAGGTAGGTGCCGCCACGGGTGAGGGGCAAATCGAGTCGCTTGGCGGCAGCCTCGAGAGCATCACCAAGACGGGGGCAGACCGGGTCAGCGACCGAGACGTGGGCGACGCAGCCCTCGCCGAAGAAGCTTTTCTCGCGGGCAAAGCTGCGGTCGATGAACTGGTCCACGATCACGAAATGACCCGGCGGCAACTCCTCCTTGAGGCTGCCCACGGCGGACAGCGACAAGACGTCCGTGCAACCGGCGCGCTTCAATGCATCGATGTTGGCGCGATAGTTCAGATGGCTTGGGGACGTCGTATGTCCGCCGCCATGGCGCGGCAGGAAAACGCATCGAACCCCGCCAAGCTCGCCAAATAACAAATCGTCGGAAGGAGCACCCCACGGGGTCTCGATGCGCCGCTTTTCGCGACGCTCGAGCCCGGGGATATCGTACAGGCCGGAGCCGCCGATGATGCCGATGACCGGCGTCACCGGAGCGGTGGGGCTCAGTGCAGGTCCTTCCAGACCTTGCGCTTCACGCCGTAGGTCAGACCGGTCATGAGCGCGAGGAACAACACGACCTTGACGCCGAGTTGCTTGCGCCGCTCCATGTTGGGCTCGGAAGCCCAGGTCAGGAACTGCACGACGTCTTTGGACATCTGTTCCACTGTCGCCTTGGTGCCATCGACATAATCGACCTGACCGTCATGCAGTGGCTGCGGCATGGCAAGGTAGTGGCCTGGGAAATACTCGTTATAGTACTGCCCTGCAGGAACGACGGTGCCAGCCGGCGGATCGACGTAACCATTCAGCAAGGCGTGAACGTAGTTCGGCCCGTTCTCGCGCGCTTTGATGATCAGCGACTGGTCCGGCGGCAATGCGCCACCGTTGGCGGCGCGAGCTGCCTTGTCGTTGGGGAATGGTGCCTTGAAGCGGTCAGCGGCGGTGCCGGGCCGATCGACCGGCTCACCGGCGTCATTGGTGCCACCAGGGACGGTGACATCGGCGGCGATCGCCTTGACCTGCTCGGCATTCAGACCAATGCCGGTCAGGTCACGGTAGGAAAGCAGCTTCATGCCATGACAGTTGGAGCAGACTTCCTTGTAGACCTGGAAGCCACGCTGCGCTGAGGCATAATCATAGGACCCGAACGGACCGTTGAAGCTCCACTTCACCGACGGAACTTCGGGATGTTCCTGGGCTAGTGCCGGCGCCGCCAGGGCGGCCGACGCTAGCAGAGTGACGAGTAGTTTACGCATTATGCCCGATCCATCGGCTTGGCTGCCGCGCCCTGCGGCAAAGGACCACCACCACCGCCCGAGAAGGGCGGACGAGCGCGAAGCACCGGGTTGCTGATGCTCTCCGGCAGCGGCAGCGGACGCTCGATCTTGCCGAGGATCGGCAGGACCACCAGGAAGTGCAGGAACCAGTAGGCCGTAGCGACGCGGCCGATCACGACATACGCACCTTCCGGCGGCTTACCGCCGACGTAGAGCAGGGCGAAGAAGGAGACGACCAGCAGAGCGACGAACGGCTTGTACATCGGACGGAAGCGCGTGCTGCGCACCGGCGAGGTATCGAGCCAAGGCAGGAAGAACAGCACCAGGATCGAGGCAAACATCACCATAACGCCACCGAGCTTCCACTCGACCGCACGAAGCATGGCGTAGTACGGACGGAAGTACCACTCCGGAGCGATGTGCGCCGGCGTCACCAGCGGGTTGGCGGTGATGTAGTTGTCGGGGTCACCGAGCAGGTTGGGCAGGAAGAACACCAGCAGGGCGAAGACCAGCAGGTAGACGCAAAGGCCGACGCTGTCCTTGGTGGTGTAGTACGGGTGGAAGGGGATGGTGTCCTGCGGCGACTTGACGTCGATGCCCAGGGGGTTGTTCGAGCCGGTGATGTGCAGGGCGACGACGTGCAGGAAGACGACGCCGAAGATCATGAACGGCAGCAGGTAGTGTAGTGCGAAGAAGCGGTTGAGGGTCGGGTTGTCGACGCTGAAGCCGCCCCAGAGCAGGGTCACGATGCTGTCGCCGACCAGTGGGATGGCGGAGAACAGGTTGGTGATGACGGTGGCGCCCCAGTAGGACATCTGACCCCAGGGCAGCACGTAGCCCATGAACGCAGTCGCCATCATCAGCAGGAAGATGACCACGCCGAGCATGAACAGGATTTCGCGCGGCGCCTTGTATGAGCCGTAGTAGAGGGCGCGGAAGATGTGGATGTACACCACGATGAAGAACATCGAGGCGCCATTGGCGTGGGCGTAGCGCAGCAGCCAGCCGTAGTTCACGTCACGCATGATGCGCTCGACGCTGTCAAAGGCCAAGCCGGTGTTGGCGGAGTAGTTCATGGCGAGGAACACGCCGGTCGCGATCATGATGATCAAGTTGACCGTGGCGAGCGCGCCGAAGTTCCAGAAGTAGTTGAAGTTCTTCGGCGTCGGGAAGGAGCCGTATTCCTTCTGCATCATCGTGAACAGCGGCAACCGGGTATCGATCCAGTTGATCACCGGGTTCTGGTAAGTAGATTTGTGCAGGCCTGCCATGGATCTCGCTCCTCAGCCGATCTTGATCTTGGTGTCGTTCATGAATGCGTATGGCGGCAGCACCAGGTTGGCCGGTGCCGGCCCGAGGCGGATGCGCCCGGCGGTGTCGTACTGGCTGCCGTGACAGGGGCAGAACCAGCCGCCGAACTCGCCGCGCGGGTCGGTCGGCTTGTTGCCGAGCGGGACGCAGCCGAGATGGGTGCAGATGCCGATAACGACCAGCCATTGCTCGTGCCCGGCCTTGACGCGGGCGGCGTCGGCAATCGGGTCCTTCATGGCGCTCAAGGGTGTGTCGACGGCTTCCTTGATTTCCTTGGGCGTGCGGTGCCGCAGGAAGATCGGCTTGCCGCGCCAGACGATAGTGATGCCCTGACCTTCGACAACCGGGGACAAATCGGCCTCGACGCTGGACAACGCCAGCACGTCGCGGGCCGGGTTCATGCTGTCGATGAACGGCCACACCATGGAGCCGGCGCCGATGACCACGGCGCTGCCGGTCAGCAGCTTCAGGAAGTCACGCTTGGTGACGTCCTGGTTCCCTACCGTCGTGATCGCTTCGCGGACATTCGCGGTAGCGGTTGCAACTTCAGCCATGCCCGTCCTCGTTCTTGATACCGACAGCACGCGCAAACGGCTGCCTCGCTCGACCATGCGGTCCTATACGGGCGCCGGGTGGCCCCTGCAACTCGCGCACATGCCGTTCTATGCTGAACACAAGATTGGAGTGAATCTAAATGTCGCAAGCCATGGAACTTCTGCCGCCGCCACATGCCGCGCTGCAGACGGAGGCACGCGCCTGGTTCGAGACGTTGCGGGATCAGCTCTGCGCCGGTTTTGAGGCGATCGAGGCAGAAAGCGACCTGCCGCTCGGCAATCGCGAGCCGGGTCGCTTCACGCGGACGGAGTGGCAGCGGCCGACCGACTCCGGGGATGCCGGCGGGGGTGGCGTCATGAGCGTGATGAAAGGCCGCGTATTCGAGAAGGTCGGCGTCAACGTCTCAACCGTATGGGGCGAGTTCAGCCCGGAGTTCCGCAAGCAGATCCCCGGGGCGGAGGAGGATCCAAGGTTCTGGGCCTCCGGCGTGAGCCTGGTGGCGCATCCGCAGAACCCACGGGTGCCGACGGCGCACATGAACACGCGGATGCTGGTGACGACGCGGGGCTGGTTCGGCGGTGGCGGCGACCTGACGCCGATGGGGACGGATCAGGCGGAGATCGCGGAGGATGAGGCCAGTTTCCATGGGGCGTTCAAGGCGGCCTGCGACAAGCACGACCCGGCGTACTACCCGAAATTCAAGAAATGGTGCGACGAGTATTTCTACCTCCCGCACCGGGGCGAGACGCGCGGGGTGGGTGGAATTTTTTACGATCACCATTTCACCGGCGACGTCCGGGACGATTTCGCCTTCACCCAGGATGTCGGACGCGCGTTCCGCGACGGCTACACCGCCATCGTGCGGCGGCGGATGCGCGAGGCGTGGACGCCGGAGGAAAAGCACCACCAGCTGCTGCGCCGGGGCCGTTACGTGGAGTTCAACCTGCTGCACGACCGGGGAACGCTGTTCGGGCTGAAGACCGGGGGGAACGTCGAGGCGATCCTGATGAGCCTGCCACCGGAAGTGCGCTGGCCGTAATTACGCCTTTCACGGCAACCAGAGTTCGATTCACTTACCATTGGAGGATGTCTTGAAGCTCACCCGCATCAGTTTCGCTGCCCTCGCCGCCCTAGCTTTGTTCGCGCCGGCCTATGCTCAGGCGCCGGCAACGGCACCGGCGGCCCGAAGCGGGCCGGCGCCGACTATGCCTGCCGCAACGTCGCCCACGGTCCCGACCCGCGTCGCGCCAACGGCCGCGCCAACCACGGCGACCAAGAAGATCGACATCAATGCCGCCAGCGAGAGCGAACTCGCCACCCTGCCCGGCATCGGGCCGGTGACGGCCAAGGCGATCGTCGATGGGCGGCCCTGGGATGACCTGAACGCGCTGTCGACCAAGAAGGTGATGACGCGGCCGGCGTTTGCGCAGAACCGGGATCGGCTTGCGCTGGCCGACATCAACACCTCCTCGGCGACCGACATCGCCAAGACGCTGCCGGGGATTGGCGAGAAGACGGCGCCGAAGATCGTGGCCGGGCGCCCCTATATGACGCCGCAGGATCTGGTGACGAAGAAGGTGCTGACCGCCGCGCAGTTCGCCAAGATTCGGGACGTGATCACCTACTGAGTCCGTTCACCACGTCATTGCGAGCCGGGCGGAGCAACCCAAGGCGGCTCGCAATAACGTGGATCAGGTCAGCTTGCGCCGCCGGCGCCGCAGGACGTCCAGCAACATGCGGACGTCAAAGGCGCCCAGGAGCTGACCGGCCACTGCATAGGCGGCGAGCCCGGTGCCGACCAGGAGCGCCAGGGCGCCCCAGCGCAGCCCGGCCGCCATCTCCACCCTGACGAACACGTATCGCTGCATCATGATCAACGTCGCGGCCATCGCCAGGGAGGCGCCGGCCATGCGCAACAGCCGCAGCCGCAGCCGGCGATCCACCACCAGTTGACCGCGGCGACCGAGCAGCACGCCGAGGGCGACGACGTTGAAGATGGCCGACAGGCTGGTCGCCAGCGCCGGGCCCATGTGTCGCAGCGGCACCATGAACAGCAGGTTCATGACAAGGTTGAGCGCGATGGCGATGAAGCCGATGCGGACCGGGGTCGAGGTGTCCCCATGAGCAAAGAAGGCCGGGATCACCACCTTGACGGCGACAAAGGCCGGGAGGCCGAAGGCGTAGGCGGCGAGCGATTGGGCGCTGAGTTCGGCCGCCGCCTGAGTGAACTCGCCGCGGCCGAACAGCACCAGCATGATGGGTTCTCCGGCGACCGCGAGGGCGAGCGCCGCCGGTAGCGTCAACGCGAGGCTTACTTCCAGGGCGCGGGCGAGCGTGTGGCGCGCCTCCTCGGCCTGGCCGGTGCGGGCCTGGCGGGAGAGCAGCGGCAGCAGCGCGGTGCCGACGGCGGTGCCGATGACGCCGAGGGGAAGCTGGTTCACGCGGTCGGCGTAATACAGCAGGCTGGCGGAGCCCGGCGGCAGCAGACTGACGATAAAGATGTCGACGGCCAGGTTGAGCTGGGTGACGCCGGCGCCGAGCAGCCCAGGCCCCATGCGCCGGAAGAGATGTCGCATCTGCGGCGTCAGACGCGGACGCGGGATGCTGAGCCGCATGCCGGCCCGACGGACGGCCCAGGCCAGCAGCGCCAGTTGCAGCACGCCGGAAACGGTGACTCCCCAGGCCAGCGAGAAGCCGACGTTCGGAAGGTAAGGCGTCAACAGCAGCATGGCGGCAATGGAAACGGTGTTGAACACCAGCGGGGCCGCCGCCGCGGCTGCGAATTTGTCGAGGCCGTTGAGGATGCCGGACAGCAGGGCGGCCAGGCAGATGAGCAGCACGTAGGGAAAGGTGATGCGGGCCAGGGCGATCGTCAGTTGCTCCTTGCCCGGTATGTCGGCGAAGCCCGGCGCCAGCACGCGCATGATCTGCGGCATGAAGATTTCGCCGACCACGGTGAGCAGCAGGAGCCAGAAGGCCATCACGGCGATGGTCTGCTGGGCGAAGTCGCGGGCGGGTTCGGGGCCTTCGACGGCGTAAATACCGGAGAATTCGGGCACAAAGGCGGCGTTGAAAGCGCCCTCGCCAAATAGGCGGCGGAACAGGTTAGGGACGCGCAGCGCGATGAAGAAGGCATCAGCGATCGGGCCAGTGCCGGCCAGGGCGGCGATCAGGATGTCGCGTATGAAGCCCATGAGGCGGCTGGCCATGGTCCAGCCGCCGACGGTGACGATTCCACGAAGCATCTAGCGCCCTGTTCCGTTGGTCATGGCTTTATTCATCACGCATCGGTCGGGCCAGCAGCACCGACACGGCGCGCTCGACGGTCAATTCACCTGCGAGCAGCGCCGCGACGGCGGTGCAGATCGGCAGGTCGGTTCCCGCGGCGCGGGCGAGAAGCGCCGGCGCGGTGGCGACGCCCTCGACCACGCCGGGCGAGGCCGCCAGGGCATCGGCCAACGTCGTGCCCTGGCCGAGAGCCAGGCCGCAGCGGTAGTTGCGGCTGGCGGCGCCCGTGCAAGTCAGCAGCAGGTCGCCGAGGCCGGACAGGCCGGCGACCGTCGTCGCACGGCCGCCAAGGGCGACGACGCAGCGGGTCAGTTCGGCCAGGCCGCGGGTGATGAGCGCGGCGCGCGCGTTCTCGCCCAGCCCGGCACCGGCGACGATGCCGGCAGCGATGGCGATCACGTTCTTGGCGGCGCCGCCGAGTTGGGCGCCAACCGGGTCGTCATTGCCGTAAAGGCGGAAGGTGCCGCTGGCGAGCAGGCTGATGATCGTGGCGCGAAGGGCCGGGTCGGCGGCGGCGACCACGGACGCGGCGGGCAGCCCGGCGGCGATCTCGGCGGCGAAGTTCGGCCCGGAAAGCACGGCACCGGCGAGATGCGGGTGCAGGGAGGCGACGATTTCCAGCGGCAGCATGCCGGTCGCCGCTTCGATGCCCTTGGCGCAGATGACCACGGGGGCCGCGGGACGGAACCGGGCGAGCACGTCGCGGAGGTGCTGCACGGGGATGGCGAGGAGGATCGCGTCGTGACCATCGCCGGGGAGGATGCCGGTGATGGGCAAGGTGGTGTCGACCGCGGCCGGGTTGCGGGCCCAGAGGGTAGTCGGGGTGCCGGCACGGATGGCCTGGATGGCCAGCGCGCGGCCCCAGGCGCCAGCACCGAGGACAGCGAGACTACTCATGGGTGATCCGGACAACAGCGCTGCCGGCGTCGGCCTCGCCCAAGCGCTCAGCCAGCGCGTCCAGCATGGTGGCCGCGGCAGACTCGAAGCCATAGGGAGCATTGCGGACGAGGAGCCCGCAGCCGTTGAGCACGGCCGGGTCGAGGGGGCGGCGGAGCCAGAGTTCGGCGGCGACAACGTCCTTCAATCCGGCGAGGCGGACCGCTTCGTGGAAGGTGGTGACAGGCGCGCGATGCTTGATGGGGTACCAGACGGCGTAGATGCCGTGATCGAAGCGGGCGGCGCCGTCGCGGAGGGCGACGACGACGCGCTCGAATTCGCCGGGAGCTTCGTAAGGTGGGTCGATCAGGACAAGGCCGCGGCGTTCCTTCGGCGGCAGCAAGGCGCGGATGGCTTCGTAGCCGTCGCGGAGATGAACGCCGGCTTGGCCTTCACCGTGGAACAGGCCTTTGAGGGTGGCGGCGTCTTCCGAATGAAGCTCGCAGCAGGCGAGACGGTCGGCGTCACGGAGGGCCCCGTAGATCAGCAGCGGGGAGCCCGGGTAGATGAACTCGCCCTCCGCGCCGACGGCGGACACGGCGGCGACGTAGCGTTCGAGGCACGCCGGAGGCTCATGCAGCAGGCGGGCGATGCCGTCGCGCCATTCGCTGGTGCGGGCGGCATCGCCGGCAATCAGATCGTAGCGACCGAGGCCGGCATGGGTGTCGAGGACGAAGAACGGCGTCGGCTTACGCTGGAGGGCGTCGAGCATCCAGAGCAGCAGGGCGTGCTTCATGCAGTCGGCGAAATTGCCGGCGTGAAAGGCGTGGCGGTAGTTCATGCTTCTTTCCCGGCGGTCATCTCGGCAAGCGGCCAGCGCGGGCGCGGCTTGAAGCCGAGATCGTCAGCCAGGCCGAGACGGAGGCGCTCGATCGTGGCCCAGGCGACCATGACCGCATTGTCGGTGCACAGGCGGATCGGCGGGGCCAGGAGGCCGATGCCGTGGGCATCGGCGACGGTGGTCAGGGCCGTCCTGACCGCGGTATTCGCTGCCACGCCACCGGAGACGACGACCGAGCGCGCCTCGGGCATCATCGCCAACGCGTGAGTCGCGCGATCCGCAAGCACGGCGGCGACGGCAACCTGGAAGGCGGCGGCGATGTCGGCGGCGTCGGCGGCAGGAAGCGGGCCGTCAGGGTAGGTCGCGACGCGTTTGGCGACGGCGGTCTTGAGGCCGGAAAAGCTGAAATCACAGCCGTCTCGGCCCAGGAGCGGGCGGGGAAAGCGGATGCTGGCCGGGTTGCCGTTCGCGGCGAGGCGCTCAACTTCGGGGCCACCGGGCCAGGGAAGGCCGAGCAGCTTACCGACCTTGTCGAAGGCTTCGCCGACAGCGTCGTCGATGGTGCTGCCGAGCAGGGTGTAGCGACCGACCGCCTCGACAGCGACGCACTGGCAGTGTCCGCCGGAGAGCAGCATCAGCAGGTAGGGGAACGGCGCCCCGTCCGGTACCAAACCGGGCAGCCGCGGGGTCAGGGCGTGGGCTTCGAGGTGATTGACGGCCACGAACGGGATGCCGGCGGCGAGCGCGATGCCCTTGGCCACCCCGGCGCCGACGATGAGGCCGCCGATCAGGCCGGGGCCGCAACTGGCGCCGATCCCGGCCAGGTCACCCACCGACACGCCGGCCCGGGCCAGGACGTCGCGGACCAGCCCCGGGAGATGCGCCAGATGTGCCCGCGCCGCGATCTCCGGCACCACGCCGCCGAAGCGGCGATGTTCCTCCAACTGGCTCAGCACGATCTCGCCCATGACCCGGCCATCAGCGTCCAGCACCGCAGCCGCAGTCTCGTCGCAGGAGGACTCCAGCCCGAGGACCGGCCCCGTTAATCCCTTTGAAAGGGAACAAGCATAGGAGGCGTGCATGTCGTGTCTTTTCCTCGAACCGGCGATCCCATAGAGCAATCCGATGCCCGACGCCCAGCCCACCCCCCTCCTCGACCGGACGATGCCGCTCAGCGACACCCATGCGCGCCGCGGCCTGCCGCTGCGCGTCGGCACCCGCGGTTCGCCGCTGGCCCGGGTGCAGACCCGCGCGTTCATCGGGCTGCTGGCGAAGTTCTGCCCGGTGTTGGCGCCGGGCTTCAACAACGACGAGGTGTTCCAGGAACACGTCATCCGCACCACCGGCGATGCGGTGCAGGATCGGGCGCTGGCCGAGATCGGCGGCAAAGGATTGTTCTCGAAGGAAATCCACGAGGCGCTGGCGGATCGGCGGATCGACTTCGCGGTGCACAGCCTCAAGGATTTGGAAACCGAGCTACCGCCGGGCATCGTGCTGGCGTGCACGCTGCGGCGCGAGGACTCGCGGGACGCGCTGATCCTGGGCCCCGATTGCGCCACGGCGGACCCGACAGAGGCGTTCTCCATGCTGCCCGCCAGCGCGGTCATCGGCACGACCTCGCTGCGGCGGCAGGCGCAATTGCTGCACGCACGGCCGGACCTGGCGATCACGCTGATGCGCGGCAACGTGCAGACGCGGATCGACAAGGTGATGGCGGGCCATTGCGCGGCGAGCCTGCTGGCGGTGGCCGGGCTGAAGCGGTTGAAGATCGAGACGCCGTACGTGCCGATCGATCCGGAGGCGATGGTGCCGTCGGCCTGTCAGGGGATCGTGGGCGTCACGGTGCGGGAGGAAGACCTGACGCTGCGGCAGTTGCTGTCCGGGATCGAGGATCCCGAGGCGCGCGCCGTGTCGTTGGCCGAGCGGGCGCTGCTAGCCGCGCTCGATGGATCGTGCCGGACGCCGATCGGCGGGCATGCGCGGCTGTTGCCGGATGGGCGGTTGCATCTGACCGGGCTGGTGGCGCGGCCGGATGGGAGCTTCCTGTTGAAGCGGAGCGTGCATGGGCTGCCGACGGATTCCGAGCGGCTGGGCACGGCATTGGGAGACGAGCTGCGCGCCGACTCGCCGCGCGACATCTTTGGCTGAGATGCCGGCACCTGGTCGTCGCGGCGTGTTGGTCACGCGTCCAGCCGCCGACGCGGTGGAAACGGCAGCGATGGTCGCCGCGCATGGGTTCGATCCGGTCATCGCGCCGGTGATGACGCTGCACCAACGCACCATCGCACCGCATGGAAAATTCGACGCTGTAGTAACCGCCAGCCGGAACGCGGTCCCGGCGCTGCCGGACGGTCTCAAGGTCTTGCCATTGCTGGCAGTCGGGACGGCCACGGCGACGCGTGCGCGGCAGGCCGGGTTCACGGTGGTGATGGACGCGCAGGGGGATGGTGTCGCGCTGGCCGGGCTGGCGAAGCGGCGACTGGACCCGGGGGCGCACATCCTGTTTGCGCATGGGTTTCGCCAGGGCGACGCGCTGGCCGAGGCGCTGGCAAGTGCCGGCTTCTCCGTGACGCGGGCTTGTGCCTACGAGGTCACGCCGGCGCGGCGAATGCCGCAGGCGGCCATCGCGGCGCTCGAGGCGGGCACGCTGGGAGCGGCGATGTTCCTGTCGACCGAGACGGCAGCGGCCTTTGTCGCCATCATTCCTCCCCGCCTGCACCCGGCGCTCGCCGAGGTCGTTGCCCTGGCAATCGGGCAGCGTGCGGCGGACGTTCTGGCCCCCTTGCCCTGGCGCGGGGTCCATGTGTCTTTAAAGCCGACCCTGGACGGAGTATTGGCGCTATTATGACCGACGAACCGGCGCTGCCGACCCCCAACTCCGATGCCACCACGCCCAGCGCCGGCGGCACGCCCGCCCTGCCCTCGCGGACCAGGGCCGACCCGACTGACCCGACGCGGAAGCTCGATCTCCTGCCGGTGTTGTACATCGCCGGCTTTGTCGTGCTGGCGGGAAGCCTGGTGTACCTGTGGCAGAATCCGCCGGCCTCGCCGCTGGCGACGCAGGCAGCCGGGCAGGTCGACACCTTGCAGACGCAGCTCGCCACCGTGCGCGATCAGGTGACGAAGCTGTCGGAGAAGCCGACCGGGCCGAGTGCCGCAGATTTCACCAAGTTGCAGCAGCAGGTGACGGCGCTGGATGGCCGCCCCATCGTGGCGCCGGCCGTCGTTGCCGCGTTGTCGGACAAGGTTGGCGCGCTGGAGAGCCGTCCGATGGTCGACCCGGCCGCGCTCACGCAACTGACGAACAGGATGGCGGCGCTGGAAGGCCGCAAGATCGTGACTCCGGAGCAGCTGTCGTTGCTGTCGGACCAGGTGCAAGCCGTCGGGCGCCAAATCCCCGACGTCGCACCGCTGACGCAACGGCTCGCCGCACTTGAACAACGCCCGACCTTCGACCCGGCCAAACTGAGCGACCTCGCTGGCAAGCTGCAGCAGTCGCAGGATGCCGAAACCAAGCTCGGCACACGGCTGGACGCGCTGGAGAAGCAGGCGAGCGCGCAGACCGACCAGCTGAAGGCATTGACGCAGAAGGCACAGATCACGGCCCGGCTGCAGGGCATGGCGGCGGCGCTGGCTGCCGGGCAGAAGCTGGGTGACATTCCCGGCGCGCCCCCTGCCCTGGCACGCTTTGCCACGGAGGCGCCACCAACGGAGTCGTCGCTGCGGGAAAGCTTCGATCGCTATGCCGATGCGGCGCAGAAGGCGAGCCAGCCGGCCATCACGGCCAACCAGGATTTCAGCGCCCGACTCTGGACCCGGGCGCAACAGGCGGTGACGGTTCGTCAGGGCGACCGCGTGCTGGTGGGTGACCCGATTGCCGGCGTGATCGCCCATGCGCATGAGAAGCTGGACAATGGCGACCTGGCCGGCTCGGTCGAGGCACTGAAGGGTCTCGCCGGCCCGGCTGCGGCGGCGATGCAGCCGTGGACGGAGAAGGCGCAGTCGCTGGTTGCGGCGCGCTCGGCCATCGCCAGCCTGGCGGCCAACTGATGCGCAGCGCCATCGGGTTATTCATTGCGGCAGTCATCTGCGTCGCCGTCGCGTGGTGGGTGTCCGTGCTGCCGGGCTCGATCACCGCGACGATCGGCGCCACTACGCTGCAGACCTCGACACCGTTCGCCGTGCTGCTGGCCGCGCTGGCGTTCATCATCCTGTATGCGATCTTCCGCCTCATCGCCTGGGTCGTCAGCATTCCGCGGCGGGTGCGGCAGGGCAGCGGCAACCGCACGCGGATCAAGGGCGAGCTGGCGCTGAACCGGGCGCTGATCGCGCTGGCGGCCGATGATTCCGGCGGCGCGCGGCGCGAGGCTGATCGCGGCCGGCGTCTGCTCGGCGACACGCCACTGACATTGCTGATCGCAGCCCAGGCCGGCCGACAGGCGGGTCGCGACGACGAGGCTGCAGCCCTGTATGAGCAATTGGCCGAGCGGTCGGACTCACGGCTGCTGGGGCTTCGCGGCCTGATGCGGATCGCCGTGGAGGGGGAAGACTGGGAACGCGCCATGGCGCTGGCGACGGAGGCCGAGAAGGCGCATCCGGGCGCGGCCTGGTTGCGCGATGAACGGCGTTACATGGCGCAAGCGACCGGCGATTGGAACGAGGCGCTGCGGCTATCGAGTGCCGACAACAAGGCGGCGCTGGCGGTGATCGCGGCGCAGAACGAGGCCGATCCGAAAGCGGCGTTGGCGCTGTCCAAGCAGGCGTTCGATGCCGAGCCGACGCTGGCGCCGGCGGCGATCGCTTACGCCAAGGCGTTGCGCGCCAGCGGCAAGCAGCGGCAGGCTCAGGACGTGTTGCGCAATGCCTGGTCCGCCAAGCCGCATCCGGATCTGGCCCAGGCCTTCGTGGCGGAGTCGGGCGACAAGCTGGCGCAGGCACGCGAGATGGCCGTGCTGGTCAGGTCCAATCCAGACAATCCCGAGGCGTATATCGCCATTGCCCGGGCGGCGTTGGATGCCGGGCTGACGGGGGAAGCGGGGCGGCAGTTGGAACGGGCGCGGGAAGCCGGGATGAACCAGCGGCGGCTGTGGTCGCTGATGGCCGACGTCGCGATGCTGGATGGCCGGACCGAAGAAGCGCAGGACGCGATGCGCCACATGCAGGATGCCGAAGCCGACCCGTCATGGCGCTGTTCGTCGTGCGGAACGGCCTACGAGCAGTGGCAGCCCGTGTGCGAGAATTGCCGCTCGACCGGAACGGTGAAATGGCAGTTGCCGGGCGATGTTACGGTGGTTCCCCGCCGGCGGCTGAGTTCATCGTTCGGCGCCGAGGGTTTGGCCACCTGAATGCGAGCCGATCATGGAACCAACCTGCTGCGCCATGGTTGAGGCGATGTCGGCTCAGTGGATGGAGTAGAACATGATTTCAGAGTTCCAGAACGGGACGCCGCGACCCCGGTCTTTCCTGGCCGGTGCGGCTTTCGTTGGGTTGGTCGCTTTGGCGGGTTGCTCGAATAGTAGTTTGCCCCCGGCCACAGTTCCCGCCAGCGGGGTCACGTCGTCCAATGGCGGCGGCATGCGTGCCACTGGTGCCATTCCCGACGTCAGTGTGACAAATGGTCAGGCGACCGTCGGCACCATGTCACCCAACCCGCGCGTACCGCGCTACTGACGTCATCGCACGGTGCGGATCAGGCTCCGCACCGTGCCGCTTTCTAGCCTTCGAACGGATCGCGCATCAGGATCGTGTCGTCGCGCTCCGGACTGGTGCTGAGTAGAGTCACCGGCGTTTCCACCAACTCCTCGATGCGCTTGACGTACTTGATGGCCTGGGCCGGAAGTTCAGCCCAACTACGGGCCCCACGGGTGCTGCCGGGCCAGCCTTCGATCGTTTCATAGATCGGCGTTGCCGCGGCCTGAGCCGCCTGCCCCGCCGGCAAATGGCTGAACCGCTCGCCACCAATCTCGTAACCGACGCCTATCTTCAACTCGGTCATGCCGTCGAGCACATCGAGCTTGGTCAGCGCGAGACCGTGGATGCCGCCGACCTTGCAGGCCTGGCGCACCATGGTGGCGTCGAACCAGCCGCAGCGACGGGGACGGCCGGTGACGGTGCCGAACTCGTGGCCGCGGGTGCCGAGCAGCTGGCCGATATCGTCGGTCAGCTCGGTCGGGAACGGGCCGGAGCCGACACGGGTGGTGTAGGCCTTGGCGATGCCGAGGACGAAACCGATGGAGGCGGGTCCGACGCCGGAGCCAGCCGCCGCGGTGGCGGCGATGGTGTTGCTGCTGGTCACGAACGGATAGGTGCCGTGATCGACGTCGAGCATGACGGCTTGCGCGCCCTCGAACAGGATGCGGGTGCCGGCACGCCGGGCGTCGTCCAGACGCATCCAGACGGGCTCGATGTGCGGCAGCAGGCGCGGGGCGAGTTCGAGCAGGCGGTCGAGCAGCACCTGCTTTTCGAAGGTTTCGGCGCCGAGGCCCTTGAGCAGGGTGTTGTGGTGCAGCAGCAACTCGTCGAGCTTGTGTGATAGCGTCTCCGGCTCGGCCAGGTCGCAGGCGCGGATGGCGCGGCGGGCGACCTTGTCCTCATACGCCGGGCCGATGCCGCGGCCGGTGGTGCCGATCTTGTGCTCGCCGCGGGCTGCCTCGCGGGCGCGGTCCAAGGCGCCGTGGACTGGCAGAATGAGCACAGCATTCTCAGCGATGCGCAGGTTATCGGGCGAGACGTTGAGGCCCTGAGCGCGGACGCGGTCCATTTCGGCCAGCAATGCCTCGGGGTCGACGACGACGCCGTTGCCGATGATGCCGAGCTTGCCGCGGACGAGGCCGCTGGGCAGCAACGACAGTTTGTAGGTCTGGTTGCCGACGACCAGGGTATGGCCGGCATTATGGCCGCCTTGGAACCGCACCACGATCTCGGCCCGGCTGGCGAGCCAATCGACGATCTTTCCTTTGCCCTCGTCACCCCATTGGGCGCCGATGACGGCGACGTTTGCCATAACTCTGTCCTCTTCTCTTCTTGGCTCTGTTCTCAGCCGGCGGCGACCGGCACCGCAGCGCCGTCGTGTATGATGTGCGAACACCCTAGCCGCCGGGCTTCGGCGGCACCATCCGCGGTGCCGCCGGGCTGGGCTTCCAAGGCGGGCACGGTTGCGAAACCCTGGTCGCGCAATGCCGCACCCAGGTCTCGGGCAGTGCCCCAGGGCAGATACACCCGCGGGCGGGAGGGCGGCGCGGTTCGGGCGCGGAGCACGGCGTCAGGATACAGGGTCAGGCCGGTGGCAGGCTCGTTGTCGCCGGAAACGTAGCGGCCGCCGCGGCCGATCTCCTCGTGGTGACCCGGCGAGAACACGGTGACGCAGAGCCCGGTGTGATAGCGAAAGCCGCGGAACTCGATCGGGTCGAGCGTCAGGCGCAGCTCGGGAGCCGCGGCCCGGATCGCGGCAATGCCGTCGGCCAGACGGCGATACAGCGCGCGTGAAACGGGGCCAAGGTCGGCAGTGTCCAAGATCGCGAGCGCACGATCGGCCGGGCCAGCGACCAGGAGCAACTCGGCAAGCAGGCCGGCGATGGAGCCGCCAACCTTGGCGACGGCAGCGGCATCCTTGCGGTCCAGCGCTCGGACCAGTTTCTCGCGGACCGGGCCGACGATGCCGGCTTCGTCCAGCAATGCGGGCGCCAGGGTCGGCATGGTGATGTCGAAACTGACGCGCTCCAGCCCAATTGCCGACAAGGCCTCGGCGGCGAGCACCACGACTTCGGCGTCCGCGGCCGGGTTGTCGATGCCGATCAGTTCGATACCAGCCTGGACGACCTGCCGGTCCGGCGCGAGTTGCGTTGCGTGCACCCGGAGGCATTGGCCAGCGTAGGACAGGCGCAGCGGGCGGGGTTGGCCGGCCAGACGGGTGCTGGCGATACGGGCCACTTGCGGCGTCATGTCGGCGCGCAGGCCCATCATGCGGCGCGATTCAGGGTCCATCAGGCGAAAAGTCTGGTCGGCCATGGCGGCGCCGGCGCCGGCCAGAAGGCTATCCTCGAACTCGAGCAAGGGCGGCTTGACGCGCTGGTAGCCGTTGGCGGCGAACACCTGCATCACGGCCGATACGGCGTCAGCCTCGATCTCGGCGCCGGAGGGAAGGAGATCGACGAGGCCAACGGGGAGAAGGGCCAGGTTGGGCGGCTCGCCGTTCATGCGGCTTGGATTTCGGCGTAGGCCCAGTCGAGCCAGGGTAGCAACGCCTCGATGTCGGCGGTCTCGACCGTGGCGCCGCCCCAGATCCGCAAGCCCGGCGGGGCGTCGCGGTGGGCGGCGATGTCGTGGGCGACGCCTTCGCGGTCGAGCAATGAGGCCATCCGCTTGGCCAGGCCAGGGTCGGCGCCCGGCATGACGAGCGAGATGCTGGTGGGCGAGCGGGTGGCCGGATCGGCGCAAAGGAACTCGATCCAGGGAGTGCACTCGACCCAGGCGGCGATGGCGGCGAGGTTGGCCTCGCTGCGGCAGATCAGGCCGGAGAGTCCGCCGGCGGACTCGGCCCAGCGCAGACCATCTAGCGCGTCTTCGACGCAGAGCATGGAAGGGGTGTTGATGGTTTCGCCGCGGAACAGGCCCTCGTTTAGCTTGCCGCCGCTGGTCAGGCGGAACAGTTTCGGCATCGGCCAAGCCGGCGTGTAGGTTTCGAGGCGTTCGACTGCGCGGGGGGAGAGCGCGAGCATGCCGTGGGCTGCCTCCCCACCGAGTGCCTTTTGCCAAGACCAGGTGACGACATCGAGCTTGTCGTAGGGCAGGTCCATCGCGAAGGCCGCCGATGTGGCGTCGCAGATAACCAGG
This sequence comes from uncultured Acetobacteraceae bacterium, assembly GCA_964613945.1. Classification (GTDB taxonomy): domain Bacteria; phylum Pseudomonadota; class Alphaproteobacteria; order Acetobacterales; family Acetobacteraceae; genus JAVVHH01. Next base: position 109,484 of record CAZTJC010000001.1, read on the forward strand.
CCGGCACGGTCGGCGGCGATGAAATCGCCGCCCGGCATGCGGACGCCGGAGGTGGTGCCGTTCCAGGCGAGGACAAGATCGTGCGCCGGTTCGATGGCGGCGAGGTCGGGAAGCGCCCCGTAGGGAGCCGAGAGCACGCGGGCGCCGTCGAGCTTCAATTGCTTGACGATGTCGGTGGCCCAGGTGGCGGAAAAGGTCTCAAAGGACAGGATGTCGACCGGGCGGGCACCGAGAAGCGACCACATGGCCATCTCGACGGCGCCGGTATCCGAGCCCGGCACGACCGCGACGCGCCAATCGGCCGGCATCTGCAATAGGGCATGGGAACGGTCGATGATCTCGGCCAGGCGTGCCTTCGGGCCGGCGGCGCGGTGCGAGCGGCCGAGGAGCGCGCCGTCGAGGGCGGCGAGCGACCAGCCCGGGCGTTTGGCGCAGGGACCGGAGGAGAAGTCGGGGTTATTGGGACGGCGCTCCGGACGCGTATGCGTCGTCGCCGAAACGAGCGTATCTGCCATGGGGGCCTTTTAGCCCCGGTCACGCCTCAGGGGAACAAGCGCCGATCAGGGAAGGACTCCAGATCGGCGCATTCGCCGCCGCTTCGTGCCGCGTAGGTTCAGCGTCCGCCGTAAAAACGGTAGGTCCGCAGATAGAGATGCCGGATGTCGTTCGAACCGATCGAGCACCAGGCTGCCTCGACTTCCTCGCTCCCCCCACCGCGCGCGGGAACGATCCGCCACGAGGCGAACGACGTCGAACTCAGACTGATCGGTTCACTTCCAGCACCGCGATCCGCGCTCGCCTGCACGGGTTTGAGCCCTTGTTGGACCGGCACGAGCAATTCCGTCACCGGACCGCTGGCACCTGTGCCAGCACTCTCGTCGACCTCGAACAGGAAGATCGGGGCCGGGGTGCGGTGTCGTGGGTGCGGCTGTCGCCGTTCGGGAGGGTCAGGCGGCCCAGGGTTTCGGCCGAGACGCACATGATGCCGGGCCGAGTCGCGACGACTTGTTGCGCGCGGGCGGGTCCGCTCAGACCGGCAAGGAGGATCGCTGCCCCGCACACCACGCCGACCTGCCGCATCGTCCGCTCCGCCATCGTGGCTGGATGCTGATGCAACCATGTGCCGCGATCAGTCCGCAATCGTTTTGGTATAAAGCGGGTGATCTTGCCCGGGCTGGAGCATCGGTGCTCAGTGCGTCAAATTTCAGGAGTCCGCCTCGTGCGCCATATCGTTCTTGCTTTTACTGCCGCCTTGCTCGCCGGGTCCGCCGCGGCTCAACCCGCGCCCGCGGATCACGGCCATATGGCCACGCCGGCTGCCAGCGGTTCGGCTAAGCCGTCGATGTCTGGGACGACGGCAATGCCGTCGATGTCTGGAACGACGGCGGAACCGTCGATGATGGAATCGATGGACAAGATGAACAAGGCGATGAGCAGCGCGCCGATGACCGGCGATGCCGACCATGATTTCGTCGTTATGATGCTACCGCACCACCAGGGCGCGGTCGACATGGCGAAGTTCGAACTGGCGCACGGCAAGGACCCGGCGTTGCAGAAGCTGGCGCGCGAGATCGTGGCGGCGCAGGACAAGGAAATCGCGTTCATGAAGAGCTGGCTGGCCAAGCATCCGGCGAAGTAGCGGCATCGGTCGTCGTCGCGAGCCGTGTCGCAACGCGCTGGCGATGACGGCCAAGGGTCAGCTTTCGAGGCGGAACGCGTCTTCGATGCGGCGAACCGCGCCAGCGGCGTCGACGAGCAGGACGTCGAAGCGGATGCCGGCAGAGCCCCACTCGGGATGTTCGGCGATGACGATCTCGGCGGCGGCCAGCAAGCGGGTGCGCTGTTTGGCGCCAAGCGACCAGGCGGCGCCCGCGAGTGTGGGGCGGGCTTTGACTTCGATGAACGCCAGAAGGCCGGCGCGTTCCGCGATGAGGTCGATCTCACCGGCGGCAGTGCGGTGGCGCCGGGCCTTGACCGTCCAACCAGCAGCTTCAAGGGCAATGCTGGCCGTTGCCTCGGCCGCGACGCCGAGGCGTTGTGCCGCCCTCCCCCGTGCAGGCCGCGGGCCTATCATGCGGTGGCGGCGATGCCCTCCCGGGCGGGGAGACGTCCCTCCTCGACCGCGTGGCAGGCGACGCTGACGGCACCGTCGACGGTAAAGCCCGGTCGCTCGGCGCTGCACCGCGCGTTGGCAAAAGCGCAACGGGGATGAAAGGTGCAGCCGGTGGGCGGGTCGATCGGGCTCGGCACCTCGCCGCCCACGGGGGTACGCTGGCGGCCGCTCATGGCCAGGTCCGGGATCGCGTCGAGCAGGAGGCGCGTGTATGGGTGCAGCGGGTTGGAGAAGACCGTCTCGCCCGGGCCGATCTCGACGATGCGGCCGAGATACATCACGCCGAGCTGGTCCGAGACGTGGCGTACGACGGCCAGGTTGTGGCTGATGAACAGGTAGGTGAGCTGCATCCGCTCCTGCAGCTCGCGCATCAGGTTGAGGATCTGCGCCTGAACGGAGACGTCGAGGGCGGAGGTGGGCTCGTCGGCGACCAGGAAGTCCGGCTCGCTGGACAGCGCGCGGGCGATGCTGATGCGCTGGCGCTGGCCGCCGCTGAACTCGTGGGGGAATTTCTCGCCGTCCTTGGCGGATAGGCCGACCTGCTCGAGCAGTTGGCCGACCCGGTCGGCGACGTCGCGCTTGCCGGTCAGGATCTTGAACGCCCGCAGCGGCTCGGCGACGATATCGCGGACGCGCCAGCGCGGGTTGAGCGAGGCATACGGGTCCTGGAAGATCATGTTCATGCGGCGCCGCAACTCGGGCTGCGCGCGGGCGGCCGAGAGAGGTTGGCCTTCGAACAGCATCTGACCGCCGCTGGGCGGGTACAGGCCGACGGCGAGGCGGGCGATGGTGGATTTACCGCAGCCGCTCTCGCCGACTAGGGACAGGGTCTGGCCCTTGGCGATGCGGAACGACACGTCATCCACGGCGCGAAGCGTCTGCTTGCCCTCGCCGGACATCTTGCGTTGCAGCCAGGGCCGCGAGACGTCGAAGTGACGCGCGACGTGATCGGCGACCAGAACGTCAGACATGGGCGATCTTGCCATTTTCTTGGGGGATGATGCCCTGCGGGGCGTAGAGCCAACATGCTGCCTGTGTCGCATCCGCGGGCATCAGGCCGGGTCGATCGGCGATGCACCGGTCGAACACCTTGGGGCATCGCGGATTATACGGGCAGCCCGGCGGGATCGTGTTCAGCCGCGGCATGGCGCCATCGATCTGATGCAACCGCGCCAGGCGGCGATCTAGCGCGGGGATGCTGTCCATCAAGCCGCGCGTGTAAGGGTGCGAGGGGCGGTGAACGATGTCGGCAACGGGGCCGATCTCGATGATGCGGCCGGCATACATCACCGCGACGCGGTCGGCGGTTTCGGCGATGACGCCCATATCGTGGGTGACCAGCATCACCGACGTGCCGTGCTCGCGAGTCAGTTCCTTCAACAGCGCGATAATCTGGGCCTGGATGGAAACGTCGAGCGCGGTGGTCGGCTCGTCGGCGACGACCAGGCGTGGCTCGGTGCAGAGCGCCAGGGCGATGACGACGCGTTGGCGCATGCCGCCGGAGAACTCGTGCGGGTAGCTGTCGATGCGGCGGGCGGCGGCGGGGATGCCGACGCGCTCGAGCCAGGAGACAGCGCGCTTGCGGGCGTCGGCGTCCGACAGCGGGAGGTGGGTTTGGATGGTTTCGACCAGTTGTCGACCCACGGTGTAAAGCGGGTTGAGCGTGGTCAGCGGGTCCTGAAAGATGGCGCCGATCTGCTTGCCGCGGACGTGGCGCATGGCTTCGGGCGAGAGATTATCGATGCGCTTACCGTCGAAGCGGATCTGGCCGGAGCGGACGCGACCGGGCTTTTCCAGCAAGCCGATGATGGCCGCGCCGGTGAGAGATTTGCCGGCACCGCTTTCGCCGACCACGCCGAGGACTTCGCCGGGGGCGATGGCGAAGTCGACGGCGTCGAGGGCGAGCAGGGTGCCGCGCCGGGTCACGAACTCGACGGAAAGGTGATCGACTTCGAGCAAAGCGGTCATCAGCGCAGTGTCCATCAACGTAGCCGGGGGTTCATGGCGTCGCGCAACCAGTCGCCGAACAGGTTGATGGACAGCACGATCAACAGCAGCGTGACGCCGGGGAACACCGCGATCCACCACTCACCGCTGTAAAGGAAATCGTTGCCAACGCGGATCAGCGTGCCCACGGAGGGCTGGGTCGGCGGCAAGCCGACGCCCAGGTAGGACAGTGTCGCCTCCGTGATGATGGCCAGGCCGATGGTGAGCGTGGCGATGACGACGACCGGGCCGAGCACGTTGGGCAGGATGTGGGTGAGCATGATGCGGCTACGCGACAAGCCGATGACCTGGGCGGCCAGCACGTATTCCTTGCCGCGCTCCACCAGCGTGGAGCCGCGCACGGTGCGGGCGAATTGCGGCCAGAACGAGATGCCGATGGCGAAGATCAGCACGTAAATCTGCACGCTGTCGCGCACGGCGACCGGCAGGGAAACGCTGACGACGCCGTCGATCAGCAAGGCGATCAGGATGGCAGGAAACGACAGCTGCACATCGGCCAGGCGCATCAACGCGGCATCGACGGCACCGCCGGCGTAGCCCGCGAGCAGGCCGACGGAAACGCCGACCACGACGGCGAACAGCACCGCTGAGAAGCCGACAGTGAAGCTGAGGCGGGCGCCGTAGAGGATGGCCGACAACAGGTCCCTCCCCTGATCGTCGGTGCCGAGCAGGTGCTGGGCAGTGCCGTCGGTGATGAAGGCCGGGGGCTGGAAGCTGTCCATCAGGTTGAGGCTGGCGAGATCGTATGGGTCGAATGGCGCCACCCAGCGGCAGAGCACGGCGCCGATCAGCAACGCCAGCAGGATGACGGCGGAGATCACGGCAACTGGGGTGCGGCGGAAACTGTAGAGAATATCGCTGTCCCAAGCCCTGGCGATCGCGTTCATGCGCGGGCCTTTCCGCCGCGCGACATGCGCAAGCGCGGGTCGACCGCATAATAAAGAAGATCGACGACCAGGTTGATCAGCACGAACACGACCGAGATCAGCATCAGGTAGGCGGCCATCACCGGGATGTCGGCGACCTGAACGGATTGTATGAACAGCAGGCCCATGCCGGGCCATTGAAAGACGGTCTCCGTGACGATGGAGAAGGCAATGATGCCGCCGATCTGCAGGCCGATGATGGTGATCACCGGCACCAGCGTGTTCTTCAACGCGTGGCCGAAGTAGATCGCGCGACTGGAGATGCCGCGCGCCCGCGCGAACTTCACGTAATCGGAGCGCAGCACCTCGAGCATCTCGGCGCGCACCAGCCGCATGATCAGCGTCATCTGGAACAACCCCAGCGTGATCGACGGCAGCACCAGCGCCACCAGGCCGGACGACGTCAGGAACCCGGTGGTCCAGAACCCGAGCTTGACCACCTGGCCGCGCCCGAAGCTCGGCAACCAGCCGAGATGAACGCTGAATACCAAGATCAGCAGGATGCCGATCAGAAAGGTCGGCAGGCTGACGCCGATCAGGCTCACGATCATGAACAAGCGCGACAGCGGGCGGCTGCGGTAGATGCCGGTATAGACCCCGGCCGGCACGCCGATCAGCAACGCGAAGATGGAGGCGCAGAACGCCAGCTCCAGCGTCGCCGGCGCGCGCTCGACGAACAGGTCCATCACCGGGCGGGCCAGGCGGTAGCTGACGCCGAAATCGCCATGCACGGCGTCCCACATGAACTTCGCATACTGCACGATGAAGGGCTGATCGAGGCCCAGCTTATGGATCAGGTCCACCTTCTGCTGCGCCGTATAGTCCGTGCCGAGCATGATGGTGACGGGGTCGCCGACGAACTTGAACATACCGAAGGCGATGAGGCCGACGACCAGCAGGACGGGAACCGCCTGCGCAAGACGGGACAGGATGAGGGTGAGCATCTACAGCAACTATCGCGAGAAGTTTGGGTCGTGTCTAACGGTCGAGCGGAGTCGGTGAAGCACGGCCCACACGGGCGGCGGGTGCGAACGCCGAGAACGCGGTGGATGCATCGCCGGAGAACTCGGCCACCAGCGTGAAAGCCACGCCGAGGAGGACCGGGCCGAGAAAGATGCCGAGCAACCCAAAGGCGAGCGCGCCGCCGAGCACGCCCAGGATGGTCAGTAGGAACGGCAGCTTGGCCCCGCGCGCGATGAAATACGGGCGGATGACGTTGTCGGAGCCGCTGATGATCAGCAGGCCGTAAGCGCCGAGGATGATGCCCCACGCCGTGTGGTCGGTGCCGATCAGCCACAGGGCGGCCGGAATCCAGATCACCGGCGCCCCGACCGGCAACACGGAGATGAAGCCGGCGATTGCCCCCAACAGCAGCGGCCGAGGAACGCCCGAGATCCATAGGCCGAACGTGGTCAGGAAGCCCTGGACGATGGCGGTGCCGAGGATGCCGTAGACGGTGCCGCGGATCGTGGCGCCGGTGACCTCGATCAGCCGTGGCGCCCGTTCACCGGCAATACGGTTGACGATGCGGGTGAGGCTGCCGGCCAGGACGTCGCCCGAAGCGTAGAAGAAGAACGCCACCACCAGGGCGAGCAGGAATTGCAGCAAGCCGCTGGCGATGCTGAGCATGATCTTGAGGCCGTTCTCGACGATGGCGCCGAAATAGGGTCGCAGCGTGTCGCCGATCGCGCTGAGATCGGCCGCCCAGGTGTTCCAGTATTCCGCCGCCGAGATGCCGACCAGCGGAACGCGCTCGAGCCAGGCCGGGGCGTTCGGCAGTCCGCGCGCGATGGCTGACTCGACCGTGGCCCGGAGCAGCTGCACGTCGTTGGCACCGGCCGGGGCCACGAGTGCCAGGGGCAGCACAATCAGCACCGCCGTCAGCAGCACCATGGCGCCAGCCGCCCAGGTGTCGCGCAGTCTCAGCCGGCGGATCATCCAGCGATACACGGGCCAAGTGGTGAAGACGAGGATCGCCGCCCACAGCACCGCCGAAAGGAACGGCGCAAGCACTAGCCAGCAGCCAATCGCCAGCCCGGTGACCAGCAGGCTCATCAGGATGCGCTCGGTACTCACGTTTGTCGGGCGTCGGTCGGAGCAAGCATGGGGCGGCGGTAACATCCGGCGCAGGAGGCCGCAACTTTGCAGGCCGGCCCGCGCGACGGTAGCCTTCCCCCATAACCGAGGAACGCCCGATGCGCCTGTGTGCCAATCTTTCGATGATGTTCAACGAGGTCGCTTTCCTCGACCGCTTCGCGGCTGCGGCCAAGGCGGGCTTCAAAGGCGTCGAATATCTGTTCCCGTTCGATCACGACGCCAGCGAGATCCGCAAGCGGCTCGACGACAACAGTCTTGAGCAGGTGCTGTTCAACGCCTCGCCGGGCAGTTGGGAGGGCGGTGAGCGGGGCCTGGCGAGCCTGCCGGGTCGGCAGGGGGAGTTCCAGGACGGGATCCATCGCGCGCTCGACTATGCCGGGGTGCTCGGCAACAAGATGATCCATGTCATGGCCGGCATCCCGGGTGCCGACGTGCCGCCGGTCACTGCCGCAGCGACCTACGCCGCCAACCTCGCCTGGGCCGCCGAGCGCGCCACCGCTGCCGGCATCCGGCTGGTGATCGAGCCAATCAACCATCGCGACATGCCGGGCTTCTATCTGAACACGATGGAACAGGGTGCGCAGATCGCCCGTGCGCTCGGGCCGGATCGCGTCGGGCTACAGTTCGACATCTATCACTGCCAGGTGACCCAAGGCGACGTCACCACGCGGATGAAGGCGCTGATGCCCGTGATCGCGCACATGCAGATCGCCGACGTGCCAGGCCGGCATGAGCCCGGCACCGGCGAGATCGGCTGGGATTACGTGTTCGGGCAGATCGACTCGCTCGGATATAACGGTTGGGTCGGGTGTGAGTATCGTCCCGCTGGTGAGACGGTGGCGGGACTCGCGTGGATGAAGCGCTTCAATGTGTAGGAAATCGTCGTACGGGATCAAAAACCAGCAAATCTCCCGAACCGATGACGTCGTAGTCACAATTGCAAAACCGCACTGGTTTACGATGTATCCTGTTGGTTGATGGAGGCATCATGCGTTTCGCGGAAATCGGGCAGCAGCTTCGGGCTTATCGGCTCGAATCTGGTTTGCGCGCCGAAGAGATCGCGGCCCGTCTTGGTGTCTCGAGGGCTGCGCTTTATCGGTATGAAAAAGGCGAAGTCATCAAGCTGGACACGGTCAAGCGCCTGGCCGAGCTGCTGAAGGTGTCGCCGCTGTCGCTGCTGGGCATCGGGGTAGAATACTACAGCCGGCCCGCCGGCTATTTCGAACGTATCCGCCAGGTCGAAGAAACGGCGGATCAGATCTTGCAGGCTTACGGCTCGATCTGCTTTCTCACCACCACGGAAGCGTTCGACGCCGCGCTGGCGGATGGCTTGCTCGCCGCCGCCGACGTGGCGGAAACTGACCGGCCGGCGGCACGGTCGGCGGCCGAGCAGGTGCTGACGCTTCTGATGGCGCGCAAGCGGGCCTATCAGCAGCGTCGACCCGGCATCATCGCGATCATCTCGGAAGCTGCCGTCCGCACCTTCCTCGATACCGGTTTGGTCGGGGCGGCCACGCTACCTGCCGCGTTGCGGGAGAAAACACAGCGCGTTGCGGCGGGCGAGATCGGCCACATCGCCGACATGATGGATGCCGAGCCGATGGGGCTGCAGTTCGGGCTTCTGCCGGATGGTGGCTCGACGAGCGAGTTCAGCATCGTCCGCTCCGGCGATCGTGCGACGCTGGCGGTTAATGCCTTTCGCGCCGACGGAATACCGACGAGCCAGACCGGCGTAGCGATGATCACCGGCGCCGACGAAGCCGTGGCGGCGCACCAGCGGGTCGCCGAGGCGGTGTGGCGCGAGGCGTTGAAGGGGAAGATGGCGGCCAATCGTCTACGCGAGATCCTCGGCAAGCGGCCCGCGGTGCTTCAAGCGGCCTAACCGGGTTCCAGAACGGTCGGTCGCGTCCTATGGTCGCGGCCGATGACTGTTTCGAACGTTCCTTCCCACCCCGGTGTAGACATCCTGAGCGAGCGCAGAGCTTGGGCGGGGCGATACTCCAATCTCGATCTGGTCACGTTTCGCCATACACGGTTCGATGGCGTGCCATCGGCCGCACGCACGTGGGAGTTATTTCGTCGTGGCCGGGCGGCCGCCTTGCTTCCTTTTGATCCATGGACCGACACCGTTGTCCTGATCGAGCAGTTTCGGCTTCCGGCATTGGCCGGTGGGGTCGCGCCGGTGATGGTCGAAATTCCCGCCGGGCTCTGCGATGCTGGCGAGGACCCGGCCGATACCGTTCGCCGAGAGTTGCAGGAGGAGACTGGGGTCGGCTGCGACCGGATCGAGACTATTGGCGATTTCCTCCTCTCCCCAGGTGGTAGCGACGAGCGATGTGCGATGTTCGCCGGCCGGGTGCATGCGCCGTCCGTCGATGCCGACGGACTGTCCGGGCGTTTCGGCCTGTCGAGCGAGGATGAGGATATCCGCGTTCGGGTCTGGCCCGCCGATCGCGCCGTCGCCGCCGCGATCGCCGGCGACTTCCCAAATTCCGTAACCACCATCGCCCTGCTCTGGCTGGCGGCTCGACGTGAAGCGCTGCGGGCTGCCTGGATCGCCGCATGACCGAACGTCTCTTTCTCGATGATGCCTATCTCCAGTCGGCCGACGCGGTCGTCGTCGCGGCCGAGCCCGGCGCCATCATCCTGGACCGAACCCCGTTCTACGCCCGCTCCGGCGGCCAGCCCGGCGATCGCGGCACACTGGCCTGGTCCGGCGGCACCATCGCCGTCACCGAGGCGACGAAAGGCGACGCGGACGCTATCCGGCACCTGGTCGCGCCCGATGCGGCCCTCCCGCCACCAGGTTCGCCGATCCGCGCCAGCATCGACTTCGGCCCGCGCCACCGCCTGATGCGGATGCACACGGCCCTGCATCTGTTGTGCAGCCTGTTACCGGGTATTTCCGTCACCGGCGGCCAGATCGGGGTCGAGAAGTCGCGGCTCGACCTCGACATCGCGGAGCCGCCGGACAAGGCCGCGCTCGAGGCCGGGTTCGCGGCGCTGATCGCAGCCGACCACCCGGTCAGCACTGAGTGGGTCGACGAGAGCATCCTCGACACTAATCCGGAACTCGTTCGCACCCTTTCGGTGCAGCCGCCCCGCGGTACCGGGCGCCTTCGGCTCGTCCGCATCGGGGTCGGCCCGGTGCCGGTCGACCTACAACCGTGCGGCGGCACCCATGTCAATTCCACCGCAGAGATAGGGGCCATCACCGTGCTGAAGATCGAGAACAAAGGCCGCCAGAACCGCCGTATCTCCCTGGCACTGGGCGATCTTTAATGGACGCGCTCGTCTCGACGGCCTGGTTGGCCGATCATCTTCACCAGGTGATCGTGTTCGACGCCACCAAGTATCTGCCCAACGAGAACCGCAGCGGCATCGCGGAATTTGCTTCGGCGCACATTCCGGGAGCCCGTTTCTTCGACATCGACGTTGTGGCCGATCCGGATAGCACGCTGCCGCACATGGTTCCGTCGCCGGGTCGCTTTGAACGGCTGATGGGTGAACTGGGCGTCGGCAACGACAGCACCGTCGTGTTCTACGACCAGAAAGGTATTGCCTCTTCGGCGCGTGGCTGGTGGTTGATGGGCCTGTTCGGACACGCCAACGCGGCCATCCTCGATGGTGGCCTGCCGAAATGGGTCCGCGAGGATCGACCGGTTGAGGCGGGAACGCCACCCTCCCCTACACCGACCAGCTTTCGTGCGACTTTCCATGCCGACCGCCTCCGCGGCATCGGCGACATGCTGTCGCTCCCGGAGGGCAGCATCGTGCTCGACGCCCGCCCGGCCGGTCGGTTCGCCGGCACCAGCCCGGAACCTCGGCCCGGCCTGCCGAGCGGTCACATGCCCGGCAGCACCAGCCTTCCCGCGTCCGACCTGGTGACGCCGGATGGCACGCTGCTGCCGCCGGCTGAACTCCGCGCTCGCCTCGCCACCGCCGGCGTCGACGGCAGCCGCCCGGTGATCACCAGCTGCGGCACGGGCGTGACTGCGACTATCCTTACTCTCGGACTGATCCAGGCAGGATTCTCGCCCGGTGCCGTGTACGACGGCTCATGGACTGAGTGGGCCGGCCGCCCCGACACGGTCAAGGAGACCAGCGATGCCCGATAATCACTCCAGCAAGGGCGATCGCTTCGCCACCCGCCTGTCCCATGCCGGCCGGGTCGGGACCAAGGTCCGCGCATTCGTCAACCCGCCGGTGCATCGCGGCTCGACCATGCTGCACGTCGACTGCGCCGACCGCTTCGCCGGCGGCAATCACCTGCTACAGGACCCGATGTATGGCGTAATGGGCAACTCGACGCACCACGCGCTCGAGAACGTCATCGCCGAGGTGGAAGGCGGCACGCACTGCCAGGTGGTCTCGTCAGGCCTGAGCGCCGTGACTACCGCGATGCTCGCTTACCTGAAATCCGGTGAACACTGCCTCGTGCCGGACAGCGTCTATGGGCCGACGCGCATCTTTGTTGACGGGATGCTTCGCGGCCTCGGGATCGAGACGACCTATTACGATCCGACCATCGACGCTGCCGGGCTGCAGGGGCTGATGCGACCGAACACGACCGTACTTTATCTCGAAAGCCCGGGTAGCCACACCTTCGAGGTGCAGGACGTGCCGGCGCTGGCGGCCGTCGCGCACCAGCATGGGGCCAAGGTGCTGATGGATAACACCTGGGGCATCCACCATTTCCAGCCATTCGCGTTCGGCGTCGACGCCTCGATCCAGGCGCTGACGAAATATCCGGTCGGACATTCGGACGTGCTGCTGGGCTCGATTACGGTCGCTGATCCTGCCGAATGGAATCGGGTCCGTACGGCGGCGCTGGCGCTTGGACAATATGCGAGCCCGGACGATTGTTGGCTGTGCTTGCGCGGGCTACGGACGATGAGTGTTCGGCTCGCACAGCAATCGGCATCGGCCCTAGCGATTGCGGAATGGCTGCAGACACGGGCGGAGGTCAAGCAGGTGTTGTTCCCTGCCCTGCCGGGTGCACCGGGTCATGAGCTGTGGAAGCGCGACTTTACCGGAGCGTGCAGTCTGTTCGGAGTCGTGTTCACGCCGGACATCGCGGTCACGGCGACGCATGCCATGATCGATGCGTTGCGGCTGTTCGGCATCGGCGCCAGCTGGGGCGGCTTCGAGAGCCTGGTATTGCCGACCAGCGGTTATTTGGTCCGCACGGCCAACACCGGCGATTTCGGCGGTGCCGCGGCGCGGTTCCATATCGGGCTGGAGGACACGGCCGACCTGATCGCCGATCTCGATCAAGCATTCACGGCGTTGCATGAACGCTGACATCATTGCCAGCCTCCGTTTCGACGGCGCGGGCCTGATTGCCGGCATCGCGCAGCAGCACGACACCGGTGAGGTATTGATGCTCGCCTGGTTGAGCCGTGAGTCGATCGAAGAGACGCTGGCGACCGGCCAGGTTTGCTATTTCAGCCGCAGTCGCAATGCGCTGTGGCGGAAAGGCGAGACATCGGGGCAGACTCAACGCTTGATCGAGATGCGGCTCGATTGCGACGGCGATGCGGTGCTGTTGCTGGTCGATCAGACCGGTGTCGCCTGTCATACCGGGCGGCGGAGTTGCTTCTACCAGGCTGTCCGCGACGACCAGTTGGTCGAAACGACGGCCCCGCTGGTCGAGCCGGCCTCGCTCTATGGCTCAAAATCAGCGTTGTGATTGAGCGGGCCATGCCCGGCGCCAAAGCCGGGAGCGGTGAGGATGGCAGCCTGAATGTATCGGCGCGCCCGGCCGGTTGCCTCATCGATCGACATTCCCTGCGCTAGTCCGGCGGCGATGGCGCTGGCTAAAGTGCAGCCCGTGCCGTGCGTATGGCGGCTGTCGATACGGGGCATGGTGAAGGCGCGGATGCCGTCGGCGTCGGCCAATATATCGGTCAGGAATGGGCCGTCGCCATGCCCACCCTTGAGCAGCACGGCTTTGGCACCGGTGTTCAGCAACTCGATGGCAGCATCCGCCGGGTCGTGGATGGGATGATCGAGGAGCGCTGCCGCCTCTGGTAGATTGGGCGTAATCAGGGTGGCGAGCGGCAGCAATCGACGACGCAGGGCGTCGAGCGCGTCATCTTGCAGGAGGGACTGCCCACCCTTCGCAACCATCACTGGATCCACCACGAGGGGCACCTGCCGGGCAGACTGCTCGATGCAGGCGGCGACGCGCAATACGGTCTCCGCCTCGCCGAGCATGCCGGTCTTGAGGGCGTCCGCGCCGATATCGTCGAGCACGGCCTCGATCTGCGCCTGCACCAAAGCCGGCGGCAATGGGTGAACGGCATGAACACCGAGCGTATTCTGCGCCGTGATGGACGTCACCGCGGTCGCGGCGAAGCCACCCATGGCCATGATCGCCTTGATGTCGGCCTGGATGCCTGCGCCACCGCCAGAGTCCGATCCGGCGATAACGAGCACCCTGCCCTTCAACAGATCAGGCAGCCTCCGCCGCCGCGGTCGACTGGATCATGTCGCACAAGCCCGAGACGATTTGTCGCACGGCAGTCTCGTCTTCACCTTCAGCCATGACCCGCACCAATGGCTCCGTGCCGGACAAGCGCAGCAGGACACGGCCCGAACTGCCCAACCGCGCTTCGGCATCCGCCACCGCCGCCAAGACGCGCGGATGCTTCAACGGCGAGCCACCGGCGAAACGAACGTTCTGAAGCAATTGCGGGAACGGCTCAAATAGCTTGCACACCTCGCTCGCGGGCCGACCGGATTGAACCAGGACCGCCAGCACCTGTAATGCCGCGATGAGTCCATCGCCGGTTGTGGCATAGTCGCTCAAAATCACATGACCCGATTGCTCGCCACCAAGGTTCATCTGAGTTGCCCGCATCCGCTCGACGACATAGCGGTCACCGACCTTGGTACGTTCGAGCGTCAGTCCGGCGCCTTCCAGCATCTTCTGCAAGCCCAGATTCGACATCACGGTCGCAACGACGCCGCCGCCGACCAGCTTGCCGGACTTGTGCCAATAGGAAGCGATCAAGGCGAGAATTTGATCGCCGTCTACCACGTCACCCTTTTCATCAATGAGGATGAGTCGGTCCGCATCTCCATCGAGCGCGATGCCTAGATCCGCACCATGCTCCAGCACCTTTGCTCGCAGGTGCTCCGGCACCGTAGAGCCGCAACCCTTGTTGATGTTGAAACCGTCCGGTTCGACCCCAACGGCGATGATGGTCGCGCCCAGCTCCCACAGCACGGTTGGCGCAACGCGATAGGCGGCGCCGTTTGCGCAATCTACGACGATTTTCAGGCTGTCGAGGCTTACGCCGCGGGGGAAAGTGGCTTTCGCTGCTTCGATGTAGCGCCCGCCGGCGTCCTCGAGACGGCTAGCGCGACCAAGACGGTCCGGCACGGCCAGGGTCCCTGACCGATCCTGGCCCATCAACTCCTCGATCGCCATTTCCGTCTCGTCGGAGAGTTTGAAACCATCCGGACCGAACAGCTTAATACCGTTATCTTCGAACGCGTTGTGAGAAGCCGACACCATGACGCCGAGATCAGCCCGCAAGCTGCGGGTTAGCATGGCGATAGCCGGGGTCGGTAGCGGACCGACCAGCATGACATCCATGCCGGCGCTGATGAATCCGGCAACCAGGGCAGGCTCAATTAGATAGCCGGACAGCCTGGTATCCTTGCCGATGACGACACGATGCCGATGACTTCCGCGTACGAAGCGCAACCCGGCTGCCTGTCCAAGCTTGAGAGCCGTTTCGGCCGTCATAGGATGGACGTTGGCCGTTCCACGGATGCCGTCGGTCCCGAACAGGCGTTTTTTCGTCACGTCGACCTCTCTCAAACTGGCTCGGCTTCCTGCCGAACCGCCGTCCAAACACGCAGTGCTTGCACCATCGCGCGGACATTGTGGACCCGTAGCACACACGCACCCTGGGTTATGGCGAACAATCCAGCAGCAACGGACGCAACGTCGCGATCCTCCGCCCTAGTGATGTCAGCCAGTGCTCCGATGAACCTCTTGCGGGATATTCCAGCGATTATAGGGCAGGACAAGTTAACGAAGAGTGAGAGACGCCGAAGCAATTCGACGTTTTGACCGTTATCCTTGGCGAAGCCGAAGCCTGGATCGATGGCGATCGCCGACCGGGCAATACCGCCGGCAAGCGCGTGATCCACACGCTGGCGCAATTCATCCAGGACTTCGGTTGCCACGTCGTCATACGTGGCGAGGGCATCCATTGTCTCCGGCGTGCCGCGCATGTGCATCAGAATGACGGGGCAACCCGCGCGGGCAACGGTTGCCACGGAGGCCGCGTCGAACGTCAGGCCAGAGACGTCGTTGACGATCGAAGCGCCTTTCTCCAACGCGCGCTCCATCGTTGAGGCATTGCGCGTGTCGACAGAGACTATTGCCCCATGGCGAGCCAATGCTTCGAGGACCGGCAAGACGCGGCGTTGCTCCTCGATTGCAGACACTGTGAGAGCGCCGGGACGGGTGGATTCACCACCCACATCGATGACAGCAGCGCCATCTTCCAGCATCTGCATCCCAAGCGCGATCGCCTGTTCAGTGCAGCGGCCACCGTCGCTGAAGCTATCGGGCGTGACGTTGACGATGCCCATGACCTGCGGACCGGCTGGCAATCCGGCCCAGATCGTATCTCGATTTTGCATAACGCCAGATCGTGTACAGACAAATGGCTCGCCGTAAAACGACGAGCCATCGATCCTAACCAAGGGTGAGGCGATTAGCTGGGCTGAGGAGCCGGTCCGAGACCACCAGTCGGTGGCACCATCGGACGGCTTGCCGTCGGGACCGAGGCTCGGCGAGCATCGGCTGCAGGCTCATCCACCACCTTGCGGACGACAGGCTCGCCACGGAGCACGGTCCGGATTTCATCGCCGGACAGCGTCTCATATTCCAGCAAGCCCCGCGCCAAACGGTGCAGCTCTTCCAGGCGTTCCGTCAGCAAGGATTTTGCGTTCGAGTAGGCGGTGTCGATAAACAGCTTGATCTCGCCGTCAATGTCACGCGCCGTCAGTTCGGACACGTTTTTGTTTTGCGTGACCGAGTGACCCAGAAACACCTCCTGGCTGTTATCGCCGTAAGCGATCATGCCAAGCTTATCGCTCATACCCCATTCGGTGACCATGGTCCGGGCAATGCTGGTTGCCTGCTTGATATCACCGGCTGCACCGTTGCTCACCTTGTCGGGTCCGAACACCAGTTCCTCGGCGACACGTCCCCCCATCGCCATTCTCATGCGCGCCAATAACCGCGCACGATTCTCGCTGAGACGATCGCCTTCCGGCAGGCTCATCACCAGACCTAGCGCACGGCCACGCGGAATGATGGTCGCCTTGTGGACAGGGTCACACTCGGGGTCGTTGATGGCGATCAAAGCATGACCAGCCTCGTGGTAGGCAGTCATCCGCTTTTCCGCATCCGACATTACCAGCGAGCGTCGCTCAGCGCCCATCATCACCTTGTCTTTGGCGTGCTCAAACTCACCCATGGCGACGACGCGCTTGCCTAGGCGGGCTGCCAACAGAGCCGCCTCGTTGACCAGGTTTGACAGGTCGGCACCTGAGAAGCCAGGCGTGCCACGTGCAATCACCTTCGGGTCGACGTCGGATGCCAGCGGCACCTTGCGCATGTGAACCCGCAGAATCTTCTCGCGACCGTTCACGTCGGGGTTCGGCACGACAACCTGGCGGTCGAAGCGGCCGGGACGCAGCAGTGCCGGGTCGAGAACATCGGGACGGTTAGTCGCGGCGATGAGGATCACGCCCTCATTGCTCTCGAAGCCGTCCATCTCGACCAGCATCTGGTTCAAGGTCTGCTCACGCTCATCATTGCCACCACCAAGGCCAGCGCCGCGATGACGACCAACAGCGTCGATTTCGTCGATGAAGATAATGCAGGGCGCATTCTTCTTGCCTTGCTCGAACATGTCGCGAACGCGGCTGGCGCCGACGCCCACGAACATCTCGACGAAATCGGAGCCGGAAATCGTGAAGAACGGCACGTTGGCTTCGCCGGCGATGGCACGAGCCAGCAACGTCTTACCAGTGCCGGGCGGGCCGACGAGCAACACACCCTTGGGGATCTTGCCGCCGAGGCGTTGAAACTTCTGCGGATCCTTCAGGAACTCGACGATCTCCTGCAGCTCCTGCTTCGCCTCGTCGATGCCAGCGACGTCCTCGAACGTCACACGCCCCTGCTTCTCCGTCAGCATGCGAGCCCGGCTCTTTCCAAAGCCCATGGCGCGGCCACCACCGGACTGCATTTGGCGCATGAAGAACACCCAAACGCCGATCAGCAGCAGCATCGGGAACCAGCTGAGCAGGTAGTGGAGCAACGGATTGTCGCTCTCCTCCGGCTTGGCGATCACCCGGACGCCCTTGTCGGTGAGGCGGCCAACCAGCGCGGGATCTTCCGGCGTGTAGGTCTGGAAGGTGCGACCATCCGTCAGCTGCCCGCTGACCGTGCGCCCTTGAATCACCACGTCGCGAACGCGGCCGCCATTCACTTCAGAGACGAAGTCCGAATAAGCGACCTGGGTTGCGGCACGAGTGTTGCCACCAGGCTGAAACAGATTGAATAGAACCACGAGCAACAGGGCGATAATTACCCAGAGTGCCAGGTTACGACCGAAATTGCTCATCATGCGCGTCCAACAATCCAGTCCCATTTGCGGCCGGTCGATCGGCAGCCTTGATCGTCAACATAAGGTCGTCGCGTTCACTCTACACCCCCTAGCCATTCGAAGGGTTAACAACGCCTGACTAAGCGCTGGGTGTAGCTTGCCGTCTCGGCCACATCTCGACCGACACGCTACGGCACGCCTCCCGATCAGGGAAGGCCAGATGCGGCACGGCGACCAATGCCATGCCACGACGCAAGGCCGGCAGGGTCGCCAGAATGGCGGCCGGGAGGCGCGACCGGCGTCTGAAGGTCGCTGCATCTACCCCTAGAGCGCCCAACGTCAACCCGGGCGAGGCCCCCTGCACACGGAACCGGCCATCCCAAACGGCCTCGTCACAGGCCTCGATCGGCGGAGCCACTGCAGCCGGCTCGCGGGTCAGCAGCGTCCCGGGTCCGAGACGGCCCGCTGGGCGAATGAGCACACCGTGCAGCGTGCGCGTTGCCAACCCAGGCTCGAGCGCGATGCGCGGTGGTGGATAGGGCCGGCCGGAGATCATCCAGACTAGGGCGGATAGCGCCGACGTCCCGAGAGGGCCCGGCGAAACCGCGAAACCCTCCGGCGCCAGCTGCACAGTCGCCAACTCGGTGGCGTCGACTCGAAGTTGATTGGTGCGGTCGGCCAGGCTGGATGCCGCCAAGGTCAAGGCGGCAATGCGGTCGTGGGCGTTCATCTGGCGACGCAGCCGACCGCGCGCCGTTGTCATGCTGTGGTTGGTCGGATCCTCGACCCAGGAGAGGTTGGCGTGTCGAAGCGTCGCCCGCAGCCGCGCCGGGTCAATGGCGAGCAAGGGGCGAACCAGGCGGGCAAGGTTGCGATAGGAAACCGGCGCCATGCCCGCCAGTCCGGCGGCGCCGCTGCCGCTATCGGCTCGCATCCGCACCGTCTCCGCCTGGTCGCCCGCGTGATGGCCGAGCAACAGGTCCGGCAGGCCGAGCCTTACGCATTCGGCGAACAGCAGATCATATCGGGCCACCCGCGCGCGCGCTGCCAGGGCGGGACCGGGTCGCAACGAGGCCGACAGGATACGGCTTTGGATCCCAAGCGCCGCGAGGCGGGTCGATACCAATGCCGCCTCGGTCGCCGACTCGGCGCGCAGACCGTGATCGACGATCGTCGCGATCGGGTTCCCCCAGCGGGTCAGCAACAGCGCCAATGCCATGCTGTCAGCCCCGCCGGAAACCGCGACCATGACCCGGCGCCCGCGACCAAAAGGCCCGGTCGCGGCCATCAATGCGGCGAATTCGTCGTCCAGGACCGGCGCGGCTCCGCTCACGGCAGAACCGGTGGTCGCTGGGTCAGCTACAGCCGTTGCGTGCCCGCAGCGTCGCCGCCGTCTCGCGCACGGCGCCACGAGCCGATGGAAACTCCCGCCGCAGCTTGTCCAATGTGGCGCAGGACGCGTTCCGATCGTTCAAACCAGTCAGCGCGTTGGCCAGTCCGAGCAGCGCGTCCGGCGCCCGGCTCCCGGTCTTGCTGCGGGAATATGCGTCGTCGTACGAGATCGCCGCGCCTTGGAAGTTGCGCTGCCCCATGAGGGATTGCGCGAGCAGGAAGTTGGCATCCCCTGCCCGCGGCGAGTTCTTGGACGCAAGGACCTCTCGTGCCGCGCTCTCGGCTGCCGTGTAGTCGCGGCGGGCCAGGGCAGCGTTGCCGTCCTGCAGTGCAATTTCAGGCGTGCGCTTGGGAGTGGGAGCCGGGCTGTTGTCCGGTGTCGCCGCTGGTCGTGGTGGCGCCAACTGCGGCGTGGTGCTCGCAGCGGCCGCACCCCCGGAGCTGCCGGCGCGGAAGTTCATGTCATCGATCTGCTTGGCCAAGCTCTCTTGGGAGCGACGCAGGGTGTTGGATTGCTCGTCCAACTGGCCACGCAGGCGACGAACCTGTTCTTCGAGCGTCTGCACCCGATCCAATAACTGCGCCTCCAGGCCCGATCCGCCGCCACCGCTGCTCGGAGCGGCATAGGACGGGCCCGAAGACCCGCGCTGCTGCATCGACTGCATGTCACGCCGGAGTTCGAGGATCTGGTTCTGCAGCATGATCCCTTCGCGGGAATCCATCTGTGCCCGCGCTGGCACAGCCAGCGCGCACAACAAACCTAACCCGACGATGGACCCTAGGACGCGCATCGACCGTCGATTACTGGACGGAGGTGATCGCGTTCCGGTCCTGCGAGTAGGCCTGCTCGTCGGCCCCGGTGGCTGCCGGACGCTCTTTGCCGTAGCTGATCGTGTTGATGCGAGCGCTGCTCACGCCTTGTGCAACGAGGTAATCGCGTGCCGCATTGGCCCGGCGCTGACCTAGTGCCAGGTTATACTCCTCCGTGCCGCGCTCGTCCGTGTTGCCGGCCATCTGGATGCTGACCTGCGGGTAGCGCTGCAGCCATTGCACCTGCCGGTCCAGCGTCGCGCGGGCATCGCTGCTCAGCTGCGACTGGTCATAGGCGAAGAACACGCGGTCACCGACGTTGGCGACGAGATCCTGTTGGCTGCCGGGGATGGCGCCGCCATTGCTGGACGCGCTAGCGCCGCCGCCGCCGGACGCGCCGCCGGTGCTGGCACCGCCGGTGGTGTTGTCCGAGCAGGCGCCGAGCAGAGCAAGCGCCGCGAGGAAGCCGATAGCTTTGTAGTTCATCGATACCGATCCAATACGTCGTGTCGCGCGATACGCCGGCCTCGCAGCATGGTCAAGCGAGCAGCGGCGATCGCCGCCGGGTCAAGCGAGCAACGGTGACCAAGCCGGGGCCGAGGCGTCGGTCGAGGTAGGCACGACGCGCTCGTTGAAACCGGTGATGTCGATCGAGACGAGCCGCGATCCACCGCCCCCCTGCCCGGCCCGGTAGAACATCAGCACGCGGCCATTGGGACAGAAGGTGGGCCCTTCGACGTCGAAACTTTCCGATAGGATGCGTTCGCCGGAGCCGTCCGGCCGCATGACGCCGATCGCGAAGCCGCCGGAGCCGAGGCGGGTAAAGGCGATCAGGTCACCGCGGGGCGACCAGACCGGCGTGGCATACCGGCCCTTGCCGTAAGAGATGCGGCGCGCGCTGCCGCCGCCGGCGCCCATGACGTAGAGCTGCTGATCGCCTCCGCGATCCGAGTTGAACACGATCTGACTGCCGTCCGGGCTGTAGCACGGGCTGGTGTCGATGGAGCCGGAGCTGGTCAGCGTGCGGCGACCACCACCGGCGACGCCGACTGTGATAATGTCCGACCCGGAGCCGCGGGAAACCGACATGATGATGCTGTTGCCGTCCGGCGCGTAGCGCGGGGCGAAAGTCATGCCGTCGAAGTCGCCGAGCACGGTCTGCCGAGCCGAGCCGAGATCGAAGGTCCAAACGCGCGGACGGTTGTTGTAATACGACATGTAAACGATCTGGTCGCGCGTCGGGTGAAAGCGCGGGGTCAGCACGAGCCAACTGCCGTCGGTGAGGAAGCGGTTGTTCTCGCTGTCCTGGTCCATGATCGCCAAGCGCTTGATCCGCTTCTCGCGCGGCCCGGTATTCGAGACATAGACGATGCGGGTGTCGAAATAGCCCTTCTCGCCAAGCAGGCGCTCGTAGATCACGTCGGCGATGATGTGGGCAATACGGCGCCAGTTGGTGGACGTGGTGGTGTAAGCGGTGCCTTGGATCTGCTGACCGGGCAGCACGTCCCAGAGTCGGAACTCGACGCGGACGTTGCTGCCGCCACCCTCGACCTTGCCGGTGACCAGCGTTTGGGCGCCCACGGCTTTCCAGTTCTGGAAGTTCGGCGCGTCGCCAGCGTCGTTGGCGCCGATCTGCGCGGCGTTGCCGATGGGGCGGAACAGGCCGGAGCGGGCGAGGTCATTGCTGATCACCTCGGCCATCTGCGCGCCGAGCGCCGTGCCGGCCAAGGCGGGGATGGCGATCGGGATCGGCGCCGTGCGAGCACGGTCGACCGTAATCGCCGTGTCGGCGCCCTGGGCCAGCGCGCGTTGCGTGCCGAGCAACGGAACGGCGGCGATGCCGGCGCCGATGAGTGCCGAGCGGCGGCCGAGCGCCGCCGCGGAGCGGCCGAGCATGGTGAGGGTGTCGGTCATACAAAACTCCGGTCGTCAGAAGCGCGAAGGCGCTGATGGCCCAAGCCGCCGGCAAAAGCTATCGCGGCGAGGCTCATGGTTTGAAATTAATCTCGAACGTATGTGTCTGGCCGAGCAGCGTTTTCGGCAGCGGGATCGGGTTGCACTGAGCGTCCAGCGCGGCTCGGCGCGCCCGTTCCGCGAACGCCAGCCCCCCGGGCCCCTGACCCGGCGTGAGGATCTTCACGTCGCGCACGTTGCCCGCCGCGTCCGTCGTCACCGACAGCACGGCCGACATCTTGTCCGCATCGCGGGCGCCGGCGTCGCGGGTCCAGCACTCGCGGATGCGGTCGCCAATCGCGCCGCGCTCGCTGCCGGACAGCTTGGCGTTATCGACGCCGTTCGGGCTGCCGCCACCGGGAGCGCCGCCGCGGGTCGGGTTGGCGGGACGGGACGGTGCCTGGCTCTGCCGCTGCAGGGAGCGTAGCCGCTCCATGGTCGCTTCGAGCGTCTTGCTGTCGTCGGCGGTGTTCTTGGTCGGGTTCTGCTGGCTGGTGGTGCTGGTGGTGCGCTGCGTTGGAGTCGGGCGCTCCGGCGCCGGGCGAGCGGCGGGCGGGCGGGCGTCGGGCTTCGGTGCCGCCGGCGCAGTCTGCTGCACCGGCTTGGCAGGAGACGGGGTGGGCGCCGGTGCAGGCGGCGGCGGCACCGGTGGCACCGGGAGCGGTGTTTCCGGCGCCAGGATCGGTGCCGGCGCGGTCGTCACAGGTGCCGAGGGGGCGGGAGCCGGCGCGGGCGGCGGCGGGATCGGGGGTGACGGAACCGGCAATGCCTGCGGCGCCGGCGGCGGCGGCAAGGGCGGCGGCGGCGGCGGCGCGGGTGCCTCGGTCGGTGTCGGCTTTGGCGGCTCGACCGACGGCAGGTCGGGCGTCGGTACCTCGGCCGGCGACGGCGACGGCATCGGCGCTTGCTTCTGCGCACGCTGGACTTCGCCCGGATCGGTGGCGAACTCCATCGTCACGGACTGCTCTTCCGGCGTCGGTGTCACCGTTGGCTTGAGTGTCACCAACAATGCGAGCAGAACCGCGACGTGAAGCGCGGCCGAGACGGCGCCGGTGCGGCGGAGGTCAACGATCATCGGGTGGGCATCGCGTGGCGCAGTCAGCGTCCCCGCGGACGCGCAGCGGGGGCTTGTGGGGCGGAAGCGGGAGCCGCAGCGGTCGGCGCCGTCGCTGTTGCCGGAGCGGCTGCGGCAGCCTGGGGCGTCGGTCCGCCGGCCTGCTCGGCCAGCAGCGCGACCTTGGTGAAGCCGCCCTGGGTGATGGTCGCCATCACTTCCATGATCTTGCCGTAGCTGACCGACTTGTCACCGCGCACAAAGATACGGCGATCGAGCTTGTTGTCGGCGATGGCAGCGAGCTTGGTGGCCAAGTCCGACAACGGCAGCTCATTCTCCTGGAGGAAGATCTTGCTTTCGGCGTTGATGCTGACGGTGAGCGGCTCGCTATCTTGGTTGACCGGGTTGGCGCTGGCCTTGGGCAGGTCGACGTTGACGCCGGAGGTCATCAGCGGCGCGGCGACCATGAACACGATCAACAGCACCAGCATCACGTCGACCAGCGGCGTGACGTTGATCTCGGCGAGCGGGCGGTAACGGCCGCGGCGACCGCGCCCCTGCATCGGACCCATGGTTCAGGCCTTCTCTTCGGACTGGCGGGACAGGATGGCGCCGAACTCGGTGCCGAAGCCCTCGAGCCGGGACGCGAAGCGCGATAGGTCGGTGCTCAGCTTGTTGTAGGCCAGCACGGCCGGGATCGCGGCGACGAGGCCGATCGCGGTGGCGAACAAGGCCTCCGCGATGCCGGGGGCGACGACCGACAGGTTGGTGTTGCGGCTGGAGGCGATGGCGGAGAACGACCGCATGATGCCCCACACGGTGCCGAACAGGCCGACGAAGGGCGCCACCGATCCGACGGAGGCCAAGAACACCATCCAGCGCTCCATCCGATCCATCTCGCGGGTCACGGTGACCACCACGGCGCGGTCGATGCGCTCACGCACGCCACCGCGGCTGAGGTCGATGCCGGCGGTTTGGGAGCTGCGCTTCCATTCGCCCATCGCGGCGCCGAACACGGCGGCGATCGGGTGCCGCGGCCGCAGGCCCTCGACTTCGTACAACTCGTCCAGGCTGCCGCCGGACCAGAACCGATCCTCGAACAAGCTCGCGTCGCGGTTGGCGCGGCGCAACGAGGTCACCTTCTCGAACACGATCGCCCAGACCCAGATGCTCGCCGCCAGCAGAAGCAGGATGACGAACTTGACCACCAGATCGGCCTGCAGGAACAGGCCGAGGATCGAAATCTCACCGCCGCCGGCGCCCGCCAGTGTCGTGGCTTGAACAGGATCCAACTCGAACTCCCAAAACTATGTCGACTCGCCGCCCGCCCCGCCGAGCGCATCCCGCCACCGCTGCGGAATTCGTGCGGGACGGCCGTCCGATGTGCGGATGCAGGCAAGGCCGACCGAAAGCTGGCCCGTCTGCTCGCCTTCCACCGTGAACCGCTGCTCGACGTCGACCGAGGCGCCTTTCAGCAACCACGGCCCGGTCTCGACAACCATTTCGGCGTCCAACCGCACGGGGCGCAAATAATCCATTTTGATGCGGCGCACCACAAAGATCAGGCCAAATCGCGTGACGAGTTCGTCATGCGGGGCTCCTGCCTCGCGCAAGGCTTCGGTGCGTGCGCGTTCGGCAAACGCCAAGTAACGCGCATGGTACACGATGCCGCCTGCATCGGTGTCCTCATAGTAAACCCGCAATTTCAGTCGATACAGCATCGGCGCTACCGCTTTATGCTCGCCATCACTCCGGCTCCGACAGCAAGTCGAATTGCGGCTGCGTTCGTGGCGGCACCAGGCCCAGATGACGCCAGCCTTCCTCGCCCAGCATCCGCCCCCGACTCGTGCGCAGGATCAGGCCTTCCTGGATCAGGAACGGCTCGATGACGTCCTCGAGCGTGTCGCGCGCCTCGGCCAGCGCGGCGGCCAGGGTCTCGACGCCGACCGGGCCGCCATTATGGTGCTCGGCGATGCGCCGGAGGTATCGCCGGTCCATCGCGTCGAGGCCGCGCTTGTCCACCTCAAGCCGAGTCAGCGCCGCGTCAGCCATCTTCCGATTGACGGGCGATTGCTGAAGAACGGCAGCGAAGTCCCTGACACGACGCAATAATCTGCCGGCAATCCGTGGTGTGCCACGTGAACGCTTGGCGATCTCCGCCGCACCGTCTGGCGCAAGGTCGAACCCGAGCTTGCCGGCACCGCGGGAGACGATCTTCTCCAGTTCCTCGGCGGTGTAGAACACCAAGCGTAGCGGGATGCCGAACCGGTCTCGCAGCGGCGTCGCCAGCAGACCGGCCCGGGTCGTCGCGCCAACTAAGGTGAAAGGCGAAAGGTCTATGCGCACGCTGCGCGCCGCCGGGCCCTCGCCGATGATGAGATCGAGTTGAAAGTCCTCCATCGCTGGATAAAGAATCTCCTCGATCGCCGGCTGCAGCCGGTGAATCTCGTCTATGAACAGCACGTCGCGCGGCTGCAAGTTGGTGAGGATGGCGGCGAGGTCGCCGGCGCGTTGAATGACCGGGCCGGAGGTGGCCCGGAAGCCGACGCCGAGTTCCCGCGCGACGATCTGCGCCAAGGTGGTCTTGCCCAATCCTGGCGGACCATGAAACAGCACGTGATCAAGGGCTTCCGCACGGTCCTTGGCAGCTTGAATGAAGATAGCCAGGTTCTCACGGCTGGCTTTTTGCCCGACGAAGTCGGAGAGCACCTGGGGCCGGAGGGTCGCCTCGGCGGTGTCTTCCTCGGTGCGCATAGCGCTGATGGGGCGATCGCTCATTTCATAGCCAACTCGCGCAGGCTTTCACGTAGGATCACGTCGAGCCCGGCATCCTCACCCATCGCGGCCATGATCGCGGCCACCACCGGTTGCGCCTCGGCCCGGCGATAGCCGAGGTTGGCCAGCGCCGACAGCGCATCCTGTTCCGGCCCGCGCGGGACAAGCCCGATCGGCATGATCGTGCCGCTCGGCATGGCGCCGGCCTTTTCCCGCAACTCGCTGAGCAGCCGCAGCGCCAACTTGGCGCCGACACCGGGCGCCCGCATCAGGCTTGCCTTGTCGCTGGCGGCGATGGCGCCGATCAGTTCGTTGGGTGCCATCGCCGACAGGATGTTGAGCGCCACCTTGGCGCCGACACCCTGCACGGTCAGCAATAGCCGAAACCAGTCCCGTTCCGCGGACTCCGCGAAGCCGTAAAGGGTGATCGCATCCTCGCGCACTTGCGTTTCCACCAGCACGCGGGCGACCGCCGGCGGCGTCGGCAGCGCCGCCAGGGTTCGCGTCGAAGCCTGCACCAAATAGCCGACGCCGCCGACATCGATGATGCAGCGATCCGCCTCGATCCCGTCCACGCGACCCGATAGCAGCGCGATCACGCCATCACCGTCGCTGCGGCGATACGTTGCCGGGTCTGCCGGTGGTGGGCGTGACAGATGGCGACGGCGAGAGCGTCGGCGGCGTCGGCGCGCTTCAGCGTCGCGGCGGGGAGCAGGCGGCGGACCATCGCCTCGACCTGATCCTTTGTCGCCGCGCCGGTCCCGACGACGGCCCGCTTGACCTCCATGGCGCCGTATTCGGCCACCGAAATCCCCGCCAATGCCGGTGCGAGCAAGGCCACGCCACGGGCATATCCGAGCTTCAGCGTCGCAGCGCCGTTACGGTTGACATAGGTTTCCTCGACGGCCGCCTCCGATGGAGAATACTGCAGAAACAAATCGGTAAGGGCGTCATGGATAAACTTTAGCCGAGCTGGCACCGCGTCGGAGTTGTCGGTGGCCACCACGCCGTCGGCAATGTGCCGCAAGCGGTTGCCCTCGGCTTCGATGACGCCCCAGCCGGTGAAGCGTAGCCCAGGGTCAATCCCCATCAGCCGGATCATGGCGCCTCGCGCCCGATGCTAAGACAGCCGCTGCGCGACATCGTCGGGAATGTCGAAATTCGCATACACGTTCTGCACGTCGTCGTTGTCCTCGAGGACGTCGAGCAGCTTGAGCAAGCCGGTCGCCTTTTCCTCGTCGAGGGTGATCGAGTTGCTCGGTCGCCATTCGAGGCGGGCGCTGGAGGGCGCGCCGAACCGTGCTTCCAACGCATCCCGTACGGTGAAGAAATCCTCAACCGGACAAGTCACCTCATGCGCGTCGGCATCGCTCGTCGCGTCGTCCGCACCGGCATCGATAGCCGCTTCGAGCACCTCGTCCGCCGACCCGGCCTTTAACGGATATTGGATCACGCCGAGGCGGGTGAACATGAACGAGACGGAGTTGGTCTCACCCATCGCCCCACCGTATTTGCTGAAAGCGGACCGCACGTCCGATGCCGTGCGGTTGCGATTGTCGGTCAGGGCTTCGACGATCACCGCGAC
The DNA here is from genome assembly GCA_964613945.1 of uncultured Acetobacteraceae bacterium. Taxonomy (GTDB): domain Bacteria; phylum Pseudomonadota; class Alphaproteobacteria; order Acetobacterales; family Acetobacteraceae; genus JAVVHH01. The sequence continues at coordinate 136,839 of CAZTJC010000001.1, forward strand.
GCCGGCGGGGCCGTAGCCTTCGTAGCGCACCTCGACGTAATCGTCGCCACCGCCGGCGCCGGTCGCCTTCTTGACCGCGCGCTCGATGGTGTCGCGCGGCATGTTGGCCTCGCGGGAGGCTGCCATGGCAGCGCGGAGGCGGGGGTTGAACGCCGGGTCGGGCAGGCCTTGGCGCGCGGAGACGGTGATCTCACGAATCAGCTTGGCGAACTGGCGCGCCCGCTTGGCGTCCTGGGCACCCTTGCGGTGCATGATGTTCTTGAACTGGCTATGGCCGGCCACGGGGTGGTCTCACTCTGAAGTCGGGGCTGTGGAGTCCCCTTCTACAGGACCGGCGTCGCCTGCGACAGCCGCCCACCGCGTCGTACCGGCTCGACCCCGGTCGCTAACCCGGTCTTGTCGTCGGTGACGACAAACACGCCGCACAGGGTGGCCTCGCCATCGGCCGGCTGCATCCGTTCGCCAGGCATCTTGGTCCAGAACCGCGCCGCAGCACCCTGCTTGGACATGCCGATGACGCTGTCGTAATCGCCGCACATGCCGGCATCGGATTGATAGGCTGTGCCGCCGGGCAGGATCTGGTGGTCGGAGGTCGGCACATGGGTGTGGGTGCCGACGACGAGCGACATCGTGCCGTCGAACGAATGTCCGTAGGCGAGCTTCTCGCTGGTAGCCTCGGCATGGAAGTCCGCCACGATTGCCTGCACGCTGGCGCCCAGCTTGTAACGGCTCAACAGCTCGGCCGTGGCTCGGAACGGATCGTCGAGCGCATCCATGTACAGCCGGCCCATGGCGTTGATCACCAGCGCACGACGGCCGTCAGCCAGCACGATATCGATAAACCCGGCCCCCGGCGTACCCGGCGGAAAGTTCAACGGACGGATGACCCGCTTCTCCTGGGCGATGTAAGGAATCAGTTCTCGCCGGTCCCACGAATGGTTTCCGAGCGTCACCGCGTCCGCGCCGGCGGCGAACATGGCCTCGGCCATATCGGGCCCGAGCCCGAATCCGTGGCTGGCATTTTCGCCGTTGATGATCACGAGATCGGCCCGAAGCTCCAGCTTGAGTGCTGGCAACAATGCCGAAATTGCATCGCGCCCGGAGCGGCCGACGACGTCACCTAGAAACAAAATCCGCAAACGCCGTCCTAATCAAAACAAGCGGGACCGTTATGCCCCGGACCACCGACAAGATGCGAGAGGCAGCGGCCGTTCCAGCTGGGCTGGCGGCACGATCACTCTACTCGAATCTGACCGGATGTTGCCTTGGGTCGATAAAGCGCAAGCCAATCAGGCCGCAACGACTCGCCGCGGCAGAACACTTGGCCGGCGATCGTCAGTCAGCCCGGCTGGCGATGCGCCAACGACCGCGCCGATCGGTGATGCCGATCCGGTCACGCGCCGGGTCAATGCCATGGTGGTGGAAATTTCTGCCGGGATCGGCCGGGAGAAATAGTAGCCCTGCAGTTCGTCACAACCGAGTTCAGCCAGCAGCTCCGCTTCGGCCCCGGTCTGGACACCTTCGGCGACGGACACAGCACCCACGTTGCGCGCGAGTTCGATGATGGTGCGGATCACGCGCTTGGTGGTGTCGTTGGTCGTGCTCTGCGCGATGAAGCAGCGATCGATCTTGATGATGTCCGGCGCCAGCGCGTGGATGTAGTTGAGGCTGGAATATCCCACACCGAAATCGTCGATCGCGATCTTGCAGCCGGCGGCACGCACGATGTCGACGTTGGCACGGATCAACTCCATGGATTCCGCCAGTATCGTCTCGGTGATCTCGAACGTCACCCGGCTGGGATCGACGTCCGAAAGCCGAACCATGGCGACGAGTGCCTCCGTCTGCTTGCTCGACATCAGGTCGCGAACCGACAGGTTCACCTTCAGGCATACCGCTTCCGGCCAGGTCTCGGCTTGCAGCAGCGCATGGTTGAAGACGCGAAGCGAGATCCGGAAGATCAGGTCGGTCCGCTCGGCGATCGGGATGAACTCTTCCGGCGCGACCTGCCCGAGTTCCGGGCTGCACCAACGGACCAAGGCTTCAAAGGCCGTGATCTCATGATTCCCGGCAGCGACGATCGGTTGATATATCGCGGTCACCTCGCCCTCGAAATCTGCGGTGCTGAGATGATGCGCCACGGCGCTGTCGCGGCGCATGGAACTCTCATGGGCGGCGTCAAAGGCCACGACGCGGCCACGGCCACTTCGCTTGGCCTGGAACAGGGCGTAGTCGGCGCGCTCGTAGGCCTTTATCGACTGACGCGCGACGCTCGACGAGCATAGGCCGGCCGAAGCGTCCACCAGTGCCGTGAACGTCGCCGTCACGATCGGCTCCGCGCAGGCGGCGATCATCCGGTCGGCGACCTCGCGTGCTGCCTGCATGGAGGCACCGGGCAGAACACAGCCGAACTCGTCCCCACCCAGGCGCGCAATACAGCAACCCTCGGGGGCCAGCGCCACGAAGCGTGCCGCGACCTGACGCAACACCTCGTCGCCGGCATGGTGACCGTAGACATCGTTGACCGGTTTGAAGCCATCGAGGTCGAGCACGATCACGGCGAAATCCTCGTCGCCTTTGCCGATCCCGTCGATCTCGGCAAAAAACTGCCGCCGGTTCGGCAAGCCGGTCAGTGCGTCCGATGCGGCGATCCTGGCGTTGGATGCACTCAACCGCACCAGCTCCGAAGCGGCAATGACCGAGCGTTCGAAATGCCGCGAGAAACTCACCGCGACGTACAGCATCGACGACGAGACCAGCAGGGTGTTCAGCGCGATGGCCGTCTCGATCAAACGGCCCAGGGAGAGAAGGTAGATCGTGAATGGAACGACGATGCTGACGCCGACCAGGATCGCGGCGAAGCGGTGATGCATCAGCAGGGACGTGCAGCAGATGAACGTGATCTCCACGAAAAAGATCACGTGGCCCGCCGTCGTCATGCCCAGCGAGAACCTTTTGGCGTCGTGCAGCGAAAGTGCCCAGATCAGGATCAGGAAACCCGCCACGGCTGCGGCTACAGACAGGTTCCGCAACGTGCGGTGAACCTGATCGGCGCTGAGCTGGTCGGGCTTGAGCCTTATCCACCAGATCATCCGCACCGACATGGCCAGCAGCACGGCAACCGGTAACACCACGACCTGCCACAGCGGATTGTCGCTGAAATGCGTGCACGCCAACGCGGCGATGTTCGCCCCGATGGTCAGATACAACACCGGAATGCGCGAGCGCAGTTGCTCGATCTGCGCCCGCTCCACGCTGGGGCACGTTCCTGCCCCGAGCAGGTTCAGTAAAGCCGAGCGGATCGGCGATTTCGGTTGCTGTGCCATAGCGCGCCGGCACTATCGATCCAAATAATTAACCGCTGATTAATTTTTTGGAGTTCGGCCATACGCTGGGCGAAGGCCGTGTCACTCCGCCGCGATACGGTTCCGGCGTGAGGCGTCGGGGGTTGCGGGTGGGGTGTCGACGGGCGGTGCCAGAGCGACCAACAGCGCTTGCCGTAGGACCGCCAGCTTGCGATCATTTTCGACCTTCAGGCCGAAGATGTCCTTGACGTAGAATACGTCCACCGCACGCACGCCGTAGGTCGTGACATGGGCGCTGGCGATCTGTAGCCCCTGCTCGCTGATGGCCGCAGTGACGTCGTGCAGGAGGCCAGGCCGATCCCGCCCGTTGACCTCCAGCACCGTGTGGGTGTGGCTGGCGCGGTTGTCCACCACCACGCGCGGCGAGACGTGGATGGCGCGCATCCGCCGGCCCAGCAGCGCCGCGGAGGCCCGCTTGATCTCGCTGGCGATGGCCAGCTGACCGGACAGCGCTTGATCGATCAGCACGTGCAGCCGGGCCAGCCGGTGCGGCGCGTCGAACATGCCGCCGGCCGCGTCCTGGATCCAGAAGGTGTCAAGCGCGCTGCCGTTGGTCATCGTGTGAATGCGGGCGTCGACGATGCTGGCCCCGGCCACCGCCAGCGCACCGGCGATGTGGCTGAACAGCCCGGCGTGGTCGGCGGTGTAGACCGTCACTTCCGTCACTTCGCGGGCCGGCATCGGCTGCGTGTCGACGGTCAGCGGCGCCTTGCGGCCCTCGGCCTCGCGGATGAGGCGGGCGTGTCGGGCATGAGTCTCCGGATCGAAGCTGAGCCAGTAGCCGGGGTAGCCCAACTCGAGAAAATGCTGAATGTCGGGCTGTGGCCAGTCGTCGAGCAAGCAGACGGCAGCCTCCTTGGCGCGCGCGACACGGACGTCCCGCTCCGTGGTGGCCAGCCCGCCGGCCAGCACGTCGGCGACCCGGCCATACAGCTCGCGCAGCAGCATCGCCTTCCAGCCGTTCCACACCTTCGGGCTGACCGCCCGCATGTCGGCGACCGTCAGGATCAGCAGCAGCTTGAGCCGCTCGGGCGACTGGATGGTGTCGGCCAGGTCGAGGATGGTCTTGGGGTCGTCGATGTCGCGCTTGAACGCGGTCTGGCTCAGCAGCAGGTGATGCAGCACCAACCAGCTGACCGTCTCGGTCTGCTCGCCGGAAAGGCCGAGTGCCGGGCCGACCTCAAGCGCGATCTCGGCACCGAGTTCCGAATGGTCGCCGCCGCGCCCCTTGGCGATGTCGTGCAGCAGGGTCGCGACATACAGCGCACGACGGGATTGCAGGTCATCGACCAAGGAGGTGGCGATCGGAGCGATGTCTTTCAGCTCGCCGCGTTCGAGCGCATCCAGGACCCGCAGCGCCTCGATCGTATGTTCGTCGACGGTGAAGACATGGTAGGTGTCGAACTGCATCTGGCCGACGATGCGGGCCCAATCGGGGATGAATCGGCCGAGGAAGCCGGTTTCGTTGAGAACCGCCATCCAGCGAGCGCCGTCGCCGGCGGTGCAAAGCAGGTTGGTGAATAGGTCCGCCGCTTCCGGCTCGGACCGAAGCCCGATCGCCTGGCGCTCATGCCGGATCAACGCCCGCAGCGCCAGCGGATGCAGCTGCAGATGCCGGTCCCGCGCCGTCTGCAGGATGCGGAGGATGTTGAGCGGCTCGCGCTCGAAATCCCGGCCCGGCGCGCTCATGAGCTTGCCGTCGGCCAGGATGAAGCCTTGCTCGAACAGCGCGCGATCCGTCTCCGGCTGGGTGGCCGGCGGGCCCAGGGCGGCGCGGACCAGCGCCGGTTCGAGCACGGCCGTGATGCGGGTGATCTCGCGGGCGGTGAGGAAATAGTGCCGCATGAACCGCTCGACGCCGTCCTGCCGGCCATGGCGCGTGTAGCCCATGCGGGCGCCGACCACAGGCTGCAGGTCGAAGGTCAGGCGGTCCTCGGCGCGGCCGGCGATGTAGTGCAGGTGAAAGCGGACGGTCCACAGGAACGACCAGGAGCGGCGGGTGTGCTTGGCCTCGCTGGCGGTCAGGATGCCGCCGCCCGGGCTGTCGGGGCCGACCAGCTCGCCCATCACCTGGGTGCCGAAGACGTAGCGGCTCATCCAGTACAGTGTCTGCAGGTCGCGCAGGCCGCCCTTGCCTTCCTTGATATTGGGCTCGACCAGGAACGGGCTGTCACCGTAGCGGCGATGCCGGGCGTCGCGCTCGGCCTGCTTGGCGACTAGGAACGCGCCGGCGCCGTCGGCGCGGCAGAAGGCGACGAAACGCTCGCTGAACTCGCTGAACAGCGCCGCGTCGCCGGTCAGCAGGCGCGCGTCGATCATGGAAGTGCGGATCACCATGTCGCGCTCGGCGTCGTGCAGGCAGTCATCGACCGAGCGCGTCGCGTGCCCGACCTTGAGCCCGAGATCCCACAGGAAGTAGAGCATGAACTCGACAACCGCGAGCGTGCCCGGAACGGCCTTCTCGGGGGTGATAAACAACAGGTCGATGTCGCTGAAGGGTGCCAGCACGCCGCGGCCGTAGCCACCGGTCGCGACAACGGCGAGCGGGCCGGGCTGGCCCGCCGGGTCCCCGCCGGTGTCCTGCTCCTGAGCGAAGCCGTGCAGCGCCGCGATCACGCCGTCGGTCAGCTCGCCCAGCAGCCGGCCGGCACGCAGGCCCGGCATGTTACCGGTCTCGAACAGCTCCTGCACGTGGTGCTGCACGCGAGCGACGTAACGGCGGAACACCGCCAACGCAGCATCGCGCGGTACTGCACCACCCGTCCCGCTGCCGGCAGGGACCAGCTCCCCGAGTGCAGCTTTCAAGATGTGGAGCGCATCCTCCGGATGCTCGGGCAGTGGCGATGGCAGCGACATTATCTATACTCTACGGCGTATTGTTTGAACGTGGAACCAACTCCGCGTTTTATTTGCCGTGTTCGGCGGCGAGCGACTTCAGGGCGTAGAGCGCCTCGAGCGCCTCGCGCGGGGTCAGCCGGTCCGGATCGATCGCGCCCACCGCATCGTGCAGCGTGTCGTGCAGCACGACTGGGCTCTCCTCGGCGGATCCTTCACCCAGATGCGCGAACAGCGGCAGGTCTGCCGGCATGCCGTGGCCGTTCTTCTCCAGCGCGGCGAGTAGCCCGCCAGCCCGCTTCACGGTTGCAGCCGGAACCCCGGCCAGTTGCGCGACATGCACGCCCCAGGAGCGTCCCGCCGCCCCCTCGGCCACCTCGTGCAGGAACACCACGCTGCCGCGCCATTCCTTCACCCGCATCGTATGGGCGCAGAGGTGCCGCAGCTGCGGGCCCAGGCGGGCCAGTTCATGGAAATGGGTGGCGAAGATCGTGCGGCAGCGGATCTGCCCGTGCAGCGCCTCCAGCACGGCCCAGGCGATGGCGAGGCCGTCCAGCGTGCTGGTGCCGCGGCCTATCTCGTCCACCACCACCAGCGAGCGCGGCCCGGCCTGGTGCAGGATCGCCGCGGTTTCCGTCATCTCGACCATGAAGGTCGAGCGGCCGCGCGCCAGGTCGTCGGCGGCGCCGACGCGGCTGAACAGGCGATCAACGATTCCGATCTCGGCGCTCTCGGCCGGCACCGGCAGCCCGGCCTGGGCCAGCACCGCCGCCAGCGCGTTCTGCCGCAGAAAGGTGCTCTTCCCCGCCATGTTCGGCCCGGTGAGCAGCAGCAGCCGCTTGGCCGGCGACAGGTCGCAATCGTTGGGCACGAAGCCGGCCGCACTGCCGAGCGCGCGTTCCACCACCGGGTGCCGCAGGCCCTTGACGCAGAATGCGGCGTCGTCGCGCACCACCGGGCGGCACCAGCGCCCGCCTTCTGCCAGGCGCGCGCAGGCCTGTAGCACGTCCAGAGTGGCCAGCGCGGTCGCCGCGCCGGCCAGCGCGTCGGCCTCGGCCATGACGGAGCAGACCAGATGCGCCAGCACGGCCTGCTCGCGGGCCGCAGCCCGGTCGGCCGCCTCGCCGATGCGGCGGTCTAAGTCGGCCAATTCCGCGGTGGTGAAGCGGGCGCCGTTGGTGGTGGCCTGGCGCATTTGCAACGCCGGGTCGGCGCGGAGCTTTTCGACGGCGGCGGACGGCGCCTCGATTACGTAGCCGAGTTGCGCGTGATGCTTGATCTTGAGGGAGGCGACGCCGAACCGTTGCGCGTAGTCTAGCACCATGCCGGCCACGACCCGGCGGCTATCGTCGCGCAACGCCCGCTCGGCATCCAGCTCGCCGTCGAAGCCGGGAGCGATCGCGCCGCCATCCTCGCTGCGCGCCGGCGGCGTCTCCACGAGCGCCCGCTCCAGCGTGGCTTGCAGCGACCCATCGACCATCAGGGCCGCGAGCGGAAACGGCGCGCCGCCCAGCGCCGCCGCGATGGTGCCGGCGGCCTGCAAAGCGGCGCGGACGGAGCCGAGGTCGCGCGGGGTGCCGCGCGCCGCACCGATGCGCCCCAGCGCGCGGGCCAGATCGGGCACACCCTTCAAGGCCGCCCGCAGACGGTCCAGCACTGCCGGATGGTCCAGCAGCCAGCTCCACCAATCCTGACGACCGGAGATCTCCGACACGTCCAGCAGCGGCCCCGACAGCCATTGCGCCAGCAGGCGCGCGCCGGCCGCGGTGGAGGTTCGGTCGATCGCCGCCAGCAGGGTGTGGCCGCCGCCATCGCGGGCACGGGTGATCTCCAGGCTCGCCCGCGTGGCGGCATCGAGCATCATCTCGCCACCGAGCCCGGCGCTGACCGGGCGTGACAGCCGCGGCAGATTGCCGGCCTGGGTCAGACGCAGGTAGTCGAGCGCCAGGGCGGCGGCGACCGTCTCGGCATCGCTGAACACGCCGAACGACTCCAGGCTGGTCGCCCCGAAGGCGGCGGCGACGCGGGCGCCACCGGCCAGCGGGGCGGGCGGCGCCACCTCCGGGCCGCGCCGGGCTGCCCAGTCGCCGAGGTCGAGGCCGGGTGGCGCCAGGATCTCCGCGGGCTCGAGCTTGCCCAACAACGCCATCAGCTCCGCCGCTTCCGTCGCCGCGGTTTCGAACAACCCGGTCGAGACGTCCAACCACGCGACCCCAAGGCGCTCACCGAGCCGCGCAATCGCCAGCAGCAGGTTCGGCCGGTGCGCCTCGAGCAGGCTGTCCTCCGTCAGCGTGCCGGGCGTGACCAGGCGCACGATCTCGCGCTTAAGCGGGCCCTTGCCGGCGCGCCCCTTGGCCGGCTCCATCTGCTCGGCGACCGCGACGCGGAATCCGCGCCGGATCAGCCGCGAAAGATAGGCCTCGGCGGCATGGACAGGGACGCCGCACATTGGGATCTTCTCGCCACCATGCTCGCCGCGCCGGGTCAGGACGATGTCGAGCGCCCCGGCGGCGGCTTCGGCATCGGCAAAGAACAGCTCGTAGAAATCGCCCATGCGCAGGAGCAGCAGCGCGTCGGGGTGGACTTCCTTGAGCCGGAACCATTGCGCCATGCTCGGCGAGGCGCCGGCGGCGTCAGGTATCATCGTTTGGGCAGCATCGTGCGGCTACTCTCTCCTTGTAGGTCACACCTTCGCCCATACCGACATCTCGCGCTCTTGGACGCACCTGCGCATGACACGCTTCCGTGATGCAAGAGTGTGGATTTGGCGCAGTGCAGCAAAACAAGGTACATTGCAACGATGCGCATCGCCTCGGCCCTGCTCCTTGTTCTGCTCGCCTGCCCTCACGCTGGTCATGCGCAAGGCGCGGCCGGTCCGCCCGCCGTTGGCGTCGTCACGGCGAAGCGAACCTCCGTGGTCGAGGAGGTCGAGTTCGTCGGCCGGATCCAGGCGGTGAACCGGGTCGACTTGGTAGCCCGCGTCACCGCCTTTATCGAGAAGCGCCTGTTCGTCGAGGGTTCCGAGGTCAAGGCCGGGCAGCTGCTGTACCAGCTGGAACGCGGCCCGTTCGAGGCGCAGGTCGCCGCACAGGCCGCGACCGTCGCGCAGGCGGAAGCAACGGTGCAGAATAACGGCCTCAAGCTCGGTCGGGTGCAGTCGTTGCTCAACACGCCGGCGGGCCAGCGCAGCCTGGTGGACGATGCCATCGCCGCGCAGCGCACCGGGCAGGCGGTTCAACTCGCCGCGCAATCGCAGCTGCGGCAAGCGCAGATTAACCTCGACTACACTGACATCAAGGCCCCGATCGACGGCCTGATCAGCCGCACCAGCGTCACCGTTGGCAACGTCGTCGGGCCCGCGACCGGCACGCTGGCGACCATCGTCAGCCAGGACCCGATGTATGTCGTGTTCCCCGTGTCGCTGCGCGCCGCGCTCGACTTGCGCGACAAATACGCCAGCAATGGCGGCTTCGGGGCGGTGACGATCAAGCTGCGGCTGCCGACCGGCAAGATGTATGGCACGGCCGGCACGTTGAACTATGTCGACAACACGGTGGCCACCACGACCGACACCGTGGTGCTGCGCGGCACCATCCCCAACCCGGTCCGCACCGGCGCCAAGGCGGGAGAAGTGGCCTCGCGTGACCTGACCGACGGCGAGTTCGTCACCGTGCTGCTGCAGGGCGTGGCGCCGGTCGAGGCGATCGGCATCCCGCGCGCGGCCATCCTGTCGGACCAACAGGGCAACTACGTCTGGGTGATCGGCGACGGCAACAAGGCGGAGGCGCGCCGGGTCCAGCTGGGCCAGAGCTCGCCCGAGACGGCGATCGTGTCGTCGGGCATCAAGGAGGGCGAGATGGTGGTCGTCGACGGCGTGCAGCGCGTACGGCCCGGTGCCGTCGTCAACCCCGGTCCGGCAGCGACGCCCCCTACCCTCGCCCCCACCCCGGCACCGAAGACCTGAGATGATCTCCGCCGTCTTCGTCGACCGTCCCCGCCTGGCGATCGTCATCGCCATCATTATGACGCTGGCCGGCGCGCTGGCCATGCTGCGCATCCCGGTGGCGCAGTTCCCCGACATCGTGCCGCCGCAGGTGCAGGTCACCACGCGCTACCCCGGCGCATCCGCCTCCGTGGTCGAGTCGACCGTCGCGCAGCCGCTCGAGGCGCAGGTCAACGGTGCGGACCGGATGATCTACATGAAGTCCAACTCGGGCAACGATGGCAGCTACGGCCTGACCGTCAGCTTCGAGCTGGGCACCAACCCGGACATCAACACCGTCAACGTCAACAACCGCGTCCAGGCCGCGCTGTCGCGCCTGCCGCAGGAGGTGCAGCGCCAGGGCGTCACGGTGCAGAAGCGTTCCTCGGCGATCCTGGAGTTCCTATCGTTCAGCTCCGAAGGCGCCAAGCAGTCGCCGCTGTTCATCAGCAACTACGTCACCATCAACGTGCTGGACCGGTTGAGCCGCGTGCCCGGGGTCGGCTCGGCGTCGCTGTTCGGCGCGCTGGATTATTCCATGCGCATCTGGCTCGACACCGCGCGGCTGGTCAGCCTCAACCTGTCCCCCAACGACGTCATCACCGCGATCCAGCAGCAGAACGTGCAGGCGCCGGTGGGCCGGGTCGGCGGCCGGCCGACCAGCAACGACACGCAGTTCCAGATCAACCTGCAGACCAAGGGCCGTCTCACCTCGCCGGAGGAATTCGGCAACATCGTGCTGCGCGCCAATCCGGATGGCTCGCTGCTTCGCGTGCACGACGTCGCCCGGGTCGAACTGGGTGCGGCGACGCAGGACAGCGAAAGCCGGCTCAATGGCAATCCGGCCGTCACCGTCGGCGTCTATCTCGCGCCCGGCGCTAACGCCGTGCAGACCAGCGAGCGGGTGCAGCAGGCGCTGAACGACTTGCAAACCCGCTTCCCCGAGGGCCTGAAGTCTACCGTCTTTTACAACAGCTCGAGCTTCGTCTCCGACACCATCGAGGAGGTGATCCATACCCTTGCCGAAGCCTTCGTGCTGGTGGTCCTGGTGGTGTTCATCTTCCTGGGCAATTTCCGCGCGACGCTGATTCCCACCTTCGCCGTTCCGGTCAGCCTGATCGGCACGTTCGCGGTGCTGCTGGTGATCGGCTACTCGGCCAATACCGTCTCGTTGCTGGCCCTGGTGCTGGCGATCGGCATCGTGGTCGACGACGCCATCGTCGTGGTCGAGAACGTCGAGCGGGTGATGGAGGAAGAGCCGCACCTTACCCCTAAGCAGGCCACCAAGAAGGCGATGGGCCAGATCACCGCCCCGATCATCGCCATCACCCTGGTGCTGCTCTCCGTGTTCGTGCCGATCGGCTTCATCCCCGGCATCTCCGGCACGCTGTTCCGGCAATTCGCGGTGACAATTTCGGTGGCGATGCTCGTCTCGGCGATCAACGCGCTGACGCTGTCGCCGGCGCTGTGCGGCGTGTTCCTCCGCCCGCATCACGGGCCGCGTCGCGGCATCATGGGCCGCATCGGCCGCGGCATCGACTGGGCCCGCGACGGTTACGCCAACATCGTCGCCCGATTGATCCGCTTTTCCGTGATCTCGCTCGTCCTGGTCGGCGCGTCGGTCGCCGGCATCTTCGCCCTCAGCCTGAAGACCCCGACCGGCTTCCTGCCCGACGAGGACCAGGGCGCGTTCTTTGTCGCCGTCCAGTTGCCTGACGCCGCCAGCGTGACCCGCACGCGCGAGGTGGTTCAGCGCATCGAGGGCATCACCCGCGACATCCCGCAGATCCAGAACGTGCTGGGCATCGTCGGCTTCTCGCTGCTCGACGGTAGCAACCAATCCAACGCCGCCTTTATGGTCATGCGGCTTAAGCCGTTCGCCGACCGAGCGGCGGCAGCCGACAAGGTGCAGGCGGTGATCGGCCGCATGTTCGGCCAGTTGCAGCAGATCCGCTCGGCCAGCGCATTCCCGTTCAACCTGCCGCCGATCATCGGGCTATCCACGTCGGGCGGCTTCGAGTACCAGCTGCAGAACCTCGAAGGCGCCGACCCGGCGGCCATGGGCGGCGTGCTGAACGGCCTGCTCGCCGCCGCCAATCAGGACCCGGCGCTCGCCCGCGTGTTCAGCACCTTTAGCGCCACCACGCCGACCATCTTCCTCGACATCGATCGCGAAAAGGCGCAGGCGCTCGGCCTGTCGATCAGCAACGTGTTCACCGCGCTGCAGGCAACGCTGGGCGGAATTTACGTCAACGACTTCAACCTGTTCGGCCGCATCTGGCAGGTCAACATCCAGGGCGAGGCCGCCGACCGGACCGACATTCCCTCGATCTGGCAGATCCAGGTCCGCAACGACAAAGGTCAGATGGTGCCCATGCGCAGCATCGCGTCGGCGCGCATCGTGCTGGGGCCGCAAACCATCAGCCGCTACAACAACTACCGCTCGATCGGCATCAACGGCACGCCCAAGCCCGGCGTCTCCTCCAGCGCCAGCCTGGCCGCGATGGCGGCGGTCAGCAAGAACGTCCTGCCGTCTGGCTACGCCTACGAATGGACCGGCACGGCCTATCAGGAAGTCTCGGCCTCCGGCCAGACCGCCTACATCCTCGGGTTGGCGGTGCTGTTCGCCTACCTGTTCCTGGTGGCGCTGTATGAAAGCTGGGTGATTCCGGTTCCGGTGTTGCTGTCGGTGACGGTGGGCGTGTTGGGGGCGTTCGCCGGGCTGCTAATCGCCGGGTTGTCGCTGGATCTGTATGGGCAGATCGGGCTGGTGGTGTTGATCGCGCTGGCGGCCAAGAACGGCATCCTGATCGTCGAATTCGCCAAGGAGCAGCGCGAGGCCGGCAAGAGCATCCGCGAGGCCGCCCGGCTCGGGGCGCAGACGCGATTCCGCGCGGTGATGATGACGTCCATTGCCTTCATCCTCGGCCTGATCCCGCTGGTGACGGCCAACGGCGCGGCCATGATCAGCCGCCGTTCGGTCGGCACGCCGGTGTTCGCCGGCATGCTCGCAGCCTCCGTATTCGGCATCTTCCTAATTCCGATGCTGTATGTCTGGTTTCAGAGCGTGCGCGAATGGGCCAAGAACCGCTTCGCCGGCACCCCCAACCGCGAGCACGCCGATGCCGCCGAGTGACCCCGGAAACACTGGACGCCGGTTTGTTCGCTGACCGCGTGAACCTTTTTGGTCAGCCCGGCTTTCCTCCCCGCGACATCCCTGCGGATAGGATCAGACCAATGCACACCCTGGTATCGAGATTAGCGACCACGACCCTCACCGTCGGCATGATCGGGCTGATGACCGCCTGCACCCAGGGCGAGCCCGGCCATGTCAATCCGGCTTCGATCGGCACAGGCTCATCGACTACCCGTCCTTTGCAGGCGGCGCCGACCCCGGCGTTGAGCACCGTCGGCGCTGCGGACGCACCGAGCTTCGGCCCCGGGATTGGTGCCGAACTCAACACTGGCATCGGCGTGCAGCGCTACAATCCGCTGGTTCCCTGAGCCAATCGCGCCGAGGGGGCCGCCGACGCCCCCTTGGCGTGCGCCGTTCCAGCCAGATATGATGTGAAAGATCGGCAGGAGCTCATAAGAAAATGGCTAAGTTCGGCATCGCACAACCGGTTCGTCGCGTCGAAGATCCTCGCCTCCTGCTCGGCCATGGCAACTATACGGACGACATCGCGCTGGCCGACACCGCGGTCGGCATCGTGCTGCGTAGCCCCTATGCCGCCGCGACCATCTCTCGCATCGACGTGACCGCCGCTAAGGCCGCTCCGGGTGTGCTGGGCGTCTATACCGCCGCCGACCTGAACGCTGATGACATCGGCCCCCTGCCCTGCGGCATCCCGCTAAAGAGCCGCGACGGCTCCGACCGGGCGGACCCGCCGCATAAGGTGCTGGCCGATGGCGCCGTTCGCCATGTCGGTGACCCCGTCGCCTTCATCGTCGCCGAGACGCAGCAACAGGCGCGCGACGCGTCCGAGCTGGTCGAAATCGAATACGACATGCTGCCGAGCTGCACTGATCTCGGCGCCGCTATGGACTCCGACGCCGCTCTGGTCTGGCCCGACGTGAAGAACAACGTCGTGTTCGATTGGGAGACCGGCGACAAGGCCAAGACGGATGAAATGTTCGCCAGCGCCGCCCACGTCGCCAAGCTGACCGTGGTCAACAATCGTATCGTCGTGAACTCGATGGAGGCGCGCGCCGCCCTCGCGGATTACGACGGCGAGCGCTGGACGCTGCACACCAACACCCAGGGCGGTTGGGGCATTAAGAACCTGCTGGGAACCGTCGTATTCAAGACTGGCGCCGAGTCCTTCCGCGTCGTGACTCCCGACGTAGGCGGCGGCTTCGGCATGAAGCTGTTTCTTTACGCGGAACATGCGCTCACCTGCTACGCCGCCCGCAAGCTGGGTCGCCCGGTAAAGTGGACGTCCGAGCGGTCGGAAGCCTTCCTGTGCGACACGCATGGCCGCGACAACATCACCCAGGGCGAGATCGCGCTCGATGCGGAGGGCAAGTTCCTCGCCATCCGCAGCCGCAACGTCGCCAACATGGGCGCTTACCTCAGCACCTATGCGCCGTTCATCCCGACCGGTGCCGGCACCAAGGTGCTGGCCAGCGTTTATAACTTTCAGTCGGCCTACGTGAACGTCATCGGCGTGTTCACCAACACTGTCCCAGTGGACGCCTACCGCGGTGCCGGCCGTCCGGAGAGCAACTACCTGGTCGAGCGGCTGATCGATACCGCCGCCTACGAACTCGGGATCGATCGCATCGAGCTGCGCAAGCGGAACATGGTTCTGCCGGCGGCGATGCCGTACGTGTCCGCGATGAACCAGACCTATGACAGTGGCGATTTCATCCAGGTGATCGACGCCGCCATGGCGAAGGTCGATTGGGCCGGCTTCCCTGCCCGCCGGGCTGCTAGCGAGGCGCGTGGCCGCAAGCGCGGCATCGGCACCGCCTATTATCTCGAGGCCACTGGCGGCGCCGACACCGAGCGCGCTGAAATCCGCTTCGCCGGTGACGGCTTCGTGGACGTCTATGTTGGCACGCAGAGCAGCGGCCAAGGGCATGAGACGGCTTACGTCCAGCTGATGGTCGATCAACTCGGCATCGATCCCGACAAGATCCGCATCAAGCAGGGTGATACCGACACCATCCCGACCGGTGGCGGCACCGGTGGCGCACGGTCACTCTACTCTGAAGGGCAGGCGATCCTGGTCACGGCAGCGTCGGTGATCGACAAGGGCAAGCAGGCCGCGTCCGAAGCGCTAGAGGCCGCCGTGGCCGATATCGTGTTCGAGGCGGGCCGTTTCAGCATCACCGGCACCGATCGCGGCATGGACATACTGGCCCTGGCCGCGCACCAGCGTGGCAAGGACGGCGCCAGCCAACTGGATGCCGCCGAGATCGCCAAGATCAGCGTGCATACCTTCCCCAACGGCTGCCATATGGCCGAGGTCGAGATCGATCCGGACACCGGCTCCATCAGCACGGTGCGCTACATCGTCGTCGACGACGTCGGCAAGGCGGTGAACCCCATGATCGTCCGCGGCCAGGTCCATGGCGGCGTCGCCCAGGGGCTCGGCCAGGCCGTTATGGAGCGCACCGTCTATGACCCGTCCTCCGGGCAGCTGCTTTCCGGCAGCCTGATGGACTACACCCTGCCCCGCGCATCGGACCTGCCGGACATCGAGGTCGACCTGATCGAGATCCCGTGCACCAGCAACCCGTTGGGCGTGAAGGGTGCGGGCGAGGCCGGCGCGGTGGGCAGTCCGCCGGCGATGATCAATGCCATCGTCGATGCACTCCGCAGCGCCGGTGCCAAGACGATCGACATGCCGGCTACCCCCGAGCGGGTCTGGCAGGCACTCCACCAAGCCGCCTGATGCCGCCGGGCAGGCGCGCGACAGTGACGGCCTTGGCCGCCTCCGCGCTCCTGCCCCCTACCCTTGGCGCCGCTGCTCCGACCCGTCGGCTCGGCGGCGCCATCACTGACGTGCCAGGCATCGAGGTCGGGCATTTCACCGACACCCGCCGTCCTACCGGCTGCACGGTTATCCTCGCCCGCGCGGGCGCGACTGCCGGCGTGGACGTGCGTGGCGCTGCGCCCGGCACGCGCGAGACCGACCTGCTCGATCCGAGCAATCTCGTCGAGAAGATCCACGCCATCCTTCTTTCCGGCGGCAGCGCCTTTGGGCTCGATGCCGGGACCGGGGTGATGCGCTACCTCGAGGAACACGGCATCGGCTACAAGACTGGCGCGGCCATCGTGCCGATCGTGCCGGCCGCGGTCCTGTTCGACCTCGCCGTCGGCGACCCGGCTATCCGCCCCGACGCCGCCGCGGGCTACGCCGCCTGCGTCGCCGCCAGCGTTGGCAGCCCGGCGCAAGGCTCCGTCGGCGCCGGCACCGGTGCCACGGTCGGCAAGCTGTTCGGCATAGCGCAGGCCATGAAAGGCGGGATCGGCACCGCCTCCGTCCGTGTCGGCAAGGTGACGGTGGGCGCCATCGTCGCCGTCAACGCGGTCGGCGACGTCAGGGACCCTGCGACGGATCGGCTGCTGGCCGGGCTGCGGAACGCGGACGGGTCACGGGGCATCGGCACGACGGAGGCGATCCTGGGCGGCGACGCTCCGCCCGCATTGCAGACCGGCATGGCCACCACCATCGGCGTCGTCGCCACCGATGCTGCGCTGACCAAGGCGCAATGCCGCAAGCTCGCCCAGCAATCGCATGACGGCCTCGCCCGCACGATCGACCCGGTGCACACCATGTTTGATGGCGACACAATGTTCGCCGTGGCGACCGGAGCCAGCACGCTGCCAGGCAACATGTTGCCGCTCGGTTTGATGGCCGCCCGGGTTACCGAAGCGGCCATCCTCAACGCGATCCTGGCCGCGACCGGCCTGCCTGGATTACCGAGCGCGACCGAGCTGGGTTAGATCGGGGCCCAAATCCATGCCCTCGGCCGTGATCGGGTCCTTGACCACGAACAGGTAGGACAGCGCCGACGCGACCCCGATTGCCGCGCCCACCACCAGCGCCCAGACGAACGAGCCGGTCGCGCCCACGATCAGCCCGGTCACCGTCGGCGCCAGCGCACCGCCGAGATAGCCGCCGAAATTCTGCATCGCGCCGATGGAGGCCGTGCAGTTGGTCGGCGCCGCCACCGAGCTCAGTGCCCAGGCGCAGGTGCTGGTGACATAGACCAGGAAGAGGCTCGCCGAGATGAACGCGATCGCCAGCGTGTTGCTGGTCACGAACGCCGCCGCCAGCGTGCAGGCCGAGGTCCCCAGCAACGCGATCGCCGCCGGATACCTCCGGCTTTTCACCGGGTCGACCCCGCGCCGCACCAGGATATCGGCCAGGTAGCCGCCCGAGATGCCGCCGACGACGCCCCAGGCGAACGGGATCGCCGCCGCGATGCCGGTTGCCTTCACGCTCATGTGCCGCTCGATCTCAAGATAGCCCGGCAGCCACGCCGTATAGATCCACGTGAGATAGATGCAGCCGAAATACCCGGTGATCATTCCCCAGGTGGTGCGGAACCGGAACAAAGCCTTCCATTCCCGGAACGTCACCTCCGTCCGCTGTCCTGGCGGGTCGCCGGCCGTGCGGTAGGCGTTCTCTTCCGCCGTCAACGCCACCGCTTTCGGATCGCGGTACACCAGGAACCACAACAGCCCGACCAGCAGCCCGGCCACCCCCATGATCACGAACGTCGCGCGCCAGCCAAAGCTCAGCATCAACCATGTCAGCAGCGGCAACGCGATTGCCGTGCCCAACGTGGAGGCCGAGTTGAACACGCCGGTCGCCAAGCCGCGGTCGCGCGGATTGAACCAATCCCGCACCACCCGCGCCCCGGTCGGAAATTGCGGCGCCTCGCCCACGCCGAGCAGCAGACGGGCGGCGAAAAACTCGCCGAAATTCCGCACTAATCCGCCAAGCAGCTGGGCGAACGACCACAGCGTCAGCCCGATAGTCAGCAGCTTACGCGGCCCGAGTTTGTCGACCATCGCCCCGGTCGGCAGCTGCGAGAACGCATAGGCCCATAGAAAGGCGGAAAGCAGGTAGCCCATGTCCGGGATCGACAGGCCCAACTCTTCGCGGATGAACGGGTTGGCCACCGCCAGGGTCGCGCGGTCGATGTAGTTGACCACGCCGGCCAGCACCAACATCAGCAGCGCTGTTCGCTGGATTTTCTTCACCCGCGGCGTAGCGGTCATAACTGCGGACATTGTGCCGGCCTCCCGAATTATTCGTTCCAGCCAGCTTACGGCGGTCTTTGCTTTTCTGGCCAGAGAAGCCCGGGACGACAGCAGCCGACCAGAGACGTGTATCTGATCTAAAAATGCAACCTATGCGCGAAATAGCTGGACTTAACTTAGAAATGACGCGTATATAACGTATCACTTAGGCGAATAGGGACGCTCCGATGCACTTTCTGCGGCATGCTATGCTGGCCGGTTTCACCGCTATTTCGTTGGGCGCAGCCGCGCCGCATGCCCACGCCGCAGCCATCACCTTGTTCGACACCGGCGTCGACGCCAAAGGCAAGCCGGCGGCCAACGGCGCCGCCGAGATGCACTACAGCATGACCGGTCCGTCCGGCAGCGCAGGTGCAGTTCGCGTCGCCAACAGCGCCAACGGCTTCCCGATCCTACCCTGGATGGGTGACGACTCCAGCTCCGCCTGGATCGGGCCGAACGGCAGCGATCTGAGCGGCCCCGTCGGCACCTACACGTACCGCGTTTCGTTTGACCTTAGCGGCCTGAACCCGCGCACCGCATCGATCAGCGGCCTTTGGTCCATGGACGATGTCGGGCAGGACATCCTGATCAATGGGATCTCGACCGGCGCCACCGGCAACGGCTTCTCCTCGTTCCAAGCCTTCACGATCGACAAGGGCTTCAAGGACGGCCTGAACACCATCGACTTCAAGGTCTTCAACGGGGGTGGACCGACCGGCCTGCGCGTCGAGATGACCGGCGCCGCCGCCGTGCCCGAGCCCGCCTCCATGACCCTCATCGCTGCCGGCCTACTCGGACTCGGCGCCCTGCGCCGCAAGCGCGCCTGATCGCCCCGGCGCCCTCTCCCGCGGTGGGGAGAGGGCGCCATGACACGCGGTCTAGAGAGCCCCCCGCGTGTTGACGTAAAGCGCGTAGATCGACTGGCTCGCGGCCATGAACAGCCGGTTCCGATGCAGCCCGCCGAAGCACAGATTGGCGCAGCGCTCCGGCAGTGCGATTCGCCCGATCGGCTCGCCGGCCGGGTTGAAGATCATCACACCGTCCAATTCCGGCGTGCCCATCCCCCAGCCGCACCAGAGATTGCCGTCCTCGTCGACGCGGAAGCCGTCCGGCGTCCCGTTCGGGCCGGCGTCGATCAGCACCCGGCCATGACTCAACCGCCCTGAATCGCTGACATCGTAGGCCACGATCTCGCGCGGCGTCGCGCGGCTGGCGACCAGATACAGCGTCTTCTCGTCCGGCGAGAACGCCAGGCCATTCGGGCCCGGCACGCTGTCCTCCAGCACGGTGACCTGGCCGCTCACCGGATCGAGGCGATAGACGCAGTCCGGCCGCTCCCGTTCCGCGCGCTCGCCCTCGTAATCGCTCAGCAGCCCAAACGGCGGATCGGTAAACCAGATCGTGCCGTCCGACTTGACCACGATGTCGTTGGGCGAATTCAGCCGCTTGCCCTCGAAGCGGTCGATCAGCGTCGTGATCGCCCCGCCATGCTCCGTCCGCGTGACCCGGCGTCCACCATGCTCGCACGTCACCAGCCGCCCCTGCCGGTCCCGCGTATTGCCGTTGGCAAAGCCGCTCGGCCGGCGGAAATCGCTGAGCAGCCCGGTCTGCTCGTCCCATTTGACGATGCGGTTGTTGGGAATGTCGCTCACCAGCAGATGTCGCGCATCGCCGAACCAGACGGGCCCCTCGGCCCATCTCAGCCCGGTGGCCAGCCGTTCCACCGCCGCCAGGGTCACCCGATATTTGGCAAAGCTCGGGTCCAGGATCTGCACCGCCGGGTCGGGGTAAAAGCTTGCTGGCGTCCACATGGATCGGGTTCCTCCGGTTGTTGCCGCATCATAAGCCTCCTTTGGTCATTGCGAGGAGCGCAGCGACGCGGCAATCCAGGATCGCAAGCCACAGCCACCACTCGAAAGGCCAATCTATGAGCGAGTTTTCCGGACGGCGCGTCGTGATCATGGGCGGCAGCCGCGGCATCGGCCGCTCCGCCGCCCTCGCCTTTGCCCGCGCGGGCGCTTCGGTCGCCATCTGCGCGCGCGGCGCCGAGACCCTCGAAATCACCCGCAAGGAACTGGAGGCCGCGGGCGCGCCGGTCGCCTTCGCCGCGCCGGTCGACCTCGCCAAGGCCGAGGACATCGCCCGCTTCATCCCGCAGGCGGCCGACGCGCTGGGCGGCATCAACGTGCTGGTCAACAACGCGTCCGGCTTCGCCGCCGCCGACGACGAGGCCGGCTGGGCCGCCAGCTTCAACGTCGACATGCTGGCCACGGTCCGCGCCAGCCAGGCCGCCCTGCCCTACCTCGAGCGCGCCGGCGAGGGCGCCATCGTCAACGTGTCCAGCATCTCCGCCCTGCGCGCCTCCAAGCGCAACCCACCCTATGCCGCGATCAAGGCAGCCATCGACTCATACACCGCCAGCCAGGCGCGCATCCTCTCGGACCGCGGCATCCGCGCCAACGCCGTCGCTCCGGGCTCGATCGAGTTCCCGGGCGGCGTGTGGGATCAGCGCAAGACGGATAACCCGCCGCTCTATGACGCGACCCTGGCCTCCATCCCGTTCGGCCGGATGGGTCAACCGGAGGAGGTCGCCGAGGTCATCCTGTTCCTCGGCTCCCGCCGCGCCAGCTGGATCACTGGCCAGAGCATCGTCGTCGATGGTGGCCAGCTTCTGGGGACCTAGTCCGCGACGTGCACCAGGGTCTTACCGAAATTGCCGCCGGTCAGCATGCCGATGAACGTCTCGGGTGCTGAGGCAAGACCCTGGCTGATGTCCTCCCGATGCTTGATGGCGCCGCTTTTCACCAGCGGCGCCATCTCCTTGATGAAATCGCCTTCCTGATCGGCGAAGTCGTAGACCAAGAAGCCCTGAATCCGCAGCCGCTTGGTCAACGTCGCCCGGAACAGCAGCGCCGTGCGGTCCGGCCCGGCCGGCAAGTCCGTCATGTTGTAATTCGCCACCAAGCCGCACACCGGCACGCGCGCAAACGGGTTGAGCAGGGGGAACACCGCGTCCCACACCGCGCCATTGACGTTCTCGAAATACACGTCGATCCCCTTCGGGCAGGCTGCGGCCAGTAATGTGCCGAGCGCCGGGTCGCGATGGTCGATGCAGGCATCGAACCCGAGTTCGTTGACGACGTAGGCGCATTTGTCCGCCCCGCCGGCGATCCCGACCGCGCGCGCGCCACGCAACTTGGCGATTTGACCGACCATCGACCCGACCGGCCCGCTTGCCGCTGCCACGACCACCGTCTCGCCCGCTTTCGGCTGCCCGATATTGTGCATCCCGACCCATGCGGTCATGCCAGGCATCCCCAGCACGCCCAGGGCCGTCGACGGCGGCGAGCCGGTTTCGCTGAGCTTGCGCACCAACTTGGCATCCCCGATCGCCCATTCCTGCCAGCCGGTGCGGCCGGCCACCAGATCCCCTTCCGCAAACCCCTCTGCCTGCGATGCCGTGACCCGGCCCACGACCTCCCCCGTCATGACCTCGCCGATGCCGACCGGCGCGGCATAGGAGGCGGCATCGCTCATCCGCCCGCGCATATAGGGGTCGAGCGACAGGAACAACGTCTTCAGCACGATCTGGCCCTGGGCGGGCTGTGGCACCGGTGCCGTCTCGAGCCGGAAATTGGCCGATGTCGGCGCACCCTGCGGCCGGCTGGCGAGAACGATGCGATGGTTTTCGGTCATGTTGATCTCCTTAGCTCTTCATTCATTCGCTGCCCCTACCCTGCTGCACGACGAACAGGGGCAAAACGCCTTCATGGCGACGACACCACGGCCAATCCTCACATTACAGACGGCGAGCCTGTTTGCATCTGCGGATGACAGCACGTTTACCGGCACCGGGGGCCCGGCCGCGTTTGATCCGTTCACCGGCCAGTTCGCCGACCTCGTCAGCAGCCAGGGCATCGCGGGGGAGCCGTTCAACGACGAGGTTTATGACGTCGACGCCGGCGATCAAGTCACCTTCGTCATCGCGCTGCAGAACTTCGCCACCGTGGCTGGCTATGACGTCAAGCTGCGCGACACCCTACCGGTCGGTTTCGCCCTCGCCGGGTCGGACCTCACGGTGGTCGACGGTGCCGGCAACGTCCTCAAATACAGCGGCAACCTGTTCGACCCCTCCAGCGGCCTGACGCTCACCGCGCCAGTCGCCGCCTATGACGACAATTCCGGCGCCAACGTCGCCCTCATCACCTTCACCGCCTACGCCACCAACGCCGTGGCGCTGCCCGGTGCGACCGTCAGCAACACGGCGCAGATCGTCAGCTACGCCGCCTCCCATGGCGGCACCAACCTCGCGCCGAGCGCGACGGCACCGCTGACGGCGAGCACTCCCGTGCAGACCGGCCCGTTGCTGATCACCAGCACCGCCAATCAACCCGCCGCCACCCTCCCCGCCGGTCAGACCGCGTCGTTCAACATCGTCGTCACCTTGCCCGAGGGTACGGTGAATGATTTCCGCATCGACGAGATGCTGCCCCAGATCGGCAACGCCTATCTGCAACTGGTGTCGACCGAAATTCTCAGCGTCGGCAGCCACCTGACCGCCAGCGCACCCGTCATCGTGCAGCCCGGCGGTGCCGTTCAACTCGGCACGGTCGTCGACGCCGCCGACAATCTGGTCACCAGCGCCGATCAGGTCGTCCTCCGCATCACCGTGCAGGGCGCCGGCACCACCGCCGGGCAGGGTACCATCAACACGACGGTCAGCACCGCAGATCCGAACAACAGCGGGGCGCGCATCTCTCAAACGGTGAGCAACACCCTGTCGCTGGGCGCGGTCGACGCGCCGCCGACGATCAGCAACGTCAGCAGCGCCCAGAACGCCACCAATTCCATGCTCGTGCTGCCGTTTCAGACGCTCGCCCTCGCCGATCCGGACGCCGGCCAGGTGGAAACGCTGACCATTCACCTGTCCGATCCAACGCTCGACACATTATCGGGTCCGGCCGGCCTGACCACGACTGCCAATGGCGACTACGTGCTCTCCGGCACCATCTCCACCGTGCAGGCCGCCGCTCGCGCGCTGCTGTTCACGCCGGCCGCCGCCGGCACGGAGACGTTTGGGCTCAAGCTGGACGACGGCGCTGGCGGCGTGGCTACCGCGACGGCATCGCTCGCGGTCACCGCCGCCGCGGCTGCCTCGACCTACCCGTCCTTCCCGATCTCGAGCCAAACCGTGCTCACCTCGACCGCAACGGGCACCAGCACCTACTCCCAGGTGCAGACCTATGCCGGCGCGATCGACAACCTGCAGACGCAGTTCCTCTACGATGGGGCGACGACGCTCGCCATCGTCGCCCAGCAGAGCGGCATGCTGATCAGCACCACGGCCGCTGCCGCGACCGCGGTGCAACTTCAAGGTGGTACAAACGTGCTCGACATGCAGCACGGGTCAAGCTTCATCGTCAGCGGCACCGGTGCTGACACCTTCCTGCTCCACGCCGACCAGGCCATCACGACATGGAACACGATCTCGTCGTTCCACGGCGGTGACAGCATCATCGTCTACGGCTTCAACGCCGACACCTCGGCCCGCTGGTGGGACCAGAATGCCGGTGCGGTCGGCTACACCGGTGCGACACTACGCTTCGATGTCGATGGCAACGGCTCCATCGACAGCAGCCTGACCTTTGCCGGCAAGACGATGAGCGACACCTCGCATTACCAGTTTCAGACCGGCAACGTCGGCGGCTCCGGCTTCCTGTCGATCACGGCAAGCTGAACCTCCGTGGAGCCGCGCGCGGTGTCGATCAGCGCCGCCATGCGCGACCAGATCCCGTCCCAGGACATCTCCGCCAATCGCGCATCCATTCCGCTCGACCAGCCCGGCGGCAACGCCCGCAACGCGTCTGCTGCCGCCATGAACGACGCCGCGTCTCCGGCGATCGTCACGCAATCGCTGTTGCCCCAATTGCGCGCCACGTCCGCCACGGGCGTCGACACGACCGGACATCCCGCGGCCAGATACTCCGGCGTCTTGGTCGGGCTGATGAAACGCGTCGCCTCGTTCAGCGCGAACGGCAGCATGGCGACGTCCCAATGCGCGATGTAGGCCGGCAGCTCCTCGTAATCCTTGGGCGGCAAGTAGTGCAGGTTGGCGCCGGACGGCAGCTCCTCCGGGTCGAGCTTGGATAGCGGGCCGATCAGGATGAACTGCCAGTCCGGCCGCAACGCCGCGGCCGCGGCGAGCAGGTCGCGATCCAGCCGTTCGTCCAGCACGCCGAAGAAGCCGATGCGCGGCGAACCGATCGCCACCTGGTCGGCCGGCTCGGCCAGTCCCGACCGGGCCGGCATGAAATGCGCGAGATCGACTCCACTCGGAAACGCGAACACGGCCGGATGCTGCGCCCGCTTGGCCTCGAACAGGCTCACCCCGCCGGTGAACACCAGCGCGGCTCGGCGCATCAACTCCCGCTCGCGTCCTGGCAGATCGGCATTCGCGCCGGCGAAGGCCGACAACTCGTCCATGCAATCGTAAACGACCGGCCGGCCCACGAGATGGTCGGAGAACGCCAGCGCCATCGGCGTATAATACCAAAGCACGGGGTCGACGATGTCGCGCGCCCGGATCAAGCCGTCCAACATCTCGCGCTGGATCACGGCGGCGTCGGCACACCAAGGCATGAACGGCTGCACCACCGTGACGCCTTCCGGTGACAGGCGGGTCTCGATGCGATGGCCGGGCTCATCGGTATAGAACGGCTCTTCCCAGAACGTGACGCGATACTGCTGTGCCGCTCGCCCGATCAGATGCTGCACGCGTTGATAGACGAAATCCCACCGCAGATGCGAGAAGCACACCAGGTCAGGTAAGACGTGACTGGATGGTGGCGCGGAGCCATCGAGCATTGATTATTCCTTTTTGACGATGACCGCGAGATATCGGGCCAATGCAGTAAAAAGGCGAGCCTCGATCACGGCCCGGTCAGCCGGGAAACCAGCACGGGACCGGAGTGTTGCTAACACATGACAAAGACGAGCAGCCATTCGCACGCTCACGTCGACGAACATGCCGTAGCGGCTGCTCGTGCGGCCAAATTGCGCTACGTCTCGGATCGCAAGCCGGGCATCAGCCGCGTGAAAACCGATCACGGCTTTGATTTCTACAATCCTGATGGGTCGAAGATCGTCGATGAGGAGGTGATCACACGCCTCCGCAAGTTGGCCATCCCGCCCGCTTACACCGATGTCTGGATCTGCCATGACCCGCGCGGGCATCTGCAGGCCGTCGGTCGTGACGCTCGCGGGCGCAAACAGTACCGTTATCACGCCAATTGGCGCATCGTTCGCGACGAGGCGAAATACGGCAAGATGCTGGTGTTCGGCAAAGTGCTGCCGAAAATCCGCGAGCAGGTGCAGCACGATCTCCGCCTGCATGGTTTGCCGAAGCGGAAGGTCCTCGCCGCCATCGTGGCGTTGCTTGAGAAGACCATGATGCGTGTCGGCAACGAGGAGTATGCCCAGCAGAACAAGAGCTACGGCCTGACGACGTTGCGCGACCGTCACATCAAGGTCAAAGGCGGCCATGTCGAATTCGATTTTCGCGGCAAGCACGGGATCGACCACCACATCGATCTGGACGATCGCCGCCTCGCCCGCATCGTCGAACGCTGCCGCGACATTCCCGGGCAGGATCTATTTCAGTTCCTCGATCACGATGGCGAACGTCACGGCATCGGTTCCGAGGACGTGAATCACTACCTGCACGAGATTTCCGGCGAGGCGATCACGGCAAAGGATTTCCGCACCTGGGCGGCAACTAACCTGGCTGCATCGGCACTCGCCGAACTCGAGAAGTTCGACAGCCACGCCGCGGCGACGAAGGAAGTCGTCAAGGCGGTCGAAAGCGTCGCCAAGAAGCTCGGCAACACGCCGGCGATCTGCCGCAAATGTTACATTCACCCGGCGATCTTCGAAGGATACCTCGATGGCAGCTTGGCCGAAGGCCTGAAGCAACGGGCCGACGACCTGCTCGACCATCCTTCGGCTGGACTAACAGCCCAGGAAATCGCACTGACAGCCTTCCTGAGCCGGAGACTCGGCGAAGCGATCAAAGGTGGACCGAAATCCAAGACGTGACTTCTAACCCGGACGTGCCACCCCAAGCCGACCCTGTCTTGGTTTCGCGTGATGGCCCGGTCACCATCATCAGCTTGAACCGACCGTCGCGGCTCAACGCTTTCGATGATTCACTCCGGTCCGGACTTCTGGTTGCACTAACGGCGGCTGCGGCAGACCCAAACTGTCGCGCGGTGCTTCTCCGTGCCGAGGGGCGCGGGTTCAGCGCCGGGCAGGACTTGGCGGACGTCGCGGATGACGCCGATCTCGGGCAGCTTCTCACCCGCGATTACGTCCCATTGATCGACTGCATCCGCAACATGGCCAAACCGGTGGTGTGCGCCGTTCAGGGTGTCGCAGCCGGTGCCGGCGCCAATCTCGCTTTATGCTGCGACATTGTGTTGGCAGGCGAAACCGCACGCTTCATCCAGGCCTTTATCCGCATCGGCTTGATCCCGGATGTCGGTGGCACCTGGATGCTGCCCCGCTTGATCGGCTTGGCTCGCGCACGTGCCGTCGCGATGCTTGGTGATCCCATCACCGCCAGCCAGGCCGAAGCCTGGGGCATGATCTACCGCGCCGTTGCCGATGACGACCTGCTGGCCGTTGCTGGGGCTCTTGCCTTACGGCTGACCGAGCTTCCCACCAGCGCTTTGGCCGCCATGAAGCAGGCCTTCGACGCATCGGCCACCAACGATTTCAGCCAACAACTCGCCCTTGAGAGCGATTTGCAGACTCGCTTGGGCCATTCAGCCGATTTCGCCGAGGGGCGCCGCGCCTTTCTGGAGAAGCGCACCCCGCGCTTCAACGCCGTTTGACGGACCTCCACGTGATTGATTCGAACTTCAACGTAACGTGACTCTCGAATGGATCGGGCGTGCGCCGCATGCCCCATATTTTGTCACCGACACCGGTCAATCCTGGACGCCGATCGGTCAGAACGATGCGATTTGCTGGGTCGAGTTCGCCGGGCTCAAGAACCGGCGCGATCTGCCGGCCGTCGCGCGTCACTTGGCGTGGCTAGCGGATCATGGCGTCACCTGCCTACGCCTGATGCTCGAATATGCCGAGGACGGGGAGCATTTCTTCGAAAGCCCGGCCGGCGTCTTCAATCCGGTGATGATCGACCTTTGGGACGACATGTTCCGCCTCGTCGAACAGGCTGGACTGCGTATTCTTCTCACCCCGCTCGACACCTACTTTCAATGGGTCCGCTGGGATCTGCATCCTTACAACGTTGCCAATGGCGGCCCCTGCCCCGACCGGACGCAGCTCATGACTTGTCCCGAAACCCGCGCGCTCATCAAAGCCCGCCTGGCCTTTGTGACCCGGCGGTGGGGCGGAAGCGGTGCCTTGTTCGCCTGGGATATCTGGAACGAGATGCACCCTGTTCAGGGCCAGAATCGGATCGATTGCTTTGCCGACTACATTGGCGACGTCAGTCCGTTTCTCCGGGAGCTCGAGATCGAGACGCATGGCCGGGCGCATCTTCAATGCGTTTCCGTCTTTGGCCCCGAGTTGCAGTGGAAACCGTGGCTCAACGAGCCAATCTTCCGACACCCGATGCTCGATTTCGCCAACAGCCATTTCTATGCGGAAGGCACGATCGACGATCCGAAGGATACGGTAACGCCCGCCCTGGCCGTCGCTGAACTCATGCGCGAGGCGATGGCCGAAATCGTGGACGACCGGCCATTTTTCGACACGGAGCACGGCCCGATCCACACATTCAAGGACTTCAAGGTCACGCTGCCGGAGGCCTTCGACGACGAGTATTTCCGGCACATACAATGGACGCATCTTGCCTGCGGCGGCGTCGGCGGCGGAATGCGCTGGCCGAATCGACACCCCCACACCCTCACTGCCGGCATGCGCCGTGCACAGCGGGCGATGGCTGCTTTCCTCCCGTTGATGGATTGGAACCAGTTCGATCGCCGGCTGCTGAACCACGAGCTGCACTGCTCCAGTGCCGATGTGGCGCTGTTTGGGTGCGGTAACAACCGCACCGTGTTGATCTACGCGCTTAGGTTGCGACCGCTGCTACCGGATGGACGAATCGACCCCGCTACACAATCAGCGATCGAGATATCCGTCTCAGATCTTGAACCAGCGCATGTAGATGTTCTTCTTTGGGATACCGTTACGGGGTGTGAGATGGGTTGTACTCATTTAGACACACTCGGTGGTAAGATCACCCTGCAAGTAGGTGATTTCCCTGCGGAACTCGCTATAATCGTTCGTTCCTCACGCTAACCTGTGCTTAAACATTCAGCCCATAGAGTGATTATGGCTTTGCCGGCAGGCTACGAAACCGTCTTCCGCCGTCGTGTAGTGATTGGTTGTCTGAATGATCGAATGCCATCCGCTGCTACGTCCTGTTGTGCAACTTGCCAAGCCAGTGGTGCATGCTGTTCGACAGTGGCACCCGCATCGTCACCTGGTCGGCGTCCAGCATCATGTTCGAGTGGCTGGGCATCACGTTCATCGCGCTCTCGCTGCGGTGGCGCCACCTCCTGGTGTGATGACGGTTTGCCAGCGCGTCGCCGGACCGATCGTTGCCGGCGGCCTGGTGTTGCTGCCGCCAGCTAGCGCTGTTCCGCCTGTTGGCGGTGTAGGCGGTTTTCCTGGCGCAGCGTTTCCTGAATATGGTGCCCCGGCTTTCGTTGGCCCGGGGCTCGGCGGCTACGGTGGATCCGGTCCGGGTTATGCCGGCGGTTATGGTCCGGCTGGTCTCGGCCTTGGTGGTCCCGGTGCTGGCTTCATCGGCCCGGGTTTTGTCGGTGGTGGATCGTCGCCGGGCATAATTGGCGGTCCGACGGGCCCGATTGCTCTCGCCTCCAATATACCTACGAGCACGCCAGGCGGACCGATCAGCCCGATCGTCAGTACTCCGGCCGTCCCGATCACGACCATTCCCTCCACGATCAGCGTCGCCACCCCTGGGACCAGCGTTCCCGCGATAATCGGCCGTAAGACGACGGATCAATCCACTACGAGCGACACAACGCCTGGCACCAGCAATACCCCTGGCGATACGACAAACTCAGGTGGCGGCACGACACCTGGGGACACGACGCCTGGAGGTAGTGGAAACACACCTGGAGGTGGCGGCAACACTCCGGGCAGTGGCGGTAATACGCCCGGCGGCGGCGGAAACACGCCTGGAAGTGGCGGCAACACTCCTGGTGGTGGTGGCGGTAATACGCCCGGTGGTGGTGGGGGTGGCGGCACGCCAGTTGTCGATACGCCGGAGCCGGCGTCGATCGCCATGCTGGCGGGCGCATTGGCGATCGTTGCGTTTTTTCGATTCCGTCGACGCAACGCGGGTTAATCAGACAAGCCGACGAACCCGGCAGAAGGTCGACTCCGGCCGGGTCGTTGTCTCAGGCCCTTCGAAGCGGCCGCCAGTCGCGGAAAAACGCCGTGCCGATCTCGTC
The DNA here is from genome assembly GCA_964613945.1 of uncultured Acetobacteraceae bacterium. Classification (GTDB taxonomy): domain Bacteria; phylum Pseudomonadota; class Alphaproteobacteria; order Acetobacterales; family Acetobacteraceae; genus JAVVHH01. Next base: position 166,794 of record CAZTJC010000001.1, read on the forward strand.
GCCGAGGCTGCTCAAATCCAACTGGAGCTTGTCCAGGAAATCGTGCAGCTGTCCGCCTGGCTCTATCATGCCGGACCCTGGTTGAAGCGCCTGGCGCAACTCATCCACCTTCTCGAGCGGCCCGGCGGTATCGCGCAGGTTATACCGGCTACGCAGTTGCTCAAGGTGCCATCCGATGTCACGCACGCATAGCGCCGCGCTGCGTGCGAACGTCGTGTCGGACAGCAGGAACGACACCACGTCCCACGGCTCGAAACCGGCCTGTGCGACCCGGCGGAACGCATGGTAACCGGCGGCTGCCCGCAACACGACGTTCCATTGCGTCAGGTCGACGATTCGGCGCTCCTCGCCGGAGCCTCGCACCAGCAGATGATACTTGATGTCCAACAGCCGCGTGATCTGGTCGGCGCGCTCCAGCAAGCGGCCTAACAGGTAGAAATGCCATCCCTGGTCACGGGCGAACGTACCTTCCGTGATGCCGGTATGGGCCTGCACGCCCTCTTTGATCTGTCGGCACAGTCGCGACAGCGCATCACCCTCGAGGTCGGCCGGCGTCTTCGCCAGTATCGAACGATGAAACACGTTGAGCTGCATCCACATTTCCGTGCTGATCAGCGGGCGCAACGTGCGCGCGTTCGTGCGCGCGAATTCGAGCGATGCGGGAACGCTGGTCGGATTGCTCGCCTCGAGCAGGTAGAAGCTTTTAACCGTCTTGCCGTCGATCGTGCGCCCAGCGAGTCGCTCGCCATCGACGTTGATCGCGACCAGAGCCGACCATGAACCGGCCTCGCCGCCGGGTCCCTCGAACGTCTGGGTGACGTCGATGAGCCGAGCCAGGTTCTCAACACGCTCGAGATAGCGCGCCATCCAGAACAGGCCTTCCGCATCACGCGTGAGCAGGGCATTGCTGTGCAAGCTCATTCGGCCAACACCCAGGTATCCTTCGAACCGCCGCCCTGCGACGAATTGACGATCAAGCTGCCTTCCTTGAGGGCTACCCGCGACAAGCCTCCCGGTAGCACCCAGGTGGATCGACCCGTCACTGCAAAGGGCCGCAAATCGAGATGGCGCGGTCGGAGCCCGGTTTCGGTGAGCGTGGGAGCGACGGAAAGGCCGATCATCGGCTGGCTGATCCAGTTCGCCGGGTTTGCCACGAGCGCCGCTCTGGCAACGTCGAGCTCCGCCTTGCTGGCGCGGGGCCCGACCGTGATGCCGTAGCCGCCACTCTCGCCGACCGGCTTGATGACCAGCTCGTGCAGATGCGCCATCGTGTAGTCGAACCCTTCCTTCTCCGCGCAGATATGCGTTTGCACGTTGGGCAGGATCGGATCTTCGCCTAGGTAGTATTTGATGATGCGCGGCATGTAGGCATAGACCGCCTTGTCGTCGGCGACACCGGTGCCGACGGCGTTGGCCAGGCTCACCGTCCCCTTCCGCCACGCGCCGATTAGCCCGCGAACGCCAAGCGCGCTGTCGGGCCGGAAGACGGCCGGGTCGAGGAAGTCGTCGCTGATGCGCCGGTAGATGGTATGGACCGGGCGCAGGCCTGACGTGGTGCGCATCCAGACCCGATCGTCCTCCACGACGAGGTCGGCGCCTTCGACCAGCGGCACGCCCATCTCGCGGGCCAGGAAGACGTGCTCGAAATAGGCGGAATTGTAGATGCCGGGGGATAGCAGCACGACCTGTGGGTCGACGATGCCCTCGGGGGCAATCTCATCCATGGCATTGCGGAGCCGGCGACCGTAATCGTCGACCGGTCGCAGCTTGATGCCGCTAATCAGGTCGGGGAAGTTGCGCAGCATCAGATGCCGGTTCTCGACCACGTAGGAGATGCCGGACGGGGTTCGCGCATTATCCTCGAGCACGCAGAATGCGCCCTTTTCGTCACGCACGATGTCGATGCCGCAGATATGGACGTAGGTGCCGAATCGGACCGGGAAGCCGATCATCTCCGGACAGTAATTTGCGTTGCCGAAGATCAGCGGGCCTGGGACGACACCATCCTTCACGATCTTGCGGTCGTTGTAGATGTCGGCGAGGAACAGGTTCAGCGCCTGAACGCGCTGCCGAACGCCACGTTCGAGTAGATCCCATTCAAGTCGCGGGATGATGCGCGGCACGCAGTCGAACGGCAGGATGCGGTCGATCGCGGTCGCATCCGAGTAGACCGTAAAGGTGATCCCGAGCGCCATCAGGTCGCTTTCGGCCATCTCGGCACGCGCGCGTAAGACATCCAGCCCGATTTCCGCGATTTGTCGGCGGACATGCTCGCCCGCAGCGCCTGTCGCGCCGGGTCCAGTCAGTTCGCAATAGTAAGGGCCCGGGTCGTAAGCGCTAAAAGGATCGAAGGGTGTCATTCTGAGCGTCCAACCATCGTCGCAGAGATGCCGACCAGCATGACCGGTGCCGTAAGGAGAAGAAAGAGGCTGAGGCGAGATGGTGTCGAGAAGCGTCGCTGCAAAATGCCATTTCAGTTGCAATTCCACGCGCTAGCCGGTTTACCTCAGCTGAAGGATGACGAGGCTTGGATCTCGTCTCGTTAGGAGAGAACAATGCGGACGTTGATTTCCGGCCTGGTCGTCGCCGGCCTGCTCACCAGTCACGCTGCCGGCGCCGTGTGCGTCTCGCCATCGGATCGCGATGCGCTCGATGTTGCAGCGCTGAAGACTCAGCTGATGGTGCAGACCCTCACCTGCAAGAACGATACGGAGTACAATGCGTTCATCACCAAGTTCAAAAACGAGCTGAACTCGGACGAACGCACCACCAGCAACTATTTCTCCCGCACTTATGGCCGCAATAGCCAGAAGCGGCACGACGAATACGTCACGTTGCTCGCCAATGCGAACGCGGATGCAAGCCAGAAGGACGGTAGTCGCTTCTGCCCGCATAACGAGCAGGTGTTCAAGGAAGTGCTGGCGTTGAAGAACGGCAGCGAGTTGAGTGAATACGCCGCCGGCCGGACTGCTGGTCAGCCGGTGTCATATCAGACGTGCGAGGCCACGCCGGCTCATACGACTCGTGCAAGCACGACGCACACCACGACACGGCACAAGAAGTAAGCGGACGGACCGGGCTCGCGCCGCAAGGTGCGAGCCCGCCCCCGTCAGCGCAGGATGATCTCGACCCGGCGGTTCTGCGGCTCGCGCACACCGGCCGCCGTAGGAACCAGCGGATTGGTTTCACCAAAGCCCTTTGTGCCGATCGCTGCACGCGGCACCCCGTCGCGCATCAATTCATCGGCCACGGCCTGGGCTCGGCGCACCGACAACCCCCGATTGTAGCCAGCAGTGCCGGATGCGTCCGTGTAACCGTTGACCTCGATTCGCGTGACCTGGGTCCTCGTGGTCGCGCGAGCCGCTTCACCGACGACCTGGCGGGCACGAGGCGTCAAATCGGCCCGATCCCAATCAAAGAACACCAGATAGGTCCTCGCCGCCTCGGCCGCCGGAACCGGCGCCGCTGCAGGTGCCGCCGCCATCAGCGGCGGCACGACGTTGAACGCGTAATGCAGACCGAGCATGAGGCTGTGGTTGTAGTCAGACTTGGTCTTGAACTGGCCGGCTGCAGCGACTCCGCTGACGCCGGCAGCATAGGTCCGGTCACCGGCTACGGCGTAATACCGGTATTCAGCCACGAGTGAGAGACCGACCACGGGAGGAATGGGGAAGGAAAGCCCCGCGATGGCCTGATAGGCAAAGTTGCCCTGGCTGCCATCGATGCGGCCGCTATAGCCTGGAACCGAGAAACCGGCGCGTTGATCGACCCAGGCATAGCCTGCACCGGCACCGATGTAGGGATAAACGTAGGGACTGCCGACATCGAGGTCGAACAGGACGTTGCCCATTGCCCCATACTTGGATTCGCGCCCGTTGGTAGCGAGGTTGGCGTTGCCGCGACCGTAGTCGTTACGGCGGTAGTTGCCTTCGGCCTCGAGGCGCAGGCCGTTGCCGAAGCCATACCCAAGGCTACCAATGCCGACATAGCCGGTCTCGAAGCCGCTGCTGCCATATCGTGGCCCGGTCGAACCGGGAACGGCGACTCGAACCTGCTCGCGCTGCAGGAAATTGGCGCCGCCTACGGCGCCGATGTAGAGGCCGGTGACCGGCTGTGCGGAGGCGCCGCACCATCCGATGAACGAAGCTGCCAGCAGAGTGGAAGCGAACAAGCTTTTACGCGACATCGAGATTCCTTCCGAGCGTCCTGACCGGCGCTCTCACTAAGGCCGTCATCCTACGCGACACCAGCCTTTACATACAAAAGGGCCGGCCCATTGCTGGACCAGCCCTTTGCAACGGGTTGGTCGGTCAGCTCAACATGAGCCAACCGACCTTAACCCATCAACTACTGGAGGATGATTTCGACGCGACGGTTCTGCGGCTCGCGCACACCATTGGCGGTCGGAACCAGCAGACGGTTCTCACCGAAGCCCTGGATCGAGATCGCGCTACGCGGCACGCCGTCACGCACGAGTTCGTTCGCAACGCTCTGCGCACGACGGACCGACAGGCCCTGGTTGTACTTCGGCGTGCCCGACGTATCGGTGAAGCCATTGACCTGGATGCGCGTAACCTGCGTCCGGGTGGTGGCCTGAGCTGCCTCAGACACGACCTGGCGGGCGCGCGGGGTCAGGTCAGCCTTGTCCCAGTCGAAGAACACCAGGTAGGTCCGGGCGCTTTCACGAGCAGGAGCCTGCGCAATCGGCGCGGCCGGCGGCGGCGGCGGGGCTGCGTTGAAGGCGTAGCGAACGCCGAGCATCACCGAGTGGTTGTAGTCCTCGTTGAAGCGCAGGTTGGCACGGGTGGAGACGCCACCGCCGAGCTGCGGACGGTTCGACGCATACTGGTAGGTATAGGTCCGCTCGCCGACGAGACCCATGAAGCGGTATTCCGCCGTCAGGGACAGGCCAGGCACGGCAGTGATCGGGAACGCCACACCGGCGATGCCCTGGTAAGCAAAGTCACCCTCGCCGTCATTGCTGCGGAACTGGTACTGGCCGAACGGGGTGTTCACGCCCGGGGTGGCCGGAACGAAGCCAAGGATGCGAGCATTCTTGTGCTGGGCCCAGGCGTAACCGACGCCAACGCCGACGTATGGGATAACCGGCAGGGTGCCGAGGCCGAAGACGGCCGGGTCGATGTCATACAGGGCATTGACCATGCCGGTGTACTTGTATTCGTCGCCGCCGAAGTTAGCGACGCCGACCTGGGCGTTGCCGCCGACCTTCTTGAAGCGGTTCTGGATGAAGCCGCCTTCGACTTCGAGGCGCAGGCCGTTGCCCAGCCCGTAACCGACGCTCACGACGCCGGTGAAGCCAGTGCCCATGTTGACGCCCCGGCTACCACGGAGGTTGGTGGCCGAAACCGGCGTCGCAACCTGGGGGAACGACGTCTGGTTGATGCGCTGGTCCTGCATGAAGTTCGCACCGGCGCCGGCGCCGATGTAAAGTCCGCTGACGGCTTGGGCCTGGGCCGCGACCGGGGCAGCTGCCAGGACCGTGGCGGCGAGTAGCGCGCTACGGAGGTTCATAACTTTCTCTCCTCAAAATTCAATTCTGCGGTTCGACGCAGCCGGGGGCTCGGCAGCTCATCATTCGCTCCCCCGCCTCTCGGTAATCATACAATACCACCATTGGCCGCAAGTGCGAGATGGATTAGCCAGTTTGGATGCCCCTGTGGCCGATCAGCAACAACCCCTTGAGCAGATTTGACACACAGCTCCGTGAGCATCTCTGAACAGCCGAAGCGGTCAGTCGATCAACTTGGCCTCGAACGGCGGCAGCAGGTCCGGCGCCGTGAATTCCACCACCCACAAATCCGGGTCACGGTTGACCTGGCGCGCGACGTAGGCGTCGGCGGTGGCCTCGTCGACGGCATCCGGCCCGGTGGCGCGCATCCATGCGCTCTCCGCACTCGCCCGCACCTGGGACAGCACGCTGACCCCGTCCCGCCGCCGCAGCACCAGCAGGATGCCGCCGGCATCCGGGTCGCCACGCCGCACCACGGCGCCGGGCCGGCCATCGATGTCGCCCATCCGCAGCGCCGCCTGTACCCATAGGCCGACCTTGATTCGGGGCTGCTCCATCAAAAGCTATCCGCCGTGGCGGAACGGCAAAGGTCTGCGGGGAAAGTGGATTGGCTGCTGCGATGATTGACCATGCTGCTCCTGTTCGCCGGGTCGCGGCGTGCCGCCCATGAGGTCGCGTTCGAGTTGAGTGAGGCCGAAGCCGAATGCATCGACCATCATCAGCGCGTGCGGCCAGCATCTGCGCCGGGCACGGGCTCGGCTGAGCATCCGCCAGTGTGGCCCGCGGGTAAACCTTGATGCACGGCAGGCACCCTGTCAGAGAGGTCGGGAAAGCTTCGAGGAACGGATGGCTGACACCAAGCGCATGACCGACGGCCAACGCGCCTATGAACAAAAGCGCGCCACCAAGGCCGGCAAATCGCTCGACGGCTGGCTGGACCAGAAGCGCAAGCAACAGGAGGAGGCCGCCAAGCAGGCCGCGCCGCCGCCGCCCAAGAAGCTGGGCTTGATCCGCCGTCTGATCGATCGGGCGCACAAACCGCTTTGATCCCGCTGGTGGCCCACGCTGATTGGAGCGTGGCACCCGCCAAGCGCTGGATGTGTGTCGCCACCCCTCACCGGCTCGGCTGGACGGTGGAGATCGAGAAGGTCGGGGCGCTGGACACGCTGCTGGCCAGGCTTCGCCACCGGGCCGATCAAGGCCCCGTGGCACTCGGCGTCGATGCGCCGATCGGACTGCCCGCCGCCTATCGTCCGCCGCCCCATGAGGATTTTCCGAGCTTCCTGCGCGCCCTCACCCCCGGCGATCCGTTCTTCGACGTTTGTGACGACCCGGCCGACATCTCGCTGGCTCGACCTTTCTATCCGCGGCGGTCCCACGCCGGCGTCCGCCGCCACGAGCTGCTGGACCGCCTCGGCATCGAGTCCGGCGGACAGCTGCTCCGCCAATGCGAACGCAAGCTGGGTTCGCAGCCAGCCGCCTCCCCCATGTTCTGGACCTTGGGCGCCAACCAGGTCGGCAAAGGTGCGATCTGCCTATGGCGCGACCTGCTGCTGCCGGCGCTGGATGCGGTCGATCCGCTGGCGCTCTGGCCGTTCGACGGGGCCTTCGCCGATCTGATGCAGGCCGGACGTGTCGCCGTTGCCGAGACCTATCCCGCCAACGCCATGCGCCAGCTCGACCTCGGCTTCAAAGGCAGCAAACGCCGCCAAGCCGATCGGCGCACGGTTGCCGCCGCCCTTCGCGCGCACTTGGATACGCTCGAAGCCGAGCCCGACGACAAGCTGGCTGCCAAGCTGGATGACGGGTTCGGCACAGCCGCCGACGGAGAGGACCAGTTCGACAGCCTCATCGGCCTCGTCCGCATGCTGCAGATCGTCCGCAACCCTGCCCTGGATCATCGTCCCGACCCGGCGATCTCCAAATGGGAAGGTTGGATCCTGGGCCGGCCGGTAAGCATCTCTTAGGGTTTGCCTGGTATCTTCTGACCCGATGAGGCATGGAGGTGCTGAGAACGGTGGCGGAACTCTGCGTGTCTGAGCCCAAGAGCATCGCCAGTCGAGCGGTCACCGGCGCGGCCTGGATGGTCGCATTCCGCATGTTCTCGCGGGTTCTCGGTATTGCCAGCACGCTGGTGCTGGCGCGCATCCTGGACACGGCCGATTTCGGCATCGTAGCCATCGCGTTCACCGTTTCGGCCGCCTTCAACTCGATCTCGAATGTCGGCGTTACGGAAAACCTGGTCCGGCATCACACGGTCGGGCGCGCCGAACTCGATACCGGGTTCACCATTCAGCTCATCAAAGGTGCGATCACCGGGCTCCTGCTGCTGGCGGCCGCGCCGCTGGCGGCGGCATGGTTCTCCGAACCTCGGCTCGAGAACGTCATCTACGTGCTCGCCTTCGCCTTTGCCCTCAGCGGCCTCGAAAATATCGGCATCATCCATTTCCGCCGTGACATGCGGTTCGACCGCGAGTTCCAACTCTCGGCCATCGAACGTGTCCTGACCTTCCTGACCACGCTGGTGGCAGCGCTGCTGCTGCACAGCTATTGGGCGTTGGTGATCGGCACTCTGGTTGCGAAGATCGCCCGCTTGGTCGCCAGCTATCTCATGCATCCGTATCGGCCCCGGGTCGGGCTGGCCGCATGGAAGGAGCTTGCTGGCTTCTCCATGTGGATGTGGCTGTCGAGCCTGGTCTACATCGTGTGGTTCCGCGCCGATCCGCTCGTAGTCGGTGCGCTGGTCAGCAAGGCCGATCTGGGCGTGTTCGTGGTCGCGCTCGACATCGCGCTGCTGCCGGCGACCGAGATCATGGAGCCGATCGGGGCGGTGTTGTTCGCCGGGTTCGCGGCCGAGCGGAATGCCGGGCGGGACCCGCGGGCCAGCGCGTTCAGCCTGGCGGTTTCGTTGATGGCGGTGATGGCGCCCATCGCAATCGTGCTGTCGGCGGCATCGAGCGACGTCGTCGGCGTTCTACTTGGCGCCAAGTGGAGTGCGGCGGCGCCGATCGTCGCCATCCTCACGCTCTCCGTTCTGCTGTCGCCGTTCAGCAACACCGCCGCCCAGGTGCTGACGGCGACCGGCAAGGTGCGGTCGAACCTCGTCGTGGTGATCTGCGCTTCGGTCGTGAAGCTTGGTGTCCTGTATCTCGCGGGGCGGACGGGCAGCCTTTACGTGATCGCCACCGCGGCGCTCACCATCACCTCCGTCGAGTCGTCGCTGTTCATCCTGATGCTCCGCCGCAATGGCAGCCGGATGTCGGGCATGGTTGCACCGCTGTGCAGGATCCTTTGCAGCCTTGCTCTCGCCGCCTTGGCCTTGAGGCTGACCGGCATTGCCTGGGATGGCGATGTCACTCTGCCCGTCATCGCCTGTCTGGTGCGCGGCACTGCGCTCGGCCTCGTCGGCTTCGGCGTCTATGCGGGGGTCCTGCTCGGGCTATGGGCGCTCGCCGGGCGGCCGAACGGGCCGGAGCGACAGATCGTCACCGTCGTGCTCCCGATGCTGACCCGGCTCGGTCAGCGTGCCGGGTCGCTGTTCGGCCGCAAACGGCTCGACGCCGCCTGACCCGGCATCATGGTCGCGGCCGGTCCAACCTGGCATTCACCATCTGCTGCAGGCCGTCAGGATCGAGCAGCACGATCGACACCCGCGTTCGCTGCAGCAGCCCGGCGTCGGTCAGCGCCGTGATCTCGCGAGAAATCGTCTCCCGCCGTGCGCCGATGCGGGACGCCAGCTCTTCCTGCGTCGGCAACGGATTGAGCGACCGGGTGCCGTCCGGCTTCGGCCGACTGAGCCGGAGCAGCTCGGCGATCAGCCGCAGCTGGATCGGCAGCGCCGTCATCTCCAGCAATCGGCGGTTCTGCTGGCGGATTCGCGCGGTCAGCAGCTGCATCAGCCGCAGCCCGAGATCACGCGAGGCGAACACCGCCTCGTTGAACCCCCGTGCGGATAGCGAGCACATCTGCGTCCGCACCAGTGCTTCGATCCGCGCGGATCGAGGCACCCCGTCAATGGCCGCCATCTCGCCGACGATCTCGCCGGCGACGAAATCGCCCAATATCTGCGTCCGCTCGCCACTAGCGGTTTGCACCAGGACGCGAACATGGCCCTGGACGATGAAATACACGTCCGTCGTCGGATCCTCGAAATCCAGGACCACGCGGTCCGGATCGGCCTCGAACCAGCGCGCATCGCCGGCCAAGCGCGCGAGCACCTCGGCCGGCGCACCGGCGAAGAACGGGTGTCGTGCCAGAGTGGTGGCCGCGGTTCCGGATGTGAGCATAGTGAGATCATGACCTTTGACACACCGCAACGACCGAGACGATCCTGGAAAGCGATCCTTCTCAGCGGCCGACCCTGGAATAACCGATCGCTCCATACGGAAACCAGTCCGACCGGCTTGCTCCGGTCCTCCCCTTTGCTTCTCGGCTCCCTGATTCTGTTCGCTGGCTGCACCCCGACTACGTATTCCGTCCTGCGCGACCCGCCCGATTACGTCGATCACGTGCTGGAAGACGTCACGGCGATCGTCGAGGGAATGGCCAACGCTCATGCAAGGGATCGCGTGGTCTATCACGACCCCGGCATCCGCTCGTCGCGCTGACGTCACCGGGTTCGTTCGTCGGAAGTAATAGGCGCGTCTGGACGTTTGACGTATCGTCGTGGGATGCTGCATGTGCGAAGTCGCTTGCTCCGCCACTCGATGACGTGGCCCTCGTTGCGAGACATCATCTCGACCAACGATCAGGGCCTGCTCCGACTTCAGCTCTCGCTTCGCGGCACGCTATCGGTGTTTCTCACCACGCTTGCCGCCGTAGCCGCGGCCCATGTCGGCCAGTTCAGCCCGGTCGAGTGCGCCAGCGGCATCACCTTCAGCATGATGGTGCCGTTTCTCATGCGCGAGCCGACCCGGCGCCAGCGGCAGCAGACGCTGCTCTTCCTGCTGCTGCCCGCCATGGGCGCCACCGTGGCGACCACGTTGCTGCACGGCTACGGCATCCTCGGCGACAGCCTGTTCCTTGTGCTGGTGTTTCTCTGCTTCCTGCTGGGTCCACGGAGTCCGCGCGGCATCGGCATGGGGCTGATCGCCGTCATCACGACCTATGTCGGCCTTTACCTCGAACTGCCGCGCAGCACATTGCCGTTGCAGCTGGCCTCGCAGGTTGTCGCCGCGCCGATCATAGCGCTGGCCTGCTTCGTCATCGTGCCGATGGATGCCGCTGCCACGCTCCGCCGCAGCATCGCCGCGGTGCAGGCGCGTGCAGCGCAGGTAATCCGCCAGGCCAGGATGCTGGATGCGGCAGATCACGCGGCGGCGCGTCGCCTGCGGCGGGCCGTGATGCGGTTGAACGAAAGCGCACTCGCCGCTGACGACCAGCTTGCCTTTTTCGAGCCCGGCGCGGCCGGAACCGTCCGCTCGCGCCTGGTTGATGTCGAGTTATGGGCGTCGCGCCTGAGCAACCAGATCCAGATCACGCCACCGACCCGGCGCCTGGCCGCCCGACTTCGACTCCATGCCCGCCGTATCGAACGCGGCGGTCGCTACAGCACGGCACCGGGCCAATACGAGACCGGCACCCTGCTATCGGTGCTGGTGGGCCTTGGCCAGGCGGTCTACGCGCTCGGTCGGGCCGTGGACGATCAGCGCATGGCCCCGCCGGCGGCGCCGCAAGCACCCGTCCGTGGTCCGCTCGCCTGGCGATTGGCCACCCGCGTCACCATCGCCGCCGCCCTTGCGATGGCCGGCGGCATGGCATTGTCGCCACAGCGCTGGTTCTGGGCCGTCATCACCGTCTACGTCGTCTTCCTCAACGTGCGGTCCCGTGGCGAGACGATCTACAAGGGGGTGCAGCGCCTCATCGGCACGATCTTCGGCATCGCCAGCGGCCTGGTCATCGCGACCGCGTTCAGCGGCGATGGCACGTTGGAAACCATCACGCTGCTGCTCTCGATCTTCGGGATGTATTACACGTTCCTGTCGTCGTACACGGTGGGCATCTTCTTCGTCACCGTGATGCTGGGCCTGCTATACGGCATGCTGGGCGCCCCGTTGGAGGCCGTGCTCGTCCTGCGGCTGGAAGAGACGGCGATCGGGGCGGTGGCAGCCATCTTCGTTGCCGCCTTTGTGCTGCCGGATCCGACGCGGGTGCAGATCCGGCGATCCGGCCAGTCGGTCCTCGCCGCCCTGGCTGCGGCGATGCGCGCCAGCGTCCAAACGCTCCAAGGCGATCAAAGCGCTGCGCCGACGATCGCGATGCGCCAGGTCGACCGCAGCGTCGCGGACCTCAAACTGGCTTTGGCGCCGTTGACGGCCACGCGGATGATCATGCGCCGCCCGACGATCGAGCGGCCGTTCTCCGCCCTGCTCGACTGCGTCAATTGGGCTCGGGTCGTCGCTGCCGAGGCTCATGCGCTCACGGATGCCCCTCCGATCGACCGCCTGATGGATGCGGCACGCCGCTTCGACGCGCTCGCCTCCGGAACGGACGTTGCCCCGCATCCACCGCCGGCGGATGGCAGCGCCGACCCGCTCGCCCAACTCGAGCGCGCGATCACAACCATGGAGGAGCGCCGCACGCTGGGCGCCCATGAGGTCTACGCGATTGATTCCTGACCGGCTTGCACCGCACGGCAAACTGAGCATGTTGACCCCATGTCCGATCCCGAGCCCGAACATGCATTCGCCGGTTATGTCCGCACGCTCGGGCGTGGCCCCGGCCGCTCCCGCGCACTGACCCGGGAGGAAGCGCGCGAGGCGCTGGGGATGGTGCTGCGCGGCGAAGCGGCGCCGGAACAGGTCGGCGCGTTTCTGATGCTGCTACGCTATCGCGGCGAGGCCGCCGACGAGATCGCCGGGCTGATCGAGGCCGCCCGCGACGTTTTCCAGGCGGGTGCGCCGCCGGGTTGCCCGCCGGTGCAGTTGGATTGGCCCAGCTACGGCGCCGGTCGCACCCGCGGCGAGCCCTGGTTCCTGCTGGCGGCGCTGGCGCTGGCCGCAGCCGGGGTCATCACGCTGATGCACGGTAGCAACGAGTTCTCCAAAGGCACCGCCGTCGAGGCCGGCCTGACCGAACTCGGCCTGCCGATCGCCCGTTCGCGCGAGGAAGCCGCAGCCGAACTGGCGCGAACCCGCTTCGCCTATCTTCCGCTCACCGCGCTCAGCCCGGCGCTCGACCGGTTGCTGACCTTGCGCGGCCTGCTCGGCCTGCGCTCGCCCATCAACACCGTTGTCCGCATGATCAACCCGTTCGACGCCCCCTTTGCCGTCGGCGGCGTATTCCATCCGGCCTACATCGAAGTCCATCTCGGGGCGGCCGAGCGCCTGGCGCGGCAACGTCTCGCCGTGGTCAAGGGCGGCGGCGGCGAAGCCGAGCGCAACCCTGCCAAACCCATCGCCGTCCACGTCTGGGATGCCGCTGCTGGTCGTGCCGAACTCCTGCTCCCCCCTGCCCCGCTTCCAGGTGAAGCCGGCAGTTTGTCCGAAGCCTGGCATTCCGGCGTCGGCTCCGGCGCCGCCACGGCGCGCGCTACCATCGCGCTGGCACTGCTGGCGCTCGGGCGTGCCTCCGATCCGGAATCGGCTGATCGGGCAGCCGACGGCGTTTGGACCGATCGTCTGCGCCTGAACGAAGCTGCCTGATGCGCTACCTGCCCGTCTTTCTAGACGTCCGCGGCAAGCGCACGCTCGTGCTCGGCCGAGGCGAGGTCGGCGAGCGGAAAGCCGAAGCCCTGCGCCGTGCCGGTGCGGAGGTGGTCTTCGCCGAGCGCTATTCTCCCGCGCTGCTAGATGACGTGGTGCTGGCCATCGGGGCGGAAGCCACGGACGCGGAGTTCGAGCAGCTGAGTTCCGATGCCAAGGCGCGCGCCTTGCCGGTCAACGTCGTCGATAAGCCCTGGCTGTGCAGCTATATCACGCCGGCCGTCGTGGATCGCGATCCGCTGATCGTTGCCGTTGGATCCGCTGGGGAAGCGCCGGTGCTGGCCCGCCTCATCCGCGCGCGAATCGAGGCCATGCTGCCACCGTCTCTGGCCAGGCTCGCCGCCATGTTGGGCAGCCTGAGCGGCGCGTTGCGCGAGAAGTTTCCAACACCAGGTCCGCGCCGCCGGGTCATCGAGCGCATGTTGACCGGGCGAGCCGCCGATCTCGTGCTGGCGGGCGATGAAGTGGCTGGACTGGCCGAGATGCATCGCGAGATCGAGGCGGGAAGCAGCAGTCCGCCAGGACTGATCTACATTGTCCACCCTGGCCCGGGTCCGGCCGATCTGGTGACCATGCGCACCCAGCGGCTGTTGGGCGAGGCCGACGTCATCGTCTATGACGCGACGGTATCGCCCGAGATTATCGACCTGGCCCGCCGCGATGCCGACCGCATCGTGGTCGAGGCGGACGAAGTAGCCCAACTGCAGCGCCTCGCGGCAGAAGGCAAACGGGTGATCCGCCTTGGCACCAGCATGGACGCCGGTCACCTCGTCGCCGCATTGACCGACGTCAAAACCGAGGTCGTGCCCGGCTTGCCCAAGTGCTTCTGCGGCGACGCCTGCCCCTGCACGCTCTGCCGCTGGGGCTGACTACTCCGCGGCGAGCATCTCCGGTGCCGTCAGCGCCAGCAGCTTTTCACGGCCCATTCGGTGGCAGAAATCACCGAAACCCTCGCCTTGCGTGCGACCAACGGCCCAGGCAGTGACGATCGGCGCCAACTTGCTGGTGATCTCGGCTTCCTTGATGCGCTCGAATAGCAGGAAGTTGAGTCGCGTCCCCTCGAAGTCGCCGCCGACGAAGATCGCATAGGCTCCCGGCGCGCGCCCGACGATGCCGAGATCGCCGTCATACGGCCGGGCACACCCGTTCGGGCATCCCGTGATCCGCACGCTGATACGCTCCTGCTCGAGCCCGTGCTGACGCAGTAATCCCTCGATCCCTGCCACGATCGGCTCACGCGACCGCTCCGCTTCCGACAGCGCCAACCCACAGGTCGGCAGTGCCACGCACGCCATCGACCAGCGTGCGATCGGCGTCAGGTCGTCGCGGAACAATGCCCCGTGTGCCTTCAGCAACGCCTCAAGCCCATCGCGCTGATCCGGCTCGACGTTGGTGAGCAGGATGTCCTGCAACGTCGTCATCACCGGCGCGACGCCGAACTGGATCACCGCTTCCCGCAACCCGGTGCGCAGCCGAGACGCGCCAACGTCGGCGATCCGCCCGGCCGGCAACGGCAGGCCGAGCCACCACTTGCCGTCACCCTGCTCATGCCAACCCAGATGGTCGGGCACGGTCAGCTTCGGCATCGGCCCCGGCGCATCCAGCGGCGCCCCGTAATGTTCCTCGACCCGGGCCTTCACCCACTCCAGGCCATGATCGTCCACGACATACTTCAGCCGTGCGCGCTTGCGGTTGGTCCGGTCGCCATGGTCACGCTGTGTCTTTACGATCGCCTCGACCAGCCGCAGTAGGTCGGCATGATCGACCCGGCAAAGCGCCGACGCGACGCGGGGGTAGGTCATCGGCTTGTTGTGCGTCATGCCCTGCCCGCCGCCGACACAGGCGACCCAGCCGGTCACTCGGCCATCGGTGACTTCGGCAATCAGTCCCAGATCGTTGGACAACACGTCGATGGTGTTGTCGTCCGGGTGGATCAGGCCAATCTTGAACTTCCGTGGCAGATAAGTCGGGCCATACATCGGCTCGACCTCGGCTTCCTCGCCGTTATCCTCGCCGAGCACGAAAATCTGGTGATGCGCATTCGACCGCGGCAGCAGCACGGAAGACAGATACTCGGCCGTGTTGCGCAGCGTGTCGTGGACTGCGTCCTGGATCGGCGCCGCCGTGGTGACGACGTTGCGCACCACGTCGCCGCAACTGGCCATGGTGGTGAGCAGCATGCGGTCGATTTCGGCGATCGTCTCGCGCAGATTGCGCTTCGCGATGGCGTGGAACTGGAAGGTTTGCCGGGTCGTGATCCGCATGGTGCCATTGCCGTAACGGCCGGCGAGATCGTCGAGCGCCAGATACTGCGATGGGGTAACGCGACCGGCGGGGATCCGGGCGCGGACCATGAAGTTCCACTCCTTCTCCAGCCCGGCCTGCTTCAGCTGCGTCGCTGTATCGCGGTCATACTGCTCGTAAGTGCCGTGGAACTTCAGCAGGCTGTGCGACGCTTCGCCAACCGTGATCGTGGTATCGTCGGCAAGCTCCGCCGAGATGGTGCCGCGCAACCCGCGACTGACGGTTTTATAGCCTTCGACGGGCGAAAGAGGCGGCGACACGATCTGAGTCATGGATCATGATTTGGCAATCTGCGGCAGTCCGAGCAAGAGAACCCGCTAACGAACTTAAGCCACCCGCGAGCACAGGGCTCTACGGAACTGAGGCGCGGGAGGTAGTTGTCCCCCGCGCCCCGCCGCGCTCACATTGACTGGGCGCGAGCCTGTTCGTAGTCGCGCTTGTTCATCGCGGACGCACCTCGATGCCCGAGATCCTCGACCCGCACGCGGAACGTCTCGCGCGCCGTCATGGCCGCCAGCGCCGCGATGATCGTGACCCCGAACGCGATGCTGCCGACCGTGAACGGAATGCCCACCGAGCCAGGAGGCGCCATGTAGGCGAACAGCGCCGGCAGCAGCGCCGTGATCGTGGTGCCGACGTTCTGCGCGATCGCCATGGCGGTCACTCGGACGCGGGTGGCGAACAACTCCGGAAAGAAGCTGGGGAACACCGCGTTGTAGCCCTGATAGACGACGCCCCACATCAACAGCGACATGGCGATGGCCAGCGGCACGCTGTGGATGCTGATCGCGTAGAGATAGAAATACGCCAGCACCCCTGACCCGAGCGCGCCGACGATGATCGGCGGACGGCGGCCGATCCTGTCAGACAGATTGCCCACGAACGGGATGACGATGACGGCCAGAATATTGCCGAGCACCGGAATCCACAGATAGACCGACTTCTCGAACCCAATCCCGTACGCTGGCTGTACCGCATACGCAGCGCCGAATACCGTGGCGACGACCGGAATGGTGTTCATCAGTGCCATGCAGACCACCCGGAGCATGTCCGCGCCCGAGGTGCGGAACGCCTCCGGGATCGGTGCCCGCGCGACCACGCCCGCCTGCTCCTCGTTGGCAAAGGCCGGCGTCTCGTCGACCTCCTTGCGGATGATGTAGCCGGCGATGATCACCACGGCGCTGAGCAGGAACGGGATGCGCCAGCCATAGGAGTTGAACGCCGCGGTCGGCATGTAGGCGGCCAGCGGCAGGAACACGGCGGCTGCCATGATCTGCCCGGCCTGCACGCCCTGCAGCGTGAAGCTGGCGAAGAAGCCGCGGCGCCCGAACGGCGCATGCTCGAGAATCATGCAGCTCGACCCGGCGATCTCGCCCGCGACGGCAAAACCCTGCACCAAGCGCAGCACGACCAGTAGAACAGGCGCCCAGATCCCGACGGTGGCGTAGGTCGGCAACAGGCCCACCAGCATCGTGGAAATGCCCATCAGGAACATGCAGATCAGCAGGACGTTCTTGCGCCCATGCGTATCGCCGATGTGCCCGAGCACGAACGCGCCGATCGGACGCGCGACGTAGCCCACGCCATAGGTCGCCAATGACGCCACGATGGCTACCGTCGGATCAGTGGACGGGAAGAATAGCTGCGGGAACACGAGCGCCGCAGCCGTCGCGTAGATGAAGAAATCGTAGTATTCCAGCGCCGACCCGATCCAACCGCTAGCGGTCGCCTTCTTGGTCTGTCCTGCGGCATGCTCGCTCATGTGATCCTCCCGTTTATTTTACTTATTAATATTCGATGCGCGCGAGCGAGCGCAATTCCTCTGCATTCGTCGTTCCGAAGCCGAAAAACTCGAGATAAGCCGGGATCATTTCGAACAGCATGTCGGTCCCGACCTGAACGGAGCAGCCTTTCTCCAGCGCCGCCCGCAGCAACGGCGTGTGCTCCTCCTTCATGACGACCTCGCCGACGAAGCTTTCGGACGCGATCCGATCGATGTCGAATGGCATTGGATCACCCGGCTTCATGCCCAAGGGCGTCGCATTGACCACCAGATCGAAACCGGCCGGATCGTTGGACCCGGTCTGCACCTCCAGCGCCGGATAATGGCGCCGTAGCCGCCCGGCCAACGCATCGGCGACCGCCGGGTCACGGTCGAACAGCATCAGCCGGGCTGCCCCCGCTGCCGCCAGCGACGCGGCGATGGCCGAGCCCACGCCGCCGCTGCCCGACACGATCGCCTGCACGCCCGCGATCGCCTTGCCTTTGCGCTCGACGCCACGCACGAAACCGGTGCCGTCGAACATGTCCACCAGGATCGAGCCGTCGGGCCGCTTCAGCAGCGCGTTGGCTGCACCCGCGATCTGCGCCGTCGGCGTCACCTCGTCGGCCAGCGCCAGGATCGACACCTTGTGCGGCATGGTCAGCAACGCCCCGTGCAGCGTCGTCACTCGCAGCAGCGCCGGCATCACGGCCGCGAACTCGGCGGCTGGCAGGCCGATCGGCACCACGACGGCGTCGATACCCTTGGCCTCGAACCAGGGGTTGTAGATCATCGGTGCCTTGAACGACTCTGTCGGGTAGCCGACGTGGGCGATGACCTTGCCGCGCCCGGTGATCATGGCACGGCTACCACCGGCGCCGCGTGCCTGCTCTGGATCTGTCTGATCAGCATGGTCGGGGTTCCTAAATGTCGAAGAACACGGTCTCGTTCTCGCCCTGCAGCCGGATGTCGAAGCTGTAGACGGGCATGCCGTCCCGCTCCCCGCGCGTGGCGATCAGCGTGTCGCGCCGCACCGCAGGCTCGATCATGCGCAGCACGGGGTCCTCGGCATTCAGCGCCGCCTCGTCACCGAAATAGATCCGTGTGGACAGGCCGATGTTGATCCCGCGTGACACCAGCCAGAGGCTCGCATGCGGTGCCATGGGCTTATGGCCATGCCGCCCGACCACCGCGCCGGGCTTGATCGTCTCGAACCACCATAGCCCGGTCTCGAAATCCGTCCCTGCCCGGCCCCAGCCGCGAAAGCTGGCGTCGAGCTTCTTGTTCTGCCGGTCCGCCGGATGCGCGTATTTGCCGGCGGCATTGGCCTGCCACAACTCGATCAACACGTCCCGGCACGGCGCCCCAAGCCCGTCCAGCACGCGGCCTTCGATGCGGATGCGTTCGCCCTCCCCGGTCAGCACGTTGGAGAAGTTGTTCTCGAAGATGTCGAACCCGGCCTGCTGCGGCAGCAGCCCGATATGCACGTAGGGTCCGGCCGTCTGCGAGGCAGTCTCGGGCAGGTAGTTCAGCGTCGTCATCGCCTCAATTCCCGTGCAGCTTGTTTTCGAACAGCGTGGAGCGGCGCCCGCGCAGCACGATGTCGAAGCGGTAGGCCAGCGAGTCCAACGGCACCGACGCGTTGAAGTCGAGCTTGGCCACAAGGCCGTCCCGCGCCGCCGGGTCCGAGATGGTGCCGAGGATCGAGTCCTTGGCGATCAGCGGATCGCCCTCGAAATACATCTGCGTGATCAGCCGCTGCGCCCAGCCGCTGCCCATCAGCGAGAAATGGATGTGCGCCGGCCGCCATGAATTGACGTGGTTGCGAAACGGATAGGCACCGGGCTTGACGGTGCGGAAGGCATAATGCCCGTCCGCGTCGGTGATCATCCGGCCGCAGCCGCCAAAATTCGGGTCGATCGGCGCCAGGTAGGTATCGTTGCGGTGCCGGTAGCGCCCGCCGGCATTGGCCTGCCACACCTCAACCAGCGTGTGCGGCACCCCGCGCCCGTTCTCGTCCATGACCCGGCCATGCACGATCGTGCGTTCCCCGATGGGTTCGCCGGTCTTGGCGTAGTTGAGGATCATGTCGTGATCGAGCGGTCCCAACTCCTCGGCCCCGAACACCGGGCCCGTCACTTCGGACAGCGAGTTCTGCAGGGACCACAGCGCCAGCTTCGGCGAGCGCAGCACGCTGGTCTTGTAGCCGGGCGTGTAGGCAGGCGGCTGCAGCGCGCGGTCGCGCTGGAAGAACTCGCCGACAGGTCGTTCGGTGGGCGTCTTGCTCATACTCACCTCGATGGCACATAGCGGCGGGCCTGGCCCGCCATACGGATCGCTGCATTGGCGGCGCCGAACCCGGCATAACCACCGCGCCGCTCCACGATCTCGAAGAAGAACCGGCCTTGGAAATTCTCGGTATAGGCGTGCAGAAAGGTGCCGGCCTCCGCCTCGTCGTAGAGGATCCCCAGCGTCTCGAATGAGGTCAGCACGTCGTCGGGCAGCGAATACCGCGCGCCGATGTCCTCGTAGTAGTTGGGCGGGATCATCAGCATCGGTGCCCCCGCCGCACCGACGGCGGCGAGGCTGCGCGCGGCGTCATTCGTGGCCAGTGCGACATGATGCACGCCGGCGCCGGCGAATGCCGAAACGAACCTGTTGGTGACCGTGTTCTGGGCGTCGGAGATGTTGAAGATGAGCCTGAGCGTTCCGCTCGCATTGACCATGGCCCGGCTCTGGATCAGCCCGAACGGGTCCGGCAGGTCGAACACCGGCTGCGGCGCCAGTCCGAACAACGACCGCCAGAACAGCACATGCGTATCCAACTGCCAGGCCGGCAGCGCCAACGCCACGTGGTCGATCTCCGCGATCCCGACGGCGGCATCGCCATCGCCATCGCCGTCGCCGGTCAACTCGAAATCGGCGGCCCAGAAGTCCTGCCCGCGCCCGACGAGATAGATCAGCGTTCCATCCGGGCCACGCACCGCCGGGATCAATGCCTCCCCTGCTCCGGTCGGCTCCCGCCAATCGGGGATCAGCAACGCCCGCGCCCGCTCGACCACGCGGGCGGGATCGTCGACCCGCAGCGCCATGGCGCAGACCGAGGGGCCGTGGTGCTGGAAATGCTCGGACGCTGCGCTGTCCTGCTCGCTGTTGAGCACGAAGTTGACCGATCCCAACCGATACAGGTCGACGTCCTTGGTCCGATGCCGCCCGGCCAGGGCGAAGCCGAGCCGCTTGAGCCAGTCCGCCAGCGCCTCCCGCGCCACCGGGTCAACGGCGAACTCCAAGAACTCGACCCCATCGATGGCACCTGGTTCCGGCAGCACGCCGCCGGTCGCGTCCGACTCGGCCAGGATCAACGACCTGAGCCCGTCGCGGGCGATCATGCGCGAGGGTGCCGAGCGGAACTGGTCGTTGAACACTTCGAGCGATAGCGGCCCGGCATATCCGCTCGCCAGCACGGCGCGCAGGAAACCGTTCACGTCCAGGTCGCCCTGGCCCGGGAAATTGCGGAAGTGTCGGCTCCAGGACAGCACGTCCATGTCGCGCTTTGGCGCGTCGGCGAGCTGGCAGAAGAAGATGCGTTCGCCCGGCAGGTCGGCGATGCCCGCCGGGTCATCGCGAAGCGCCAGCGTATGAAAGCTGTCCACGATCAGGCCCAGCGCGGGGTGGTCCGCTTGTTCGACGATGCGCCAGGCATGTCGCCAGAGCCGGATGTGGCGGCCCCAGGACAGCGCCTCGAAGCCCACGCGCAGCCCGCGCTTGGCGGCGCGCTCGGCCATCTCGCGCAAATCCGCCGCCGCACGCGCATCGTCGTCCAGCGTCGCCGGCTGCGTGTTGCTGCACACCAGCACCAACTCGATACCCAGTTCCTGCATCACGTCGAACTTGCGCTCGGCGCGGTCCATGTTGCGCGCCCGCTGCAGGTCCGGCATCGCCTCGAAGTCGCGGAATGGCTGGTATAGGTCGAGCGCGATGCCGAGGTCCTCGGCCATCGTGCGCAGATCCGCCGTCGTGCCGTCGAAGCCGAGCAGGTCGGCCTCCATGATCTCGACCGCGTCGAAGCCGACCAGCGCGGCCGCCTCGAGCTTGTCCGCCAGCGTTCCGCTCAGCGCCACCGTCGCGATCGCCTTGCGCCGCATTCCAGCCATTCGACCTCTCCGTCAGCCCGCCGCCGTCAGAACATCGATCCGGCGCAGTGCCAACGTATAGCCCTGTGTTCCGAGCCCGGCGATCACCCCGTCGGCTCGCATCGACACAAAGGAATGATGCCGAAAGGCTTCCCGCTTGTGGCTGTTGGCGATGTGCACCTCGATCACCGGACCGTCGAAGGCCGACAGCGCATCAAGCAGCGCGACCGAGGTGAAGGTGAGAGCGGCCGGGTTGATGACGATGCCGACGGCGCCGTCGCGCGCCTCGTGGATCCAATCGATCAGTTGGTACTCACGGTTGCTTTGATGAAAGCGCAGCGCCAGGCCCAACTCGCCGGCCAGCGTGCCGCAGTCGCGTTCCACGTCGGCAAGGGTCTCGTGCCCGTAAATCTCGGGTTGCCGGGTGCCCAGGAGGTTCAGGTTCGGACCGTTCAGCACATAGACGAGCCGCATCCCGTCTGCTCCCATCGTGTTCTCGTTTTATGTTCTCGCCGGACCGGCCGCGACCACGTTGACGGAATTTGTAAGTAAGCGCTTACTTTGAGTCAAGCAGCTCGATCAAGGCTCCCATGTCGGAAACCAGCCACAAGAAGCGCGATCCCGAAGCCACGAAGCGCCGCATCCTCGACGTCGCTGAGCAGGAGTTCGCCGCCAACGGCCTGTCTGGTGCCCGGGTCGAGGCGATCGCGAAGCGCACCAGCACCAACGTGCGGATGATCTACCATTATTTCGGCAACAAGACCGGGCTCTACTGCGCCGTCATCGAACGGGCCTATGGGTGCATGCGCGCCGCCGAGCAGGAGTTGATCCTCGAGACGCTCGCGCCGGCCGATGCCATCCAGCGCCTCACCGAATTTACCTTCGACTACCAGGCCGCGCATCCCGAATTCGTCCGCCTCGTCGCCATCGAGAACATCCACCAAGCCGAGCATCTACGCCGGTTGCCACCGATCCAGGCTCTCAACGAATCCGTCATCGCCACGATCGCGACCATCCTCGAGCGCGGCAAGCGCGACGGGGTGTTCCGTGCCGATGCCGAACCGATCGGGGTGCACCTGCTCATCACCGCGCTGTGCTTCTTCCGCGTCGCCAACCGCTACACGCTGCGCACCGTCTTCCGTACCGACCCACTCGATCCGTCGTTGCAGCACAGCCATCGCCGCATGCTGGTGGATGCGGTGCTGGGCTATCTCGGCTCCGGCGCCGTTCCGGTGCTACAAGCCGCTTCACTCAACAAGGATATCTGACGATGCCCCAAAAACCGGTCATGACGCTCGACGCCGCCAGCAAGATCGTCGAGGCCGCGCTGGCCGCCGGCCGCGAGCACGGCTTCCTGCCGCTCACCGTCGCCGTGCTCGATGCCGGCGGTCACCTTGTCGCCTTCAAGCGCGAGGACGGCTCCGGCATTCTCCGTTTCGACATCGCGTTTGGAAAGGCCTGGGGCGCGCTGGGCATGGGCTTCGGCTCGCGCGAGCTGTTCAACCGCACCCAAGCCAACCCGACTTTCATGGGCGCACTCAGCGCCGTGGCCGCCGGCCGGCTGGTGCCCGTTCCGAGCGGCGTGCTCATCGTCGAAGAGGGTCACGTGATCGGTGCGGTCGGCATTTCCGGCGACAACTCCGACAATGACGAGAAATGCGCTCTCGCCGGCGTCGCCGCGATCGGCCTCGAGGCCAAGACCGGTCTCTAAGTGAGCGAGGCGTCGCTCTACCCGGCGGTCAAGCGCTTCCTCGAAAGCCAAGGCTACGAGGTCAAGGGCGAGATTGCCGGGTGCGACGTCGTCGGCATACGGGCCGGCGCGAACGACATCGTCGGCCACAAGCCGGGCGCACCCGCCCGGCTTGTGATCGCCGAGATGAAGCTGGCCTTCAATCTCGAACTCCTGCTGCAAGCCGTCGAGCGCATGGGCGCAGCCGACGAGATCTGGCTCGCCGTCACTGCGACCCGACGCGGCCGAGACCGCGACTCGCGCGCCCGCAGGCTTTGCCGCCTGTTGGGTTTCGGCCTCCTCGCCATCCACCCACGCCATCACGTCGAGATCCTCGCCGAACCCGCGCCATACCAGCCTCGCCGTGACGCCAGAGCCCGGCGCAAGATCGTCGCCGAACACGCGGCCCGGCAAGGTGACCCTTCCCCCGGCGGCACTGGCGGCGTCCCGGTGATGACCGCCTATCGACAGGAAGCATTGCGATGCGCGGCACGGCTGCAGCCAGGCCCGCTCCGCCCGCGCGACCTACGCCCCGACGCGCCGCGCGCCGCCGCGATACTACATCGAAACGTTTATGGCTGGTTCGCCCGCGTCACTCGCGGCGTTTACGCGTTGACGGCCAGTGGCGAGGCGGCACTGCGGCACTGGTCCCCGCCCGATCCGGTCATGGTAGACGGGCCGCCCAGCCCGTCCCCCGACGAGCCAGGCGGCCGATAGCGTCACGCGACCGCATGAGGCCCCACCGCCATCGCCGTAGGATGGAGACTACAAGCTAGGCAGTGAGCTTACATTACAACACAACCAAAAGTTGCACAATAATTACGTGAGATCATTCCGTCCGGCAACGATGTCGACGACAAGGCGTCCGATCGCTAGCGACGACGTCAACCCCGGGCTTTCGATCCCAAACAGGTTCACCAAACCGCCCAACCCGTGTTCTCCCGGTCCGGAAACCCGGAAATCCGCCGCCGGAGCACTTGGGGCACTGATCTTTGGCCGTATGCCCGCATAACCCGGTGACAGCGCACCGTCCGCCAGCGCCGGCCAATACCGCCGGATCGCCGCATAGAAGCCGTCGGCCCGGCCGATATCGACGTCGTACGCTTCCGACTCGACCCATTCGGTGTCCGGTCCGAATCGTGCCTGCCCGCCCAGATCCAGCGTCAGATGGACCCCCAGCCCGGCTTTTTCCGGCACCGGATAGATCAGCCGTGAGAACGGCGCCCGCCCTGCCAGCGAGTAGTAGCTGCCTTTGCACAGATAGCCGGTCGGGATCGTGTCGGCCGCCAGACCGTCGATCGTCTGCGCGACCGCCGGCGCCGCCAGGCCGGCCGCGTTGACCAACACGTCGCAGCCCAGCGTCATCGGTTCGGCCCCACCGACCTCCACGATGAAGCCGCCCTCCCGCGCCACCACGCCGAGCACCGGTGCATGCACCACCACCGCCCCGCCGGCATTCTCGATGTCGCCCTGCAGCGCCAGCATCAAGCCGTGACTGTCGACAATGCCGGTGCTCGGCGACAGTAGCGCACCGGCGGCACGCAATGCCGGCTCCAGCGCCTGGGCCGCATCGCCCGACAACATCTCCATATCGTCGACCCCGTTGGCCGCCGCCTTGGCACGGATCTCGTCCAGCACCGGCACTTCCGCCGGGTCGGAGGCGACGATCAGCTTGCCCAGACGCCGATGCTCGATGCCCCGTGCGGCGCAGTATTCGTAGAGCATCGCCTTGCCCTCGACGCATAGTCGCGCTTTCAGGCTTCCTGCCGGGTAGTAGATGCCGGCATGGATGACTTCGGAATTACGCGACGATACCCCCGTGCCGATCGCCTCCGCGCCATCCAGGACCAGCACGTCGCGCCCGGCGAGCGCCAGGGCTCGCCCGACCGCCAATCCGACCACGCCAGCGCCGATCACGATGCATCCGACACGCTCTATCAAAGTTGGGCCATCAGGCATGTATCCGATTTTCGTCTTCTCGATCGCTACTCACCCCGACGGTGCGGATCAACGGCGGGTGCAGCACGTGGGCATTGAGCCGCTCCGGCCGCCGGACCACGGCCGAGACCCGATCCAGCCACGGCCCGGCGTGACTGGGCCGCGGCAGGCCGGCGATCGCCGCCGGGCTGAGCCCATAGGCGAGGAGCCGCCAATCGACGTCCTCGCCGAAGCCGTCCTCCGCCACCCAATCGAGCAGCTTGCGGGCACCGGCCCGGCTCAGGATGTAACCATCGCCGCCCGGCGCGTTGTCCTCGGCTGGAAAGGCGTGCATCGCCGCCTCCAGCGTCCGCGTGGTAAAACCGGCCGTCTCCGCAGGCACCAGCTGCGGTGCGATACGGTCGTTGACGAACACCAGGTCGAACCTCTCCGGTAACCCCAATGCGTCAAGCCCGGCCGGCAGGTCCAACAGCGGGATCACGTCATCCTCGACGATCAGGCAATTGGCGTCGTCTCGGTGCAGCATTGCTTCCCAGGCTCCGGCATGGCTGAGGAAGCACCCCAGCGTTCCCCGCATCTGCGGGTCGCCGCGGAGGCGCTGCACCGCCGCCGCCGGCAGTCGTCGCCCCTCGACCCCGGCGCTGCGGTGCAGCGGCGGGGCGGACCCGGCGAACTGCCGCCGCAACTCGGCTTTACGCTCCGGATTGCGATCCAAGTTCACGAATGAGATCGAATACTGCCCCTTCTCCCGCTCGCCTCTCCTGTCAGCGGGGAAGAATTCCAGAAGCGAAGCCAACCGGAGATACATCTGCGCGGTGTCCCGCTTGAAGCCCAACCCGGCGGCGTCGTACGCTGCTGCCGCGCCGGTCCAGTCCCGCCGCTGCGACGCAACGTCGCCCAATATCGTCAGAACGGCCAAGTCGCCCGGGCGCTGCGCCAGCACCGCCCGCGCCCGGCGATCCAGCACCTCCAGATCCTCGCCATGGTATGCGTAGAGCGCCGAGTAGTGCGTGACCCACTCGTCGTCCGGCAGGGACGCCGCCGCGCGCCGGAACGCCGGGTCGCTTTCCGGGTAGTGCCAGCCCGCCTTCAGGTCCCGTTTCAGCTCGAGGGCCACCCGCCAGTCGTCAGGCCGCTCCGCCAACATCGCCCGCCATATCGAGACGGCCTGCGTGAAATCTCCCGCTGCGCGCGCTGCCAGCGCCTCGTTCACACCATCTCTCCTGCGTCCATCCGCGCCAGGAAATCCGCCGCCCGACCCTGCAGCGCCGTGACCCGGGTGGGATCCATCTTCTCCAGCGTCTGCAACGGCATCGCCATCCGATGATTACCTGCGAACCGATCCCGATGCCGGGCCATGAAGTCCCAATACAGCGCATTGAACGGGCACGCGTTCACCCCCACCGAGTCCTTCACGTCATAAGAGCATTTGCGGCAATAATCGCTCATCCGGTTGATGTAGGCGCCGGACCCGGCATACGGCTTAGATCCCATCACCCCGCCATCGCCATGCAGCGCCATTCCGCGCACGTTCGGCATCTCGACCCACTCGTAAGCGTCAGCGTACACGATCAGGTACCATTCATCGACATCGTCCGGATGCAGCCCCGCCAATAAGGCGAAATTACCGATGACCATCAGTCGCTGGATGTGGTGCGCGTAGGCGTGGGCTTTGGTCTGCCCGATCGACTGCGCCAGGCAGTTCATCTTGGTTTCGCCCGACCAATAGAACCACGGCAGCTTTCGGGTCGCCTCGAGCCCGTTGAGCCGTCCGTATTCCGGCATTTTCCACCAGTAGACGCCGCGCACGAACTCCCGCCATCCCATGATCTGGCGGATGAACCCCTCCACCGCGTTCAACGGCGCCGCCCCGGCGCGATATGCCGCCTCAGCCGCCCGGCACACCTCTTCCGGCAGCAGAAGCCCGGCGTTCATCGAGGTCGAGATCAGCGCATGGAACAAGGCGGGCTCGCCCGTTTTCATCGTATCCTGCCAGTCCCCGAATTGCGGCAGCCGATAGGTAATGAAGTCGACCAGCGTTTCTTGCGCCGCCTGGGCCGTCACCGGCAGGGCAAAGCCCTCGACGTTGCCGAAATGGTCGGGGAAGCGCTCGGCGACCAACGCCATGACCGCCCGCGTCGTCATGTCAGGCGCGAAGTGCGGCACCGCCGGCGCCTTCAGCGTCTTGGGCAGCGGCTTGCGGTTCTCCGGATCGTAGTTCCACTTGCCGCCTTCCGGCTGTCCGTCATCCATAAGGATGCCGTAGCGCTTGCGCATCTCGCGATAGAAGAACTCCATCCGGATGCCGGACCGTCCCCGTGCCCAGGCCAGGAACTCGGTGATACGGCCCATGAAGCGCGTGTCGTCACGAATGTCGACTTCGAGGCCCCTAGTCTTCAGCAAAGGTTCGTCGTGCCACCGGCGCATGTCGTCCAGCAGGCGCCACTCGCCGGGCTCGGTCAGCACGACGCGGTCGGGCTTGTGGCGCGCAACCGCCCGCAGCATTTCCCCGCGCAAGGTTCCGGTGTTGTCGGGATCGTCGAGCCGGATGTAATCGACGGACACCCCGCGGGCCTGCAGCGCGGCCGCGAAGTGCCGCATCGCCGACAGCACCAGCACGATCTTCTTCGGGTGATGCTTCACGTAGGTGCATTCAGCCATCACCTCGGCCATCAGCACCCGGTCCTGCGCCGGATCCAGGTCTTCGAGGGCGCTCAGGCTCCGGCTGCACTGGTCCCCCAGGACCATTCGTAACGTTCCCATCCCTGCAAACTGGGCATACCCCGTCGCACAACAAGGCAGCCAGCTTGCGGCTGGGCGCTGGGACGGGCAGAGTTTCGGCCATGCGCCAGCTCCTCCTCCTGCGGCACGCCAAGTCCTCCTGGGACGAGCGCGAGCTGCCCGATCACGAGCGACCGCTCAATCCCCGCGGTCGCCGCGCCGCCGCAACGATGCGGGACGCCATGGAGCGCCTCGGCCTGGTGCCGGACCTGGTGCTAGTGTCCAGCTCGGTCCGCACGCTGCAGACCCTGGAGGCGCTCGAGCCTTGGGCCGACACGCCGCTCGTGGACCGCATGGAGACGCTCTACAACGCTCCGGCCTCCGTGCTGCTGGACACGATCCATACCGTTAAGGAAACGGTGCGCAGCTTATTGGTCATTGCCCATAATCCGGGCATCCACGAACTCGCCGTCACCCTGGTCGGGCCCCAGGCGCTCGACGACAGCTATGCCAACGCCGACCTCCGCCGCCTCGGCGACGGGTATCCGTCCGGGGCGCTGACCGAGTTCACCATCAACGGACCGTGGCAGGGCCTCGGCAAGGGCGGTGGCCGCTTAATCCGCTTTCTTTGCCCACGCGATTTCGCCGCCGAACACGCGAGCGACCCCTAGTGATCTTTGATGCCGGTGCCGAGGCGACCGCCTCCGCTCCACCGGCAGCTTCCATCCCGCCTCTGGTCCAGGCGCCCCGGGCCGACACGGCGATCTCCATGGAGTTTGCCCTCGACCCCGCTGACCTGCCCGTCCTTTCCCGTCTACCCGCGCTCCGCCGTGCCGGCCCCAGTCGGCCCCAGCGTTTCATCTGGTACGACGATGCCGAGCGCAGCATCGCCGGCCAGAACCTGAGCCTGGTCCGCGACGGCGCAACGTGGCAGCTCGACCGTCTCGCGCCGGACGCTCGACACGACTGGCCCGCCGCAGCGCCACCGCCGCCCGTCGCCCGCGCCGATGACGCAGGCATTTTCGTCGCCGCCGACCCAGTGCCCGATGTGCCGTTCGACAACATCCCGTTCGACGTCGCCCCGGTCAGCGCCTTTGACGGCCGCCATCGCCGTTACGACATCGGCTCTGTCGCCATAACCGTATTGCACGGTGCTGTCCGTGGCGTGGTCGAGACGCGGCCAGCCTGCCGTGTGACGCTCACCGGGTCGCCCGCCGACCTCGCCGACCTGCTCCCGGGGCTCAGTCCGCTTGCCCTCTCCGTCCCACGCGCCAGCCTGGCCTGCGAGGCCAACGCCGCCGCCGCCGGCACGCCGCTCCCGGCACGCCATCTCGGTGCCCCGGCTCTCGACGGCGCGGTTCCGGTCGGCGAGGGGCTGGTCACCGTCATCAGCCACCTGCTCGACGTTCTGCTGTTCTGGACCGACAGCTTCCGCCGCGAGCGTCAACCGGAGGCGATCCACCAGGCACGGGTGGCGACCCGGCGTCTGCGCTCCGCCCTATCGCTGTATCGGCCTGCCGCATGCCCCGAACTCGGGGCTGTTGCGGCGGCGCTGAAACACTGTGCCGAAACCCTGGGCGCCGCCCGCGACTGGGACGTGTTCCTCGGCAGCACCGGTCCTGCCCTGGTCGCGGTCAAGCCTGGCGACTCCCGCATCGCCGGGCTCCTGCGCGCCGCCAGCCGGCAACGCGAGGCCGGATACACCGGGGTGGACGACTATCTCGCCAGTGCGGCGTTCCGGCATCTGACGGTCGACCTTGCCGCGGCGGCGATCCTCCCCCCGTGGCAGCGCATGCCGGACCCCGACCCGCTGCTGCAGGCCGCTACCGCACCCTTTGCCGCCGACGTACTGGCCCGCCGCCTCAAGCGCGTGCGGCGGCGGGCACGCGGTCTCGCGACGCTGCCGATCGATGCGCTGCACGAGCTTCGCAAGGACTGCAAACGCCTGCGGTACAGCGCCGAATTCTTTGCGCCTGCCTTTCCGGCCAAGCACACCAAGCCGTTCCTGCGCCGCCTGTCCATGCTGCAGGAGGAGCTCGGTACCCTGAACGACTCCGCCACTGCTGGAATGTTACTGGCCCAGCTCGGTCGTTCCGGACGCGGATATGCCGGCGGTCTGGTCGACGGCATGGCGGCCGCTGCCGCAATCCCGGCGCGGGCCCGCATCGAGGCGAATTGGCGCCGCTTCAAACGCGTCGACCCGTTCTGGAAATGATGATGATGGCTTTGTGTTGCGTCGACGAGATGCAGCGGTTACGCAGCTTTATGCGCAAAAGCTCAGCCATACGGTGAAGTCGCCCCGACGCATCTTCCGCGGTGCCACACCACGCCGCACCTTTGTCGGACGCACGCTGCTGTTCGCGAGCCTGGGCGTTGCCGGCACTGCCCTGGCCGCTACCGTGTTGTCATCGAATCTGTTCGGGCACGCCGTGCCGTCGCCGACCCACGTCAGTGCGGATGCGCACAATATCGCGATTATCGACGGCGATACGCTGCGGCTCGAGGGGCACGTCATCCGCCTCCGTGGGGTTGAAGCGCCAGACCGCGGCGACCGATGCCTCGGCGGGATGGATTGCGGCGGTGCGGCTACCACGGCGCTTGCAGGCCTGGTGCGTGGGCGCCAGGTCGAGTGTTCGCTGAAGGATCATGACGTGGCGGGCCGGCCGTATGCCGACTGCAACGCCAGCGGCACCGACCTCTCGCGCGCCATCGTCGCCAGCGGTTGGGCCCGCGCCCAGCCCGGGTCGCCCGAGCTGGCCGACCTCGAACTCCGCGCCCGCCGCCAGCGCGCAGGGCTGTGGGCAGATGTTGCAGCGCACTAGCCAGGTTGCCTAGTTGGGGAACAGCGCCTTAATTTAGCCTCAGCTTACAAGAGGACTAGCCGATGGACGCCCCTGCGAACACGAACGTCACCCTGACGATGGACGGCACCAACCAGTCGCTGGCGCTGCCGATGCGAAACGGCACCATTGGCCCGTCGGTCGCTGATATCAGCAAGCTGTATGCCCAGCTCGGCATTTTCACCTACGATCCCGGCTACGGCATGACAGCCGCCTGCGAGAGCAAGATCACCTACATCGACGGTGACGAAGGCGTTCTGCTGTATCGCGGTTATCCGATCGAGCAGCTCGCCGAGCAGTCCACCTTTCTCGAGGTTGCCTACCTGTTGCTCAACGGCGAATTGCCGACCAAGGCGCAGGAGCAGGAGTTCGAGCACGGCGTCATGCGCCACACGATGCTGCACGAGCAGCTGCGCAGCTTCTACAACGGCTTCCGCCGCGATGCGCATCCAATGGCCATCATCTGCGGCGTGGTTGGCGCACTCTCGGCGTTTTACCATGACAGCCTGGACATCAATAACCCCGAGCACCGCCGCATCAGTGCCTTCCGCCTGATCGCCAAGCTGCCGACCATCGCTGCCTGGGCCTATAAATACTCCGTCGGCCAGCCCTTCGTGTACCCGCGCAACGATCTGAGCTACGCCGCCAACTTCCTGCACATGATCAATGCCGTGCCGGCCGAGCACTACGAGGTCAGCCCGGTGCTCGAGCGCGCCATGGACCGTATCTTCACGCTCCATGCCGACCATGAGCAGAACGCCAGCACGTCCACCGTGCGCCTGGCCGGCTCCACCGGTGCCAACCCGTTCGCCTGCATCGCCGCCGGCATCGCCAGCCTATGGGGCCCCGCTCATGGCGGCGCCAACGAGGCGGTGCTGAAGATGCTGGACGAGATCGGCGACGTTTCGCACATCCCGGCCTTCATGGAGAAGGTGAAGGACAAGAACAGCAAAGTGAAGCTGATGGGTTTCGGCCACCGGGTGTACAAGAACTACGACCCGCGCGCAAAGATCATGCAGCAGACCTGTCACGAGGTGCTGAAGGAGCTCGGCATCAAGGACGACAAGACGCTGGATCTGGCGATGGAGCTCGAGCGGATCGCGCTGCACGACGAATACTTCATCAGCAAGAAGCTGTATCCGAACGTCGACTTCTATTCGGGCATCATCCTCAAGGCGATGGGCTTTCCGACGTCGATGTTCACCGTGCTGTTCGCCGTCGCGCGCACCGTTGGCTGGATCAGCCAGTGGAAGGAGATGATCGAGGATCCGAGCCAGCGCATCGGCCGTCCGCGTCAGCTCTACACCGGCTCGCCGCAGCGCGACTACATCGCCATGGACAAGCGCTAACCCTCAACATCGGCATCTCGGCAGCGATCGCTGTTGCCGAGATGCCGCGCTTCATCTGCGTTTTGTGCAGTGCAGCAATTCAGCCCTTGTCCGCAGCTCTATTGGTGTCATCTTTACGCCATGGGAAGCGTCCTCCTCAGTCTGCCCGCAATCGGGCATCCCACAGGAGGTTATTTGACG
Source organism: uncultured Acetobacteraceae bacterium (assembly GCA_964613945.1). Lineage (GTDB taxonomy): Bacteria > Pseudomonadota > Alphaproteobacteria > Acetobacterales > Acetobacteraceae > JAVVHH01. The sequence continues at coordinate 198,983 of CAZTJC010000001.1, forward strand.
ATGACAACCACTACTTCGACCCGCGTTCTACCGGCGCCCGCGCCGATCTTTTCGCTGTTCTGGCGTATGATCAGTGCCCTCGAGCGCAATCAGGAACAGGCCCGCATTCGCGACGAACTGTCCCACATGAGCAGCCGTGAACTCGCCGATCTCGGCCTGATGTTTTCCGACATCGACCACGTCGCTAACGGCACCTACCGCCGCGGCTGATCGACGACTCTGGTCAGAAGTCCAGGTCCGCGTAATGCGCCGGGGGCGTGACCCCCGGTACCTGGTCCTGCAATAGCGGCCTGAAGCTCGGTCGTGACTTGACCCGTGCATACCAATCCCTCGCCGGCTCCGAGATCGACCAATCGACATCGGAGGCGAAATCCAGTGCCGACAGATGTCCGGCTGCCGCGAAATCCGCCAGGCTCATCTCGTCGCCCGCCAACCATCGCCGGGTTTCGGCCAGCCAGCCGATATACTCGATGTGGTGCCGCAAATTGGCATACCCGGCTCGGAGTGCGCCGGCATCTGGATTGCCGTGCCCCAGCACCCGCTTCATGAACTTCTCGCCCAACAGGTTGCGCGATACGTCGGTGGCGAACTTACCATCGAACCATGCCACCAGCCGCCGTGCCTCGACCCGCTCCGGCATGGCCTTCGGCAGCAATGGGAGCGACTCCGGATAGGCTTCCTCGAGATATTCGCAGATCACCGCCGAGTCCGCGACGGCAAGGCCGCCCTCGTCGACCAGCGTGGGGACTGTCGCAGCGGCGTTGATGGCCAGGTATTCCGGCCGCCGCTGCCACACTTTTTCCATCTGCAGCTCGAACGGCAGCCGTTTCTCGGCCAGGACCAGCCTCACCTTCCTGGCAAAGGGTGACAACGGAAGATGGTAAAGCAGACGCATCGCGGGCTTATCGCACCATGCGTCGCGCTCGCCAATCTCCCGCCGCCGCGCTTACGCCCGCAGCGCTGTGTTCTCTGCCATCGGCACCGGCAGGTATTTGACATACTCCTTCGGCACCACCTGCCAGAACCGCGGCAGCGTACGACCCCAATCCACCAGCATGTTGGCGGCGTAGCGGCTATTCGTTTCGGCGACGTGCCGCTCGACCAAGCCGCGCAGCAGCTCGGCCCAGTGGGGGTGCTCCACCCGCTGCCACAACAGCGTGTCGGGATTGACCCGATGCTCGAATGTCCCGTCGGCGTCGAAGATGAAGGCCTGGCCGCCCGTGAACCCGGCGCCGAAATTGTCCCCCACCGCGTTCAGCGACACCACAGTCCCGCCGGTCATATACTCGCACCCGTTGCTGCCGCAGCCCTCGACCACCGCAGTGGCTCCGGAGTTGCGCACCGCAAACCGCTCGCCCGCCTGCCCCGCCGCGAACAACTCGCCCGCAGTGGCGCCATACAGGCAGGTATTGCCGATGATCGTGTTGTCCTGGCTCACCAAGACCGAACTCGGGGCCAGACGCACCACGATCGTCGCTCCGGACAAGCCTTTGCCGACGTAGTCGTTGGCGTCTCCGATCACTTCGAGCTTGAGGCCCTGTACGGCAAAGGCGCCCAATGACTGGCCGGCCGTTCCACGCAGCCGCACGGTGATGTGCCCAGGCTGCAGCCCGGCCATCCCATAAGCCCGCGTGATCTTCGACGACAGCTTGGTCCCGATCGCGCGGTGCGTGTTCCGGATGGTATACTGCAGCTGCATCTTCTCGCCGCGCTCGAACACCGGCACGGAGTCGGCGATCATCTGCGCGTCCAACGTCTCCGGCACCTCGTTGCGGCCGTCCTGGTTGAAGTAGCGCGGATACGGCCCCGGATCGGCCTGCGCCAGCAACGGGTTAAGGTCGAGGTCATCCAGCAGCTCGGAGCCGCGGCTCACCTGCGCCAGCATGTCCGTTCGCCCGATCACGTCCACCAACCGCCGCACGCCCAGCGAGGCCAGAATGTGCCTGACGTCCTCGGCGATGAAGCTGAACAGGTTGATGACCTTCTCGGGCGACCCCTCGAACTTCTGCCGCAATTCCTCATCCTGCGTGCACACGCCCACCGGGCAGGTGTTGCTGTGGCACTGCCGCACCATGATGCAGCCCATCGCCACCAGGCTCGCCGTGCCGATGCCGAACTCCTCGGCGCCCAGCATGGCCGCGATCACCACGTCGCGCCCGGTCTTGAGCCCGCCATCCGTCCGCAGCTTCACCCGATGCCGCAGCCGGTTGAGCATCAGCACCTGATGCGCCTCCGACAACCCCATTTCCCAGGGCAGCCCGGCATATTTCACCGAGCTCTGCGGACTCGCGCCCGTGCCGCCCGAGTGACCGCTGATCAGGATCGCATCCGCCTTGGCCTTCGCCACGCCGGCCGCGATCGTGCCGATCCCACTGCGTGACACTAGCTTCACGCAGACCGTCGCCTCCGGATTGATCTGCTTCAGGTCGTAGATGAGCTGCGCCAGATCCTCGATCGAGTAGATGTCGTGGTGCGGCGGTGGGCTGATCAGCGTCACCCCCGGCGTCGAATGCCGCAGCCGGGCGATTAGCCCGGTCACCTTGAAGCCTGGTAGCTGCCCGCCTTCGCCGGGCTTGGCGCCCTGCGCGACCTTGATCTCGATCTCGCGGCAAGCGTTGAGATACTCGGCCGTCACGCCGAAGCGGCCGGACGAGATCTGCTTGATCGCCGAATTGGCGTTGTCGCCACCGGGCCGCGGGGTCGCCCGCTCTGGGTCCTCACCACCCTCGCCGCTGTTGCTGCGGGAGCCGATGCGGTTCATCGCGATCGACAGGGTCTCGTGCGCCTCCGGGCTCAAGGCGCCCAGCGAGATGCCCGGCGCAAGCAGGCGCTTGCGGATTTCGGTGATGCTCTCGACCTCGTCGACCGAAATCGCCGTCACGCCGTCGAACTTGAAGTCCAACAGGTCACGCAGCGCTACCGGCTTCTGCCGCCGCACGCCATCGGCGTAGCGGCGATAGGTCTCGAAGCTATCGGTCGCCACCGCCGTCTGCAGCGTATGGATCAGCTTGCCCTCGAAGGCGTGGACTTCACCCTTCTGCCGGAACTTGTAGACCCCGCCGACCGGCAAGGTCGTGGATTCCGACAGCCACGCCGCCTCATGCAGCGCCAGCACCTTGCGCGCGATGCCGGACAGGCCGATGCCGCTGATCCGCGACTGCATGCCTGGGAAGAACTCGCCCACCAGCGCCCGGCTCAGGCCGATCGCCTCGAAATTGTAGCCACCGCGATAGGACGACAGCACGGAGATGCCGATTTTCGACATCACCTTCAGCAGGCCCTTATCGACCGCCTTCTTGTAGTGCTTGACCGCCTCCTTCAGCGACAGCGAGCCGAACAGCCCACGCGCCTGCCGGTCGGCGATGCCTTCCTGCGCCAGGTAGGCGTTCACCGTGGTCGCGCCGACGCCGATCAGCACCGCGAAATAATGCGTGTCGAGGCACTCGGCCGACCGCACGTTCAAACTGGTGAACGTCCGCAGCGACTGCCGCACCAGATGCGTGTGTACCGCCGCCGTGGCCAGGATCATCGGGATCGCGGCCCGCTCCGGCCCCTGATTCTCGTCCGACAACACCACGTGCATGCAGCCGGCCCGCACGCCCTCTTCCGCCTCGCGACGGATGCGCTCAATCCCCGCCCGCAACCCGGTTTCCCCATCGGCCACCGGGAAGCAGCAATCCACCCGGCAAGCTGTCTGGCCCATGGTCGCCACCATGGCGGCGAACTCGGCCGTCGACAGCACCGGGCTCTCGAGCTGCAGCAGGTCGCACTGCCCGCTATCCTCGTCCAGCACGTTGCCGAGATTGCCCAATCGGGTCTTCAGCGACATCACCCGCGTCTCGCGCAGGCTGTCGATCGGCGGGTTGGTAACCTGCGCGAAAGCCTGGCGGAAGAAGTTGTGCAGCCCGCGATACCGTTCGGACAACACCGCCACCGGCGTGTCGTCGCCCATGGAGCCAACCGCCTCCTGGCTGTCCTCCACCATGGGGTGCAGGATCATCTCCAGCTCTTCGTGGGTCGTGCCCACCGCCAACTGCCGCCGGCGCAACTCGGGTCCGGCATAGAGCACCGGCTCCGGCGCGTCAGTCTTGACGACCTGATCGATCTCCGCGATCCGCTTGACCCACTCGCCGTAATTCTGGCGCGAGGCGAGCAAGTCCTTCATCTCGTCATCGGTGTAGAATTTAGCGTTGTCCAGATCGACGCCGATGGTCTGACCCGGCCCGACCCGCCCCTTGGCCACTACCTCCGTCTCCGAGAATTTCACCATCCCGGACTCCGACCCCACCACGAGCAGGTCGTTGGTGGTGATCGTGTAGCGCAGCGGCCGCAGCCCGTTGCGGTCCAACCCGCCGATCACCCAGCGCCCATCGGTCGCCGCGATCGCCGCCGGGCCATCCCAGGGCTCCATCACCGCGTTGCAGTACAGGAACATGTCGGCATGCGACTTCTTCATCGTCGCGTCCTGGCCCACGCTGGCCGGGATCGTCAGCGCCTTTGTCATCGGCGCGTCGCGCCCGGCGCGGACCAGCAGCTCGAACACCTGGTCCAGCGTCGCGGTGTCGGAACTGCCGACCTGCACCACCGGCTTGACGTCCTCGATGTATGAGTCCAACTCGCCTGCCGCCAGGCGCGTCTCGTGGCTCTTCATCCAGTTGACGTTGCCGGACAGCGTGTTGATCTCGCCGTTATGCGCCAGCATGCGGAACGGCTGCGCGAGGCGCCAGGTCGGGAAGGTGTTGGTCGAATAGCGCTGGTGATAGATCGCGAAGCGGCTGATGAAGCGCTTGTCGAGCAGGTCCGGATAGAAATCCGTCAGCGAGGCCGCCAGGAACATGCCCTTGTAGATGATGCTGCGGCACGACAGCGAACACAGGTACAGCTCGCCCACCTGCGCGGCGATCGCCTGCTTCTCGATCCGCCGCCGGATCACGTACAGGTCGCGCTCGAAGCGAGCCGGGTCGACGTTGCCGCCGTTGACCATGATCTGCTCGATCTCGGGCCGTGTCGCGTTGGCCTTTTCGCCGATCACGCTCACGTCGATCGGCACCTGCCGCCAGCCATAGATGCCGTAGCCGAAATTCAGGATCTCGGTTTCGACGATCTGCCGGCAACGCTCCTGCGCGCCGAGGTCGGTCTTGGGCAAGAACACCATGCCGACGGCGAGCGCATGCGCCGGGTCGACCCGGTGACCAGAGTGCTGGATCGCGGCCAGGAAGAAGTCGTACGGGATTTCCAAATGGATGCCGGCGCCGTCGCCGGTCTTGCCGTCGGCATCGACCGCGCCACGGTGCCACACCGCCCGCAGCGCCTCGATCCCGGCTTCGACCACGTCGCGCCGCTTCTTGCCATCCAGCGCGGCGACTAGGCCGACGCCGCAGGCATCGTGCTCTTGCGTGGCGTCATAGGTGCCCGCGAGGCGGGCGACGTTGTTGTTCCAATCGGCGACCCAAGAAACAGAATCGTTCATGTCCGCGCTCTCCATCACTCTGCCGCTGCCGCCATCGCGTGCTGCTGCATGTAGTCGTGCATCCGTGCCGCCGCGTCCCGCCCGTCGCGGATCGCCCAAACCACCAGGCTCGCCCCGCGCACGATGTCGCCGGCGGCGAACACGCCTGGCAGTGTCGTCATCGCCGTGCGGTGGTCGGTCTTCAGCGTGCCCCAGCGGCTGACTTCCAGGCCGGGCTGGTCCCACAGCGCCGGCAGTTCCTCCGGGTCGAAGCCGAGCGCCTTGATCACCAGATCGGCCTCGATGGTCACGTGCTCGTCGCCCACCAGCACGGATTGCCGCCCCGACGCATCCGGCATGCCGAGCCGCATCTTCTGCACCCGCACCCCGGTGACGCTGCCCTCGCCGTAGAACGATTCCGGTGCCGACAGCCACACGAACTCGACGCCCTCCTCTTCGGCGTTCTTCACCTCTCGCATCGAGCCCGGCATGTTCGCCTTGTCGCGCCGATACAGCAGCTTCACGCTTGCCGCGCCCTGACGCACCGCCGTTCGCACGCAATCCATCGCCGTGTCGCCGCCGCCGATCACAACGACCCGCTTGCCTTCGGCGTTCAGCGACCCGTCATCGAACTCGGGTACCGCATCGCCCAGCCCTTGCCGGTTGCTGACGGTCAGGAAATCCATCGCTGCCACGATGCCGCCCAGCCCGGCGCCGGGCCCGCCGATGTCGCGCGCCTTATACACGCCGGTGCCGATCAGCACAGCATCATGCTTGGCCCGCAACTCGGCGAAGGTCATGGTCTTGCCGATCTCGACGCCGAGGTGGAACTGCACTCCGCCCTCCTCCAGCCACTTCCAGCGCCGCAGCACGACGTCCTTCTCGAGCTTGAAGCCGGGAATGCCATAGATCATCAGCCCGCCGACCCGGTCGTACCGGTCATAGACATGCACCTGGTATCCTTGGCTCCGCAGACGCTCGGCCGCCGCCAACCCGCCCGGCCCGGCGCCGATGATGCCTACTGACTGCGCCCGCTCCCGCACCGGCGCGATCGGCTTGATCCAGCCGTTTTCCCAGGCGGTGTCGGTGATGAACCGCTCCACAGCGCCAATGGTGACGCTCTCGAAATCCTTTTCGATGACGCAGTTGCCCTCACACAGCCGGTCCTGCGGGCAGATGCGCCCACAAATCTCCGGAAACGTGTTGGTGGCGCTGCTCAGCTCGTAGGCTTCCTGGAGACGGTTCTCCGCCGTCAGCTTCAGCCAGTCCGGAATGTTGTTGTTGAGCGGGCAATGCACCTGGCAGAACGGAATGCCGCACTGGCTGCATCGGCTGGCCTGCGTGCCCGCCTCGGCTGGCGCGAAATCCTTATAGATTTCCGCGAAATCCTCGCGTCGCGCTGATACGGTCCGCTTCGGAGGCTGTTGCTGAGCCAGGCGAACAAACTGCAACATCCGACCTTCGGCCATGTTCCGCTCCGCTTTCAATCGTTACCCCATTAAGAGACAACGCATCGCAAGCAAAGCGGAATATGGCAGATAGGGCCGATTGATAACCTACCCTTGATCACATCAGCCGTGAGCTGAACGCGTAGCGCCAATCTGCGCTGAACAAGGGCCGGTTCGGACCTAGGCGGGAACTTCCTCCCGCTTGCCACCGCCGGGCCGGTAACGGTCGAGATAGTCGGGCACGATCAGCTCTACAGGAGTCGGCACGATGCCCAACGCCGCCAAGCCGGGCGCGCCCTCGGCCACCACGTTGTCCCGCTCCAGCATGGTGAGCTGATCGCGTGTGAACGGCTTGCCGGGCACCATCTCGCCGATCCGAGCCTGGAAGCGGGCGATCCCCGATGGGATATCAATGAGCGCCCGATGCCGCCGGGTTTCATGCAAAATCCACGCCAGCAACTCGCGAAAGCTATAGACGCGCGGACCGCCCAGCTCGAAGGTCTTGCCCGGCGTGTCGTCGCGCTCCAACGCGGCCATCACCGCATCCGCGACATCGCCCACATACACCGGCTGGAAGCGGCTATCGCCCGAGATCACCGGCATGATTGGCGAGTACATTGCCATGGTACCAAAGCGGTTGAAGAACTTGTCCTCCTCGCCGAACACCAGCGACGGCCGCAATACCGTCGTGCCCGCAAAGGCCGCGCGGGCTGCCTGCTCGCCGGCAGCCTTGGTGCGCGCATACAGGCTGGGACTGCCCGGATCCGCGCCGATTGCCGAAATCTGCACCATTCGCTTGGCGCCGCCGGCCGTTGCCCCTCGTGCGATCAGCCCGGGCCCCTCGGCCTGCAGGCGTTGGAAGTCACCGTCCTTCTTTTCCGCCAGGATGCCGACCAGGTTGACGACGAGGTCTGCCCCTTCGGTGGCGCGCAGGATGGTCGCCGGGTTGGCGAACGAACCATACAAAGGCACCACCTGCCCCACCGCACCGGTCAGAACCAGGTTCTTCACCCGCTCGGTATTCCGCCCCACCACGCGGACCACATGCCCCCGTGCTGCCAGCCGCTGCACCACATAGCGGCCGATGAAGCCGCTGCCGCCAAATACCGTCGCCACATTGCGAGTCATCGATGAGTCCCCGAACCGTGCCCTCTACTATGGCGTGCTTCCTGCCCCCTCAAGGGCTGAACCTCGCCAAAGCCGCTTGACGCCGCCGCCATCGGCCGTTAGTTCCCCCCTCCACCGCTCGGTGCCCAGGTGGCGGAATTGGTAGACGCGCAGGTTTCAGGTATCTGTGGCCGCAAGGCCGTGAAAGTTCGATTCTTTTCCTGGGCACCAACGGTTCTCTTTTAAGACGACAGTGACAGCAGGGTGCGATCATCCAACTCCATCGCAACGACCTGCCGGACGGCCTCGACCTAGGTCCCGTCGTCGCCATCGATACCGAGACGATGGGTCTGAACCCGCACCGTGACCGTCTATGCCTCGTCCAGCTTTCCAGCGGCGACGGTTCCGCGCATCTGGTGCAGATCATCCCGACATCCGCCGGCGGCCGCGGCTACGATGCGCCAAACCTGGCCCGCATGCTCGCCGACCCGGCCGTCACCAAGCTGATGCATTTTGCCCGCTTTGACGTCGCCGTCCTCCAGCGTGCCTTTAGCATCACCGTTGCCCCCACGTGCTGCACCAAGATTGCCGCCAAGCTGGTCCGCACCTTCACCGACCGGCACGGCCTGCGCGACCTCTGCCGCGAACTTCTCGGCGTCGAGATCTCCAAGCAGCAGCAGACGTCGGATTGGGGCGCGCCCGAACTATCGCCCGAACAGCTGGCCTATGCCGCCTCCGACGTGCTGCACCTACATGCGCTGTGGGCCAAGCTCGACGCCCTACTCGCGCGAGAAGGCCGCCGCGAGCTGGCCCAGGCCTGTTTCGACTTCCTCCCGGCCCGCTGCCGCCTCGACCTTCTCGGCTACGAGACGCCCGACATCTTCCAGCACTAGACCGACCTTTGTTGACCCGGCCTCTAGCCGTGCTCATACAAGAGGGATGACTGTCGCGTTGGCCATCGAGAAAACGTCGGACGTCGGCGTGGCGCAAGCCGTGATCGACGCCGAAATCGCCGGGCTGCATGCCCTGTCGACGACTCTCGACGGCGAGTTCACCGCCGCCGTCGACCGGCTCGCGGCCTGCACCGGCCGTGTGGTGATCAGCGGCATGGGCAAGTCCGGGCATATCGGCCGCAAGATCGCCGCCACCCTGGCCTCGACCGGCACGCCTTCGATGTTCGTCCATCCCGCCGAAGCCTCGCACGGCGATCTCGGCATGATCCTGCCCGGCGACGCCATTCTCGCGCTCTCTAACAGCGGCGAGACCGCCGAGCTGGCCGACTTGGTCGCCCATGCGCACCGTTTCGGCCTCACGCTCATCGCCATCACCGGCCGGCCGGACTCCACCCTCGCCCGCGCCGCCGACCACCTCCTGCTACTGCCGCCGGCGCCGGAGGCTTGCCCCCTCGGCCTGGCACCGACCACCAGCACCACCATGCAGCTCGCCCTTGGTGACGCGCTCGCCGTCGCACTCCTGACCCGGCGTGGCTTCACGTCGACCGAGTTTTCCGTCCTACACCCCCGCGGCTCGCTCGGCGCACAGCTCCGCCTCGTGAGCGACCTCATGCATACCGGCGATGCCGTTCCCCTCGCACCGCAGGAGCTGCCGATGGACCGTGCGCTCATCCTCATGACCGGCAAGGGCTTCGGCTGCCTCGGCGCCACCGATGCCGATGGTCACCTTTGCGGCATTCTCACCGATGGCGACTTGCGTCGTGCCATGGGACCCGACCTTCTGACTCGTAAGGTATCCGAGGTCATGAACATCGCGCCCCGCACGATCGCCACCGATGCCCTCGCCGCGGATGCCCTGCGCGCGATGAACGCCGGTGCTCGGCCGGTCACCAGCCTGTTCGTCATCGACCATGCCGGGCTGCCCGCGGGCATCGTGCACGTTCACGACCTGCTGCGCGCCGGCGTCGCGTGACCGCGTCTTGAGCATGCCCGAATTCCGCACGGACCTCCGCAGCGATCCGCGCGAGCACCTCAGCCTCGAGGGCCGCCGGGCCCGGCGCGAGATCAACCGCCGCCGCATTCGTATGCGCCGCTTCACCGTACTCGCCGCCAAGCTGGGATTGCCGCTGCTGGCCGTGCTGCTGCTCAGCGCCATCGTGCTATGGCCCGAGTTCGCTCGCCTCAGCGACCAGACCCGCACGTCGTTCCGCCGGGTCTTCTCGCTCGAGGCAGAGAGCGGCCGCATGATGGAACCTCACTACAAGGGGGTCGACCAGCGCAACCGCCCCTACACCATCACCGCCGCCTGGGCGACGCAGGCAACCCCCACGCGCGTCGACCTCGGCGATCCAAAGGGGGATCTCGTGCTTGAGAGCGGCAACTGGCTGCAGGTGGAAGCGCGCGACGGCGTGTTCATTCAGCGCGCCGAACTGCTCGACCTCAGTCACGACGTGGTCATGTATCGCGACGACGGCACCGTGCTCCGCACGCAGACCGCCTCGGTCGACATCAAGCAGGGAGCGGCCACCAGCAACGACATGACCCATGCCGAGGGACCATTCGGCGTGCTGGACTCGCAGGGCTTTGCACTGACGGACAAAGCCGGCATCGTCCAATTCCAGGGGCCGGCGAAGCTGGTCCTCAACGGAGCCACCAAGTGATCCGCCTCCTCGCTGCCGCTCTGTTCGTCGCTGTCACGCTGATCACCGCCGTCCATGCCCAGAGTAACGGCCTTGACATGTCGAAAGGCGGCCCGATCGAGGTCACGTCGCGCGACGGCATCGAGTGGAGACAAAACGAGCAGGTGGTCATCGCCCGCGGCGACGCCCGGGCAGTTCGTGGCGACGTCACCGTGATGGCCGATACGCTGACCGCACGCTACCGCCGCAAGGCCGGCGTTGCCGCCGCGCCCGCACCAACCCCGGTTTCTACCGGCTCCGTCATCTCCGGTGGCGATACCGGCGCCAACGAGATCTATCGGCTAGAGGCCGACGGCCACGTCAAGATCTTCAACCCCACCGACATCGCCGTCGGTGACCACGCCGTGTATGACATCGATCAGGCGGTCCTGGTGATGACCGGGAAGGCCATGAGCTTGACCACGCCCAACCACGTCATGACCGCGCGCGACACCATGGAATGGTGGTCGCAGAAGCACATGGCGGTCGGCCGTGGCCTGGCCACCGTCACCACCGCCGACGGCAAGCGCCTGGCTGCCGATGTTCTCGTCGGCTATACCGCACCCGACAACGCCCCACCGCCTGCCACGCCCTCGCCGGCCGCCAAGCCCGCAGGTTCGTCGGCCGGCGCCGCTGCGGGCAAGTTGCAGAAGGTTGAGGCTTTCGGCCATGTCGAGGTCCGCACCGCCACGGAAACCATCACTGGCGACCGCGGCGTCTACGTTGCCGACACGGAGATCTCGCGCATCGTCGGCCATGTCCACATCACCCGCGGCATGAACCAGCTCAACGGCGACGAGGCGTTGGTCAACATGAAGACCGGCATCTCGACGCTGGTTCGCAACCCCGGTGCGCGCGTGCAGGGATTGGTGGTGCCGAACGAGACCTCCGGTCAGGCCGCGCCTGGTGACACCAAGGCGGGCGACCCAAAACCGAAGCCGGCGAAAAAATGAACTATTCCCGCCGGATCGACCCCACGGAAAAAGGTCTCTCCGCCCAAGCCGTCGGCAAGACCTACAAGAAGCGCCCCGTCGTCCAGAACGTGTCAATCAACGTCCGCCGGGGCGAGGCGGTCGGCTTGCTCGGCCCCAACGGCGCCGGCAAGACCACCACCTTCTATATGATCGTCGGCCTCGTCCGCCCCGATCAGGGCAAGATCAGCCTCGAAGGTCACGACATCACCGCGCTGCCCATGTATCGCCGAGCCCGCCTCGGCATCGGCTATCTGCCGCAGGAGGCCAGCGTGTTCCGCGGCCTCACCGTCGAGGGCAACATCATGGCCACGCTCGAGGTGGTCGAGCCAGACCCCGACCGCCGTGACCAGATGCTGGACTCGCTGCTGGCCGAGTTCGGCATCTCGCATCTTCGCCGCACGTCGGCGCTCGCCTTGTCGGGTGGCGAGCGCCGCCGGGTCGAGATCGCGCGCGCTTTGGCGACGCAGCCACATTACATTCTGCTCGACGAACCACTCGCTGGCATCGACCCGATCGCCGTGGGCGAGATCCGCGACCTCATCTCCCACCTCAAGGATCGCCGCATCGGCGTTCTGATCACCGACCACAACGTCCGCGAGACGTTGGAGATCGTCGACCGCGCCTACATCCTCCATGACGGACAAGTGCTCATGGAAGGAGCGCCGAACGAGGTCGTCGAGAACCAAGACGTTCGGCGAGTATACCTTGGAGAAAGGTTTAGCCTGTAGTCTGCAGCCATGGCAGCAGGTCCACGTTTAGAATTCCGACAGACGCAATCGTTGGTGATGACGCCGCAGCTGCGTCAGGCCATCAAGCTTCTGCAATTCAGCAACTTCGAAGTCGCCGCCTTTGTGGACGGCGAACTCGAACGCAATCCCTTGTTGGAGCGCGACGAACGGTCGGACGCCGCGCCTGAACTGCCTGCGCCCGACCAGCGTACGGAGACGACGTCGAACCTCGATACGTCCGATCTGGTCCGCATGGAGAAGCTTCCCGACGCCGTGGAAGCCGACCATGCGAATTCCTACGACCATGGCGGCGCCTCGGACGGTTTCTCCGGGTCGGTTGGCTCCGGCGGCCGCGACGGCGCACGCGACTTCGGCGATGACCGCGGCATCGACGAGCTCGCCGCCACCCCGCGTAACCTCCGCAATCATCTCGGCGAGCAACTTCGCCTCAGTATCGCCGACCCCAAGCAGCGTATCATCGGCGCGCACCTTATTGCCCTGCTCGACGGCGCCGGCCGTGTCTCGGCCACCGACGAAGAGATCGCCACCGCCATGGGTATCGACCCCGACCTGGTCGGCCAGGTCCGCCAGTCCATGATGCGCTTCGATCCGGCCGGCCTGTTCGCGGTCAACCTGCGCGACTGCCTCGCCGCCCAGCTCGCCGACCGAAATCGCCTCGACCCGGCCATGGAAGCCTTGCTCGACAATCTCGAGCTCCTCGCCCGCCGCGACCACCGCGCTCTTATGGCCGTCTGCGAAGTGGATGGCGAAGATTTGACGGAGATGATCGCCGAAATCCGCGCCCTCGACCCAAAGCCCGGTGCCGGCTGGGATGACGGTCCGCTGCAGCAGGTCATCCCGGACGTGCTGATGCGCGCTTTGCCGGATGGCGAGTGGTTCATCGAGCTCAACCCGGAAACCATGCCGCGCGTGCTGGTCAACGAAAGCTACCACGCCCGGGTCAGTGCCAAGGCAGGTCGCGAGGAGAAGAGCTACATCAGCGAGAACCTTTCCAGCGCCAACTGGCTGGTCAAGTCGCTGCAGCAGCGGTCCAATACCATTCTCAAGGTCGCGGCTGAGATCGTCCGTCAGCAGGATGGCTTCTTTCGCGGCGGCGTCGGCCATCTACGCCCGCTGATCCTGCGCGACGTCGCCGGCGCGGTGGAGATGCATGAGAGCACCGTCAGCCGTGTCACCGCCAACAAGTACATCGCCACCCCGCGCGGCACCTTTGAGCTGAAATATTTCTTCACCACGGCGCTGAGTGCCGTCAGCGGCGGCGATAGCCACAGCGCTGAGGCGGTAAGACACCGCATCCGTGCCCTGGTCGCGGCGGAAAACGCAGAAGATGTACTCTCAGATGACGCTATTGTTGCAGTGCTCCGACGCGAAGGCGTGGACATCGCGCGCCGGACCGTGGCCAAATACCGCGATGCCTTACGCATACCGAGTTCGGTTCAACGCAAACGCGAGAAAAGCACCGTTGGATTAGCCCCGCTCGATCGTGTGGGGTGACTCGGGACGTTATCCAAAGGGGGAGCATCGATGCAGATCACCGTGTCAGGCAAGCAGGTCGACCTCTCCGACGCGCTACGTACTCGCGTGTCGGACCAGCTCGACAACATCGCGGGCAAGTATTTCGACGGCGCCCAGGAAGCCCACGTGACCTTCGGCCGCACCCGCAGCTTCTTCACCTGCGACATCAACGTCCATGCCGGACGTGGCCTGACGCTCCGCGGCGAGGGTGAGGCCGCTGACGCCAACAGCGCGTTCGATGATGCCGCCGAACACATCGCCAAGCGCCTGCGCCGCTACCGCCGCCGGGTCAACGATCACGCGCGCGATCTGGCCAACCGCGCCCGCCCGGAGGCGGCGCGGCAATACGTGCTGCGCGCCGAGGAGGAAACCGCTCCGGAGCCCGGCGATACCGTTCAGGCACAGACGTTCGCCACCGTGATCGCCGAAAGCGTTGCCGAGATCAGCACCCTTTCAGTTGGCGAAGCGGTCATGCGCCTCGATCTCGCCGATCAGCAGGTGCTGATGTTCCGCAACAGCGCCAGCACGGAGTTGAACGTCATCTACCGCCGACCCGACGGCAACATCGGCTGGATCGACCCGTCTAGCCCCAAGTAGCTTTCAGGATAAAGCCAGCGCCCGGGCGTAAACCGTCCGGCGCGGCAATCCCGTCGCACCGGCCACCAGTGCGGCGGCATCCTTCACGCTGTGCGTTTCCAACGCCCGCCGCAGCAGGTCGTCGACGTTCTCGGCATCCACCTGCTCCGCCGGTGCCGGGCCGATCAGCAGCGTAATCTCCCCTCGCGGCGCCTCCACGGCATAGTGCGCGGCCAGTGCGCCCAGCGTTCCCCGCCGCACTTCCTCGAACCGCTTGGTCAGCTCGCGCGCCACCGCCGCATCGCGGTCGCCGAACACTTCGGCCATGTCCGCCAGCGTTTCCGCCAGCCGATGCGGCGCCTCGTGCCAGATCATCGTCGTCGCCAAGCCGGCCCGCTCGGCCGCCCGCAGCCCGGCAAACGCCGCCCGCCGCCCGGCCTCCTTGGGCGGTGGAAAGCCCAGGAACATGAAGGGCTGCGGCGGCAAGCCCGAGAGTGTCAGTGCCATGACCGCAGCGTTGGCGCCCGGCACCGCCGACACCGGCACCCCGGCCTCGATCGCCGCCCGCACCAACCGATAGCCCGGGTCCGACACCAGCGGCGTCCCTGCATCCGACACCAGCGCGATCAGCGCGCCTGCCTGCAGCCGCGCCAACACCGCCGGGATGCGCGCGCTTTCGTTATGCTCGTGCAGCGGCGCCGTCGCCGTGCCGATGCCGTAATGCCCCAACAGCACCGAACTGGTGCGCGTGTCCTCGCACAGGATCAGCTCGGCATGTCGCAATGCTGCCACCCCACGGGCGGAAAGATCCGCAAGGTTGCCGATCGGGGTCGCGACCAGGATCAGTCCTGATGCTATATGCGGCGCGCGAGTGCCTGCCGACTCGCTAGCAGGAGCATCGCATGCATTCCCCCAGGCTTCATGAGCGGCCTCATCGTCTCGGTCTAGGTCGGACACTCGCCTTGCTCCTGGCCTCCTGCGGCCTCAGCGCCTGCGTAGCCCAGCAAGGCGGCCTCGGCTACGGAGGCAGCGCCGGCTACCCGCAGCAACAGCTCCCGGCTACGCCCACCGGTCGCCGCGTCGCCCTGTTGCTCCCACTCTCGGGTGCGAACGCGCAACTTGGCCAATCCATGCTGCTGGCCGCCAAGCTGGCATTCGAACCCGGTGGCGCCAACGCGTTCGATACCCAGGACACGCGCGGCACCCCGGACGGGGCGGCAGCCGCCGTCCGCGCGGCCATCAATGCCGGTGCCGGCATCGTCGTGGGTCCCTTGACGGCAGGCGAGACCGCTGCCGTCGCCCCTGTCGCTACGGCCCGCTCCGTCGCCGTCCTGGCGCTGACATCGGACGCTACCAAGGCCCAACCCGGCGTCTGGCCCCTCGGCCTCACGCCCGGGCAGCAGGTCCGCACCCTCGTCCGCGCCGCGGCAGCCGATTACAAGCGCCGCATCGGTGCCATCCTGCCCTCCAATCCATTTGGCGACTCACTCGTGGCCGAACTGGTTCCCGCCGCAGCCGAAGCCGGCCTGCCGCCGCCGCTGATCCTACGCTTCCAGGGGCAAAGCGGGCTCGATGCCGCCGTCGCCCGCATGGGCACCCCGTCCGATGCGCCGGGCAGCTCCCCGGGCAATCCGCTCGCCATCGACGCCCTGCTACTCGGCACTCCGGCCGACACCACGATCAAGATCCTGCCTGATCTGATCCACCTCGGCATGGGTCCGGACCGTATCCGCATCCTGGGCACGGCACTCTGGGCTCGGGACAGTGCCAAGCTGGCTCCGCTCGCCGGTGCCTGGTTTGCCGGGCCGCCTGCCGAGACCCTGAAAGTGTTCTCCGACAACTACATCTCGCATTACGGCACGCCGCCGCGCGACGTCGCCAGCGTGGCGTTCGATGCCGCAGCGGCCGCCCATGCCGTGACCGGCCCCAACGGAGTCGACGTTTCCATCCTGCTCAACCCGTCCGGCTTCGCGGGCGCCAACGGCGTGTTCCGCTTGCTGCCGGACGGTCAGGTGCGCCGCAGCCTGGCCTTGTTCGAGATCGGCTCGACGGGGGTGCAGTCCCGACCAACGCCGCAGATGTAAGCGGTCATGACGCTCACCGTCGCCATCCTGCTGCTGATCCTGGTCGCGGCAGCCTGGATCGGCGGATGGTACCTAGGGATGCGCCGGGCTGCTCGAGCTCAATCGCGCGAGTTCGTGGCCGAGAACACCGTGCGTAGCCTGATGGCGGAGAACGAGCGGCTCCGTGCCGATCTCGCCGCCGAACAAACCCTTCTCGAGCGCCTGCCCGACCCGGTCATCCTGTTCGGCCCGGATCGCAACATCCGCCGTCTCAATGCCGAAGCCCGCACCACGCTTGGCACCGGTGCATCCGCCCTGCTCCGCATGCCGGCATTCCGCGGCGCGCTTGACCAGGCCGTCGTTGCCGGTACGGAAGCCTCCGTCGATCTGACGCTGCCGGTTCCCGTGGCTCGCGAGCTCCACGTCCGCATCCTGCCCGCCGGAGCGGCCCAGGATCAGTTCCTCGCCTTGCTGTCCGACCGAACCCGCGAACGCGCCGTGGAGCGAATGCGGGCCGATTTCGTCGCCAATGCCAGCCACGAGCTGCGCACCCCGCTCGCCAGCCTGATCGGCTTCATCGAAACCCTGCGCGGCCCCGCCGCCGACGACCCGGCCGCCCAGCATCGCTTCCTCGGCATCATGGCCGAGCAGGGGCAGCGCATGAACCGCCTCATCGACGATCTGCTCAGCCTGTCCCGCATCGAGCTGACCGAACATGTTGCACCGTCCGGTTTGGTCGACTTGGCGTCGCTCACCGAAACCATCGCCGCCGGGCTGGCACCGTTGTTCACCGCTCGCAAGGTCACGCTCGAGTCCCGCATCGAACCCGGCTTGCCCCGCATCGTCGGTGACCGCGACCAAATGGGCCAGGTCCTGCAAAACCTGTTGGAGAATGCCATCAAGTATGGCCGTGACGGCGGTTTCATCCACCTCGACGCCCGGCGTGTGGCCCGGGCTGGGGTCGACGGCATCGCCGTGCGCGTCCGCGACGAGGGCGACGGCATCTCCGCGCTGCACATCCCGCGGCTCACCGAGCGCTTCTACCGGGTCAACACCCGTCGATCCCGTGCCGTCGGCGGCACCGGCCTCGGCCTTGCCATCGTCAAGCACATCGTCAACCGCCACCGCGGCCATCTCCGCATCGAAAGCACCGAGGGCGAAGGCACTACCGTGACGATCTGGGCGCCGGCTGCCCGGGAAAGCCTGCGGGAACTCGAAGAGCCCGCCCGGGTTTGACTTCGCACAGTACGTGGAGAGATCAGATGGACGACAACAAGCTCGAAGGCACGGCACGCGACTTCGGCGGCAAGGCTCAGGAAATGGCCGGCAAGCTCACCGGCGACAGCAAGATGAAGGCCGACGGCAAGATGGACCAGGCAGCCGGCACGGCGCAGAAGGCGTTCGGGCAGATCAAGGAAGCCGTTCGTGACGTCGGCGGTGACTACGGATCGCAGTTGCTCGACCAGATCGAGGATGCCGGCGATGCGCTGGCCGACCAGATCGACCAGCGTCCAATCACCGCCGTCCTGATTGCCGCCGGCATTGGCTTCCTGCTGGCTCTGGCCACCAAGCCGGCACCTCGGGTCGTCTACCGTCGCCGCTAATTACGCCTTGAGGAGGCCGACCAGGCGCTCGGCCTCCTCAACGATCGGATCGGCAATCGCGGCAGCGCGTGCCGCACCATCCCGCAGGATACGATCGATTTCTGCCTTGTCGTTCAGCAACCGCGTGGTTTCCTGAGCGATTGGCACCAGCTTGCCCACTACGACTTCGGCCAAGGCTTCCTTGAACGCACCGAAGCCTTTTCCACCATGGTCCGCCAGCACTCCCGCGGCATTAGTATCGAGCAACGCGGCCATAATCCCGACCAGGTTGCGCGCTTCCGGCCGGTTGATCAGGCCTTCGGCACTGTCGGGCAGCGGCTCGGGATCGGTTTTTGCCCGCCGGATTTTCAAGGCGATCGTATCCGCATCGTCGGTGAGGTTGATGCGGCTATGATCGGAGGCGTCCGATTTGCTCATCTTCTTGGTACCGTCCCGCAGGCTCATCACCCGCGTCGCCTCGCCCATGATCAACGGTTCGATCTGCGGAAAGAAATTTGACTCGAAATCATGGTTGAACTTCTGCGCGATGTCGTTCGCCAACTCGAGATGCTGCTTCTGGTCGTCACCGACCGGCACCCGCGTCGCATGATAGGCCAGGATGTCGGCCGCCATGAGGTTCGGGTAGATATACAACCCGGCCGAAACGTTCTCCCGATCCTTGCCGGCCTTGTCCTTGAACTGCGTCATACGGTTGAGCCAACCCAGCCGCGCCACGCAGGTGAAGATCCATCCGAGCCGGACGTGAGCCGGCACCGCCGATTGCAGGAACAGGATGTGCTTGGCCGGGTCGACCCCGCAGGCGATCAGGGCCGCTGCCATCTCCCGCGACGAACTCGCCAGCGTCTTCGGGTCCTGGAACTGCGTCAGTGCGTGTAGATCGACCACGCAGTAGATGCACTCGTGATCTCGTTGCAGCGTCACCCAGTTGCGCAGCGCGCCTAGATAGTTACCTAGCGTCGGCACGCCTGAAGGCTGAATTCCGGAGAAGATGCGCTGCATCTCGCCCCTATGTGTCCACCCCGCGCCGCGGTCAAGCGGCCAGGGCCTGGGTCCTCACCAAGCGCGCATAGAGCCCGTCCAGATGCAGCAGCTCCGCATGCGTACCCATCTCGACCGCCGTCCCGTCCGCGATGGCGATCACCAGATCGGCATCCCGCACCGTCGATAGCCGATGCGCGACGACCACGGTCGTCCGACCCCGCCGCAACTCGACCAACGCTGCCTGCACTGCAGCCTCGCTCTCCGCATCCAGCGCGCTGGTCGCCTCATCGAGCAGCAGGATGCGCGGCTCCCGCAACAGGGCGCGCGCCAACGCCACGCGCTGCCGCTGTCCACCCGATAGCCGCCCTCCACCCGGGCCGACCTGGGTTTCGAAACCCTGCGGCAATTCCTCGATGAACCCGGCCGCCGCAGCACGCGCCGCTTGGGTCACGTCGGCATCGCTGGCATCCGGCCGTCCCATGCGGATGTTCGCGCCGACCGTGTCGTCGAACAGCAACGCATCCTGTCCCACATAGGCGATCGCGTCGCGCAGGCTCGCCAGCGTTACGTCGCGGATATCCGACCCATCGATGGTGATCCGTCCGTCCAGCACGTCGCCAAGACGCGGGATCAACGACAGGGCGGTACTTTTTCCCGCCCCCGACGGCCCGACCAGTGCCACCGTCAATCCCGGCGCCGCATCGAAACTCAGGTCCCGCAGCCCGACCCGTCCATCGGGGTAGGCATACGACACCCCCTCGAACCGCACCCGCCCAGGACCCTGCGGCAGCACCACTGCCGCAGGGCGCTCGCGAACCAGTGGCTGTTCGTCGATGACGTGGAACACCCGCGCCAGCCCGGCCAAGCCTTCCTGCAGCGCCGCGTTCAACGATCCCAGCGATCGCAGCGGCTGCGAGGCCAGCAGCAGCGCCGCCACGAAACCGGAGAAGTTGCCGATCCCGCCAGCGCCGGTTGCCGCCCGCCAACCGGCGAAGCCGATCACCAACGCCACCGCCGTGCCGCCCAACACTTCCAGCATCGGGTCCAAGATCGCCCGGCTCCGCGTCATGCGCAGCAGCGCCGCATAGAGCTGCTCAAAGGCTGCCTTTGCCCGCGCCGACTCGATCGCCTCGAGCCGATAGGCGCGCACGGTCCGTGCCTGCGCAAAACTCTGATAAAGGAACGCCGCCGTTTCCCCCATCTGCTCCTGCATTCCGCCTGATGCTCGGCGGATGCGCTTGCCCAGGCGCTGGATCGGCACCGCCGCCAGCGGGTACATCACCGCCGCGATCAGGAACAACGTCCAGTCCAGGTACAGCATCGAGCCCACCAGCCCGATGATCGTCACCCCATCGCGCAGCCCGTTGACGGCCCGTGTCAGCGCCTCGCGGATCAGCGTCACATCGGTGGTGAACCGCGTCGCCAGCTGTGCCGGCGGCTCGCGTTCGACCTGCACCAGATCCGCCCGCGCCAGATGCACGAACATCCGGTCCTGCAGGTCGCGGATCACCATCAGCACGAGTTGCTGCACCGCCACGGTTTGGAAATACTGCGCCGCCGCCTTGGCCATCGTCACGACGATGACGATGATTGGCACCTGGTAGAGGATCCGCGTATCGCGCGCGACGAACATGGAGATTGCCCGGTCGATCACCACCGGATACAGCCCGGTCAACCCCGCCGTCAGCGCGGTCAGCACCAGGATCCACAGCAGCTTGGGACGATGAAAACGCAGATGTTCGCGCCACATGCGCCACATCAGTTTCCGCGTGCTCGCCTCTGCGGCGATTGCTGAGATGCCCTCCATGGAGGGCCGTCTACCCGCCTGAAGCCGCCAACGCCACCCGCCGCGCCAATTCCGCCCGGCACTCGGCGGCTGATGCGACACAACCGCCCGCCATCCACCACGCCCGAACGTCGCGAATCAGCGCGCCGATGCCCGGCCCGGCCGGCATTCCCAACGCGAGGGCGTCCCGCCCCGCCAAGTCGAATATCGGCACGGACGCCGACGTCAACCGGGCTCGGAGCTCGGCCCCATCATCGCCATGGGTCAGCCAGGAGCGCCCGATCAGCACATCGGCCGATGTGTCGGCCAAGGCACGGAGCAGGTCCGGCCCGGTCGATGCCGGGTCGGGAACCGGGCCGGTCAAAGCCGCCAACCGGTCCCGCTCCGCGCCTGACAACCGCCAGCGTTCGGCGATCCCCGCCTCCGGCCGCAATGCCGCCAGGCGCAGGATCGCCTCCGCCGGACCCGCGGCGACCCGGTCCAACCCGGCGATGTCGGCCATGGGAAGAATTGCTCCTAACACGCCCAACTCGTGCATCAACCGCATCGACCGGCCCGGTTCCGGCGCCACCAGGATGCGCTTGAACTCGCTCCAGACCCGTTCCGGCGACAGCCGCCCCAGCCCGTCCACACCGCCGCGCACCGCGGCAACGGTTGCAGGGTCAGGATTTTGCCGCCCATATCTCGCCTGGAAGCGGAAGAACCGCAGGATGCGCAGGTAGTCCTCCGCGATCCGCGCCGCCGGCTCGCCCACGAACCGCACCCGGCCCGCCGCCAGATCGGCCCGGCCGCCGAAGTAGTCGAATACCGCCCCATCCCGCGTCATCGACATCGCATTGATCGTGAAGTCTCGCCGGGCTGCATCGACTTCCCAATCGTCGGTCCAGGCGACCTCCGCGTGCCGCCCGTCCGTCGCGACATCCCGCCGCAGCGTCGTCACCTCGAACGCGCGGTGATCGCTGACCGCCGTCACGGTGCCGTGCTTGATCCCGGTTGGCACCGCCTTCAGCCCGGCCGCCTTGAGCGCCGTCATCACCGCTTCCGGCACTTCCGGAGTGGCCAGATCGATATCTGCGACGTCACGGCCCGCTAGACCATCCCGGACGGAACCGCCGACCAGCCGAGCCCGCGGCAACGCATCCAGCACGGCGACCAATGCCGGATCGCTCAGCAGGTCAGCGAGGCTCACACCCCATGACCCGGCACGACCCGTCCGTCCTGCATCGTGGCCGGCACATAGCGCGAGCCTTCCGCGTGCCGTTCCCTCAACCCGGTCCAGGCCAACCCGGTACCTGCAATGACCAGCGCCGCCAACAATGCGACTAGAGCATAGCGCGGTGGCGCCAACTGCCCACTGGCGGCAAACCGTCGCCATAGAAAATAGACCAGCACCGGCGTCAGAAACACCGATAGCTCAACGGCGCGGATCACGCCGCCGCCATAACCCGGTCGCGCAGCCGCGCCGCCAGATGCACCAGGATCGCCGCCGTCGCGCCCCAGATGTAGTGCTCGGTATGCGGCCAGACCCAGAATTCCCGCATGCGCCCGCGAAACTCGGAACGTCGCCGCTGCGGGGCGGCCGGGTCGAGCAACACGTCGAGGGGCAGGGTGAAGATCGTCTCCACCTCGTCCGGATTGGCGGTGAGTAGGACCGGCTGCGGCAGCACGGCCAGCACCGGCGAAATCCGGAACCCGGTTCCGGTCACGTAATCCGGCAGCCGCCCCAGCACCTCCGGCAATTCGGGCGGCAGCCCGACTTCCTCGAACGCTTCGCGCAAGGCGGCCGCCTCGATCGAGGCATCGCTCGTCTCAATCCGCCCGCCTGGAAACGCCACCTGCCCGGCATGTTTGGTCAAAGAAGACGTGCGTTTGGTCAGCAATATGCCCGGTCGCTCACCGTGCACCACCAGCACCAGCACCGCGGCCGGAATGGCCGCCGCCGGCATCAGGTCGACCGCATCGTCCGACGTCGCCAGCACCCCGATCGCTTCGGCCGGCGCGTCCCCCGCTGCCAGCCGCGCCCGTATCAAATCCAGGTTCAATTAGACATCGCCGCACGCCGACAGATCGCCCAGCGAAAAAAACTTGTGCTGGCTCCACACGCCCAGCACCCGCTTGCCGCAGACTTCGCCCGGCACGGCCAAGGCTACCAACTCATAATATACGGCGCGCGAGACGCGAGCGTCGATCGGCATGCCGTTGGCGGTGTTCCTGATGCGCAGGTAGGGCACCGGTGAACAATCCAGGCATCCATGCCGAATGGTGATCGGATGCTCGGGACCGGCGGTGACCACCTGATCGACGTTGGTGCGGAAGGACAGCACCTGCCCCGGACCGTCCCCGGTCCAGTCCATCTCCACGGCGGTCCACGGCACGTCCTCCACCTCGATCTGCCCACGTTCGGCGGGCGTCTCGAGCCAATAGGAGCCGTCGGCCTCGCGCTTGAGCACGGAGCTGAACAGGCACACCATCTCGCGCCGCTGGATCGGCGAGCCGCGATACAGCCAGGTGCCGTCGCGCTTGATCACGAACGGCAAACTGCCACACTCGATCGGGCGACGCGCTTCGCGTCGCTCCAGGCCTGCAATCAACGGCGTAGCGAGACCCCTTTGCGGAAAAACATGGTCGTTCAAGGCTTCATTCACGTCTTCGTCTCCGAGGCGTCCGAGCTTCCTTCCCGCCGCCTCGTCGAGGCGACCGTGCTTTCTTCCTGTCGCCGGATATAGGAAGCTGCCCCCCGTTGATGAAAGACCCTCCCGACCACAGATCGAATCCTGACGCTGCTTCTCGATAGGAATGCGCTTGATGAGTGACGCAGCTGCCACTGACTTGATTGGGGACATCGAACGCCTGGGTGGCCGCATCGCCGCCGCGCGGTCGGAGATCGGCCGGGTCATCTTCGGCCAGGTCGACGTGGTTGAGCAGGTTCTCGTCACCATCCTGTCCGGCGGTCACTGCTTGCTCGTCGGCGTTCCTGGTCTCGGCAAGACCCTTTTGGTCGATACGCTCGGCACCGTGCTCGGGCTCAATCCCACCCGCATCCAGTTCACCCCCGACCTGATGCCCGCCGACATCACCGGCTCTGAGGTCCTCGACGATGACGGTAGCGGCCGCCGCTCCTTTCGCTTCGTGCCCGGCCCGGTGTTCTGCCAGTTGCTGATGGCCGACGAGATCAACCGCGCCAGCCCGCGCACCCAATCCGCCCTGTTGCAGGCCATGCAGGAGCGCAAGGTCGCCGTGGGTGGCGTCGAACATGCGCTGCCGAGCCCGTTCCACGTCCTGGCCACGCAGAACCCGCTGGAACAGGAAGGCACCTACCCACTTCCCGAGGCGCAGCTCGACCGCTTTCTGCTCCAGGTGAATGTCGACTACCCGGACCGTGTAGCCGAACGCGCCATGCTGCTCGCCACCACCGGTGCCCGGCAGGACCGCGCCGGCCCGGTGCTCACGGCCGCCGAACTCATCGAGGCCCAGGCACTCATCCGCCGGGTTCCCGTAGGCGAGAAAGTAGTCGACGCCATCCTCAACCTGGTTCGTGAAGGCCGTCCCGAGCTGACCAACCAGGACAGCGTCCGCCGGCATGTTGCCTGGGGCCCCGGGCCGCGCGCCGCGCAATCGCTCATGCTCGCCGCCCGTGCCCGCGCCGTGTTGGATGGGCGTCTGACGCCCAGCCTGGACGATGTCGCCGCCCTCGCCCCCGCTGCCCTGCGACACCGTATGGCGCTGAACTTCTCCGCCCGTGCCGAAGGCGTCGGCCTTCCCGAGATCATCGACACCCTCGTCGGCCAAGCGGTTTGAGCGCATCCGCTTTCCAGAATGCCCGCCGCGCCGAGGCCCTCGGCGCCCGGCTGCCGCCTTTGCTGGTCGCCGCCCAACGCGTCGCCAACACCGTCGCCCAGGGAGTCCATGGTCGCCGCCGGGTCGGCCAGGGCGACAGCTTCTGGCAGTTCCGCCCTTTCGCACAGGGCGACTCGATCACCCGCATCGATTGGCGTGCCTCGGCCAAATCCGACCGCAACTTCATCCGCGAAACCGAGTGGGAAGCTGCGCAGACGGTTTATCTCTGGCGCGACAGCTCCCCCAGCATGGACTGGCGCTCCGGCGCGGCGTCACCGTTCAAGCGCGAGCGGGCAGACCTCATCCTTCTCGCTCTGGCTGCGCTGCTGCTCCGTGGTGGCGAGCGGGTTCGGCTTCTGGGCGGGCCGCCTCGCCTCCGCGGTGGTCGCTTCGCCCTCGAAGATTTGGCCGAGGGCCTGTCCGGCCTTCCGCCCGGCGATGGCGTGCCGCCCAAGCTGCCGATCCCTGCGCATGCCCGTGTCATCCTGATCGGCGATTTCCTTCACCCGTTGGACGAGATCCGCCCGGTCGTCGCGGCCTTCGCCGCCACCTCCGTCGCCGGGTACCTCCTGCAGATCCTCGACCCGGCCGAAACGCTACTTCCCTACTCCGGCCGCGTGCGCTTCCAGGGCCTGGAGCGGGAAGCCGATACCCTCGTTCCGCGCGTCGAAGGCATTCGCGGGGCCTACGCCACGGCGCTGCAGGAGCAGCAAACCGGTTTGGCTGCCCTCGCCGCCGCCGCCGATTGGCGCTTCGCCACCCACCGGACGGACCACTCGCCGGAGACCGCCCTTCTAGCCGCCTACACCGCGCTGTCGGCCACATGATCTTCACCGCGCCGCTGCTGCTGATCGCTCTGGCGGCGCTGCCGGTGCTCTGGTGGCTGCTCCGCGTCACTCCACCGGCACCCAAGACACAAAGCTTTCCAGCGATCAGGCTGTTGCTCGGCCTGCACGCCGATCAGCCCACCTCGTCGCGCACGCCCTGGTGGCTCCTGCTACTGCGGCTGATCACGGCCTCTCTCGTCATCATCGGCCTGGCTGGCCCCGTGCTCGATGCCGCGACCGGGCTGCACGGCACCGGGCCGGTGCTGCTCGTCGTCGACGACGGCTGGGCCGCTGCCCCCGACTGGTCGACACGCATGAGGGCCGCCGAGCAGGTGCTCGACCGCGCCGACCGCGCCGGTCGTCCTGCGCTGCTGCTCGCCACGGCGCCAACCGAAACCGGGGCCCCTCCTGCGCCTACCCCCGTCATGCCGGTGCCCGAGCTCCGCACTCGCCTTGCGGCCCTTCGCCCTAAGCCATGGTCTACCGATCGTGCCGGCGCGACTGCCTCGCTCGCGAAGATCCAGGCTGGCGACGTCGTCTATCTAGCCGACGGCCTCGCCACGCCAGCCGATCCGGCC
Source organism: uncultured Acetobacteraceae bacterium (assembly GCA_964613945.1). GTDB lineage: Bacteria > Pseudomonadota > Alphaproteobacteria > Acetobacterales > Acetobacteraceae > JAVVHH01. The sequence continues at coordinate 225,109 of CAZTJC010000001.1, forward strand.
TTCGCCCGCGCCCTTTCCGCGATCGGCCCGGTCGATGAGCGCCGGGCCGACCCGGTCGACCTTCCCATCAGCCGTCCGCCCCGTCTGGAAGCCGACCGCCTCGTCGCCCGCGTCGACACGCTCGCCCAACCGGCCGATCGCGCCGTCTCCGTGCTTGCCCAGACCAGCGACGGCCGCACCTTGGCCCGCGGCGACGCCACGATCGCGGCCGGGGCCACGTCCGTCGACGTGCCTATTCAGTTGCCTCCCGAAATCCGCAACAACATCGCCCGCCTGACGGTCGGCAATGCCAACTCCGCCGCCGGCACCATGCTGCTGGACGAGCGCTGGCGCCGTCGCCCCGTGGGGCTGCTTGCCGAAGCGGAAGGCGCCGACACCCCATTGATCGGCCCGCTATTTTATCCCCGCCGCGCTCTGACGCCGTTTACCGAGCTTCGCGAGGGCACCCTGACGGAGCTTCTTGCCCGCCCGCTCTCCGTGTTGGTCCTGGCCGACGTGGTGCTGGACCGTGCCGATTCGACCGCGCTTATCCAGTGGGTCGACAAAGGCGGCCTGTTGATCCGCTTCGCCGGTCCCCGTACGGCGGAGGCCAGCACCGACCCCGACCATGACGACCCCCTGCTTCCGGTGCATCTGCTCGCGGGCGATCGTCAGCTTGGCGGCGCCTTGTCCTGGAGCGAACCTGCTGCCCTGGCGCCATTTCCCGCCACGTCCCCGTTCGCCGGGCTGCCGATCCCCGACGACGTCAAGATCAGTCGCCAAGTCCTCGCCGAGCCATCGGGAGACTTGGCCGCCCATACCTGGGCATCGCTCGCCGACGGCACCCCGCTGGTCACCGCGGCCTCGCGCGGCGCGGGCCGGGTCGTGCTGATCGGCACCACCGGCAATGCCGACTGGTCCAACCTGCCGCTCTCCGGCCTGTTCGTGGACATGCTACGCCGCCTCGTCGACCTTTCCGCCGGCGTCGCCACCACCGACGAAACCGCCCAGCTTCCCCCATTCGAGACCCTGGACGGCTTCGGCGCACTGACAGCCCCACCACCGGCGGCTGCCGCAGTGCAGGCTCGCGAACTCGACCAGCCTACCGCCGACCTGATCTCCCCTAGGCATCCGCCCGGCCTCTATGGTCCGCCGAGTTACCGCCGGGCGCTCAACCTTGGCAGCATGCTCCCCGAGATGCAGGCGTCAGCCCCGATCCCCGGTGCCACACAATCGGCCCTTGCCGCGCCCGGCACGGAACGCGTCATCGGCCCCAGCCTGCTGGCCGCAGCGATCGTCCTTCTGGCGCTGGACCTGCTGATTTCCCTCGCTCTGCGTGGCAAGCTGGCCCTCCGCGCTGCGGCCAGCGTTGCACTGTTGCTTTGCCTTCCGCCCACCGCCCGTGCCGAAGACTATCCCTCGCTTCACGCGCAACTCGCCTATGTCGAGACTGGTGACGCCGCCGTCGATGCCACGTCCAAAGCCGGCCTCACCGGCCTGTCCACCTACGTCAATCGCCGCACCGCCGTGACCCTCGGCGACCCCGAAGCCATTGTTCCTGGTCGTGACGACCTCAGCTTCTATCCCTTGCTCTACTGGCCCATCACCACTGACGCCACCATGCCCGCTGGCGCCATAGAAGCTCTTAACGATTTCACCAACAAGGGCGGTATCATCCTCATCGACACCCGCGACGGCGGCAGCGGCGAAGGTTTCGCCCCCGGCACGGAAGCGGCGCTGAAGCGTCTGACCACCGGCTTGGCCATCCCGCCCCTGACCCCGCTGACCAGCGACCATGTCATTGCCCGATCGTTCTACCTGCTGCAGGATTTCCCCGGCCGTTTCGACGGCGACACCGTCTGGGTCCAGCGCGCCCAGGATCGTGCCAACGACAGCGTTTCCCCCGTCATCATTGGCGGCCATGACTGGGCTGCCGCCTGGGCCGTCGATGCCGCCGGCCGCAATCCGTTCGCCACCATCCCCGGCGGCACGCGCCAACGCACGCTGGCGTATCGGTTCGGCGTCAATCTTGTGATGTATGCCCTCACCGGCAACTACAAAGGCGACCAGGTCCACGTCCCCGCTATTCTCGAACGGCTCGGCCAATGAGACTGGCCCAGGCATACGCTGCCCTCCGGTTCGACCCGGCCATCCCGCTCTGGGCGCTGGCCGCGCTCACGGTCATCTGCCTCATCGCCCTGGCGCCCGCGCTGATCCGCCGCGCCCGTGGTGCAGTCTGGCGCACCCTGGCATTTGCCACCCTGCTGCTATGGCTCGCCGGCCCGCGCCTCGTCGAGGAAACCCGCGACACGCTGCACGACATCGGCCTCATCATCGTGGACAAGACCGATTCCATGCGGGTCGGCAACCGCGCCACCCTCCGCGACGCCGCTTTGGCGCAACTGGAGCAGCAAGCCGCCCGTTTGCCTGACTTGGAGATGCGCACCGTCGTGGTGCCGGAGGCGACCCCAGGCGCCGGCACCGACGGCACCGCCCTGTTTGCCGCCATCGACCGTGCGCTCGCCGACATTCCCCGCGCCCGCCTGGCCGGCATCATCGCACTCACCGACGGCCAGGTTCACGACGCCCCGACGACGCCGCTGCCGGCACCGTTGCACGTTCTCATTCCAGCCAAAGGCGAAGAAACCGACCGCCGCATCCGCATCGTCGAAGCGCCGAATTTCGGTCTCGTCGGCCATAGCGCCACCATCCGGGTCGCCGTCGACGATCTCGGCACCGCCCCCTCGAACACGATTGCGCACCTGACCATCCGCCGCGATGGCGAACCGCCCCGAAGCCTCCCCATCCCGGTCGGCCAGGAAACCGCGCTCGAGATCCCCATCACCCGCGCCGGTCCCACCATTGTCGAACTCCAGGCCGATGCGCTGCCCGGCGAGGTGTCACCCCTGAACAACCGCGCCGTTGTCTCGATCAACGGTGTGCGCGACCGCCTCCGTGTGCTGCTCGTCTCCGGCGAGCCACATCTGGGCGAGCGCACCTGGCGCCGCCTCCTCAAGGCCGACCCGGCGGTCGATCTGGTCCATTTCACCATCCTACGCCCACCGGATCGCGACGACCTCACGCCGACCAATGAACTGGCTCTGATCGCCTTTCCGGTACGCGAGCTGTTCCAGGTCAAGATCCGCGACTTCGACCTGATCATCCTTGATCGGTTCTCGAACCGGAACAACATCCTGCCCCCGCTCTATCTGCGTAACATCGCCGACTACGTTCGCGGTGGCGGTGCCCTGTTGCTCAGCGCCGGCCCCGAGTTCGCCGGACAGTTCTCTCTCGCATCCACCAATCTCGGCAGCGTCCTCCCTGTCCAGGCTGCCGCACGCACCGCACCATTCTCCGTCGTCGATGGCCCGTTTCGCCCGCAGGTGACGGCCATCGGCGCCCGACACCCGGTCACCGAAGGCTTGCCCGGTACCAACGTCGGCACCGCCGGCGACACCCCCCGGTGGGGCGATTGGTACCGGTATGTCGGCGCCGCCGCGACCGGCGGGCAGGAGTTGATGAGCGCCGACGGGGCGCCCCTGCTGTTGCTCGACCGTGTCGGTGATGGCCGGGTCGCGTTGCTGCTGTCGGATCAGATCTGGTTGTGGTCCCGCGGTCATGAGGGGGGCGGCCCGCAGGCCGAACTCCTTCGCCGTATTGCCCATTGGGCCATGAAGGAGCCTGCACTCGAGGAGGAGACGCTTCGCGCCCGCATCGAGCATGACCGCCTTCACATCGAACGCCGAACGCTGGAGACCCTGCCGGGCGTTACCGCGACGATCACCTCGCCATCCGGCCAGATCGTCCGCGAGACCCTCACCCAATCCGCCCCTGGCCTTTGGCAAGTCGACCGTGACGCTGCTGAGCCCGGCGTCTGGCAGGTTTCCGACGGCGACCACACCGTTTACGCCGCTGCCGCCGATCCCAACCCACTCGAGATCGCCGACCTACGCGCCACGACGTCCATCCTCGCCCCGGTCGCCCGTACCACCGGCGGCAGTACCCGCTTCATCGTCAGCGCCGATGGCGGCCTCCGCCTCCCCGACCTTCGCCGCACCGAGCCCGGTCGCGACGCGGCGGGTAGCACCTGGATCGGGCTACCACGCCGCAACGACCACATCGTCACCGGCCTTCGCGCCATCCCCTTGCTTCCACCCTGGGCCGCACTTCCACTGCTTCTCGGCCTCGTCCTGATCGCCTGGCGTCGCGAAGGCTCCGCCTAGGCTCGCTACAACGCTTTCTGGAGTGCCGTGCCTTCCAGCCCATCGAACCGCCACGTCGCCGCGCCGCCCGCGGCAGTCTGCTCGCCCTTGTCGGCTTTGTGGGCCTTGCCGCGCTGGTGCCACTGAGCCGCAGCAGGATTCCTGACCTGCCGGCCGGCCTAGTTTCTGTGGAAGCGTTTCTGTGTCCGCTGACCGGATTCGCCGCTTGGCTAGTCTGGCGCCGAATCGACGTCGGCCTGGACCGGAAGCGTGCCGCACTGCGCCGATGGGGATGGTTTCTGCTTGCCGGCCTCTGGCCAGGCTTCATTCCGCTGTTCTCCGTTTCGGCGTTTCCATCGATCGCGTTGCTGCTTTGCCTCATCCTAGGAGGATGGACAGCGCTTTCCTTCCGTAAATTGCACCTTAACGCCGGCTTGCTGATGCTTCCGTACCTCATTTGGATCATCGCGAGCATAAGCGTTGTAACCACTCGCTTTTGAACAGATGCGATCTGCGCTATATGGCGCCCCATGGTCAGACATATTTTCGCGGCCGCGGTCATTTCCCTCGTCGGCATCAGTGGCGCCCAAGCGCAGTCGACGGTCCCAAAGCCCATCATCACGCCCGATGGACAGACGGGCATGCGCGGCAAGCGACCGGCCGAGGCACCGCCCGCTGCGGTGCCGGGCGCGCGTGCTGATTCCGCGCTCTCCGCCCCAGCCGACCGCAGTGGCATCGACATGCCGCCCACCGAAGCCCTGTTCGACTCGATCAACCGTGGTGACGTTGTCGCTGCCCGCGAGGCCATCGGCCGTGGTGCGGACATCCACGGTCGCAATATTCTCGGCCTGACCCCGCTCGAACAGGCGGTCGATCTCGGCCGAAATGACATCTCCTTCCTATTGCTCTCGCTTCGCGGCGGCCTCGGCTACAACACGGTCGCTGGCGGTCCCAGTCAGCCGGCAGCTCCGCTCGATCGCCGCGCTGCCGCCCGGGAAGCCGCCCAGGAAACCGCGCGCGCACGCCGCGAGCAGCGCGACCAAGCGCGCGCGACCGCCGCGGCTGCCAAGCCCGCCGCTCCCCGCACTGCGCACCTGTTTGCAGGCGACGGTGGCGCCCCGGTGCCGCAGGCGGGCTTCCTCGGGTTCGATTCTGCCAGATAGTCTCCCGGCGACGGCCCAAGCCGCCGTTGCCGTACTCCCAAAAGATAAGCGCCCACGCTCCTCCAGCACAGCCCGCGGCTATTGGCGTCTGGCCGGTGGCTTCTGGCGCGGCAACACCGCCAGGGTTGCCTGGAAACTGACCGCCGCGGCGCTGTTCCTGGTCTGCGCCAACACCGCCGTGCAGTACGGCGTCAACAAGTGGAACGCGTATTTCTTCGACGCCTTGCAGCAGAAGAGTGCCAAGGGCGTCGCCGGCGCGGTTTCGCTGTTCGCCGTCCTGGCCGTCGCTGCATCGACCATCAGCGTGTTTTCGCTCACCTCCCGCGTCAAGCTGCAGGTGTTCTGGCGCCAGTGGCTGACCAAGCGCCTGACTAAGCAATGGCTCGACAATCAGCGCTTCTACCGCTTGAGCATCGCCGCGCCTGACCTCGACGCCCCCGAGTTCCGCATTGCCGAGGACGCCCGCGTCGCCACGGAGCCCGTTGTCGAGTTCGGCACCGGCATCCTCAATGCCATTCTCGCCGCCCTTGTCTTTTTTGTCGTGCTTTGGTCGGTCGGCGGCGACATCGAAGTCTATGGCGTCACCATCCCCGGCTTCATGGTGATCGCCGCGGTGCTCTACTCCGGCGTCATGTCGGGCTCGATGCTCATCTTCGGCCGCCCGCTGATCCATCGCATCGAGGAAAAGAACGCCTCGGAGGCCAAGCTCCGCACTGAGATGAGCCGCGTTCGCGAGAACGCCGAAAGCATCGCGCTCATTGGTGGCGAAGCCGACGAGATCAAATCGCTCCACGACACGCTGCACTCCCTGGTCGAGAGCTGGATGCGCATGCTCAAGCAGTGGTCGCGCATGATGTGGCTTATGGGCAGCAACTGGGCCGTCGCCCCGGTCGTCCCCCTCCTGCTCGAGGCCCCCAATTTCCTCGCCGGCAAGATGACCCTCGGCGCCCTGATGCAGACCGCCGCCGCCTTCGCCCAGGTCCAGGTCGCGCTCAACTGGATCTTCGACAACTATCCTCGCATCGCCGAATGGATGGCGTCGGCGGGCCGTGTCACCGGCCTGTGGGCCGCCTTCACCAACCTCGACAACTCCGTCGGCGCCGAGGAGCAGGACCGAATCGTCATCGCCGACAGCCCGGATGACAAGGTCCGCCTCGAAAACCTGTCCGTCGCACAGTTCGACGGCCGGGTCATGATCGACGAGGCGACCACAGAGATCGACCGCGGCGAGCGCGTGTTGCTGACCGGCGAGAGCGGCACCGGCAAGAGCACGCTGATCCGCGCCATCGCCGGCCTCTGGCCCTGGGGCTCCGGACGCGTCCTCATCCCTGCCGGGGCCCGCGTCGCCTTCCTGCCGCAGCGCGCCTACATCCCCAACGGCACGTTGCGGCAAGTGCTGCACTATCCCGTGACCGCTCGCGTTCCGACCACAGAGGAGCTGGAAGCTGCCCTGCAGCGCTGCGGCCTCGCTCACTTAATGCCGCGCCTCGACGAGGAGGATCGCTGGGACAAGCTGCTCTCCGGCGGCGAGCAACAACGTATCGGCTTCGTCCGCTTGCTGGTCCAAAAGCCCGACGTTGTTATCCTTGACGAAGCCACCGCCGCGCTGGACGTTGACACGCAGGCCTCCATCATGGGCTTGTTTCAACGCGAACTGGGCCACGCCACTCTCATCAGCGTCGGCCACCGTCCGGAACTCGCCGAATTCCACAACCGCCGTTTGTCGCTGCGCCGCACCGCCACCGAGGTTTCCATGGAGGGCGAGCGCACCCGCCGCCGCCGCCTCTCTCAGCTCCTCCGCCGCACCCTGCGTCCCCGACCCGGCCCCGACGCCTCCCGTCCGTCCGGCTCTCCGCCCACGGTCTAAACGGTATGGCCGTTTCGGATGCGCCTGACGATGGACTCGAACCGGATCACATCACGATCGGCCATTCTATCGCGCAGACACTTCGCATCGCACTGCATCGGCTCGGCCGCACCGAGCGTGTGGTCGGCCTGCCCATCGATCTCGCTATCGGCCCCGTCGACCCAGCGAACACTGACCAAGCCTGGTCAGACGCCACCGATCCAGCCCGCCTTCCGGTTATTTGGGCGTGCCTCAACTAGCCCATGGAACACGCCGGCTTCCTGGCCTTTGCAGCGTGCATGCGCGGTCGACCCTTAGACCTCGTCGATGCCAACGACCTCGATTTCACGGACCCGGGGGCGGCATCCATCGCCCTTCCTCCCTTGGCATGATGCGCGCCGAGGACATCGTAGCCTCGAACCTTTACGCTCGGCGCCGCTCGCTCTCACCCGAGGAACGTGACACGGCCTCGGCGACATGGTCGCATCTATGCCGAGAAAATGCGCCATTCCGCATCGTCGAGGCCGAACGCCTAATCTCCGCACCGCCGACACTCTACGACCCGCTGCTGATGGAACACGCCAGCCTGGAATGGAAGATCGCCGCCGCCCTGATTGGGCGCGTCGTCAACATTCTCTTCGCCCCGCCAGCCGGCCGCTGCATCGATGGCGACGCTTTATTAGGGCGCGTGCTGGCACTCGCCGGGGTAGGCGCGCTTCAACTCGACGGTTCCGGCCCGGGAATGCGGGATTATCGTGTTCGCAGGCCGCCGGCGTGACGTCGTTCAATCCTCTCGACCCGGAGCTCGGCGCATCTGCTTGGTTTCGCCCCGCTGCACCTTTCCCTCGACCCGGCGCTTCTGCGACCCGAGCGTCGGCCGGGTCTTGACCCGCCGTGCCGGCCGATCCGCCGCTTCCTGCAGGAACTCGACGATCCGATCGACCGCATCCTCGCGATTGCGGTCCTGCGACCGGAACCGCGCCGCCGTGATCACCAGCACGCCTTCCGACGACACCCGCTTGCCCCCCAGCGCCTCCGCCCGCGCCCGCAACCAAGCCGGCAGTGACGCGCTCCGCCGGAGATCGAGCCGCACCTGCACCGCGGTCGACACCTTGTTGACGTTCTGACCCCCGGGTCCGGACGACCGGATAAAGCTTTCCTCGATCTCGGCCGGGTCGAACGAGATCGTGGGCGTGATCGGGATGAGCATGTCGGTGAGGATCCGATCGGGAGACCTGACGTGGTAACGGGAACTGCCAGGGCTTCAAGCCAGAACTTGACGTCAACAGCCGCGGGCGCCATGGCCCCGGCACGATGTCATTGTTGTCCGTCGGTCTGACCGGCCTTTCCCACGCCACGCCGATTTTCCTGGTCGCCGCCGCAATCACGCTCGTCTTTGACGCCAACCGCGTCCTGGATCTCAGCCAAGCCGCCATTGCCGGACTGGCGGCAGCCCTCCTGGGCCGACTTACTCTTGAACCGACGCTCGCGCTCATTGCCGTCCCCGCCGTTCTGGCCGCTGGAGGGGGTGCGGTGGACCTGCTCGTCTTCCGTCGCCTGCGTCGCGCCCCCTTGCTCGCGCAACTTCTCGTCACGCTCGGCCTGTTTCTCGTATTCCAGGACGCAGCCAGGCTGCTGTGGGCCGACTCGTCACCGGTGCTTCCAGGTTGGGCTATCGGCGAGCGCGGCACGCTCGCCATCATCGGCGCGGCACCGGCGATCTTGGGCCTTCTACTCACCGCGTCTGCTCGCGGCCGCCTCGTCGCTCCGCTGGCCGCCGCCTTGTCGGGCCTCGCCGGGACGCTCTGGTTTCTGAGCCAGCCGATTCACTCGGTCGGCTTCGACAGCGACCTTTTGACCGACAGCCTTCTCGCGGTCCTGCTGGGCGGGTTGGGCAGCCTACCCGGCGCCTTTATCGCCGCCGTGGTCATCGCGCTCCTGCGCGCCTTTACCATAGACCTCTTTCCCCTAAGCACCCTGGTGCTGCCGCTCGCAATGACCGCGGCATTTCTGCTCATTCGTCCCGGCGGCCTCTTCGCCCGTGCAATTCCCGCTCCTCCCTCTCCAACCTCGACCATGCTGATCCGCCCTGCCTCGCGATCGGCAAAACTTCTTTTTGCTGCCGCTTTCCTCGTGAGTTCAGTCGTCATCTGCTCGGGAGGCTCCAGTGCGCCGCTGTTCGCCAACATCGGCATCGCCGTTCTCCTGGCGGCAAGCCTGCATCTGCTTCTCGGGCCCGGCGGCATGCCCAGCCTGGGTCATGCAGCCTTCTTCGGCGTCGGCGCCTACGCGGCGGCCTTGTTCGCCCGCACTGCCGGGATCGCTCCATCCCTGCCCTTCCTCGCTGCCGCCCTGGTCTTCGGTACCTTGACCGCTGGCACCGCTGCCCTTGTGGTCGGCACTGTCGTCGTCCGGCTCTCGGCTACCGCCCTTGCCATGCTGACGCTGGTCATCGCTCACCTAGTCTCGACCGTGGCTACCTGGATCGGCCCGATCGGGTCGCTTGCCTGGGCCGACATGCTCCGGACATCGGCCGTTCGGCTTCCTGCGCCACTCACGATCTGGCTCACCGTCGCCGTTTGCCTCGGGATCGCGTTGCTGCTCCGCCGGCTGCTCTACGCACCGTTTGGCTATGCGCTTCGTGCGGCCCGCGACAACCCAGTTCGTGCCGCCGCTATCGGTCTGCCCGTTCCCCTCCTCCGCCTCACCGCATTCACCATCGCCGGCGGGACTGCCGGGCTGGCCGGCGCTTTGACGCTGGTCACCATCGGCGCCGCGCCAGTAATCCACCATTCCGCCAACACGCTGCTGATGATGGCGCTCGGTGGCGTCCAGACGATGGCCGCGCCGTTCGTCGGCGCCCTGGCCTATATCGGCGCTGCCCAAACGTTCCCGCCCTGGCCGCTTCTGCTCGGGCCCGCTCTCGTCGCGGTTCCTCTCCTGTTGCCGGAGGGCATTGCCGGCGCATCCATCCGCTTTTGGCGTCGTCCCGGATGAGCCTGCTCATCGCCGACCGGCTCTGCAGAGTCGTGAGCCCCGTCCTCGCCATCACCGACATCAGCCTTCATCTCGAGCCCGGCGAGATCCTCGCCCTCATCGGCCCGCCGGGTACCGGCAAATCCGCGGTTCTCGACATGATCGGCGGCCAGACCCATCCCGATCGCGGCCGCATCCGCCTGGGAAGCGACGATATCGGCCAGGCCGACCCCCGCACCATCTCCCGCCTGGGCGTCGGCCGTATGTTCCAGGAACCGGCGGTCTTCGGCTCCATGACGGTCCGCGAGAACATCCAGGTCGCGATGCTGTCGGCCCGCGACCAGCTTGTTCGCTGGTGGCATCCCGCTCGCCGCTATCATCGCAGCCGCGCCGACCTGCTGCTGGATCGGGTCGGCCTGCTCGACCATGCCGATCGCGCGGCCGCCGCTCTCCCGCCGGGCCATCAGCGCCGTCTGGACCTCGCGCTGGCGCTGGCTCACCGCCCTCGCCTGCTGCTGCTCGACGAGCCCACTGCCAGTCTTTCGCCGGCCGATGCCCTGCAACTGAAATTCGTCATCCAAGATCTGGCCGTCCGCGACGGCTGCGCTACCCTGTGGGCCGAAACCGATATCGACGCCGTGCTCGGCATCGCCGACCGTATCCTGACCCTCGGACTACCGCTTCAAGAGCCGAATGACTGACATCAAGGACTTCCTAGCCGGCATTGGCATCAACACCCACATGGACGCCGCCACCACGGGCTACGGCGATGTCGACATGGTCCGGGCCAGCCTCGCCTATCTCGGGGTCTCGCTGATCCGCGACCACGCCTACGACGTCAGCCTCGCCGCCTTTCAGAGCTTGGCGACCGCGGGCGTCAAGTTCGACCTGATCCTCGACGATGATCCGAAGGCCGAACTCGACAGCCTGGCCCCGATCTCTCCGGCGATCCGCTTCGCCGAAGGCCCCAACGAGGTCGATTACCAGCCCATCCTGACCAACGGCATCGCCAACCCGGTCCTCGCCGCTGTCACCGAGCAGGCCAGCGTCGCCGCCGCGCTTGCCGCGACTCCCGCGCTGCGCGGCACGCCGTTGATCGCCGAAAGCATGGCCAGCGCCGACAGCCTCGGTAAATACGCCGCCAACCTGGCCCACGCCACGGTCGCCAACCTGCACAGCTACGGCGCCAACGGTGCATCGCCCGGCAGCGTCATTGCCGCCGATGCCGCCACCGCCCGAGCCCTTTCGCCGCTTCCGGTCGCCCTGACCGAAACCGGCTACTACACGATGCCCACTGACGACAGCGGGGTGGACGAAAGCGTCCAGGCCCGGCTCACGCTCGACACCCTGTTCGATGCCGTCAGTTCCGGCATCACGCCCACGATCCTCTACGAACTGCTCGACGAGGCCAACGATCCCGGCAACACCGATGGGCAGCTTCATTACGGACTGTTCCATGCCGATGGCTCCCCCAAGCCGGTGGCCACCGCGCTCCACAATCTGACGACCATCCTAACCGCGGCCGACGCCACGCCCGGCGTCGCACCCCTGGTGACCATCGATGCCGACGACGCGCCCGAGACGGCCCGCACGGTGACGCTGGCCGGCGCGGCGGGCACCACCGTCGCCGTCATCTGGGCGGAGCCGCCGCTCTGGAACCCCGTTACCCACACCGAGATCGCACCGCCACAAACCCCGACGCACCTCTCCCTCGGCAGCACGATCCACTCCGTGCTCGTCTTCGACCCCCTGCTCGGCACTGCACCGATTGCGACCTACGCCAACATCTCGTCGGTGACACTGCTGCTGACCGACCACCCGCTGCTGCTGCAACTCTCCGCAGCCCCTGTGATTGTGCCGACGCCGGCCACCCCGGAACCCTCCATTGTCGATCCGACCGACGCTCCGGCCGCGCCCGTCGCCAACCCTCCCATCGCGAAAAGCCCGGCACCCCTGGCCAGCCTCATTCCCACCATCGGCGTCTACCGCTTCTTCGAGACAACCAATGGCACGCATTTCTACACCGCTGACGCCGCGGAAGCGCAGTCCATCCGGCAGACCCGCCCGGACCTTACCCCCGAAGGCGTTGGCCTGCGCGCCATTGACCCGGCCGCACTCTCGTCCACCCACCCGGCGGCCATCCCGATCTACCGCTTCTTCGACACCGTCTCCGGCACCCAGTTTCTCACTGCCAGCGCCGCCGAGCGCGACACCGTCATCGCCACCCGACCGGACCTACACTACGAAGCTGCCAGCCACTTCTACGAACATGCCATTGCCCAGCTCGGCGACACGCCGGTCTACCGTTTCTTCGATACTGTCCAAGGCACCCATTTCTACACCGACGACCCGACCGAACGCGGCACCATCCTCAGCACCCGCCCGGACCTGGTCGCGGAAGGAATCGGCTTCTACGAACCGTCCGACGCCTGAGAAGAGAGCGCCCGATCCAACACCACCACCGAATGCACCGCTCGGCGCCCCGTGAGATCGCGGATCTGATGCCGGCATGACGTCCCGTCGGCCACAATCCAATCCGCCGCGCCCGCCGCCCGCACCGCCGGCGCCAGGCTTCGCTCCCCCATCGCCCGGCTGACTTCCTGGGTTTCCGAGCCATAGCCGAAGGCTCCCGCCATTCCGCAACAGGAACTCTCGATCGGCTCAACCGCAAGCCCGTCGACCTGCCGCAGCGTCGCCAGCGTGCCGGCGAAAGCGCCGAACGCTTTCTGGTGACAATGCCCATGTACATGCGCGCGCGCCGTCGCCTGCATCCCGGGCACACCTTCCCGCGCCAGAAACTCCCCGATCAGCGACGCACGCCCGGCCAGCTCGTCGGCCGCCGCGCCCGGCAGCAGCGACCGGAACTCGTCACGCAGCGTCAGCAGGCAAGAGGGCTCCAGCCCCACCACCGGCATCCCGCCCGCCAGTGCCGCAATAGTGCGCCGTGCCTCCGATCGTGCGCGCTCCACCAGCCCGGCGGCCAGATAGGTCCGCCCGCAGCACAGCCGCTGCTTCGGCATCACTGCCCGGTAACCCGCCGCTCGCAGCACGCGCTGCGCCGCCTGCAGGTTTTCCGGCTCGAACGCCTTGGTGAACGTGTCCGCGAACAGCAGCACGTCACCCTTGGGTGCCGGCCCGCCGGCATCCCACCGCCGCGCCCGCGCGCTCCAGGCTGGCAGCGGCCGCTCGGCGGCGAACCCGATCGTCTCCCCCACGCGCCGCAACGCCGCCGATCGATTGCGGAAGTTCAGCACCGGGGCGAAATGCCGCGCGATCCCGGCATAGCGCGGCAACTCCGCCACCAACCGCTCGCGCGCCGACACACCATGGGTTCTCACCCGAGCCGCGGTCGCCTCGATCTTCATCTTTGCCATGTCGACGCCGGTCGGACACTCCCGTCGGCACGCCTTGCAGGACACGCACAGCTTCAACGCGTCGTGCACGTCGTCGGACGCCAGCGCCTCGGTGCCCAACTGCCCGGTCAGCGCCAGCCGCAGCGTGTTCGCCCGCCCTCGCGTGAGGTGCTGCTCGTCCCGCGTGACGCGGTAACTCGGGCACATGCTCCCCGCCTCGAAGGCGCGGCAGGTGCCGTTGTTGTTGCACATCTCGACGGCCGCCAGCATGCCGCCCACCGGCCCGGCATGCTCGCTCCAATCCAGCACCGGCGCGACCGGCAAAGCTGCGTAATCAGGCCCGTATCGGAACAGGCTGCGGTCATCCATGCGCGGCGGGTGCACGATCCGGTTCGGATTGAGCGTCGCCGCCGGGTCGAACGCGTCCTTGACCGCCTCGAATGCACTGACGATCCGCGCGCCGAACATCTCCCGGTGGAACTCGGACCGAACGATCCCGTCGCCGTGCTCGCCGCTATGCGAGCCCTTGTATTCCCGCACCAGCGCGAAGCATTCCTCCGCTACCGCCCGCATCGTGCGCACGTCGGCCGGGTCCTTCATGTTCAGCACCGGCCGCACGTGCAGGCAGCCGACGCTGGCATGGGCGTACCAGGTTCCCTTAGTCCCGTGGGTGGCGAACACCTCGTTCAGCCGTTCGGTGTAATCGGCCAAATCGTCCAGCCCGACCGCGCAATCCTCGATGAACGAGACCGGCTTGCCGTCCCCTTTCATGCTCATCATGATGTTCAGCCCGGCCTCGCGCACCGCCGCGATCTCGCCCTGGAACCCGGCCTCCGTCGCCCGTATCACGGCGCCAGGATAGCCGAGATCCGCCATCGCGATCTCGAGTTCGGCCAGCTTGCCCAGCAGCACTCCCTCGTCGTCACCATGGAACTCGACGATCAGCAGCGAGTCCGGCTCCCCGATCACCATCTGGTCGATGGTCTTTCGGTAGATCGCGATTCCCCGCCCCAGGTCGATCATGGTCCGGTCTACCAGTTCGACCGCTTCCGGCCTCAACTCGACCAGATGCCGCGTTGCCGCCATCGCCGCCCGGAAATTCGGGAACTGGCAAATCCCCAATACCTTACGTGGCTTGATCGGCTGCAACTGCAGCTCGATCGCCATCGAAAGCCCCAGCGTCCCCTCCGACCCCACCAGCAACCGCGCCAGGTTCTGCTGCGCGCCCGGCACCAGTGCCTGCAGATTGTATCCGCCGACCCGCCTCAGCTGCTTCGGGAAACGCGCCGCGATCTCTCCGGCCTCTGCCGCCCCGATCTCCTGGAGCCGCTGCAATAGCTCGGCCGGTACCTCGCCATCACCGAACCGGCACCGCGTTCCGTCCGCCAGCAAGGCGTCGATGGCTCTGACGTTATCCGCCATTAGCCCGTAGCGGATGCTTTTCGAGCCGCAAGAATTATTGGCCGTCATGCCGCCGATCGTCGCCCGCGCATGTGTCGACGGATCGACCGGGAAGAACAGCCCGTGCGGCTTCAGCGCCGTGTTCAGATGGTTGAGCACGATGCCCGGCTCCACCCGAACCGTTCGTCCCGCGACGTCCAAGTCAAGAATTGAGCGCAGATACTTGGTGTAATCGATCACCAGCGCCCGGTTCACCGTCTGTCCGCACTGGCTCGTTCCGCCGCCCCGCGCCAGCACCGGCACGCCATGCTCGCGCGCGATGGCCAACCCGGCCTCCACGTCGGCGACGGTTCGCGGCACCAGCACACCGATCGGCTCGACCTGGTAGATCGACGCGTCCGTGCTGTACCGCCCCCGATCGCCGCGCGAGAACAACACCTCGCTGGACGTCTCCCGCCGCAGCCGCTGCGCCAGCCGCACATCGCCCAACGGCACCTGTACCCGCTCCAGCATTACCGGGATCCTAGGCTGCCATCTGCGCCGTCTTGCCGCCACGCCTGGCCAGGACATCCATCGCCGCCGCGACGCCCGCCTGCCGATGCGGCACTCCCGCCACCGACAACCCCATCTCGACCCCGGCCAGGGTTCCCATCAGCATCAGGTCGTTGAAATGGCCCAGATGCCCGATCCGGAACACCCGCCCTTTGACCTTGCCCAGCCCCGTTCCCAGCGACATGTCGTACTGCTCGAGCACGGCCTTGCGCAGCGCGTCCGCATCATGGCCCTCCGGCATCAGGATCGCCGTCATCGCCGGGCTGCATTCACGCTCGTCGGTCGCCAACACCTCGAGCCCCCAGGCCCGCACCGCCGCCCGCGTCGCCGCTCCATGCCGCGCATGTCGTGCGAACACGTTGTCGAGTCCCTCCTCGTGCAACATCGCGATCGCCTCGCGCAGCCCATACAGCAGGTTCGTCGCCGGCGTGTACGGGAAGTAAAAGGTCTCGTTGCTCACCAGCATCGCCCGCCAATCCCAGTAGGACCGCCGCATTCCGCTCCGCTCAGAAACGGCCCGCGCCTTTTTCGAGATCGCGTTGAAGCTCAGCCCGGGCGGCAGCATCAGCCCCTTCTGTGACCCGGCCACCGTCACATCCACGCCCCACGCGTCGTGCCGATACTCGACACTCCCCAGCGAAGAGATCGTATCCACCATCAGCAGCGCCGGGTGCCCGGCCCGATCCATGGCTGCCCGCACCGCCGGCACTTGCGTGACCACCCCCGTGCTGGTCTCGTTATGCACGACCATCACTGCCTTGATTGCGTGCCCCGCATCCGCCGCCAAGCGCCGCTCGACGTCCGCCGCATCGACCCCGTGGCGCCAGTCGCCCGGCACGAACTCCACCTCCAGCCCGAGCCGCCCCGCCATCTCGCGCCACAATGTCGCGAACTGTCCCGTCTCGTACATCAGCACCCGATCGCCGACGTCCAACACGTTGACGATCGCGGCTTCCCAGGCCCCTGTCCCGCTGGCGGGGTAGATCACCACATCGCCGCTGGTCTGGAACACGCTCCGCATGCCGTCCAACACCGCCCGTCCGAGCTCGGCGAACTCGGGCCCGCGATGGTCGATGGTTGGCATGTCGATGGCCCGCAACACCCGGTCGGGCACGTTGGTCGGCCCTGGTATCTGCAGAAAGTGGCGTCCCGTGTGCAGTGCCATGGCTGGTTTCCTCTTGGCTTTGCTGGAACACACTCCCTTTCCCGCTGCCCCGCAACCCACCCGAAATCACGACAACGAGCCTACAGCCAGGCGACTGAATACTCGGGTATGACCACAAACCGGCGCCATCGCCGGCCAACCAAGTTTTTGAGGCCCATGCGCACCCCTGCCCCGGTTCACGAGCCCACGCTGGAACGGCCTCTCGGGCTCATCCTCGCCGGTGGTCTGTCACGTCGGATGGGAGGTGGTGATAAAGCTCTGCGGTTGCTGGTCGGACAACCGATGCTGGCCCACATCGGTGCCCGCCTCGCCCCGCAAGTCGCCGGACTCGTCCTCAGCGCCAACGGCGACCCGGCCCGCTTCGCGCCGTTCGGCCTCCTGGTTCTGCCCGACGACACTGCCGATCATCCCGGCCCTCTTGCCGGCATCCTTGCTGGCCTCGATCACGCTGCCGCTCACGGGCATCACTGGCTGGTTTCCGTTCCCGCCGACGCGCCCTTTCTTCCGTCCGATCTCGTGGCTCGCCTGCAGCAAGCTCGGCAGAACGATCAGGCGGGCATGGCCATCGCCGCATCCGCCGGCCGCAGCCATCCGGTCGTCGGCCTCTGGCCCGTGACGATGCGCGATCGGCTCCGCGCGGCGTTGCAGGCGGGTCAACGCCGGGTCACGGCGCTGACGGGTGACGCTGCTCTCGCGACTTGGGCCGATACACCGATCGACCCTTTCTTGAACATCAACACGCCAGCCGACCTGGCGGCCGCGGAAGCGCTTATGGCGGAGCGATGAGCCCCAACCAGATGGCGGATCCGGCCCGGCACAAGGCGCTGGGCCGGATTTTGCTTACTCGGCGGCGTGCAATTGCTTGCCGTCCATCGCCGGATAATCGGTGTAGCCGTGCTCGTCGCCGCCATACCAGGTGCTTTTGTCCGATTGGACCAGCGGCGCCCCGACCTTGATCCGCTCGACCAGATCGGGATTGCTGATATAGGGCCGCCCAAAACACACCAGGTCCGCCAGATCGTCGGCTCGTGCTGCCAGCGCCAGCGCGCCGTCGTAGCCGTTATTGGCCATGTAGAGGCCGTTGAACCGCTTGCGTAGCCCCTGGTACGACACGCCCATGATCTCGTCGCGCGCACCCTGTGTCGCACCCTCGATGAGGTGCATGTAGGCCAGGCTGAACTTGTTGAGCTCGTCGATCAGCATGCCGTACGTGCCCATCGGATCGCTGTCCAGTGGCGTGTTACCCACTTGCGGAGTGATCGGCGACAGCCGGATGCCGACGCGGTCCGCTCCCAATACGCCGGTCACGGCCTCGGTAACCTCGAGCACGATGCGCAGGCGGTTCTCGACCGATCCGCCGTAGCGATCCGTCCGCTTGTTGGTGCTGTCGCGGATGAACTGGTCGAGCAGATAGGCATTGGCGGCGTGGATCTCGACCCCGTCGAACCCGGCCTTGGCGGCGCACTCCGCCGCATGCGCGTAGTCCTTGACGATGCCCGGGATCTCGTCCGTTTCGAGTGCCCGCGGAGTCACATGGTCCTGGAACCCGGTCTCGGTGAACGCCTTGCCCTCGGGCTTGATGGCCGATGGCGCAACCGGCAACTGGCCGCCGGGCTGCAGGCTCGGATGGCTGATGCGGCCAACGTGCCAGAGTTGGCAGACGATATGCCCGCCCTTGGCATGCACGGCGTCGGTGACCTTGCGCCAGCCGGCAACTTGCTCGTCGGTATAGATGCCGGGCGTGTAGGCGTAGCCCTTGCCCTGTTGCGAGATGTTCGTCGCCTCCGTCACGATCAGGCCGGCGGTCGCGCGCTGCGCGTAATACTCCACGTTCATCGGGCCTGGCACCCCGCCCTCGCCCACCCGGCTGCGCGTGAGCGGTGCCATGGCGATGCGGTTCGCGAGGATCATCTTGCCCATCTGGACCGGCTGGAACAGGTCGCTGGACGTCGCGTCACTCATAGGTAGTCTCCTGATTGTCGTCCCCGCGACATGGGGCATTGCCGCAGCGCAGCAAAGTCACTCGCCCGTGATGGTTAGCCACCCGCGAGCCGTGCCGGTCTGCGCGACAGCAGCGCCAGCAGATCCGCTTCAGGCCCGTCCGGCCGGCCGCACAGCAGCCATAATCCCAGCAGCACCAATCCATACGCCGCCGCACCCAGCAGGACCGCCCCGATCATCGCCGGCACGCCGATGCCCTGCCACCCGAGTCCGGACAACCAGAGCACTCCTGCCATGCCCCCTGTCGCCAACACACAGCGCCACATGCGCGGCCCCAACCCACGCGCGAGCGGCAGCCCGAGCCGACGCATCGCCCACACCGCCGACAGGCTCTGCTCGACCGCGATGCCCACTCCAGCCGCTACCGCGGCCCCGAACAGTCCATAGGTCGGAATCAGGACCCACAGGAGGAACAGCCGCAGCACCGTCGCTCCCACGGTAATCGCCAGCGACACCCGCATATGCCCCTGCGCCAGGAACAACGTCTGCCCGACCATGCCGAAGACTGTGAGGCATAATGGGATACCGAGAACCTGCATTACCGGCACTGCAGCCTCCCAGCCCGGCCCGAAGGCCAGCATGATCAACGGATAGGCCACCGCCGACATGCCGACCCCGGCCGGAAACGTCAGCAGCGCCATCGTCGAGACCAGCCGCAACCAGGTCTCGCCCGCATCTTCCTCCTCCCGCCATGCCGCCGCGAACCCGGCAAAGGCCGCCCGCGTCAACGGCGAGATCAACTCCGTCACCGGTAACCCGGCGATCTCATACCCCAGCGCGTAGAAGCCGACCGATGCCGAACTCATCGCCCGCCCGACCATCATCGTATCCACTCGGTCCCGCAGCGCGCCCGCGCCGGCGATCACCGAGTTCCACACCGAATAGCCAGCAATCTGCCGCCATGCCGTCAGGCGAAAGCGTGGTCGATACGGATGCATCGTGTAGCTGAACAGCACCCGAAACACTTGGTTGGAGACGATACCCGCGATCAGCGCCCAATACGTGCGCAACACGACCGCCGCCGTGATCGCCACGACGATGCTGAGCACGCGCGGGAGCAAATAAAGCTGAAACTCGCGCCAGAACTCGAAATCACGCCGGAACTCGATTGTCCCCACGTTAATGAGGTTCTCGATCAGCACCGTTGCCCCGAGCGCGATCAAGACGTCGGCCAGCCTCGGGTCGCCGAAGAACCGCGCCGCCGGCACGGCCACGATAGCCACGATCAGGAACACGACGGCGCCGCGCAGCACGGACAACGTGAACGCCGTGTCCATCAGCGCCGGCGTCGGCGATTTGTGCCGGATCACGCCTTCCTCGATCCCGATCCAGGAAAACGCCTCGATCGACACGGAGAAACTGGACGCCAAGGCGATCAGTCCGAAATCCGCCGGTGCCAGCAACCGCACCAGCACAAGCGTGCTCAGCAGGCCAAGCGTCCGCGTCATCATGCGCCAGGCTACGACCCAACTCGCCCCGCGCGCTGTTTTCTCCAAAATCGAATCGCCGTCCTGGCTCACCGATGCGACCCCACTTTTAAGACCGCACCGTAGCGCAAACTGCTTACCCGAACTTTAATCCTTGCCGATCCATTGAAGGAATCCAATACAACCTAATTGAATTGTATCGGAGGTACACACACTTTATGAGATACGACAACCACGTCGATACAACCATTACGGGATCATGACGTCAGAGCTTGCCGTTAATCCTCTCTCCATCTTGGTCGTCGACGACGAAGAGCCCATCCGTGAGATGCTCGGCTGGATGCTGGGCGATGCCGGCCATGTTGTCCATGAGGCATCGAACGGTGCCGACGCCCTGAGCTTCCTGCGCAGCCAGCAGCGCGTCGATATGGTCCTATCCGACATCAACATGCCGGGCATGGACGGCTTGGAACTCTGCTCCCTCGTCACGGCGGAATGGCCGGGCCTGCCGGTTCTGCTCATCAGTGGACGCCCACCGCCGGCGGGTGTCCGTGCCTTTATTGCCAAGCCCTTTCGATGGGACGTGCTCGCCACCGCGATCGCGACGTTGGCGGATACGGGGCGCCCGACGCGCGGGGATGCCTGACGCCACCCTGTTGTGTCGAGTCGACGGACTTCGCTAGAAGGTCGCGAAAGAGGGCTGGCATCATCGCGACATCGACGCAAACCAAGGGCTTGCTGGGCCTGCCGATCTGGACGGTGGCAGCACCGATCCTTGCCGTCGGTGCCTTGTTCCTCGGTGCACCCGCCACGCCATGGCTTGCGGCTCTCGACGCGGTCCTTCTCGGCACCGCCGTGCTGGCCGCCGTGCATCATGCCGAGACCATCGCCCATGCCCTCGGGGAACCGTATGGCTCGCTGCTTCTCGCTCTAGCCGTCACCGTCATCGAAACGGCGCTGATCGCGTCGATCATGATCAGCGAGGGCGACGGCGCCAGCGATTTGGCACGCGATACGGTTTTCGCGACCATGATGATCGTGCTCAACGGCATCATCGGCCTGTGCCTGCTCGTCGGCGGCCGCCGACATCATGAGCAGAGCTTTACCCAGTATGGCGTGAGCGCCGGGCTGGCGATGATCTCGACGCTGACCGTGCTGGTGCTGGTGCTGCCGAACTACACCACCACGATGGCCGGCCCGGTTTATTCATCAACGCAACTCATCTTCGTCGCCGTCGTCTCGTTAATCATCTACGCCGCATTCGTCGTCGCGCAGACCATCCGTCATCGAGATTACTTTCTGCACGAAAATGGCACGGCGTCCGTCGGTCATGCCGTCGTCACGAGATCGACGGCGTGGGTTAGTTTCGTCTTCCTCATGGTCGGCCTCGTTGCCGTCGTTCTGTTGGCCAAGTCGCTGTCACCGACGATCAAGCAGGCCGTCGCCGCAGCAGGCGCACCGCCGGCGATGGTCGGCGTCATCATCGCGCTGGTCGTCCTGCTGCCCGAAGCGATCGCGGCCCTTGGCGCCGCTCGCCGCGACGACCTGCAGACCAGCCTCAACCTCGCGATCGGTTCGGCCCTGGCCACCACCGGCCTGACGATCCCGGCCGTCGCCGCCGTCTCGCTTTGGCTACACCTCGACCTAGTGCTCGGCCTGTCGATCCGCGAGATCGTCCTGCTCGCCCTGACCTTGTTGGTCACATCGCTGTCGCTGGGAACCGGGCGCACGACGATCGTGCATGGCGTGATTCACCTGGTGCTGTTCGCGACATTCCTGTTCACGACCCTGGTTCCTTGAAGTCGAGGTCGGTCGGAGACTACCCGGGTGATCTCGCCTCGGCTTGGATCTGACGCCGGGCTTCGTCCCAGAACGCGATGTCGCCGCCAGTGGGCTGGCCAGCCTGCTGCCAGAGAAAGTAGGCCCGCAGCCGGATGGCTTCGAGCAGATCGCCGTCGACTGACATGGCTTCGAGCCTAGCCGGGTCAGCCCCCGGTCGACAACATCTTGCGCCGGACTGCTGTTTCACGGTTCTGTCGCCGTCATCGTTGGAGATAGTACCTTGAGCAGTCCGAGCGCCAATCCACTCGCCACCGAACCTCCCGACGACATCAAGCGACGTCTCAAGAACATCTTCGGCGGCTCGATCGGCAATCTGATCGAGTGGTATGATTTCTACGTCTACAACGCCTTTGCGCTGTATTTCGCCAAGTTCTTCTCCAGCAGCAGCGATCCCACGGCACAGTTCCTCACCGTGTTCGGCATCTATGCCATCGCGTTCTTCATTCGCCCCGTCGGCGGCATTCTGCTCGGCAACTACGCCGACCGTGCCGGGCGCCGCGCCTCGCTGACGCTGTCCGTCATGCTGATGTGCGCCGGGTCATTCATCATTTGCGTCATTCCGACCTACCAACAGATCGGTGTCTGGGCGCCAATCCTGCTGCTTCTGGCTCGCCTGCTGCAGGGATTGTCGCTCGGCGGCGAATACGCGACGTCGGCCACCTACCTTTCGGAAATGGCGGTCGCAAAGCATCGCGGCTTCTACAGCTCGTTCCAGTACGTGACGCTGATCGGCGGCCAAGTGCTCGCGGCTCTGGTGCTGCTGGTGATGCAGGGTATGTTCACTTCCGCGCAGCTCGAAAATTGGGGATGGCGGGTTCCCTTCTTCCTCGGTGCCCTGTGCGCCGTTTACGGCCTGTATCTGCGCCGCAACCTCGAGGAAAGCCCGGAGTTCCTGGCCGCACAGGCTCGCCGTGTCGGTCCACGCAAGCCGCTCGCCGAACTGTTCCATCACCCCCGCGAGTTGCTGCTGGTGTTCGGCCTGACCATGGGCGGCACGGCGGCGTTCTACACCTTCAGCACATACATGCCGACCTTCCTGGCCAACACCGTCAAGCTGCCGCGCGACCAGGCCAACCTGCTTTCGTTCATTACGTTGTTCTGCTTCGCCGCTATGCAGCCGATCATGGGCGCCATCAGCGACCGCGTCGGCCGCAAGCCGGTGCTGCTGTGGTTCGGCATCGCCGGCACGCTATGCACCTACTGGATCATGACCACCATGGCCCAGACCCGCGACTTCACCGGCATCCTGCTGCTGCTGCTGTTCGCGCTGCTGATCGTGTCGGGCTACACCAGCATCAATGCCGTGGTGAAGGCGGAGCTGTTCCCGGCGGAGGTTCGCGCTTTGGGCGTCGGGCTACCTTATGCGGTGGCGGCCAGCGTGTTCGGCGGCACCGCGCCATACATCGCACTTTGGTTCAAGGACCAGGGACACGAGACCTGGTTCTTCATCTACATCACAGTGCTGATCTTCGGCTCGCTGCTCGTCTACGCGACGATGCGGGACACCAAGCAGACGTCACGCATTCAAAGCTGACATCGAGGTAGGCGTGAAAGTCCGGCGCTGCCCTCAGCGCCGGACCAGTCTTTCTTTACAGCTCGGACGGCTTGGGCGCTTCGACCTGCCTGACGTCGCCGGACTTCACGTCCAGCGTCATCATCTTCAGCTCGCCGGTGATCTGGCCGCCATCTTCGACCTGCAGGCGGCGGTAATGCGCGGTGCCCAGCACCTTGCCCGTCGCCCGAACGATCAGATTGCTGCGTGCGGTCAGCGTGCCGTCGATCACGCCGGCGATCTCGGCCTCCTCGACCTCCACGGCGCCCTTAAACACCCCGCCCTGCGCGATCGACAGCTCGGTCGCATGGATCATGCTGGCCTCGACCGTGCCTTCGACGACGAGGCGCTCGGCATCCTGCACCGTGCCCTGCACGGAGATGCCCTTACCAACTACGAGCGTGCGGCGCTCGGTCGGCACGGCGGGGCGTTGCGGCGGCTGCATGCCGGGACGCGGGGGCGCACCCGGCATACCGCCGGGACCCGACTGCATACCGGAGGCGGAGCCAGGCGCAGAGCCCGGCGTGACACCGGACATCCCGCCTTGGGGAGCGCCCATCGGGGTTGGCGGCTGAGATGAACCGGGGAACGGCGTACGGGCCATGGGCTGAGGTTCTTTCATTGGAGGACTCACGAGGGATCCGGCCGGCGGAGTGCCGGCGGGCTTGGCAAACGAACTGGCCGACGGCATGCCGACCGGAACCGGCTCGGCAGGTATGGGAGAGGTCTCGGGCATGTCATCGGGTTTACGGCGCTTGAACAAGCGGGCCTCCTCCAAGATCGGGCGCCGCTCCGGCCGTTGATCGACCGTGCGCGGGGGCCAGGTGGAACATCACCGACGCCATAAGAATCGGCGCCGGAGCCGTTAGCTCCGCAGAGCGAGTTTGTCGCCTAACACGCTCGGCTCGCGGGTCACAACCCGACTAGCGGTTGCAAAATACATGGACCATCGCGGCGATGCCCACGACGGGCACCAGCAGATTGAGCGGCGGCAGAGTGCTGGCCAGCGCCAAAACGACGCCGGGCACCACCGCGGCAAGCCGCCGCTGCCGGTAGAGTGCCAGCGCGTCGGGCCGGCTCATCCGCCGCATCGCCACGCCCACGAACAACCCCCGCCCGATTGCCCATCCCGTCACCAGATAGCCGAGCACCAGCCCCACGCCTGGCAGCAGCACCGACGCGATCAACGTCGCCACCTGCAGGAGCAGCACCTGCCCTGCCAGGACGACGCCGTCCCACCCCTGTTCGGTCAGCGGTGCCCAGACCGGGGGCGACAACCCAGGGTAGTAGCGTCGCTCCACGGCCCCGGCGATCCGGTCCAGATAGAAGGTGGCGATCAGCAGCGCGACCGGCACATACAGCCAGATCGCCACCAACAGCACGGCAATGCCACCGAGCAGCCCAACGAGCCAGCCCATCCATCCACCCTGCGCCGCCCAGGCCTGCACCAACCACACCGACCCGGCCAGCAACCCGGCAAACGCTGCCAGCGACAGCAGCAGACTCCGCCAAACCACGCCAAGGAAGACGCGGTCGTTCAATTGGGCCAGGGCGCGGAACAACGGCTCGATCATGCGGCGACGTTGAACCACAGGACACCTTGGCGGAATACTCCGCGGGTGATAGGCGCGGCCCGGTTTATAAGTCAGGAGCGCCCATGTCCCCCGCCCGGTTCGACATCTTGGGTATCGGAAACGCCATCGTCGACGTCGTCGCCTCGGCCGATGACGGGTTCGTCGCCACGCACGGCATGACCAAGGGCGCAATGCAGCTGATCTCCGCCGAGCAGGCGGGAGCGCTCTACACCGCGATGCCGCCGGGTCAGGAGACCAGCGGTGGTTCGGCGGCCAACACCTGCGCCGTCGCCGCTGGCCTAGGCGCCCGCGTGGCGTTCCTCGGCAAGGTCGCCGATGACGATCTGGGCCGCGCCTTCCGCCACGACATCACCGAGACCGGCGTCCACTACCCGACCGAGCCGCTGCTCGGCGCGGCGCCAACAGCACGCTGCCTCATTCTCGTCACGCCCGACGCGCAGCGGACGATGAACACCTATCTCGGCGCCTGCGTCGGCTTCGACGTCAGCGACCTCGACGAGGCAGCTATCCGCGATAGCTCGATCATCTACCTGGAAGGCTACCTGTTCGACCCGCCGCAGGCGCAGCAGGCGTTCCAGCGCGCCGCCGCCATCGCGCACGAGGCCGGCCGCCTGGTCGCGCTGTCGCTGTCGGACGCGTTCTGCGTCGGTCGCCACCGGGCGGCGTTCCTTGCCTTGATCCAGGACCATGTCGACATCCTGTTCGCCAACGAAGCCGAGATCTGCAGCCTCTATGAGGAGCAGGACTTCGAGGCCGCCGCCCTGCGCGCCCGGGACGATGTGGAGCTGGCTGCACTGACCCGCGGCGCCGCAGGTAGCACGATCCTGCGCGGCGCCGAGCGCGTCGACATCGCGGCTGCACCGGCGACGCTGGTCGACACGACCGGCGCTGGCGACGCCTATGCTGCCGGGTTCCTGGCAGGGTATGTCGAGGGCCGGGATCTCGAGGCCGCCGGCCGGCTCGGCAGCGCCGCCGCTGCCGCCGCGATCGGCCAGTTCGGCGCCCGGCCGAAGACGGACCTGCGCGCCCTGGCGCGAACCGGAGGGTGATCCGTCGCGTTTCGCGTGGATGGAGGTACCCATGATGCGTAAATTCCTGCTGCTCACCATCGTTGCCGCGCCACTAGCGGCTCATGCCCAACCACGGCACGGCAGCGCGCCTGCCGACACCTATGACGGCGTGCCACCTGCCAGCGCCTACCAGGGCGGCGCCGGGTCACCGTTCTCGAACCGTGCCAGCAACATCGAAGGTTCCGGCAACCACGCCGAGATCGCACCGCGCCTCCCCTCCCCCGAGGCTGCCGGCGACGATGCCCATGACCTGTTGGTCGCCGCCGATCGCGCTTTGTCGCGGAGGCAGACCGGCGCCGCGCAGGAAGCGCTCGAGCGTGCCGAAACCCGCGTGCTCACCCGTTCCACCGACCCGGCGCTCGCCAACCGTCCGGACACGCAGCTGCTGGCCCGGGCGATCAGCGATGCCCGCCTCGCCCTCGGTAAGAACGATGCGCCACGGGCACGCGCGATCATCGAACATGTCCTGAACCCGCGCTGACGGATGAAGCCGGGCAGCTAGGCGTAAATTAGCCTCGCAACTGCGGCCTAACTGTCTTATTTACCGCGCTGCAGCATTTCAACAGCAGTGGACGGGACGGTTCCTTTGAGCCGCCCCGTCACTCATTTTTGCGCCGAGCGAGCCATGGACATCCGGAACATCGCAATTATCGCCCACGTCGACCACGGCAAGACGACGCTGGTCGACCAGTTGTTACGTCAGTCCGGCTCGTTCCGAGACAACCAGCAGGTCGCCGAGCGCGCGCTCGACCGCAACGACCTGGAGCGCGAGCGCGGCATCACCATCCTGGCCAAGTGCACCAGCGTGATGTGGAAAGACTCGCGCCTCAACATCGTCGACACCCCTGGCCACGCCGATTTCGGTGGTGAGGTCGAGCGCATCCTCGGCATGGTCGACGGTGCGATCGTACTGGTCGACGCCGCCGAAGGCGTGCTGCCGCAAACCAAGTTCGTGCTGACCAAGGCGCTGGCCCGCGGCATCAAGCCCATCGTCGTCGTCAACAAGGTTGATCGAGGTGATGCCCGCGCCGACGAAGTGCATACCGAGATGTTCGACCTGTTCGCCGCCCTTGGCGCGAACGACGATCAGCTCGACTTCCCGATGCTGTTCGCCTCTGGCCGGCAGGGTTGGGCGGACACGACGATGGACGGTCCCCGCAAGGACCTCAGCCCGTTGTTTGACCTTGTCATGTCGCATGTCCCGCCGACCGCGCTCGACAAGGAAGCGCCGTTCGCGATGGTGGCCTCCATCCTCGACTACGACAACTTCCTCGGTCGCGTGCTCACCGGTCGCGTCGAGCAGGGCCGCGCCCGTTTGAATATGCCGGTCAAAGTGCTTCGCAGCGACGGCACGGTGGTCGAGACCGGGCGCCTGACCAAGCTGATGGGCTATCGCGGCCTTGACCGGGTCCAGGTCGAAGAGGTCGAAGCCGGCGACATCATTGCCGTGGCCGGCCTTGCCGAAGCGACCGTGCCGGACACGGTTGGTTCTCCTGAGGTGTCCGCGCCGCTGGAAGCCATCCCGGTCGATCCGCCGACCCTGGCCATGACGTTCCGCGTCAACGACGGTCCGCTCGGCGGCAAGGAAGGCAAGAAGGTCACCTCGCGCCAGATTCGTGAGCGGCTACTGCGTGAGACGCAGGGCAACGTCGCCATCAAAATCACCGAGAGCAACGAGTCGGATGCGTTCGAAGTCGCCGGCCGCGGCGAACTTCAGCTTGGCGTGTTGATCGAGCAGATGCGCCGCGAGGGCTTCGAACTCACGATCGGTCGCCCCCGCGTCCTGACCCGGCCGAACCCGGAGACCGGCGAGCGCGAAGAGCCGTTCGAGGAAGTGCTCGTCGACGTCGACGAGCCTTACTCGGGCGTGGTCGTCGAGAAGATGAGCAAGCGCAAGGGCGTGATGCAGGACATGCGTCCCTCGGGCGGCGGCAAGGTCCGCCTCACCTTCCACATGCCGAGCCGCGGCCTCATTGGCTATCACGGCGAGTTCCTGACCGACACGCGCGGTTCGGGCATCATGAACCGCATCTTCTCGGGCTATGAGCCTTGGGCTGGCGTGATCGAGGGTCGCCGCAACGGCAGCCTGATCAGCAGCGAGGGCGGTGAGGCCGTGCACTACGCGCTGTTCTACCTGCAAGAGCGCGGCACGATGTTCGTCGACCCCGGCGAGAAGGTCTATGTCGGCATGATTCTCGGTGAACACAGCCGCGGCTCGGATCTCGAGATCAACCCGATCAAGGAAAAGAAGCTGACCAACATCCGCGCCGCCGGCAAGGATGATGCCATGCTCCTGATCCCGCCGCGTCGGATGAGCCTCGAGCAGGCGATCGCCTATATCGAGGACGACGAACTGGTCGAAGTCACCCCAAGTGCCGTTCGCCTCCGCAAGCGGTATCTGGATCCGAACGAGCGCAAGCGCTTCGAGCGCAAGTCGGACAGCACAGCCGCGTAAACCAACTTGCGGACGCAACCATCACGTGCTTGCGTCCGCTACTGGCTAGAACAAGTCCAGTCGTTGGAGCTTTTCAAAATGATCACTCGCCGTTCTGCATTTGCCTTCTTCGCGGCGGCGTTTGCCGCCCCGATCGCCGCCTACGCGCAAGTCGGCGCCCTGCCCAGTTCTACGGCACCCAGCAACTCCGAAGGCACACCGTCGGGTGGTTCCGGCGTCATCGGCCGAACCCAGGTCGAGCCGGTCGGTCGCCCCGTACAGGTTGCCCGGCGCCGCCGTCGCCATCATCACCGCCGGCACCACCGCGCTTACTCCTAGCGTTTCTCGACCGTCCGGCTGTCGTCAAAGACAGCCGGAACGGCATTTCGACGCATGACAGCGTTAGATCCGGCACCGGTCGTTCGACCCTGGCGTGATCCACGATTGATCTTAATGGCGGCATTCGGCTTTTTCGCCGGGCTGCCTTTACCGTTATCCGGCTTTACGCTCCGGCAATGGTTGACCGAAGGCGGTACCTCGTTGGCTGCGATTGGCCTGACGGCCAATATTGGCCTCGCTTACACGCTGAAGTTTCTTTGGTCGCCGATCCTCGATCAGAGTAGCCCGCCCTGGCGGCTGGCAAGCTTTGGTCGCCGCCGTGGCTGGCTTTTGACAATCCAGCCATTGCTTGCGGCAGCTTGCGTCGTGCTGGCGACAGCCGATCCGATCCATGCGCCCCTACAGCTTCTTGTGGCTGCTGTATCGATTGCATTCCTGTCGGCGAGCCAGGACATCGTCATCGACGCCTGGCGTATCGAGACCTTTCCCGAGCGCAGCCAAGGGATAGCGCTGGCAAGCTATGTCTGGGGTTATCGCCTGGCGTTACTGATCGCCGGTGCTGGCGCCATCAAGCTGGTTGACGATCTGGGCTGGCAAGGATCGCTCCTGACAATGGCGGCCTTGATCCTTAGCAGCACGGTCGTGACGCTTCTTGCCCACGAGCCGATCAGAGCATCGCTTGTCGCAGGACGGCAGGATCTGACCACTCGCTTCCGTGCTGCCGTCATCGAGCCATTCGCCGACTTCTGGCAGCGACCCGGCGCCGGCCATATCCTCGCCTTCGTCATGCTGTTCAAATTGGGCGAGGCGCTAGCCCACACCATGGCGGTGCCGTTCTACAATAGCCTCGGATTCGATCGCGCCCAGGTGGCTTATGCGACCGGCCTACCCAGCCTCGTCGCGAGTTTGGCGGGCGCCCTCGCCGGCGGCATTCTGGTGGTCCGGATCGGCACTGGCCGCGCCCTGATCCTAACCGGCTTCGTGCAGATGGCGTCGATGACGCTGTATTTCGCTCTCGCAGTGTCCGGAGGCGACCCGCGCATCCTGTTAGCCAAAATTGTGCTCGAAAGCTTTGCTGAAGCCATGGCGGATGCCGCCTTCCTCACTTACCTGTCGTCGCTGTGCTCGACCGCATTCACGGCGACACAATACGCCCTGCTCTCCTCACTGGCCGCAGTGGGTCTTCGCACCATTGGCGGCCTCTCCGGCGTGCTGGCGGCATCTCTGGGCTGGAGTCACTTCTATGCTCTGACGATATTCGCGGCGGTCCCGGCAATGCTGCTCATGATCACCTTGCTTCGCCGCTTTCCACCTAGACCGACGGCAGATGTCCAAGCTGGGTAGCCGATCCATTGGTCATCAAATATGCCAGCGACTAGCCTCGCTTAGTGACTGGCGAGCTTGGTGTAATCCGACATCTTATCCGCCAACCCCGTCTGGCCATTCACGAGATCTATCAATCGCTGGCGCACGACCTGACGTTGAGCAGGCGAACTTCTATTCGGCTCGACCGAAGTGATGGTGATCAATGCGGCGGCATGATCGCCCCCGAACAGACTGTCACGGGCTTGGGCGATGCGCCCTGCCGTTCCACTCCGCACTGGCGCGCCATCCACCCAGCTTGCGTAAGCCGTCAGGCGATCGGGATCGGTAGTCTGCACGATGGTCCAACGCCCGACGCTGTCCGGAACATCGGCCGTGGCAATGGCAACGTCCTCGGCACTGATCTCCTGTGTCACCCGACGCCGCTCCGCAACCATCGCACTCGAGGTCGATCGCGGTGCAAAGAGGTTCACGTGCAACTCGACGGGTGTCCCGCCACAGATCATCGTCGTCGCCGAGTGACTGGTCGGTCCGGACCTGCCGGTGATCGTACATCCGGTTGGTGCAACGAACGAAAATGCCTCCGTGAATTCTGGAGCCACCACCCGCGCATCGATCAACGACGCAGCAGCCGGCCCGAGGCTTAGGAGTGCGACGCTGAACAGCGCTGCGACTGGCGCTGCTCTCCTCGCGACAGGTGGAACTGACGGCTTTGCTTGGTAAACGGTTGGTGTTTGCTCTCTGAAGATCTGACCGCCGGCGATGAGCAACAGCATGACGATCGTGAAGAATAACCAACCGTAGATAATGTGATCCGCCGCAGCAGCCTCGGCACTGCCAAGTATCTGACCCAAGACGATGATGCCTAGGGCACGGATGCCGTTGGCAAAGATTGGAACAACGATGGAGGCTGCCATGAAGCAAGCCCGCCGGGTCGGGCTGGTGTAGTTGAGCAGGGCGTAGAATACCCCAAAAGCAATCGCGGCAATCAGGAACCGCAATCCGGCACATGCTTCCGCGACGAAGAAGACTCCTGATGGCGTCTCGATCGTGAAACCGTCGGAGAAGTTCGGGATGCCCAACACATTCAGCCCGATGATGCTGAACGCTGCGGTGAAGCGCTGAAGCGCCGGCGTCAGGAATGCGCCGAACGGCACCAGGAAAAACAAAAACAGCAGCGGTCCGGATAACTGCCAGAACAATCGTCGTCCCAGAACGGCGCAGAGAAATACCTCGATGCTGGCGATCGCGACAAGCTGACGCCCTTCCATGAAGCCAAGGCGCTCGGCCACTAGCCACGCTATGGCAAGTGGGATCGCGGCGAGCGCCACGATCGGCTCTGGCGTCGCTGCAATGGTCCGGAGCACCCCCCACCGCTCTCGCAGCAAATAAAGCGTCATCGGCAGAATCAGATAGCAATGACTGTACGCCGTTGACGCGTTCCAGACCTCAACGGCCGCCCGACCTTCCGGGAGGAACAGCCAGCATAATGCTATAAGGCCGATCGCCAGCGCCAGCAGGAGGTCTCGCTGCCCGACCGCTCCCCCCAGCGCGTCTGGTCGTTCGCGTTCGCTGATCACTGAGTGCTTCAAGCCGGGCTATCCAACGCCACGCACGATCAAGGGTCCCAGGCGATTCGCGATCGGTAAGGGAAGCTTTTTCCACCCCGCGATGAACAATCGATACTTCGGGTTCAGCGGATTATGGTCCGGTATCGCTGCCCCCTGCCGCAACTGGAAGCGATGAAACAACGGCTGAGGCGTAAAGCCCCAGTTTTTCTTGAACGAAAAGGCGCCGGTTCCCACCTTACTACGGCCGAAATCAAAGCCGACATATCCTCGCGCCGATGCGCGCCGCATCACTTCCCAATACATGAAGTCGTTACCGGCTACCGCCCGAGCCTCGAAAGTGCCCCCGCCGTAGTAAGGGAGAACCTCCCCGCGATCGTAAAAATTCAGAACGGACGCAACTGGTGTCT
The DNA here is from genome assembly GCA_964613945.1 of uncultured Acetobacteraceae bacterium. Taxonomy (GTDB): domain Bacteria; phylum Pseudomonadota; class Alphaproteobacteria; order Acetobacterales; family Acetobacteraceae; genus JAVVHH01. The sequence continues at coordinate 257,307 of CAZTJC010000001.1, forward strand.
CGCCATCGAGGATCGTGACGACATCCATCTTGTCACCAAAGGCATCCTTCAGGATCTCGAAATATCGACGGCTGAAGACGGGTGTTCCAAGGTTGCGGACACTCTGCGCATAGATGGAATGCAGACCGCGGACATCCTGATCAGCCCGCGACGTCAGTCCACGCTCGATCCCTTTCCGAATCATCGCGCGCTGTTTGCGTGGAATAGCTTTCAGATTGGCCTCGTTGTCCGAGACAATGGGTTTCCTGAATGTGACGTAGAGATCATCCTTCCGGTGCCAACCATCGGAGTCGGCGACATCGTCGGGCTGGTCGCGGAACCGATATTCGAGCGCAGTCGCCTTCCTACGCGCCATCTCCTCAGCCGCATAACGATCCAATGCAACTCGGCTTTCGGCATCGACGCTGAGCGGACCGCCATACACGCAAAACGGCGACGAGATCAGCGTATTGCCGAACAACGCCGTCTTCACCTGCATCAACGGAAGTATGCCGGTGATCGCGCCGTCACGCTCAGCATAAGCGTAGAGCGACGGATGCTTGAAAGCAGCTCCGAGAACGGTCGACCACGTCGATTGATGGAAGAACGTTCCACTTGGGTGGCTCGCGACGAACTGATCCCACGCAGAGGCAGACTGCTCCGAGAGCGGACGAACCACGACAGACATCAGGACCGCCTAGCGCGAGGCAGCAATATCGGCAGCAAAGACGTCATCCATGCGGGCCCAGCGAAAGTCTTGCAGTAACTTATCTAAGCGCCTCGGTACTGCGCCGATATTGACGTAGTGCCGGAATTTCGCGAGCCGGCTGGCTCCCGTAATGCGGGGTTGATCCGCATCGATTTCCCAAGGATGGAAATAGAAAACACCAGCTCTAGTCTCGCTTGCATTGAACCGCTTCAAGGCAGCTTTGAAAACCGAATACGGCATCAGCCTGAAATATCCACCACCAGCGATTGGAAGATTGTGCTGGCCAAGCCGCAAGGTCGTGAGCGGGATCTCGAGAATTGACCCCGAGGCGACACGATGCGCGAACCGCGGCGCGTCCGGTGCTCCGTAAAGATCATGCCTGACAGGGTAGACACTCGAACTATAGAGGTGGCCGGTTTCGGCCAAAACATCGAACGCCCAAGGATTCTGCGGTCCGATGGAGAACGTCGGCGCTCGATAGCCCCGCACGGTCACGCCGCCAACGTCCTCCAGCGTCCCTTTTGCCCGTTGGAGATCCTCGCGAAATTCCGCCGGGGATAGTTGATGTACCAACTGATGCCCGTGACCATGACTGGCAAGCTCATGACCAGCGTCGACAATCCTACGAATAAGTGCGGGGTACCTCGCCGCTACCCACCCCAGGGTGAAGAATGTCCCAACAGTATTGTTCTCGGCAAACTGCGTCAGGATGCGGTCGGTGTTAGCCTCGACGTGACAAGGCAGACTATCCCAGTCCTCGCGCTTCACGCATCCCGCAAAGGCTTGAACCTGGAAGTAATCCTCCACATCAACCGTCATGGCATTGATCTGATCAGATCTGGGCATGCAGGCTACTGAACGCCCAGCATCTGGGTCAATTTGCGGAAGACCTGTTCACGCCGAGCCATCTGTTGCTCGAGTGCCTCGACGCGGTTCAACAAATCCGCACTCATCGCGTTCAACTGAGGATCGGCTGCACGTGACGATGGCGCTTGCGATTCGCTGAATGCGTCCGGTCCAGCAGCCCAATCTGCTTGCGAGCCTTCCAGATCGTGCGCGAGTTCGCCGGCCGTGTTGTCGACGATCTCGGCGGTGATGCGATGCGCTTCCTCCAGAACCCCGTAGAGGAGAACGCGTGAACATAATCTGTTGATGCGTCGCGGAATTCCGCCGGTCTGAGCGAAAACAGCTGCGAACGCATCGTCATCCCAATGCGGATCGTCGATCCACCCCACAGCATGCAAGCGATGCTCGATGTAGGCTCGTGTTTCATCCTCGCTGAGCGGGCCCAAATGGTAGGAGGTCAACACACGCTGCCGCAATTGATCCAAATGCGGGCTGGCAAGCATCCGTCGGAACTGCGGCTGCCCAAGCAGAATAGTCTGCATCGAGGTGTGCCCATCGACCGTGATGTTGGACAACATTCTAAGTTCTTCCAGAGCTGCCAGCGATAGATTCTGTGCCTCGTCGACTATGAGGAGGCATCGCCGGCCAGCCATGAGATGAGATCTCAGAACCTCGTCAAAACGCTGCAACAACACGGCTTTGCTAAGTCCTTCGTCGACCAGGCCAAAACCCGCCATCGCTAGCCGGAACAGGTCCTCCTCTGACACCTGTGTCGTATTCACGCGTGCGATCGTATAAGCTTCAGGATCCATTTGAGACCGCAACCACTCGACCAACGTGGTTTTGCCGGCCCCGACCTCACCCGTGACGATGATGAAGCCCTCGCCTTGCGCGAGCCCGTAGTTCAGATGCGCGATCGCCTTGCTATGCCCGCGGCTGCCGAAGAAGAAGCGGCTGTCCGGCGTAAGCTGGAACGGCATCGCAGATAGATTGTAGAAATTTTCATACATGGATTAGCTCAAAAGCTCTTCCGTAAGCCGACGAGAAACGTGTTCTGCGAGGCGCTGCCGCCGAACGCTGCCGAGAGATTGCGTGTCGCATCTCCAAAACGTTCAGAATGGCTAAATGACACACTAGTCGACAGCGTATCGGTCAGCACATGGTTCAGCGATGTGTAGAGTTGCAGCGTGTCTTGCGATGAGCCCGGCGCTCCATAGAAGACACCATTGTTGCTTTGTGCGTAGGATAGTCCGCTGCTCAGGCTAGTGCTCGGGTTTAAGTCATGCTGCCAATTGAGATTCCCATACAGGGTATCGGTCCGCGTTCCCGTCGAGGTTGGGACGCCTAGGATGCTGACGGACCCGCCGAGTTGCTCGAACTCAGAGCGACCAACTGTCACGGTAAACGTATCACGATCAAGGAGAAGCGCTCCGCCAACCGTCAAGGTTTTTATACGGGAAAGTGGCGACTGACTGGCTAGGTAGGTGTTTGTGAGTGTCGGCGAGCCTGTCAGATTATCCAATAAAATTCCGCCGGGACCAACGCCCGTTGTTCCAAGAAGCGACTGCCTTGCACCCAACCCAGTTTGGATATCAACAGTGTAGCTACCGTAAACTCGTGTCCGAGGCGTAGGTGAGTAAGATCCGTTCGCTAGGACAGTGTTTATTCCTGCAACCTGGCCATACTGGACCGTGATTGAACTGGTCTCGTTTGGCGACACCGTGACGCCGATGGACCATGTTGGTTGGCTTAGACTAAAGCCGCTTCGCGGATAGTTATAATCTTGGTATCCGACTGTTCCGAAAACCGTCAACCAACGATAAAGTTCATACGAAAGACGGTCGGAAACCGAGAACGTAGAAGCTCCTTGATAGTAGTAGCTGCCGGAGTATTGGCTAGCAGTACCGGAGATTATATTCTGTACACGGCCGAGGTTCTCTCCAGTTGTGTAAGATCCATATTCGGTATTTGTTTGTAGGTTACCGGTAGTTCCGAAACCGGCCAGCTGACCTGCATTTGGTGCAAAGTAGTTGTTGCTGAATTGGTTGTCAGAATCCTGGAACGTCTGCGAGTAAGTATAACCAGCGGTAACGGTTCCATACCCGCCGATCGTCCGTTGCAGATAAGGCGATACGCTGAAGCTAGACGTCTGTACGGCCTCGCTGCGACTGACAAAGGAATTCGAGAGCAATGACGTGTTCCCGAACCGTGAACTCACGTCACTTATTCCGCGGGCGGTTATGTACAGCAAATCTGGAACGAGAACAGCCGTCGCTGATCCGTTAAAGGACTGAGACAGAAGTGTCTGGCTGGATGTGCTCGGGTAAAAAGCCAGCCGTGGACTATATGCCAATGCGACGTTGAGGCGCGACGTAACCCCGTTTAAGATGAGGTCAGGCGCTACTAGAATGACCGGTTGCCAACCACCCCGCCCTATTCCACCCGGGCTGTCAGTTGCTCCGACTTCCACGTCGACATCACCACTGAACGTCCATGGGCGAACAGTGCTGGTTGTCGGCCCTGCTAACAGCGAACTGACAGTGTCTCGAACCGATGTACCACCGATGGCGTAACCCGAGTCGGACAAGCCGCCTCCAGCTAGCTGCCCAAAAGCAGCGGATCCTTTAACGCCAACCGCAAAGACTATTGTCAGGGCCGGTACGGCAAAGCCACGATGCCTCGCCAGCAAGCGTAACATGCGATACTTCGAGCAATCACCTACATACGTTGACATTTTAGGTGTAAGAACCGAAATAATCATATGAACCGAAGGTATGACCTGATGTCATGCGCACCTTATTGAGTAGCATGGTGATGTTTGGGCAAATCTTAACCATGTCGATCGCAGCTTCTACTTCGTTCCGCTGCGTGCGTTCAGCTTCGACAATAAGAACGACCTGACCCACTGCAGGGGACAATGTATGCGGATCGCTTGTCGACAGACATGGAGGAGCGTCAAGCATGATGAGGCTGCGGGGAAACCGTTGCGCGAGAAGCTTGACTGAAGGCGTCAATCTTCGTTCCTCAAACCCGGTTCCGTCTTCAGAGTCTCGCACGATCGAGCGCGACCCAAGCGGCAAAAACATGAGGTTCGGTAGTTCGCTCGGGACGATCAAGTCGTCTGGTGCAAGGCCAGGGTTGGCGACTAAGTCTAAAAACCCCTTGCGGCCAGAAAGTCCAAGCATATCGGTCAGCGAATTATTTTTCGCATCGACATCAACGATCAGAACGCTCTCGCCGGCATTTTGCGCGATACTTCCGCCCAGGTTGAGGGATGTGAAGCTTTTTCCCTCGCCGGGTCGCGCGCTAGTCACCATCACGACATTCGGCGAGGCATCTGGGCCAAGCACGAACTGACCCTCTTCCTTCTCGTGCAATGCGCGCAAAACGCGCCCAATCACGATCCTATACTCCTCGGTCGTCCGAGTCCGACTAGCCCGCGCGACCATAAGGCCCGCTCGCTCCAACGCCGCAATCCCAACCGGCGGTTGTGTCGATGCATCCCTTAATTCAGCGACACTTGAACCGCGCACGCCTTCGACCTTGCTCGGACCAACACCCGGCAAGGCTGGTCGCGGGATCGACAAGGATGAAGCAGGCACCGGCGATGTAGTCGGCCCTGTCTCGCTCCTGAGTGCAGCCGTCGCATCAATCGCTGCAGTTTTTTGAATGACGTGGCCGGCATTGGCCGTCCGCAGAAGCGCTGCGGCACGTTCAATAAGATGATCTGATCGATCAGACACAGCCTACACCTTACGCCAAGGATACGTCGGACTACTCAACCGCATCTCTCGTCCTCCGCCCAAACACGTCAGCAAGCCAGGCACTGTCATCTTCAACCTTACGTCATGTTTACGTGCCAGTCGAGGCACAAGGGTTCGGTGCTCCGAACGCACTACGTCGTAAGAGAGAGAACTCGATTGTGTCATTTTCGAGCAGGCCATGTTCTGCTATGTCGCCTCGTGCCGTGGTTCCGCCACACTACCATGGCCTTGGTTAAGGATTTGCTTAGGAGATTAGGGTATCTTGATCTCTGTAGCGTATGTCGAGGGTCGTATGGTTGTGGTCGGATCATGAGGTTGCATTCGGTTGGTCGCCACGTAGCGCCTGAAATGCTTGCTTTGTGGATCGTCGAGATGATCCTGACGTTCACGCTGACGTTGATCATGATCACGCCTGCAACCGGTTCGATAAGCGCGTCATCTATCAACCCAGCAATCGCTTGCGCCCTGACCGTCGGCTTCACCGCGTTCATTATCGGCGTTTACCGCCCGCAGATTTTCTCCGGCCTGCATACTTTAGTAAAATCTACCATCCTTGCAGCGCTACTTTCGTTTCCGGCAGTGTGGTTGGTGTGCAAGATAGCTGGGCTCAGCACCTATCTACCCATCGGATATGACTCACTACGTCCGATCAAAATCATCATGTTATGGTCAATCTGTCTGTTTCTGACACGCCTGCTGTTTATGGTCGCTACTCGCTGCGGATTGTTCGTTCACCGAGTTGCTGTGATCGGGTCAGAAGCCACACCGAGTGTCGCTGCCACGCTCATGGCGCAGCGCAAGGGCTTCCTTGAGGTTTCTCACTTTCGTCCCGAAGACGCATCCGCTCCCCTACTCAGCGCATCTAAGATCAGGACCCTTGTCACTGTGGGGGAAAGCAGTGTGGTGCCCTCTGCGATACTCACAGAATATGGCAGTCGCGGGATCAAGCTACAAAGCGAAGCGGATTTCTGGGAGCAAAATTTCCGTCGCGTGGACATCTCCAACATACATGGTGATCTGCTGAGTCAAATTGCCCAAAGCACAACCTCATCGAGCACACGCTGGTTCGGGCGAGCTTTTGACATATTTCTGAGCACCATTCTGCTAATTTCGACACTTCCCATCATGTGCATTGTTGCATTGCTTGTACGTCTGGAGAGCACCGGACCGGTCCTCTATCGGCAAGAACGGGTTGGGTTGAACGGGATTGTTTTTACACTCTTTAAGTTTCGTAGCATGCGAAGCGATGCTGAGGCCAATGGCCCGCGATGGGCTCAGATGCGGGATCCGCGCGTGACCCGTCTAGGATCATTCATGCGGAAAACTCGTATAGACGAGCTTCCGCAGCTGCTGAACATTCTTTGTGGCGAGATGAGCTTTATTGGCCCTCGTCCGGAACGCCCACATTTTGTAGAGCAACTCGAGAAGGCCATTCCTTGCTACCGTGAAAGGTGTCGCGTAAAGCCAGGCCTGACTGGGTGGGCACAAGTAAATTATCCATATGGTGCATCGGTAGAGGATGCACGAGCCAAGTTATCTTTCGACCTGTATTATGTTAAAAATCGGAGTCTATTTCTAGATGTTCTAATTTTGCTTTCTACAGTACGAGTAATTTTGTTGCAGGAGGGCGCTCGCTAGATTTATAGATTTCAGAATGGAATTAAATACCTACCTGTTTATCGTTTGCTCGATAAGCTACAGTATTCTAGCCGTTTCGATTCTATATAGGTCCCGCCATACGCTAAATCTCGCGTTGGCGGCATGCTGCGTTGTGACAGCACTTTGGTCTGGTTTAAGCAGTGTATCACATCAACCTCCTATGGAGGGTTTCGTCGGCTTTGTGGATGTACTCCGCATATCTTCCTGGTATTGCTACCTACTACTTCTTTATAAAAGAACAGAGATTAGTGCGCGCTGGCATATATTTGGATTCATAGCAGTCGTATGTATTGCGGCCTGTTTAGGCCTAGCTTATCTTTATAGCGGAGCTGGGGTTCATTCTTACGTACTTTATTCCCCGCCGGTTGCCATTCGACTAATAATATGTATATTTGAACTCCTGCTTATTGAGAATCTTTATCTCAATCTTCCGGAGACAGCACGTTGGCATATCGCGATACCGTGTGTTTTGCTGGGCGCTCTTGCATGTTTTGACATACTCGTATCGGCGGATTCAGTTTTATTTCTTTCAACATCGGATGCTCTTATAAGCACGAGAGTAGTTGCAACTATTATAGTTGCACCATTACTCATATTAGCAGCTTTACGTGGACAGCAGTGGCGCAAGCCAATCCGGCTTTCTCGAACCGCAGTATTTCACAGCGCCACACTTGTACTGAGCGGGTCCGTCTTGTTGGCCCTTGCACTTGCCGGAGAAGTTCTCAGACGCTTTGACGAGTCACTGGGCTGGATAGCCGAACTTAGCTTGGTGTTTGCTGGAATTATCGGAACGTTGCTGTTTTTCAGTTCGAAATCAGCCCGCTCAATTATGCATCGCGTCATTACCCGACATTTCTTCGCAGATAGGTACGATTATCGCCTTGAGTGGTTGGAATGCATTGGAACCCTTTCAGGGACAAAGACGATCGAACGCACAAGTTTACCGCATCGTGCCATTAGGGCAGTTGCAGATGTAGTCAACAGTCCAAGTGGTGCGCTTTTTTTAGCAGACCAGAATTCTGGCGTCATGTTTTGGGCTGGTTCTTGGAACATGCCTTCAGCAACCAGCCTTGGCACTTCAAATCATCTCGTTAAACTATCTACTACGAGTGCTCACGTAATTGAGGTTGCACAGATTGACGCATCCAGGGATGAGGAAAATGCGCTCAGCGCTTTGGGTCCAATCTGGTTGGCGGTTCCTTTACGTCAGTTGGAGAAAACAATTGGAATTGTTGTCGTTGGCCCACCGAGAGTCTCATTCCGTCTAGATCAAGAAGTTTTTGATCTACTTAGGATAATAGGCCAAGAAGTCGCGACATACATTGCGGAGCAGCGTGCGACTGAAGTCGTACTACAAACCCGAAATCTGCATGATTACGGAAAACGGTTTGCCTTCGTGGCTCACGATATCAAAAATGTCTCAAGTCAACTCGCATTGCTTTTGAGCAATGCGCGCACCCACATCGAAAATCCGGAATTTCAGCAAGACATGCTGGAGACTGTTCGAGCCTCGGTTGGAAAAATCGATGCTTTGTTAAAGCGACTAGACGAGCCTGAGACTAGACAGGCGCCAACCTCGATCACGCCGCTACCGCGCCTGGAATCTCTTGTCATCGCATATCAACGAGTTCGGCAAGTTACGCTAACGATTGTTCATGACGGATCAACTGGCACAGTTGCGATGAGTCCTGATGCTTTCGACACTGCCCTAACCCATATCCTCAATAACGCTGTGGAAGCCTCCCCTGGGCAGCCAGTGCAGCTTAAACTACATCACGAGGCGAAACAGGTGGTTGTTGATGTTATCGACCACGGCCCAGGCATGTCTTCAGAATTTATACGGGATAAATTGTTCGCCCCCTTTTCGACAGATAAGAAAGGAGGGTCAGGAATTGGTGCGTTCCAAGCACGCGAGTTGATTAAAGAAGCTGGAGGGCAGCTTTTAGTAATCAGTGAGCAAGGAATCGGTACTACGATGAGAGTGATACTCACAAGATCAGACCTTGTCTCGTCGCGTTCGGATATAAGGACGTTGAGCAATGCCATTGGAGACTAGCTTGGCTGAAAAGCCCAAACTGCTGATCGTAGAAGATGACCTTGGCTTGTGCAGCCAGTATCGTTGGGCGTTTCCTGATTTTCGGGTGGTATTCGCTCACAACCGTGAGCAGGCACTTGCGGTCGCCGCAAAGGAGCGCCCTCCCCTCAGTATTATCGATCTCGGCTTACCTCCCGACCCAGACGGCGTCAGCGAAGGATTTGCTACCCTAAACGGTTTGATGCACATCAGCCCGGACATGAAAGTCATCGTCGCTACCAGTCACGATGACCGGACTCACGCTCTTCGTGCGATCGCGGCCGGAGCATATGATTTCTGCGAGAAACCGATCGATATACAGGTCCTGAATACCATTGTTCAGCGTGGAGCACGTCTACAAGCTCTCGAAGAGGAGAATAAACGCCTCGTTGAAGCAACTGGCCCGTCACCCATCAAGAAGATCGTAACCGCCGATGAAAGCATGCTGCGGGTATGCCGAGATATAGAAAAGCTCGCAAGCGCCAACGTTTCGGTTTTGCTATTAGGTGAAAGCGGAACAGGGAAAGAGGCGCTCGCTCGAGCGCTGCATGATTTGGGATCTCGAGCACGTCACCCATTCATCGCGATAAACTGCGGAGCAATTCCCGAAAATTTGCTCGAAAGTGAGCTATTCGGCCACGAGCGTGGCGCGTTTACCGGTGCAGTAAAGCAAACTCAAGGACAGATCGAACTGGCCCATCGTGGAACGCTCTTCCTCGATGAAATCGGAGATCTTCCGCATCAATTGCAAGTCAAATTACTACGCTTCCTTCAAGAGCAGGTAGTTCAACGTATTGGCGGACGACAGCCCATTCAAGTCGACGTTCGTGTAGTTTCAGCAACTAACCTTCTGTTGCAGGACCAGGTCGATGCTGGTCGCTTCCGCAGTGATCTGTTTTATCGCCTAAATCCGATCATGCTCAAAATTCCACCATTGAGGGATCGAGGAAATGACCCCGTTCTTCTTGCCCGTTTCTTCCTTGGCCAATATAATCGAGAATACAATAGAAATGTTCGGGGATTTGCCGACAGTGCGCTAGCTGCGCTCGCGAGTCATGATTGGCCTGGAAATATCCGCGAGCTGGAGAACCGACTGAAGCGTGCGGTTCTCATGTCTGAAGGAAAACAGATAACCGCTGCTGATTTAGAGCTCTCTGAAAGCGTTGAGGATCTTGCGTCCTTTGATCTCAGATTGGCTCGTGCCCGTGCGGAGAAGGATGTTATCCAGCGAGCACTAACGCGCAGCGATGGTCGTATGTCAGCAGCTTCTCGTCTACTCGGTGTCAGTCGCCCCACGCTCTACGCCCTTCTCGAGACGCATGGTATCACCAGCGGTGTGACGGATTTTGACCCAAGCAGTTCAATCCAAACGACGGCAATTTAAGGTCAACCATGAAGAAAATTCTGCTCGCCTCGACCGTGGTGCTTTCTGCTGCTGTGCTTGGGGGTGGCTGGTATATCGTCGAGCATCGTGACCCGCTTCAGCAAGCTAAGGTGTTACTTGCAAAAGGTGATTACCGTAGTGCTGGCCTGCAGCTTCGAACTGCGGTTAGGGATAATCCGTCGAACGCCGAAGCGCATTCCTTGCTCGCCCAGCTATATATCGCGAGCGACGACCCGGTCGCGGCCGAACACGAGATACGGCAGGCAATGGATCTTAATTGGGACAAGGCAAGTTCGATTGCTGTTCTCAGTCAAGCCTTCATGCGTCAGAGCAAGTGGGCTGAGATCCTGCAGCAAATACCCGAGAAAGGATCGTCGCCGGAGCAAACAGCATATTACCTGATGACTCGGGCCGTCGCGCAACGGGGATTGAAAGACAACACCACATCAATTGCCACTCTGGCAGAGGCGGAGCGGTTAGCGCCGCAAAACGCCGAGGTTCATCTCGTAGCCTCTCGTTTTGCACAACAGGACGGTCAAATCGACCTAGCACTGGATGAAGTAAATCGGTCTCTTGCGATCGAACCAACGCGCACCGACGCATTGCAGTTCAAGTCCAACTTACTTCTTGCGAAAGGTGATCGAGCCAGTGCGCTCGCCGAACTGACTCGGGCGATCGATGGTGCACCGGCACGGCTTGATCTCCTGGTTGAACGAGGAGCGATGCTTCTTGCGCTAAATGAGGATGTGAAAGCCAAATCCGATATAGCAGCCGTTCTGGCCCGTGATCCAAAGAATGTTCCAGCTCGATTTGTAAACGCTGTTCTACTCATTCGCGAAAACAAGGTCGCCGAGGCAGACACTGAGCTTCAGCGCATTGACCCGGTCATCGATCGTTTTCAGCGAGGGCTGTATTTCAAGGCCATGGTAAAAGCACGGTTGGGTCAGAACGCTCAGGCGGAGGACACGATCATGACATACATGAGCCGGACTCCTAATGATCAGGATGGCGTTCGACTTCTTGCGCAAATCGAGCTCGCAACTCAGCATCCCGCACGGGCCATTCCCTATTTGCTAAAAGCTATTCAGAGTGGTCAACGAGATCCTGAAACTCTCGACCTCCTAGGCCGTGCCTATGCGATGAGCGGCAATACCCGTGATGCAGAAACAACATTCCAACAAGCATCGAAGGTCGCTCAAAGTCCCACAGAATTCACGCGTCTCGCGTCGGCTCGACTTCAAGTAGGTGACCTTTCCGGTGCAGCGTCAGACCTTCAGCGCTCGCTTGAGATTGCTCCAAGTCAACCGGGTGCTGGTGAAGCACTTGTTGCCACTGCCCTCCGCCTCGGCCAACTCGATCGTGCTCAACAAGCTCTGGATCAACTTCGCCAGCAAACCGGCGAGACCGAGGCTGTCGGCAATCTAACCGGATTGTTGCGGCTTGCCCGCCTCGATCCGGACGGTGCGCTGGCAGCATTCAGTGACACCAGCAATCGTTTTCCGGACGCGGTTGGGCCGAAGCTAAATCAGGCAAAAGTCTTGTTGCAGCTGAATCGACCAGATCAAGCCCAAAAAATTCTGCAGGGTATTCTCGAGAAAGCTCCCAGTCAGTCAGATGCGCTTACAATCTATGCTCAACTTCTAGTACAGCAGGGCCGAGGCCCTGAAGCGATTGAGGCCGCTGAACGGGCCCGCAAGGCAGATCCGACTAACCTTGGTCTCGTCAACGGTGAGGCTCAACTTTATGCAAGAATGCAGCAATATTCAAAGGCGCTCGAAGTAATTGAAACAGCAAAGGCGGGAGGCAAGACACCTACCGCCCTATTGCCGACATTGGGAAGTATCCAGCTTGCAGCGGGACAGGACGAAGCTGCAAAGCGTACTTTCGCTGAATTGGTGGAGGCCGATCCGAACAATGTTTCGGCCGTCTTAGGCGATGTTGATCTTCTTGTTCGCTTGAAAGATTTTGACAGTGCTCGTCAAACACTTGATGGTGCCATCCAGCGGCAACCTACGAGTTTACCATTGCTTCAAGCGCGTGTACGCGTCGATCTAGTTGACAAAGGCATGGATGCTGGCCTGGCGACAGCAGACCGACTACGAGCAAACAGCGCCTATATGCCTGCTGCGGCGACGCTAAAAGGTGGCGTTTACATGGGATCACAACGCTTTAAAGATGCGGTTACGGCGTTCAAAGATGAATACCAGAAAAGTCCGTCGTCGATACTTGTAGTTGCGCTTGCTCAAGCTCAAACTGCCGCTGGCGATCCAAATGGAGCGACGGCTGAGCTTTTGAAGTGGCAAAGCACTCACCCTGACGACCCGGCAGTTGCGCAGCTACTCGGAACGCTCGACATCACGGCACATCGCTATGACTCGTCAGAGAGAAACCTGCAGATTACTCTTAAAGCTCAGCCGACCGATCTCGTCGCTCTTAATAATCTAGCTTGGATCTATCAACAAAAAGGCGATAGGCGTGCGCAGGAATATGCCCAACGCGCTTTCGAGCAGGCGCCTACACCAGAGGTGACTGACACCCTCGCTTGGATACTCGCGCAGCAGGGGGATCCTCAAAAAGCGCTACCACTCCTGCAGTCAGCGGCAGCGGCGCGGCCACAGAATAGTTCGATTCGGTATCACCTTGCGGTAGTTTTAAAAGACACAGGCCATGAAGCTGAGGCCACCGAAATTCTGCGAGCGCTGCTTGCAAGCGATCAAGTTTTTGATGATCGCGCTTCAGCCCAGACGATGCTGAATGATCTGATGAAGCCGAAGCCGTAAGATGGTACACCCGGTCAATAGAGACGATAACTGTGCACAGGCTGCACAGGTCGGGTATTCCGACCACTCAGTCGCAGGCGCGCATCGGCCCTTGCGACTGCTCACGTTCACCACGCTTTTTCCCCATCGTGGTCGTCCGAACCACGGCATTTTTGTCGAGAACCGTTTACGACATCTGGTTGCATCGGGTGAAGCGACCAGCACCGTGATTGCGCCTGTTCCATGGTTTCCAAGTCGCTCCCCGCTCTTCGGGGATTGGGCAAAAAATGCTGCCGCAGGCCGCCAGGAGGATCGCGGGCAGATCAAGGTCTATCATCCACGTTTTCCGCTGCCCCCGCGCGTCGGAATGCTGTCAGCACCGGGCTCTCTGTTTTTAGCTGGAGCTCGCGAATTATCACGGCTCATGAAAGCAGGGCTCGATGTCGACGTGATCGATGGCCACTATATCTACCCTGATGGGGTTGCAGCCGTAGCTTTGGGCCGATTGTTTAAAAAGCCGGTCGTGCTCACCGCCAGGGGATCCGACGTAACTCAGTATCCAAGTTTTCGATTACCGGCCCGGATGATTCGATGGGCAATGGAGAATGCTGCAGCCTTGATCTCGGTAAGCGCTGGGCTGAAAGACGGAATGATTGACTTAGGAGCGTCAGAGCAGAAAATCACGGTCTTGCGTAATGGTGTCGACCTTCAGCAGTTTCGACTAACGGATCCGGGAAGCGCTCAGAAAGAGTGGGGGGTCAGCCAAAAGATTCTAGTTTCAGTCGGTCACCTGATTGCGCGCAAGCGTCATAATTTGATAATCGAGGCACTCAAATTTCTACCCGGCTGGACACTGGTGCTTGTAGGCGATGGCCCAGAAAAGCTTAAGTTGCAGACTCTTGCATCTCAGCTCGATTTAAACGGCCGTGTAATTTTCAGCGGCCAAAAGCCCCATGCTGATTTGTCAGGTCTCTACTCCGGTGCCGATATTTCAGTGCTTGCATCGAGTCGTGAAGGCTGGGCAAACGTTCTTCTTGAGTCGATGGCTTGCGGCACTCCTGTGGTCGCAAGCAACATTCCAGGCAATCCGGAAGTTGTGACTGAACTAGCGGCCGGGCTTATAGCAAAAGAAAACACTCCTCGCTGCTTTGCCCGGACAATAGAGCAGCTTTATCAGACCAAGCTATCCCGCCTCGAAACTAGAAAATATGCTGAAGCCTTTGATTGGGAAGCAACAACTCAAGGGCAATTACGAGTTTTTAGAAACGTAATATCAGGTGCTATAACCAGAAACTTACTGGTTGACCCGAGTTTTCGCGCGAGCCGATAGTTCGTAGGCATCCGCAAGCAAACTTAGGCGGTCCATATTGGGCAATTGTCTGAACGCATTTAGAAGAAGCGCCTCCTCATTTGTAGGATCATTGAGGGTAAGCGGACTCTGAAGTTCACCCTCCAACAAATCACCCACAGTGACGTTGAGAGTTTGTGCAAGTTTTATTAGCCGCGATGTCTCAGGAAAGCAGGTTCCCCAAATCCAGGCGTGAACGGCAACACGAGAAACCTGCATCGTGCGCGCCAGGCTTGCCTGTGTGATTCTTTGCTCGCTCATTATTCTACTGAGATTTTGCCGGAATCTGTCACGTGATGGATCAACCATCCTGCCATTAACCCATTCAGTTGCGCCGGCCGTTGGTGGCGAGGCCATCCACAACTCCCAAAATCATGTCTTCCGCTCATATCATGTTCACGGGGCGAAGCAATGTGCAATTTAGAGACCAACGCTCAAGCTGCGAGAGATATTTCAGATTGATTATGCTCACTGATATGCGTCAGGAATCCCTCAAAAGTAAGGAGAAGCCACAGCACACCCGCGTGGTTAATCCGTCCTGACATATGCTCGTCGAGCATGCGCTTTAAGACCATCAGGTCGAACAGCCCGGAGTCCGCCATCGATGACCCGAGCAGCCGGCTTTGGACCACCTCGTGATTGTCCCGGAAAAGCTGCGCCAGCGAGGTCGCGAACCCCTGTTTAGTCCGGTATAGGATCTCGCGTGGCACGAGGGGCTCCAAGGCTTTTTTCACCACCCACTTGCCATTCTTGCCTTTGAGCTTCAGCGATGCCGGAAGCTGCATCCCCCATTCGACCATCTCATGGTCGAGGAAAGGCGCACGCACCTCGAGGGAGTGGGCCATGCTCGTGCGGTCGACTTTCGTCAGAATATCACCCGGAAGGTATAACCCAACGTCGACGAATTGTGCCTGAAGAAGGCTGTCGTCATCGTCGCATCGTTCCATGAGCTGACCGACACGACCAGCCGGGTCGTAATCTCCCAGATCGGTGCGCAATGAGGACGAGAAAAGCGCTCGACGTTGATCGTGTTGAACTTTTGTGATGGTTCGATAAAACCCGAGTGCACTGTCAAGGCTGAGTTCGGTAAGCGTGTGTTTCGCTCGCAACCACCGTGGTGCCCAGTCCATTTTCGGATAGTACCGCGCAAGCTCCCCGATCACCGAGCGACGCACCCCAGCCGGTAAAAACGCTCGCACCGACTCCGCTAATTGATGGAAGCGATATCGCCTGTACCCAGCAAATACCTCGTCTCCCCCATCGCCGGAAATCGCGACGGTGACGTGCCGGCGGGCCAGCGCACATACTGCTTCTGTAGGAACAGATGATGAGTCGCCAAACGGCTCTCCAAACACCCGCGCTTGGCGTCGCGCGGCATCAAGGTAGTCCGGCCGGGCTACTTCTTCATGCTGATCAGTTCCGTACCGTTTGGCGACCAGCCGCGCCAACGGCGTCTCGTCCTCTGCGCCAGGAAAGCCGATCGTGAACGTCGCAAGCGGCGACGCCTGTAGTTGCGACGCAACTGCCACAACAGCGCTACTGTCCACGCCTCCGGACAGAAAAGCTCCGAGCGGAACATCAGCCATAAGTCGCTTTTGCGTGCTTGATGCAAGCAATGCTCGCATCGTCTCTATTGCCTCACCTTCTTCGCACGGAGATGACCGTGTGGGCGGTTCCCAATAGCGCTGCGGCTCCACTGCGTCACCGTGCCGAAGCAGTAGGTAGTGTGCTGCCGGTAGCTTTCGGATCGCGCTGTAGATTGTTCGAGGGTCTGGAACGTATCCAAGCGCAAAAAAATCATCGACCGCTTGAGGATCAATTTGCCCAGACAATCCTGGAACGGCTGCTAAAGCTGCGAGCTCCGACCCAAAGACCAGATCACCCCGAGATGTCGTGCCGTAGTGGAGCGGCTTCTTACCCAGCCGATCCCGTGCAATGAACAGCACGCCTTGACGGCGGTCCCATAATGCAAACGCGAACATTCCTGAAAGATGAAGAAGACAGTCCGGCCCCCAAGTCTCCCAAGCGTGAATCACCGCTTCCGTATCACACCGGTTTCGAAACACGTGCCCAAGCGCCTGCAGCTCTGGCCGGAGTTGTGGGAAGTTATAAATCTCGCCGTTGAAAACGATAACAACGGTCTCGTCCTCATTATACATGGGCTGCCCGCCGCCCGCGACGTCAACAACCGATAGACGACGGTGGCCCAACCCCACCCCAGGCTCGACGTGAAAGCCATCGCCGTCCGGTCCGCGATATGCGATGGCATCATTCATGCGCCGGAGCAGCCCGGCGTCGATTTCGCCTTGCGCCTCATAATGAAGGATACCAGTAAAGCCGCACATACTGCTCTCCTCTAACTGCGCCACGCTCTGATTCGAAAATGCGTCAAAAACACGTGTCGCCGTATCGTCTTAAGTCTCTATAAACCCGTTTGGATTAACCTGAACCTAAGATGCACGGGATAGATCTTCATTGGTTGCCAAATGACCCACGCTGGGCTGAGCACCTCGCAGCTGTGGTCTCTGTCGATGGCATGGAGTCCCCCGTTTGGAGTCAAGTCGTTGCCTTGGCCCGGAACCGTCTTTCAGCTTTGCAAACCATTCAGTTGGATCGCAGACGGGCAAAGGCGTTGCCAAGTGCGCCACCTCAACTTGCCGGCCCACCTGTTCGTTTAGCCATTCTCGGTTCGTCGACGGTCGACCATCTTGCAGCGGGTATTAGGGTGGGAGGGCTCCGTCGTTCGATCTGGATTGAGACGTACACACCCTCGTATGGCCAGTACGCGCAAGAATTGCTCGATCCCAGCTCAGGCTTGCACGACTTCGTGCCGACCAGTGTTCTATTCGCTTTGGATGGATATCACCTGCTTCAAGGCATAACACCGACGGCAACGTCCGAAGCGGTGTCGGCGACACTCAACGGCATCGTCGACAGACTCGAGGCTCAGTGGCTGACCGCACGGCGCAAGTTCTCTGCTCACATCATTCAAAACGTTCCGCTACCGGTGTTTTTGCCGCTGCTTGGCGGCAACGAGCATCGCCTACCAGGATCACAGCTTACCGCGCTTCGACGGTTTAGTGCATTGCTACGGGTCCGGGCAGATGCTGTAGGCGTTGATCTAGTTGCGCTCGATGACCGTGCGGTGTCAGACAGCCTAGCAGCCTGGCATGATCCTGCCTTGTGGCATCGGGCGAAACAAGAAATTCATCCACAGGCAACGGCGTTATACGGCGACTTGGTGGCCAGACTTGTTGCTGCAAATCAAGGGCGAGCAAGCAAGTGTCTAGTGCTGGACCTCGATAATACGTTGTGGGGCGGCGTCATCGGTGACGACGGTCTTGCAGGAATTAAGCTTGGTCAAGGCAGCGCTCGCGGAGAAGCACACCTAGCATTTCAACACTATGCCCGTGATCTCGGCCGACGAGGGATCATTCTGGCGGTATGCTCCAAAAATGATGAGATGAACGCCCTTGAGCCTTTTCAGAGTCATCCGGAAATGGCTTTGAAACGGGAGGACATCGCTTGCTTTGTTGCCA
Organism: uncultured Acetobacteraceae bacterium; assembly: GCA_964613945.1. Taxonomy (GTDB): domain Bacteria; phylum Pseudomonadota; class Alphaproteobacteria; order Acetobacterales; family Acetobacteraceae; genus JAVVHH01. The sequence continues at coordinate 275,368 of CAZTJC010000001.1, forward strand.
ACTGGACCGACAAGGCTTCCAACTTACGCGACATAGCCAAGCAACTGAATATTGGGCTCGATAGCTTGGTTTTCGCTGACGACAACCCGGCTGAACGGGCCATTATCCGGCGCGAGCTACCGATGGTTGAGGTACCTGAATTACCTGAAGATCCCACGTTCTATGCTTCTTGCATTGCAAATGCTGGCTTTTTTGAGGCCACCAGACTGACGGTTGAGGATGTTCAGCGCACACAGCTTTATCAGCAGAACGTCGCCCGAGATAATCTCATGGCAGACGCGACGGATATGAACGGGTATCTGCATAGTCTTGCGATGCAAGCGATTTGGGACCGATTCGATTCAGTTGGCCGCTCACGCATCGTCCAACTGATCAACAAGACTAACCAATTCAACCTAACAACGCGTCGAGTGACCGATGCCGAGATCGGTAGACTTATTGAAGATGACTCTGCACTAACGCTTCAGATCCGCCTTCTAGATCAATTCGGCGACAATGGTATCGTTGCCATCGTAGCCGGTGAAGCTGACGAGGCTACTCACACTATACATCTTGTTACCTGGCTTATGAGTTGCAGGGTTCTCGGGCGCGGTGTTGAAAGCGAGACACTTAATTTAGTGGCCTTGGAGGCAATGCGTCTGGGTGCAACTCGTCTGGTCGGACGATACATTCCAAGCGCAAAGAATGGCATGGTTCGAGATCACTATGCGAAACTAGGTTTCTCGATGCTAACTGAAGACGTCGACGGAACGACGACTTGGTTTATGGACCTCACTAATTTTGAGCCTCGCCAGACTTACATCACCAGTAAACAAGCTTGATGCATGGTTTATGGCCGGTAATCAGATCAAGGAATCATGATGAACGACACAGAAATTGACAACACATTGACCAGCGTGTTTCGCCAGGTGTTGGAGGATGACACAATTCAACTCACACCTCAGACTACCGCCGAAGACGTCGAGGGGTGGGATTCCATGAACCACATTTTCATCGTGGTTGAACTCGAGAAGCGATTCGGGATTAAGTTTCAGGCAGCAGAAATGGAAGAGTTGAAAAATATTGGCGAGCTCGCCTCCTTAGTCAAAGAAAAGCTAGTAAAGAAGGCATAGATCAAAGGTGATCTTTAGTTCTATTCCATTCATTTTCGTTTTTTTACCTGTTTCACTTGCTGGTTTCTGGATTTTAGCAAACTTTAGCCAGAAGTTTTCTAGTCTCTGGTTGATTGCTGCATCCATATTTTTCTATGGATATTGGCGACTGACCTTTGTTCCAATGTTGGTCGGCTCGATCGCATTCAATTACATCGTCGGCGTCATGCTCGCCCGCATGGAACAGCATCCGAGGGCTCAGAATCTTACGCTATTTACCGGTATAACCGTTGATATAGCCGCTTTATTCTATTTTAAATACGCGGTCGGTCTTGCAAATTTCTTCGGCTTTCAATCGCTTGCTGGAACGCCTTTTTGGGAGATAGTTTTACCGCTTGGTATATCTTTCTTCACCTTTACACAAATCGGATACTTAATTGACGTGAAGCAGGGTGTCGCTAAAACTCGCGATCTTCTGAGCTATACCCTGTTTGTTACATTTTTCCCGCATCTTATCGCCGGCCCCATCCTCCATAATCGCGAGATGATGCCACAATTTGCTGATGCGAATACCTACCGCTTCAATAAAAGCAATCTTGCGGTAGGTCTGGCGATATTCACAATCGGATTAGTGAAGAAGGTTGTGCTTGCAGATCCACTGGCGGCCGATGTCGCTATGAATTTTGCTCACCCCGAAGTCGCCGGGTTCACGACAGCCTGGTACGCCGTGGTAGGATACTCTTTACAGTTGTACTTTGACTTCTCCGGCTACTCAGATATGGCAATTGGGTTAGCTCGGATGTTTAACGTCCGCTTTCCCTTAAATTTTAATTCGCCTTACAAGTCTACAACAATGATAGACTATTGGCAGCGTTTTCACATTACGCTGACACGGTTTATTACAATGTATATATTTAGTCCGATCGCGTTAAGTGTTACTCGTTGGCGTGATCGTAATGGCTACGATAATTCACGTCGCGCTTCGGCCAAACCTGGAGGCTTCGTCTCTCTCATCGCCGGCCCAACGCTTATCACAATGGCTTTGGCAGGAGTGTGGCACGGGGCAGGCTCGCAATATTTTATTTTTGGAGTGCTGCACGGGACTTATATCACCGTAAATCATGCTGCTCGCGTATATTTTCCACAGAAAAAAAAGATCCATCCCCAGTCTTTATTACAGTCAACGCTATTCCATGCAGGAAAGGTCCTGTCAGTCTATATTGCGGCTCTTATAGCTTTCGCTTTTTTCCGTGCAGAATCCACTGGAGCGGCATTACGTCTGTTGATGGGAATGTCTGGAGAAAACGGCTTCGGATTGCCCATACCACGCACTACATTGCTGCACTTGGGGATCTTATTTATTGTTATCTGGTTTGCGCCAAATACACAGCAAATTATGAGTAATTATGAACCGGCTCTCGGCCGGATCACTTTAAATCCATATAAATTTCTGAATTGGGCGCCCTCGACACACTGGGGAATGATTGCTGGTTTCTTAATGCTTATAGGTATTCTTGCACTTGGTGGAACAACCGAATTTCTATATTTTCAGTTTTAATCTTGCAGAAACTCTTACTCTCCATTTTTCCCTCTTTTGCCGTTGGTGGTGCACAAAGCCGATTTACGACGTTAGCCAATCATCTCGGCTCGAATTGGACTCACATGATCGTCGCGATGGACGGTGTGACTGCCGCGCGCGAAAGGCTTGATTCCAACATCACTGCCACGTTCCCGATAATTGAAAATCGAAAGGGAGATTTGACTGGAAATTTGAGGCGGTTCAGGGGTTTGATCCGTGCGCTCATGCCGACGACGCTGCTTACCCACAATTTTGGCTCGATTGAATGGGCATTAGCAAGTCGGTTCAGTTCAGTCCGGCATGTTCATGTGGAAGACGGTTTCGGCCCTGAAGAACGAAACAAGCAGTTACGGCGACGCGTTTGGCTTCGCCGCCTTGCGCTTCGAAACCATCCCACAATCCTTCCATCGCAAACACTGCTTGAAATTGCCTCTGCTACGTGGCGACTGAACCCCGCATTCCTGCATTACATCCCAAATGGGATCGATCTCACTCGCTTCTCGAGCAAAGGTCAGCGATTTGAGTGGCCCCTGGAAAAGAGCAAAGACGGCCCGATTATCGGGACGGTAGCGGCTCTACGGCCGGAAAAAAACATCGAACGATTAATTCATGCCTTCCACCATGTGACAGCTCAAACACCAGCTCGACTGCTAATTGTTGGCGATGGAGCACAACGTCTCGAACTGATCCAACTTGCCGAAAATCTTGCCTTATCTGATCGCATCCATTTTGCTGGACACGTGCCGAAACCAGATACTCTGATCAAGGCTATGGATATTTTTGCTATGTCGTCGGATACCGAGCAGATGCCAATTTCACTCTTGGAAGCTATGGCAGCGGGTTGTCCGATAGCCTCCACAGACGTTGGCGATATTGCACAAATGCTTCCAGCAACTGGGCGTGCCTTCGTGACGCCATGCGACCACGACGCCCTCGGTCAAGCTTTATTGCGTCTCGTTTACTCCCCTGAGTTAAGAACGGCCCTTGGTCACGCCTGTCAGTTAAGAGCTATGGAAAAATTCGACCAAAACCAGATGTTTGCCAAATGGTCATCGATGCTCGAAACGGGGCAGACCTAGATGGATGCAATCTTCTCAGCCAAGACACACAATGGCGTCTCCAGCCTATTGATGCACGATGCTTCTCGGCGGAATGCGCTCAGCGAAGACATGCTGAACGGTATGATCGAGTTCTTCGATGCAAGATCGGCAGATACACGCGTGGTCATCCTGCGAGCTAGCAACGAACAACCAGTGTGGTGTTCCGGCTTCGATATTCGTGCGTTGGCTCTAGGTTTTGATCCTTTGGCACGTGATGGTCTTCTTCAAACCTTATTCAATCGAATTGCAACATGTCCGGTTCCAGTTATTGCGATGGTGCGCGGTTCGACCTGGGGTGGCGGCACTGATCTCGCCCTCCGTTGTGACATGATAATTGCAGATCAGAGCAGTCAATTCGCTTTCACACCGGCTCGGCTTGGTTTGCCGTATGATGCCGAAGGCTTGCTGAATGTGCTTCTCAGGGTTGGGCCTGCTATCGCGCTCGAAATGTTTGCAACGGCGCAACCTATTCTCGCCGAGCGAGCGCTCGCAACTGGGCTTATCAATCACCTGGTCGCGTCGGAAGATCTTGAGCATTTCACCGATGAGATGGCCGCTCAGATCGTTGCTAATGCGCCACTCTCAATCTCTGGTGCAAAACAGCACCTCAGGGCTCTCGCGACTGCACTCTCTTTCCCAGCATCCGTGGCACAAGCACTGGCAGAAAGCAGACATCGAGCCTTGCAAAGTGATGACTACGCTGAGGGTTTAGCGTCCTTTGCGTCTAAAAGACGCCCGGTGTTCAAGGGTCGCTAAGCGCATCATCTAGATAGCGCTGGATATAGGGCGGCAAGTCAAATGCTGCGCAATGTACGTCAGGTGTCCAATATTCCGTCTTAAAATCGACCGACGCTCGTCCAGCTCGTAAAATCAATTCCGATGCTGGGACAGCGTCTAGGCCTCCAGTGTTAGAGGCAAAACCCAAGGTCATGAATCCACCAACATACGTAGGAACGGCCACCAAGTATGCTGTAACGTGCTTAAACGCAGAGGCGCGTCTCTTTGTAGAGACTACAAGCTCTTGCCCCTGCATAAAGGGAACTCCAGCCTGATTAACGATGATGCCGCCAGTATCTAAAACCCGGGCGCAGTCTGCATAGAACGCCTCCGTAAACAGCACCTCACCAACGCCGACCGGGTCAGTACTATCAACGATGATCACGTCGAAGGAAGCAGAAGAAGCCGAGGAGACGTAAGCTAGACCGTCACCAATGATCAAAGTAGCTCTTGGATCATTCCAGGCATCACCTGAAATCGACGGCATAAATTCTCGCGCAATACGAACAACTTCTCCATCGATTTCTACCATCACGGCATGCTCGACGGTGCCATGTTGTAGAACTCGCCTGAGAACGCCACCGTCACCAGCACCTATAATCAATACTCGCTTTGGATTCCCATGAGCCAACAACGGCACATGTACGAGCATTTCCTGATAAACGAATTCGTCTGCTTCGGTGATTTGAACTGCGCCATCTAAGACAAGGACCCGTCCATGGCTTACGCTGTCAAAGACCAGGATGTCTTGGAATTCAGATGTTACTTTCGCAAGTTGCGTTACTTGCTGGAAACGCTGCCCCCATCCGGGATACAGCGCTTCATTGATCCAGCCAGTCAGAGTGATTTACCGCGCCGCTCTTCACTAAGCGTCACCCGCTTCGGGAGAAACGCCGCGCGCAAAACTGGCATCGAGTCATGCGGGTCACAAGCACCACACATGAAGATGTCGATGGCAGCGAACCCACGTTCCGGCCAAGTGTGTATCGTTATGTGGCTTTCCGCCAATACGACAACACCTGACACTCCGCCGTTCGGCGTGAAATGATGAAAGTGGCTGTGCAGGATCGTGGCACCAGCACTCAACGCCGCCTCCCGCAGGGCGACATCAATCAGCGCTGGATCGCTGAGGTTTTCAGCATCCCAAAGATCGATCAGAAGATGGGTTCCAGCGAACCTCATCCCATCACGCTCGATAAAGTAGTCCTTCCGCTCCTCAGCCGCAGCGTCAGAAACTTGTGCAATCGTCGTCTGGTTTTCGCTCGGAAATTCCGAGACCATCCCCAGTTGAGCAAGTGCGTTCATCACGTACCCCCAAACCAGTAGATAGCCTGTTGGGCGGGATCGCCCCCTTCGGCCAAGAGAGGGGGAAATAATACCAAAAACCCCGCATGACAAGTGAATTTATGCTCGCTCGTCACCATAAGAATTTTCCCGCCCACAAGCTCGTAACTATTTTTCTTCACCTTACCTCTTCAAGGCGTTGAGCCGTTCCGGAAAGGTTTTAGCGATCGTCAATTCACGAGCGGCACGGGGCAAGTCTTCCGGACCTTTCACATCCGTCGCAGTAAGCACGCGGAACAAATCCGTTCGGGGCGGCGTCAGACGGCCATCAAACTTGGCGAGGCGTTTAAGCGCGGTGCCGTTGCCGGCCTGAACAGCTGCCGTCGCTTCCCGGAGCAACAGGTCTTGTTGCTTGTCAGTTAGCGCGCCTGTGTCGGGCAAAGCCGCGGCCATCGTATCCAGCGTCTCCAAGCTCCTCTGCCAGTCCCCGGCACGAGCGTAGTAATCAGCTCGCAAGTCGTTTGCCTCAGCGGACGCGAGCGTCAGCAAAACGGTCGCGGCGCCGGCGAAGTCTCCTTGCGCTGCCCTTGCTCGCGCAAAAAGCATCGTTCGTAGCCCCTCGTACTCGGGAGGCACCCCAGATCGGTCAATCTCGGTCAGAAGCGCCTCAGCGCTTGCAGCGTCACCAGCATCGATTTCCATCTGCGCCAGACGAAGACCAAACTCGGCCTGTGCGGCAGGTGACTGACTCTTGTTGAACAGGCTTTTCAGCACTGGGATCGCTCGCTGCGGAAGGTCTAATGCCATCAGCTTCTCAGCAAGGAGCCCGGCCAGTTTGTCGCCATCCGGTCCGTCAGGCACGACGTCGGAAAAGTCACCAGCGACGGAGACAACCTCGAGTGGATTGATGGAAGACCCAGGCCTGGATAGCAAAGTGCGGAAGACATTCGTTTTCAGCTCCGAAAGCTGGCCCTTGCTGTCCGGAAATATCGTCGCCGCTTGTGAAAGGCCATCGAGCGCCGCCCGCCATTGTCCTGCCAGCGTTCGCAGTTCGGCAACCCGGCGACGCAGTGCCAGCTCCTGCACTCCCCCTCGCCAGCGTACCGTTTGACGGTCAAGGATCTCAGCAGCTTCGGCCGGCGTGATTGCCCCCGTGCGCAAACGTAGTTCAGCGGCAGCAATCGCCGCCCGAACGGACGCTCGCTCATCCTTGCTACTCTTGATGGCATCAAAGGCGGCAAGCGCGGGCTCGACTTGGTCGTCATGGGCCAGCTTCAAAGCCCTCGCAAGCGCCAGGTCAGAACCTTCCATCTCTTTTGCCGGAACTTCAGCACCGTTTTCGGCGGCTGCCTCGAGCACAGGCGACGCAATCTGCCGCTTGATCGACTCTGGGTAGGCGGACAAAAGCGGCCACGCGCCCGCCAGTGCCGGGGCTGCCTTCCCGTCAGCCAAGTCTCGCAGGCCTCGCCAAAGGGCAATATCGCCACCCGTCGGCAAGGCCGGGTTATCGAGCCCGGTCGCCTCGGCCGGCCGACCGGCAAGGACTGCGGCCACCCCGGTGAGGGCTGCGGTGTTGGGGTCACGGGCGATGGCCGGGTCGTCTGTTGCTGCGAGATTGAGAAGCGCTTCAGATTCGGCAGACATTCCCAGCGCCAGCATTGTTCTAGCTGCAGCCACGCGTTCCGGCCCACGATTACGCGGCGGCGCCGCTGCAGCGCTGGCAATTTGCGCACTCAGTTGACGAACCAGGACGTCGGCCGGCGCAACGGGAAGGTTAAACCGATTCTCCTGACGAGCTGCCGCAATGGTGTTCGTCGATGCCTTGTCGGCGATCTCGAGCGTGTAGCCGGACAATGATGCCTTGAGGTCGATCTTCTCCGAACTGATCTCGACGGCGATGCCCAGCCATGTTGGCAGCATCACGTAACCCGGCGCCGACCGAGGCATGTCTACCCGAGCCTGCTCGCCATCTACCTGCCGCGTCGTCCCGATCAACATGGTCTGCCCTGAAAGCGGGTCGCTGATCGCCATCGCTCGACCGGGTCGGGTCATCTTGTATTGGATACCGGTCGGGATCGCGGTCGCCGTGGCCGGCGTCCCTGTGGGACTACCTACCGTCACGCTAATGGTGTTGTCGCTCCGGCTAACGGCAAGTGCCTCATCGTCGGCGAGCGGCAGCGTCATCAACGTGCCTCGCTGAATTTGCTGGATCGATGGCGTGATCGTCTGGTCAGCGCCAGTATCGCTAGGGGCGACAGCATCATCGAACACGATCACCCCTATGCCGCCTCGCCGGAACGTCGCGACACCGACATCCAGGCCAGCGTCCACCGTCACCCGTCGAACGATCGGACGACGCGGGGCGGGGCTTGCAGGAACTTGGGGTGCATCCTGGTGGGCGGACTCGGCAGGCTGAGCTGACGGAGCTGTCTGCTGAACTTCGGATGGCGGGCGCACCGGATCCTTCACCTCCGCCTGAGGCGCAGGATCCGCAGCCTTCTGAGGTTCAGATACGGCGGGCAAATTGCTCTTGGGCTCGGGTGCCGACATCACGCTTGTCGTCTTAAGCGGCGTGTTGCTGGCGGACTTGCTTGGGTTTGGATGCGGCTCGGCCGTCGGATCGGCTCCGGCAGGCCGCTTCGACGGATCAGGCACGTCGATGATCAAGGTATCCCGCTCACGCCTCGAATTGATCAGGGACCCCGGCACGATCTTCAGTTCGGCGGTCCCGTGTCCGCCGACAAACGATACGACGTTGCGCGGCACGATATCCGGCGTCGCGATATCGTCGCCTCCTTTGGTCGTCACCGTCACGGAAGTGTGCCGTTGGCGAACGATGGACTTGGTGGCTGCGCTCAGCGGGATGACGATGCGGCCAAAAGCGGGAGCTTTGTTGGGTGCTGAATCCGGCTCAGCCCAGGCAGAAGCCGATGCGAGCAGAGCCATGCTGAAGACGATGTATCTCATGGCTTCTGCCCGGCGTCCTTGACTTCCAGGCGGGGTGCCGCGCTGGCTTGAGTGCGCAACTGCGCAAGCTGCGAAGTGATCGCCCGGGCACGCTCAGGCGTCATGGCGGCCAAGATGGGCGCTGCTTTGGCATCCTTCATACGATCCAGCACCTGCACCAGGATGGCGCTATCGAGATCGTTGAAGATCACTGCCGCATCGCGGGGCCGCATGTCTTCATAGGTGCGCACGAGACCTCGCCAGTTGGCATCCTGGCGGTCCTGGCGGTCCTTCTCGAGCTGCTCGAGCTTGGTCTGCAAGGCGGTAAGCTGCTGGACACGCTCGATCAGCCTTCGCTCGGCAGCCGCGAGCATCGCTTCACGCTGATCGAGACGCCCGGCTCGCGCATCCAACTCTTCGCGACGGGCACGCAAGTCTTGAAGCGTCGCTTTTTCAGCCTCGCTGATCGGCGGCTCCGCCGGCTTTTCCGGCGCTGGCACCGGCGGGCTGACAACGGCTGGCGAAGCACTGGCTTTCGCGCCATGTGCCGCAGCGGGTTTCTCCTCGGTCTTTTCCGAAGCACCGTGAGTGCTCGCCTGGGCCGAGGAGCCGACGTCGAATGCCTGCACCAGGCCTACCGTCTTGACGCCGACCAGCAACGTCATGACGGCGATGGCACAGGGAAGCGTCCGAGCCTGAAACATCATTGGGCGGCCTGCAATGCGATAAGGAGATCCCGTTCAGCCTTGCTGCGGATCTTCTGCGTGGCGACGACTTCGGGCTGTACGGCTGGATCCGGGGTGACCAGGGCTGCAGGCGTTGCCTGCGCAAGTTGCCGGCCACCACGAACCAAGGTGTCCAATCGGTCAGCCAACGCCTCCCCGCGATCGATCAAAAAGGCGAGGTCGTCCTGCAACGACGCACCCTTGTTGAGACATTGCGTCAGCACGTTCGCGGTGTTGGTCGAAGCCGAGTGCAATCGACCGATGCCGGCCTCGGCTTGCCGGGCACTATCGTCAAAACCGGCGATCGCATCTCCCAGTGCCGCACGGTCCGTTCGCAAGGATCGAAGCGCACGTTCGAGCCGAACGGCATGCACCAAGGTCACGGCCAAGAGCACAACAAGGATGAGCTCGAGGCCCCAATCAAAGCTTCCCATGCTAGAGTTCCTCGCTCACGTCGCCATGCGTCCATCGATTCAGGGTATCTTCGATGCGGACCGCCACTTGATCTTTACGTCGACCGACGCGACCGTCGAACAGCGGAACGTTGCCACAGCGCAGTTGCACGGCGCCACCTGGACCAGCGTTCAGCATGATGCGGCTGCCGACCTTGAGCAGCATGACGTCGTTCAGCGACATGATCGTTTCATCCAGCACGACATCTAGTTCAACTTCCGTTTCGTGCAGCTGCTCGGCCAGGTGAGTTTCCCAGATGCTGTCGCGTCCGAAACGCTCGCCCATGAATTGCTGCAACAGCAGCTCGCGCGCTGGCTCCAGCGTTGCATAAGGCAGCAGCAGCTCGAAGCGGCCGCCGCGATCCTCCATGTCCACGCGGAAGCGTGCCACCACCGCCGCGTTCGACCGGCGCGAAATCGTGGCGAAACGCGGGTTCACTTCAAGCCGCTCGAACTTAATGGTGATGGTGCAGAGTGGATCGAAGCTCGCCGCGAAGTCGCGCAGCACGAGTTCGACCAACCGCTCGACGAGCTTGCGTTCGATCGTCGTATACGGCCTCCCCTCGATCCGCATGGCGGCGGTGCCGCGTCGACCACCGAGCAGGACGTCGACAATCGAGTAGATCAGCGCGGAATCGATGACCATGAGACCGTAATTGTCCCATTCTTCGATCTTGAAGACGGCGAACATCGCTGGGAGCGGAACGCTGTCCAGGTAGTCACCGAAGCGGAGCGAGAGAACGTTGTCGATCGTTGCCTCGACGTTGTCGCTGGTGAAATTGCGCAACGTCGTCGACATGATGCGGATCAGCCGATCAAAGACGATCTCGAGCATCGGCAGCCGCTCGAACGACACCAGCCCGGAGCTGATGATGCGTTCGACGGCCTGGTTCTTCTGAACCTCTGCCTCGTCGACGCCCAGGAGGCTGTCGATCTCGGCCTGATCGAGAATGCGGTCGCCGCTCATTGTACCAGCAACTCAACGAGCAAAACGTCCAGCACCTTGGCCGGGGCAGCGGCGATGTTGGTCCGTGCGACGAGCTCCTCGCGCAGACGATAGGTACCGGCGGTGCCGCGCAGCTCCTCCGGCCGCATCTCTCGAAGATAGCCCTGGAAGAGATCGACCACGCGCGGCATCGCGTTCTGTACGGTGGTGACGTCCTCCTTGCGGCTGAGCTCCAGCTTGGCCTTCAGCTTGATGTACGCCGCGCGCCGCCCGCCGCTGTTCAGGTTGGCGATCATTTCCGGCACATCGATGAACACCGGCGCATTGGCTGCCAGTGCACCGCCCTCATGTCCTTCGGCCGAGGCCGAGGCTTCGTGCTCTTTCTCTTTCCCATGCAGCAATCCCGGAATCACCCCGGAGAACCACCCGCCCGCGCCAAGAGCGACAAGCGCGCCGAACACGATGATCAGTTTCTTCTTGCCGCCCTTCTTGGCTTCCTTGGGTGCTTCAACCGCCGCTGTCGCGCTCATTTTGGTGCTCCTAGCTGGGCGGAGCATGCGCAGGGACTGGTTAATTAAATCCTAACCGGAAAGAGAAGACCCAGCATTTGCGGACCAGACGACATTGTAGAGGGCGACGATCTCGTCTTCGGTTGGGGTGCGGGGATTGTTGGCCGGGCTGCCGGAGCCGAGTGCCTGTTGGGCCATCAACCGCAACCGGGCATCCCAATCGGGCTTGGCGATGCCGTACTCGGCCGGCGTCGGAACATCGAGGTCACGGTTCAGGGTGACCAAACCATCGGCCAGGAGTTCCGCCGCCCGGTCATCGGTCTCGGACGCCGACGCGAACCCGATCGCCCGTGAGGCCTCGGCATAGCGTGCGGTGGCGGCCTGCAGCCCGAAGCGGGTGATGGCCGGCAGCAGCATGGCGTTGGAAAGCCCGTGCGGCACATGGAAATGCGCACCGATCGGGCGCGACATGCCGTGCACCAGTGCGACCGAACTGTTGGTGAATGCGATGCCGGCCTGCATGGCGCCCAGCATCATGGCCTCTCGTGCCGCGGCATTGCGCGGCTCTGCATACGCCGTACGGATGTTGGCCCCGATCAATCGCATGGCGGCAAGGGCCTGCGTATCGGAATACGGGTTGGCCCGCCGAGACACATACGCCTCGAGCGCATGGGTCAGGCTATCGACGCCGGTATCGGCGGTGATCCGCTTAGGAACGGTGAACGTCAGCTCGTAGTCGACGATCGCTGCCAATGGCAGGGCCGCCATCCCGGCGATCAGCATCTTCTCGCCGCGCTCGGTATCGGTGACGACGGTGAACCGGGTCGCTTCGCTGCCGGTTCCTGCCGTGGTCGGGATCGCGATGATCGGCAATCCGGCCACATCGGACGCCACAGGCACCTTGAAGTCCCGCATCAGCGAGCCGGCAGCGCCCTGACGACCATGGGCCAGGATCGCCATCGCCTTTGCCGTGTCGATCGGGGAGCCGCCGCCGAAACCGATCAGACAATCGTAGGCATGGCCCGACAACCGCGCGACTCCGGCCTCGATCACGGTATCCGTCGGCTCCGGCACGGTGTCGCTGAACACGTCGGCGACGATGCCAGCGGCGGCCAACGGGTCGAGACAACGACGCACCAGGCCCGAGCTGACCATGAACGGATCGGTCACGACCAGCGGCCGCGACAGGCCGAACTTAGTCAGCAACTCGGCGATCTGCGCGACGGCACCGCCGCCGACGATCATCATTCGCGGCGAAACGAGAGAAGCGATCATACGGTTTCCGATCGATTGAGCGCACGGCGCTCGGCATAAAGGGCAAGGCGGCGCGCCGCCTTCGGCGCAGGTGTGGCGGCCTCTTCGAGCGAGACAGCTTGCGGCAGTTCCTCGGCGCGGTGGCATGCCACTGCATGCCCGGTCGCCAAAGGATGCAGCGCCGGGTCGTCGACCCGGCAGCGGTCGATAACGAAGGAGCAGCGCGTGTGGAAACGGCAGCCGGGCGGCACGTTGGCCGGGCTGGGCACGTCACCACCGGCGACCTGCACGGCGCGGGCGCGGTGAGGGTCCGGCCTTGGAATCGCGGCCAGGAGCACGCGCGTGTAGGGGTGTCGGGGGTCGGCAAACACCTGCGCGCGAGTGCCGATCTCGACGATCCGGCCGAGGTACATCACCGCAACCCGGTCGGCCACGTGCTTCACCACCGCCAGATCATGGGCGATGAACAAGTACGACAGCCCGAGCCGAGCCTGTAAGTCCTTCAGCAAGTTCACGACCTGCGCCTGGATCGATACGTCCAACGCGCTCACCGGCTCGTCGCAGACAATCAGCGCCGGCTCGACGGCCAGAGCGCGCGCGATGCCGATCCGTTGCCGCTGACCGCCGGAGAACTCGTGCGGATACCGGGCCGCCTGATACGGCGCTAGCCCGACCAGGCTCAGCAACTCAGCCACCCGAGCTTGCCGGCTCGCGCGATCACCGACGCGGTGTACCAGCAAGGGCTCCTCGAGGATGGCCCCGACCGTCATGCGAGGGTTGAGCGATGCGAAGGGATCCTGGAACACGATCTGCATCCGCCGGCGCAACTTTCGCAGAGCAATGCCGCCCAGCGCGGTGATGTCCTCGCCGTCGAAACGGACGGTTCCGGCCGTCGGCTCGATCAGCCTCAATACCAAACGCGCCGTGGTGCTCTTGCCGCACCCGCTTTCGCCGACCAGCGCCAACGTCTCACCGCGCTCCAGCGAGAACGAGATCCCATCCACGGCCCGCACGGCCCCGACCTCGCGCGAAATGATGGCGCCGCGGCGGATGGGATAAAGCTTGGCCAGCCCATCGACCTCGAGCAGCGGTGCGGTCAAAGCGCCAACTCCTCGACCGGAGCCCGGAGACAGGCCGCGCTATGGCCCGGTTCGAGCATTCTCAGCGCCGGCTCGGTCTCCGTGCACTGGGGAGCGGCAAAGACGCAGCGAGGGTGAAAGCGGCAACCAGCCGGCAGGTCGAAGGGCGGCGGCACCGTGCCCTCGATCGCGAGCAGACGGTCCCGCTCCTCCTCGATCTTCGGAATGCTGCCCAACAGGCCCAGCGTATATGGATGCTGCGGATCGTCGAAGATCGCCGCGCCGCCGCTCCGCTCTACCACCCGGCCGGCATACATGACCGCCACCTCGTCGGCCATTTCGGCCACCACGCCCAAATCGTGCGTGATCAGGATGATCGCCATCCCGCTCTGCGCCTGGAGTTCGCGCAGCAGGTCCAGGATCTGCGCCTGCACCGTCACGTCCAGCGCGGTCGTCGGCTCGTCGGCGATCAGCAGATCGGGACTGCATGCCAGCGCCATGGCAATCATCACACGTTGCCGCATGCCGCCGCTCATCTGATGCGGATAATCGTCCAGCCGACGTGCTGCACCCGGAATGCGAACCCGGTCCAACGCCTCGACCGCCCGCTTGCGCATGGTCGCTGCCGGCTGCGAGCGGTCATGGGCGCGCATCGCCTCGGTAATCTGATCCCCGATGGTGAACACCGGGTTGAGCGAGGTCATCGGCTCCTGAAAGATCATCGCGATCCGGTTGCCACGAATGTCCCGCATCGCCCGCGGCGTCAGCGTGCGCAGGTCCACCCCGTCGAACAGCACCTGCCCCGCCGTCACGCGACCCGGTGATGGCACCAGCCGCATCACGCTCAGCGACAGCATGCTTTTTCCGCACCCGCTCTCGCCCACGATCCCCAGCGTCTGCCCGCGCCGAACCTCCAGGCTGACGCCGTCGACGGCCGGAACATCGCCGCGTTCGCCCCGGAACACCGTCCGCAATCCATCGATCCGCAACAGCGGCGCACTATCAGAGCGATCATCCATCCTGCCATTAAGGCCCCGCGCCCCTCACCACGCAACGGCCCCATGCCCCGCATCACCTCAGACACCGCGATCCGCACTGCCCACGGTCACCTGCTCGCCGGCCGTTTCCCTGCCGCGCGCGACACCGCCGCACCACATCGAGCCACTGCCGGTGGCGCGCTTCTTTACGCGCTCGCACTGGCCGGCACCGGCGAGGTCGCGGCCGCCGCGCCGCTCCTGGCCGCCATTGCCGCCGCCAACCCGGCCAGCCGGCATCCCGTGCTCGACCTGGTCGTGCTGATTCCGTCCGCCGCCGCTGCCGCCCACCTCCGCGCCGCCACCCGACTCCGGCCGCATGACCCGGCGCTCTACGCCGCCCTCGGCACGATCCTCGCCGAGATCGGCCCCATGCCGGATGCCATCGAGGCGTTCGCGCGCGTGACCAGCCTTGCACCCGGTGACCCCGCCGCCTGGTCCAACCTCGGCAAGGCCTGCGCCGCCGAAGCCCGCTTCGACGATGCCGATGCCGCCTTTGCCGCCGCGCGCCGCCTCGCCCCGGCCGATGCCCGCATCGCCTACAACCACGCAACTGCCTTGCTGAAATCGGGTCGCCTCGCCACCGGCTGGGCCGCGCTGGCGGCGCGCCACTCCCTCCCCGGCCGCCCACCGCCGCTGCCCGGCCCCCGGCTTACCGATCTCGAGATTGCCGGCCAGACGGTCCTCCTCCGACATGACGAAGGTTTCGGCGATACGATGCAGTTCATCCGCTACGCCCGCCCCCTGGCGGAACGGGGCGCCAAGGTGATCGCCGCGATGCCGCCGGCATTGCTCCGGATCGTCGCCACGGCATCCGGCGTCGCCGAGGTGGTGCCGCTGACCGCCGTGTCACACTATGATCGCTGGGCTCCGTTGCTGGATGTGCCCGCCCTCTTCGGCGACGACATACCGGCATCGACACCTTATCTGCGCGCGGAGCCAGCCGGCCCGAGCTTACCGCCGCGTCGCCGGATCGGCGTGGTGTGGGCCGGCGATCCCCGCGGCGTGTTGGATCGGCAGCGCTCCCTGCCGGTAACAGCGCTCGACCCGTTGCGGGCCTTGCCCGGCATCAGCTGGATCAGCCTGCAGAAGGACATCGTCCCGCCAGCCTGGATGCACGACCCCATGCGCGGCGTGCGCGACTTTGCCGATACAGCCGCCATCATCGCCCAGCTCGACCTGGTCATCAGCGTCGATACCGCCGTGGCGCACCTCGCCGCCGCGCTCGGCAAGCCGGTGTGGCTGCTCGACCGCTACGATGCCTGCTGGCGCTGGATCACCGGCCGAACCGACTCGCCATGGTATCCGACGCTGCAGATTTTTCGGCAATCGACGCCGGGCGACTGGCCCGGCGTGATCGCGTCGGTGTCGGAGCGGCTCAGTGCAGGGTATTCTTGACGAAGCGCCCGGCCTGCATGATCGCCGGGATATGCGCCCCCTGCCCTTCCAGCAGCGACCAATCCGATAACGGATCGCCGTCGACCACCAACAGGTCGGCATACGCCCCGGGCTCGACGATGCCCGCCTTGCCCGTCATCCGCAGCAGCTCCGCCGCATAGGTCGTCGCCGACCGCAGCACCTCGATCGCCGGCAGCACCTGCGCCCGGATCGCGAACTCGCCCGATTGGTGTTCGTGCATCGGGCCCAACAAATCCGACCCGTATGCCATCCGCAGCCCGGCATCCCGCATGGTCGCCAACGACCGCAGCCCACCCTGCCGCACCGTCTCGATCTTCGCGACGCTATCCGGCCCGAGCCCGAACCGCGCCCCATCGGTCGCCAGCCGGTCGTAGGTGATCAGCGTCGGCACCGCCCAGCAGCCCTTCGACGCCGCCAGCGCCGCCGTCTCCGCCTCGATCAGGTTGCAATGCTCGAGCGAATGGGCGCCGCACTCGACCGCGCGCCGGATTGCCGCGTCGGTATAGACATGCACCGAGACGTAGGTGCCGGAATTCGTGGCCTCCTCCACCGCCGCGATCATCTCGTCGCGGGAGAATTGCAGCATGTGGATCGGGTCCGTCGGCGACGCCACGCCACCGTTGGCCATCAGCTTGATGAAATCCGCCCCCGCCCGCAGCTCCTCGCGAGTCGCCCGACGCACGGCGTCGACTCCGTCGACCAATCGACCCATCACGCCGACCCGCCCCTCCAGCGGCGCACGATCATCCCCGCGTTGACGGGTGTCGCTGTGACCGCCGGTCTGGCTCAACGCCTTGCCGCAGATCACCAGCCGCGGCCCCTCGAGCAGCCCGAGCCGCTGCGCCTCCACCAATCCGTAATCCGCACCGGCCATGTCGCGCACGGTGGTGAAGCCGCGCATCAGCATGCCGCGCATCACCTCCGCCGTGCGAAAGGCTGCCAGCGAGGAGGGCTGCAGCCCGTTCTCCGCCAGGTTCGCCATCGCGGCGACGACGTGAACATGCGCGTCGATCAAGCCGGGCATTAGCACGCGCCCACCCAGGTCGATCCGCTGCGCCGACCCGGCGGTCACACTTTCAGAAACCTCGCGGATCACGCCTTCCTCGACGAGAACCTCCAACCCGGCGCGCGGGGAGTCCCACCGCGGATCGAGCACCAACCCGTTGGTAAACAAAAAAGCGGTCATCAGGCCTCCACGCCGAATGGGTCGTCGACCGATCGGCAGGGCGCGGTGAACCAGCGCGGCCCGGCCTCGGTCAGATACGCGATGTCCTCGAGCCGGATGCCGAACTCGCCGTAGATGCAGATCGTCGGCTCGACCGAGAAGCACATGCCGGCCTGCATCGGCAGCCGGTTGCCGCGCACCATGAAGGCTTCTTCGTGCACGTCCATGCCGATGCCGTGCCCGGTCCGGTGCGGCAGCCCTGGCGTCGCGTAATCCGGCCCGAACCCGCCCGACGCGATGACGCCCCGCGCCGCTGCGTCGACCGCCTCGCAGGGTGTGCCAACGGCGGCAGCAGTGAAACCGGCCAACTGCGCCCGCTGCTCCAGATCCCAGATCTCCCGCTGCCGGGCCGTGGGTGCGCCAAACACGTAGGTCCGCGTGATGTCGGAACGGTAGCCATGCACGAAGCAACCGGTATCGATCAGCACCATGTCGCCATCCGCCAGCGTCTGCTCATAGGGCACGCCGTGCGGGTAGGCGGTGGCCTCGCCGAACTGGACGGCGCCGCCGGCAGGCTGCGCGCCCAGCTTGCGATGCGCGGCGTCGATGAACAGCTTCACTTCCGCCGTGGTCATCCCCGCGGCCAAGCCGCGCGCGGCGGCTTTGTGGACCGTCAAGGTGATGTTGTTGGCCACCTGCATGAGGGCGATCTCGGCAGCGGACTTCACCTGGCGGCAAGCGGCGGTGATGGCGCTGCCGTTGGAGAAGCCGAAGCGGTTGCCGGCCTTGCGCATGCCATCGACGGTAAAGAACGGGGTGGCCGGGTCGATGGCGATGGTGCCGTCCTCGTAGCCCTGGCTCCGCACCGTGTCGATCACCAGCGCGGTCGGATCCTCGTGCTCTTCCCAAACGCGGATGTCGGCGCCGAAGCGCAGCATGGTGCGGGTCTTCGGCTCCTCAAAGGTCGGGCTGAGATAGGCGATGTCGCCTTCGGCCGGGATCACCGCACCGTGCAGCCGCTCGGTCGGTTTGAGGTTAATGCCCGTGAAATAGGCAAGGTTGCTCGACGTATCGAGATACAACGCATGCACGCCCTGGGCGCGCATCATCGCCTGCGCCGTCGCAACCCGCTGCTGCAGCTCGTCAGCCGCGATGGGCACGGCGCCCGCGACGGCCGGCTCCATGGCTGCCAGTTCCGCCTCGAAGCTCGATCCACCGACCCCTGCCGTCATCATTCGCTCCTCGTTACGGCGCCAACGCTAGGCGAGACTGTTGCAGCGCACCAGTCGCCGGGCTTGACTGCAATGGCACACGCCTTGCGTACTAGGCCCCGACCAGGAACGGTAGATGACGACGCACTCCGCCACCATCGAACACGCTCAAGGCTGGATGCTCAACGTCCTGCTCGCAATTGGCGGTGCGATCATCTTCCTGCCGCTGATCTTCACCTTCTACCTGAGCGTGTTTGACGAGACGATCATCACCTTCCCGCCGCGCGGCTACACGCTGCACTGGTACGCCGACATCCTGCCCCAGTTCGGCGGCGCCTTGCGCACTAGCCTCGTGGTCGCTCTCGCCGCCGCCGCGATCAGCCTATTGCTCGGCGTGCCCGCCAGCATCGGCCTGTCGCGCTATCGCTTTCCCGGCCGCTCCGCGTTGTCCACCTTTCTGCTGTCGCCACTCACCATTCCCGGCATCGCCATCGGCCTGGGCATCTACGTGCTGGCGATCCAGGTCGAGGAGTGGAACGGCACCGCGCTCGCCGGTTCGATGGCGCTGCTGATCGCGGCCCATGTGCTGATCGCGCTGCCCTGGGTCGTTCGTCTCGGCCTCACTGCGCTCGCCAACAGCGACCCGGCGGCCGAGGAAGCCGCCGCCAGCCTGGGCGCCCCGCCCTGGCGCGTGCTCTGGCGCGTCACCCTGCCGCGCATGCGGGCCGGTATCGTCGCCGGCGGATTATTCGCCTTCATCGTGTCGTTCGAGAACCTGGAGATGACGCTTTTCCTGATCGCGCCCGGCATGACCACGCTGCCGATCTCCGTGCTGCAATACCTGCAATACCACATCGATCCTTTGGTCGCCGCGGTGGCCGTCGTCCAGGTCGCGCTGGTGGCCGCCGCGCTGATCCTGCTCGACCGCCAGGTGCGCCTCAGCCAGGTGATCGGATGAGCCGGCTGACGCTCGACCGCCTGGGCAAGACGTACGGCGAGGCTGCCGCGGTCAGCGACGTGTCGCTCGAAGTGACGCAGGGCGAGATGATCGTGCTGCTCGGCCCGTCCGGCTGCGGCAAGACCACCACGCTGCGTATGATCGCCGGGTTCACCGCGGCGAGCAGCGGCGATATCCGGCTCGACGGCACCAGCATCCTGGCGCTGCCGCCGCACCGGCGCGAGATGGGCATCGTGTTCCAGAGCTACGCCCTGTTCCCGCATCTCAGCGTCGCCCGCAACGTCGCCTTCGGGCTCGAGATGCGCGGGATCGCAGCCGAAGCCCGCCGCACCCGCGTTGAGCAGATGCTGCGGCTCGCCCGCCTCGAACCCTATGCCGACCGCCTGCCGCGCGAACTCTCCGGCGGGCAGCAGCAGCGCGTGGCGCTGGCGCGGGCGCTGGCGATCGAGCCGCGCGTGCTGCTGCTCGACGAGCCGCTCTCCAACCTCGACGCCTCGCTGCGGGGCGCGGTGGGGCGGGACATCCGCCTGCTGCAACGCTCCAGCAATCTGACCACCGTGATGGTGACGCACGATCAGGACGAGGCTATGGCCATGGCCGACCGCCTCGTCGTCATGCGCGACGGCCGCGTGCAGCAGATCGGCACCCAAATCGACCTCTACGAGCGCCCGGCCACCGCCTTCGTCGCCGGCTTCATCGGCCGCAGCACCATGCTGCCCTGCCACATCGACGCCGACGGCGCCGCATCGTGCGACGGCGCACCGCTTCAGCTGGCCAGCCGCTACGCCGCCACCGGTCCCGCCACCCTCGCATTGCGCCCCGAACGTCTCTCGCTCGGCGCGATGCCGGGTGGTGGCCGGGTCAGCGGGCATGTGGAGCTTGCCGCTTATCTCGGCGCCGTCCGGGAGCACGTGGTCCGTATTGGCCCGGAGCAGCGCGTCATCGTGCGCGATGGCACCGCCGGCGAGGCCGGGCTGTATCCCGAAGGCGCCGCGGTGACGCTGCACTGGAGTTCCGACGCCGAACGCCTGTTCGATGCATCCGGCGCCGCTGTCCCCGCCCATCACCCCGAACCGACGATCATGAGGATCAACGCCGATGGCTGACCGTTCCCCGTTGCTGACCACCCGCCGCGCCCTGATCGGAGCGGCGGCAGCTTTGCCGTTGTTGCACGCGCGTCCCTCCTACGCCGACGAACAGGTCGTCGTCGGCACCTGGGGCGGCGACTACGCCAACCTGCTGCGCGACAACGTCGAACCGCTGCTCAAGGGCATCACCATCGTGACCGACATTGGCGACGAGGACCCCCGGGTCGCCAAGCTCTATGCTCAGCGCCGCCTGCCGCGCGGCAGCGTGGACGTCGCCTGCGTGCAGGCCGTGCGTGGCAACGAGCTGTCGACTTCCGGGCTGCTCGAGCCGCTGGACGCGACCAAGGTGCCCAACCTGGCGCACCTGCATCCGTTCCTGCGCACCGACAATTTCGCCCCGCACATCTACAGCCTTCAGGTGCTGATCCATAACCCGGCTACCGTGTCCGAGCCGCCGAAGACGCTCACCGACCTGCTGGATCCCAAGTACAAAGGCAAGATCGGCGTCGGCAACGGCAACTACTTCTATGTGATGATGGCTTGCGCCCTGGCCGCCACCGGCGATGCCAATAAGGTCGACGATCCCGCCGCCCGCGCTATGGCGACCAAGCTCAACGATAACGGCCTGCGCCTGTACAGCTCCACCGACGCCATCGGCGCCGGCATCAAGTCCGGCGAGATCGATGTCGGCATCATGTGGCTGGCGCGCGTCCACATGTGGCAGGGCGCCGGCATCCCGGTGAAGGCGACGTTCTTCAGCGAAGGCAATGTCCTCTACGTCGCCGGCATGGTTGTTCCCAAGAACGCCCCCAACAAGGCCGGTGCGTACGCCTACCTCAACGCCATGCTGGAACCGGCCGCACAGACCAAGTTCGCCGAACGCATGGGCTATCTGCCCACCGTGGACAACGACAAGCTGACCGGCCCGCTCGGCGAGCAACTGGCGCTGCCGGGCGACGTGAAGATGGTGCCGCCGGATTACGGCATCGTCGGCAAGCTGCAGAGCACGACGTCGGAATGGTGGAACAAGACCATGACTCGCTCCTGATGCCGGACTCGGCCGCGCTGGCCGTGCCGCGTGCGCGCCCGCGCCAGCGTGGTCAGGGTGGCGCGGCGAGCGCCATGCTCGGCCCGGCGTCGCTGTTCGTCGCCCTCGCCCTCGTCGCCCCGCTGCTGCTGCTGCTGCGCTACAGCCTCAATCGCTACGACGCGGTCGAGCTGATGATCGAGACCGTGACCGGCGCCAACTACGCCCGCTTCGTGTCGGACCCGTTCTATCTCGGCGTGCTCCGCACCACGCTCGGCGTCGCGGTCGCCACCACGGTCCTGTGCCTGCTACTCGGCGTCCCGCTGGCCTATCGCCTGGCGCGCATGACCAGCCGGTGGAAGGGCGCGTTGATGCTGGCGCTGATCCTGCCGCTATTCATCGGCAACACGGTGCGCATGGTGGGCTGGATGATCCTGTTCGCCCATGGCGGCCTAGTCGACGGGCTGGTCACCAAGCTGACCGGACACGGTTTCGAGCTGATGTACACCGCCACCGCCGTCATCTGCGGCATCGTCTCCGTCAACCTGCCCTTCGTGGTGCTGACCATCCAGAGCACGATGGAGACGATCGACCCCCGGATCGAGGAAGCCGCCGAGAGCCTCGGCGCAACGCCTGTTCGCCGCTTCCGCCGCGTGGTGTGGCCGCTGGCGCTGCCCGGTGTCGCGACCGCCGGCATCCTGTGCTTCATCCTGGCGATGAACGCCTATGCCACGCCATTCCTGCTCGGCGGACCGCGCTTCCAGATGATGGCGCCGCTGCTCTACTGGGAGTTCAGCACCAACAACAACTGGCCGTTCGCGTCGGCCATCGCCCTCATCCTGATGGCCACCACCCTCGTGCTGACCGCCACCAGCGGTGTGCTGCTCGCGCGCCGCTGATCAGCCGAGCCTTATCGGCACCACAATCCGGGCGATCTTTCGCCGGAGTTGTGGCGTTATCTGACGATGCGGCACAGAAATCCACCGCATACGTCAGGAGCATTTTCATGTCTGTTCGCCCGATCCTCAATGGCCTGGTCGCCATCGCGTTCACCGCGGTTAGCGCTGCCGCTTTCGCTCAGACAGCCCCGAGCACCACCACGGCCAACCCACCCGGCACCGCCGCGACCCGCACCCTGGACCGCGCCGCCGGTACTGACACCAGCGGCGCCTATCCCGCCCAGCGTGATGGCACCGCCGCCAACCCGTCGGGCACCGCCGCAACCCGCACGCTAGACCGTGCCGCCGGAACTGACACCAGCGGCGCCTACCCGGCCCAGCGTGACGGCACCGCACGCAACCCGCGCGGCACCGTCGTCAGCCGCGCGTATCATCACGCCAAGCGCAAGGTGGTGCAGCACACCAACTAACGTCGACTGGGCGGCGCTCCTCGCGGGCGCCGCCTACCTCGCCGGGTGCTCCAACATGGCGAGCACCCGATGCATCTGCCGCCGATGCTCATGCAACTGGTCCAACAGCGACAACACCACCGGCATTGCCGCCAGCCCGACCTCCATCCGATCCAGATCGAAGATGAGCTGAACCCGCGCCAGGTCGATCTCCTCGAATACCGGCTCGCCGCCCTGCCGCATCGGCCGCACCCATTCCTCGGCAATCCATAACCGCAGCCGATGCTCGTCGAGCCCGGGCACCCGCGCCAGCACCATCGCTACCGTGATCATACCGACCGCCTCACCGCCTCGCGTGGATCGAAGTCGGCGTGCCGCTCCTGCCATTCCCGCAATGCCGTCTCCAGCGCGCCGTCCCGTGGCCCCGCCACCAACAACAAGGTGACGAACATATCACCAGCCGCCGTGCCTCCTGACTCGGCTACGCCACGCCCGCGCAGCCGCAGCCGGGCGCCAGCCTCCGACCCGGCCGGGATCATCAAATTCACCTCGCCCCGCGGCGTCGGCACCGGAACCTTGCCGCCCAGCACCGCCTCGGCCAGCGTCACTGGCAGATCGAGTTCGACGTTGCGCCCGACCCGGCGAAACGATCCGTGCGGCACCACACCGACTTCGATCAGCGCATCACCATCCGGGCCGCCATTCCGTCCGGGATCGCCCTTGCCGCGTAGCCGCAGCGCCTGCCCATCCTCGATCCCTGCCGGGATGCGGACATCGACCGTCTCGCCGGTCGGCAGCGTCAGCCGCTCGGTCGCGCCGTTGATCGCCGACAGGAACGGGACTTCGAGCCGGTAGCGGCGGTCCGCCCCTTTACGCGGGCGGGAGCCGCCGGGCTCGCGCGAGGAGAAATACTCGCCGAAGATGTCGCCGAGATCCTCGGGGTCCAACCCGGCGCCGGCGCCATACCGCGCGCCGCCGCTTCCTTGGGCGAAGTCGCGGTAGTATTGCCGATCCGGTCGTTGCGCCTGCCGCTCCTGCCCGGCCGCATCGATCTCGCCACGGTCGAACTTCGCCCGCCGGTCGGCATCCGACAAAATCTCGTTGGCGGCGTTGGCCGCCTTGAACCGATCCTCCGCCGCGGAGTCGCCGGGATTGAGGTCGGGGTGGTTCTTCTTGGCGATTTTGCGGAAAGCGGTGCGGATCTCATCCTGCGTCGCCGTCCGGCTCACACCGAGCGTTTCGTAAGGGTCTGTCGCCATGCTGCCAATGTAGGAAACGGTGCCGCCGGCTGCAAACGCCGAGAAACCTATCAGTCAATTATCGCAACGAACGACCTGCACCAATCTCCTCTGGACCATCCGCAACAGGTGAACAGTGCAAGACCGTCCACCCGCTTGCGGCGCGGAACGCGGCTTCCCTAATGCGAGTGAACCAGAACGGCGGTTTCTCATGCGCAAGCAGCTTCATCTGGGCGCCTTCATGCGCCCGGTCGGTATCCATACGGCTTGGTGGCGGGTGCCGGGCGCTTATCCGGACGCCAACTTTAACCTCGAGCACATCGTCCAGTTTGCCCAAACGCTCGAGCGCGGCTGCTTCGACGCCTTCTTCATGGCCGACCACCTCGCCGTCCTGAACATGCCGATGGAGGCCCTGCGCCGCAGCGGCACCGCCACCTCGTTCGAGCCGCTAACCCTGCTTTCGGCGCTGGCCATGGTGACGCAGCGCATCGGCCTGGTCGCCACCGCATCGACCACTTTCGACGAGCCGTATCACATCGCCCGCCGCTTCGCCTCGCTCGACCACATCAGCCACGGCCGCGCCGGCTGGAACATCGTCACCACCTCGAACCCGGACGCCGCGCTGAACTTCGGCCGCGACGATCAGATGGATCATGACGAACGATACCGCCGCGCCAGCGAGTTCTACGACGTGGTGACAGGGCTGTGGGACAGCTGGGCCGACGACGCCTGGCTGCGCGACCAGAAATCAGGCCTGTTCTTCGACCCGGCCAAGCTGCATCGACTCGACCATAAGGGCGAGTTCATGTCCGTCGCCGGGCCGCTGAATATCGCGCGCCCCGTGCAGGGATGGCCGGTGATCGTCCAGGCCGGCTCGTCGGAAGCCGGCCGCGCCTTTGCCGCCGCGACTGCCGAGGTGATCTTCGCCAGCCAGCGCACCATCGAGGACGGCCGCGCCTTTTCCGCCGACATGCGCGCCCGCATGGCCGCGATCGGCCGCGACCCGGCCTCGCTCCGCATCCTGCCGGCCGCCCTGGTAGTCGTGGGCGGCACCGAAGCGGAAGCCAAGGCCAAGAAGGCCGAACTCGACGCCCTGGTGCATCCCGATAGCGGCATCCCGAACCTCTCGATCCGGCTCGGCGTCGACGCGTCCAAATTCGACCTGGATGCCGAACTGCCGGAACTGCCCGTCACCAACCAGAGCCAAAGCGGCCAGGCGACCCTGGTGGCCCAGGCGCGGCGCGAGCGGCTCACGGTGCGCCAACTTGCCCAAATCGCCGGCGGCTATTCCGGCCTACAGATGGTCGGCACGGCCGCACAGATCGCCGACGAAATGGAAGCTTGGCTGGACGCCGACGCCAGCGATGGCTTCAACGTCATGTTCCACACCGTGCCGGCCGGGCTGGACGATTTTGTTGACCAAGTCGTGCCGGAACTGCAGCGACGCGGCATCTTCCGCACCGCCTACGAAGGCGCGACCTTACGCGATCACCTCGGCCTCGATCGGCCCGCCAACCGGTTCTTCGCAGATAGGGCTATCGCCGCGGACTGATCGTCAGGCCGCCTTGGCCGTCGCGCGCGCGGCGGCCTTTTCTTCCTCGGTCCAGATCTTACGCTCCTGCTTGATCTGCGGCTTGATCTGCTTGACCGCGCCGCCGCCCAGCACCGGCGCCCGCATGGTGGAGTTTCGCGCCGCTTCCGAATGCCATTGGTGATCGGCGTGCACGACCAGGGCGCGACCGATCTCCTGCTCCACGCCGCGCAGCCAGGCCCGCTGCTCGGCGTCGCAGAGCGTGACCGCGAAGCCGCTGCGCCCGGCGCGGCCGGTGCGGCCGATGCGGTGGACATAGCTTTCCGCCAGGCTCGGCAGATCATGGTTGAACACGTGCGTGACGGTATCGACGTCGATCCCCCGCGCCGCGATGTCGGTGGCGACGAGCACTTGGACGGTGCCGGCACGGAAGGCGTCAAGCGCCCGCTCTCGCTGGCCCTGCGACTTGTTGCCGTGCAGCGCCTCCGCCGTGATCCCGGCCTCGGTGATGAAGGCGCAGACTTCGTTGGCAATGTTCTTCTGTAACGTGAACACCACGGCCTGCCCGATATCGGGTTGGCGCAAGAGCGCCAGCAGCGCCGCCTTCTTGTTGGCCGCATCGACGAACATCACCGACTGCTCGATCCGGTCGACGGTGGTGGAGGGCGGGGCGATCTCGACGCGCGCCGGGTCACGCAGGAGGTTCTCGGCGAGCGAGACAATGGATTTCGGCATGGTGGCCGAGAACAGCATCGTGTGCCGATCCTTCGGCAAGGTGGCGACGATGCGCTCGATCGGCTTGGCAAAGCCCATGTCTAGCATCTGGTCGGCCTCGTCCAGAACCAGCGCTTCGAGTTGCGACAGGTCGCACAGGCGCTGTTCCATCAAGTCCAGCAACCGGCCCGGCGCGGCCACGATCACGTCGACCCCGGCCTTCAGCGCATTGACCTGGTGGACTTGGCTGACGCCGCCGAAGATCGTCATGACGCTGACGTCCTGATGCCGGCTGAACGTCTCGAACCCGGCGGCGATCTGGGACACCAGTTCGCGGGTGGGCGCGAGCACCAGCACACGGGCACCGCACTTGGGCGCCGGGCGGGGCATCGTCGCGAGGCGGTGCAGCAGCGGTAGCGCGAAAGCGGCCGTCTTGCCGGTCCCAGTCTGGGCCAGACCCAACAGGTCGCGCCCTTGCAGCAGCATGGGGATGGACCGCGCCTGGATCGGCGTCGGGCTGACAAAGCCTTCGTCGGCCAATGCGCGGAGCAGTACCGGTGCGAGAGCGAGATCGGCGAAGTTCATGGACATGGTCAAGCGGCGCCTCCGGCGCTCGATAGTGATGCGCCTGGTTGGGCTTGCGTGATTGAGCGCCTGCTACGGGTTATGCTGCACTGCGTCAATCTGCTCGGAGGCATGGCTGCCGCTTTGCAACGCGGCCGGATCGACATAGCCTCTGCCTCGATGCCGAACCCTGTCTTCAAGCCCAAGCCCCACGCCCTCGAAGCCATCTTCGGACGCCGCAAGGTCGTCATTGGGGTAATCCACTCCCTCCCCCTGCCCGGCAGCCCGGCCTATGACGGCCGCTCCGTCGCCGAGATCGTCGGCTTCGCCACCGACGAAGCCCGGCGCTACCAGGATGGCGGCGTCGACGGGTTGATCGTCGAGAACCATGGCGACATTCCGTTCAGCAAACCCGAGCATCTCGGCCCCGAGACCGCCGCCACCATGGCCGTCATGACCGACGCGGTCCGCCGTGCCACCGGGCTGAAGCTCGGCGTCAACGTGCTCGCCAACGGCGCACTGCAGGCGCTGGCCGTCGCCAAGGCCGCCGGCGCCGACTTCATCCGAGTGAACCAATGGGCCAACGCCTACGTCGCCAATGAGGGTTTCGTTGAAGGCCCGGCCGCGCTGGCCACCCGCTACCGCGCCATCCTGCACGGCCAAGACATCCGCATCTTCGCCGACGTCCACGTCAAGCATGGTGCCCACGCCATCACCGCCGACCGCTCGATCGCCGAGCTGGCCCGCGACGTTGAGTTCTTCGACGCCGACGTCGCCATCGCCACCGGCCAGCGCACCGGCGACTCCGCCACCATGGCGGAACTGGAAACCATCGCCTCCGGCACGTCGCTGCCGCTGATGGTCGGCTCCGGCGTCAATCCGGACAACGTCGCCGACATCTTCCGCATCGCCGACGGCGTCATCGTCGCCTCCTACCTCAAGCAGGAGGGTGTCTGGTGGAACCCGGTCGACCCGGCCCGGCTGCGCACCTTCATGCAGGCCGCCGACCGGGCGCGCGAATAAGGTGCCCAATCGGCCTTAATCATTCTCGGTCGGCGTAGAACCGCCGATCACGCCGGCACCTCCTGCGCCATCTTCAGCATCTGCGCCGCGAGCTTCGTCTTCTCGGCGTAGATCTTCCAAGCCGAATCCCGCGCCACCTGCTGCCAAGCATCCACCGCATCGTTCGACATCGGCGTCACGTCGATTCCCGCTGCGGCATATACCCGCGCCAGCTCCGCATCGTCCGCTTTGGCGCCGGCAAGGTTGAACGGGATCATCTCCTCGCCCGCTGTCAGCATCGCCTCCTGCTCCGCAGGGCTCAGCGTCACCCACACCGATTTCGACACCATGATCGGCTCGAGGATGAAGAAGAAGCTCCGCTCTCCCGGCGTGGTCAGATACTTGCACGCTTCCTGCAGCTTGAACGACAGGAACGAACTCGAACTGGTGCAGGCAACGTCCATCACCCCGGTCTGCATCCCGACATAGATCTCGTTGGACGGCATCGACGACACCGAGGCCCCGGCCGCGGTGAACATCTCGTCCATCTCGCGAGAGCCACCGCGGATCTTCATGCCCTTCGCATCCGCCGGCATGATCAACGGCCGCGTGCGCGATGCCATACCGCCGGACTGCCACATCCAGCTGACCAGGATGATGCCCTTCTCCTCCAGCAGCGACACCAACGCCTTGCCGATCGGGTGCGTGCGCCAGTTGTAGCCCTGGGCATAACTCGTCACCACCGCGGGCATGAAGGTGATGTTCATCTCGTGGATCTCGCCGCCGGCATAGGTCAACGGGATCAGGCCGATGTCGAGCGCGCCTTTGCGCAAGCCGCTGATCTGCGCAAACGTCTTCATCAGCGACGCATTGGGATAGACCTGGAACTGCAGAGACCCACCGGTCTTCTGCGTGACCAGGTCGGCCCATCGGTGACAGATGCGGTCGCGGAAATCCCCGGTGTCACCCGAACTGGCCGGAAAATGGTGCGAGATCTTCAGCACCCGCGTCGCCTGAGCCTGCCCGATCAGGGCCGGCGCCGCCAAGGCCGCCGCCGCCATGCCGACCGCGCTCCGCCGTGTCAAATCAGCCATCTCGTCTCCTCCGGCAGGCCATGTGGTGACCTCGCATTGGCACCGACGTTACACGGTGCCCAGGGAGAACAATAGAATACACATCAGCCGCATCGCCGGCCCCTTCGGGCTGGAAATCCATCCGAGCTAGGCCTTAGAATCAACGAAGGCCCCGGAGATCGCTCTCCGAGGCCTTCCATTGATCGACGGCCGTAACCGCGAACGCGTGGGTTAGCCGGCCACCCCTGTGGAGGCTGCCGATGTCCAGGTCACGATTAGGGATCGTTCCGAGCAATGAGACACTGGATCACCTCCTTTCTGTAAGTTGAGATTCTAGTGTGGGTGTATAAGCGCGCATATTCAAGTCAAAACAGGCGCTTTACCCGGATCTCAATGCGCCCGCCCATCGGCCCGACCTGGAATGCCGCATCGCGGAATCGCGGCGCCGACATCCGAATTGTGACGTTGTTGCTGAACCCCAGCGGCTCGACCGGCAGGCCGATCAAGTTCTGGGTCAGCACGGTATTGCCGTCCTCGTCTTGATACGCCTGCGCCGCATAAAGCCCGGGCGGCACCTCGATCGTCACCAGCACCGGGCCAGGATGCGCCTTGGCCTGGCCGTTATAGGAGCAGTGCGGTTGCAGGAACTCCGCTTCGCTGCAAACGGCGACCATCACGTTGCCCTTGCTGCTTTCGACCCCGTCGACCACGATCTGCAACGGCGCCGCCGCGGCCGTGCCGGCAATCAGGCTTACGATTGCGCCGTATAGGCCCGCCCGCGCCAAGTAGCCTTTCCCCCCGCCAAGGATCGCCCGAGGCTCCACCACTGCACCACCAGCAACCCGGCGACTCCCACCGGATGCAACACTGCCGACAGCACCGGCTGCACGAACCGCTTCGCCAACACCAGCCGCAGCCCGATCCCACACGCCAGCGCCAACGCGGCCGGCCAACTCGGCGCCACGACCATCAGAACCAACGGCAACACCTGCCCGATGAACAAGATGGCCGTCCAAACCGGCAACGCGCCCGGCTTGGCCATTCCCTCCGTCGCGTTTTTGCATAAACCCTCCCAAACCTGGGCCGCGTTAACGTACATCCGGCACCGGGCAAACTCGCCGGCGTCGAACAGATCCGTTTGCGACCCGACGTGCCGGAACGCACGCGGCAGCATGAGTCCATCATGAAGTGATGCCCGAATTGCGGCATGCCCTCCCGCCGCGCGATAGGCCGTCCGTCGTGCGATGAATAATTGTCCGCACCCTGCTCCCAACCCTGGCGATATCGACGAGCGCATCACCCCCATCGGCAGAAAGCCGAGCAGCAGGAAATGGATCAACGGCAGCAGCAGCACTTCCGACCAGGTTACCGTCACCTGCCGCGGAAATCCGCTGCCGAGCCCGACCGCCGGGTTGCGCTGCATGAACCCGGCCATGCGACTGACCGCATCCGGCGCCAGCCGCACGTCGGCGTCCACGAACACCATCAACTCGTGCGACGCCCGCTCCGATAACCGCTGACATGCATGTTGCTTGCCCGACCATCCCGCCGGCAGCGGCGGCGCCGACGCCATCACCAGCCGCCGATCACCGATGCCTGCCAATATCTCCGGCGTACGATCCGTGCTGCCATCATCGAGCACCACCAGCTCGATCTCCACACCCTCGCTGGCCAGCACCGCCGCGCAGGCCGCCGCGATATTGACCTCCTCGTTGCGAGCCGGGATCAGCACGGACACTGCCGGCCGTCCCTCCGCAGGCGCCGGTACCCGCAGCAGCCGAAGGTTCACCAGGGCCAGCCCGAGCGGAAACGCCGCCAACGCCAGCGACACCCAACCCCACACTACTCCCGCCCCCCATGCGACACGTCGACGACCCGGCCGGTCAGCACCGACCGCACCCGCCGGTACAGGCTGTAGATCGGCCCAACCGCCGCGCTGCCGCGCATCACCCGCTTGAAGGCCCGCGCATCGCGCCGGAGGCTGTCGGCGGCAAGCGCATCGACCGTCTGCGTCAGCTCGTCTTCGAGCAGCCCCGTCCACTCGGCGACGCTCCGCTCGCGACCAGCGGTGATCGGCGCGCCGAACCGGGCCAACGCCTCGGGCTTGCCTTCATTCCAGAACGGATATTCCACCGCCAGCGGCAACACGGTGACGCCCGGCACGCGTCGCAGCAGATGCGCGATGCCGGGTCGTAGCCGGATGGGTCGTTGTCGAACGTCGGCGAATTCGCCCTGCGCCGTGATCCACAGCACGTGGTTCGGCACGGCCAGTAAACGGCCGGAGATGTCGAGGAAGCGAGCCGCCCCACGCGAACTGCCGAGTTCGATCCCGAACACGCCCATCCGCTCGAGCAGCCCGTACTTTTCCAGTGCCTCGGCATCCATCGGGCCGAAACCGGCTCGTCCCGGCATCAATGTCTGCTGAAGCAAGATAAAGAACGCCGGATCCCACCAGGATGGATGGTTGGAACAGATGATGATCGGTCCGGCCGGCAACACGGGCAGCCCGGCCCGTGCCACCCGCACCGCGTTGAATTTGCGCCAGAACAGCCAGCGCAAATACCATCCGAACGCCCCGAACAGAAAGGGCGAGCGTCGCCCGACCGGATCGGCCGGTCTAGGCACTGACGGTTGCCGACATATCCTGGTTGAGGCTGTCGGCCGCGATCCACCCACTCATCAGCACCATCGGCATCCCCGGACCAGGGTGCGCCGCGCCGCCGGCGAGATACAATCCGGCCAGGTCACGCGACCGGTTCCCCGGCTTGAACGCACCATTCACCTTGCCATGGCTGGCCAGGCCGTAGATCGCGCCGTTCAGCACCTTGTAGCGATCATGGATGCCCTGCGGGGTCAGATGCCGCTCGAACACGATGCGCTCCTCAAGGTCCGGCATCCCCGCGCACCGCTTGAGCTTGTCGAGGATGACCTGGCGGTAGGCGGGGAACATCTGCGTCCAATCGTGATGCGGCCGCAGGAACGGCGTGTGCACCAGGACATAGAGCGCCTCGCCACCGGGCGGGGCCACGCCCGGCTCGGTGCGGCCGGTCGCCGCGATGTAGCAGGTCGGGTCGGGCGCCGGCTCGCCCTTGCCGTAGATCCAGTCGAACTCTTCCTTCGGATCCCGCGAGAACACGAAGTCATGGTGCGCCAGATGGTCGTAGGCGCGGTCCAGCCCGAGATACAGCACAACACCGGAACACGCCGGGTCGCGGCTCCAGCGCTTGGCGAACTTCTTCGCCGGTGCTCCGCCGACCAGCTCGCGCATGGTCCGCACGCTGTCCATGTTGGAGACCACCGCCGACAAGCGGACGATCTCGCCCGACGCCGTTTCCACGCCCGTGACCCGGCCACTCTCCGAGATGATCCGCGTCACCTCTGTGCTCGGTCGCAGATCGACCCCGAGTTCGCCAGCAAGCTTCTCCAGCGCTTCCGGTACCGCGCGAGTCCCACCCATGGGATACCAGACGCCACGATCGGTCTGCATGTGCGCGATGCTGCACAGCACCGCCGGCGACTGATACGGCGAGCTGCCGACATACTGCACGAAATGGTCGAGCATCTGCGACACCCGTCCATCCGGCACGCGCTTCCTGATCTGCGCCGCCACGGACGTTCCCATCCGGAGGCTCAGCACCTCCTTCAGCGTCTCGAGATTCATGCCCTTCATGCTGAGCGTGTCGCCGATGCCCTCGACCGACTTCCAGAAGAAGAACTTCTCCGACACTTCATGCAGCTTGCGGCTCATGGCCGAGAAGTCGCGATACCCGGCAGAGTTACCTGGCGAGAACGCATCCAGCGTTTCCACCATGGTATCCATGTCCTCGCGCAGGTCGAGCACGCTGCCGTCCTCGAAGAAGCAACGCCATTGCGGGTCGAGCCGGCGAAGGTCGAGGTAGTCGGACATCTTGCGTCCGGCTTCGTTGAACACGCGCTCGAGATTGCCGGGCACCGTGAGGATCGTCGGCCCCATGTCGAACCGGAACCCGCCCTCGTTCAGCACCGCTGCCTTGCCGCCCAGCCACGGGTTCTTGTCGAACAGGACAACCTTGTGCCCGCGAGCCGCCAACGTGCACGCTGCGGCCAACCCGGCCAGCCCGGCGCCCACGACGCCGACCGGCAACCGGCCCATATCTGAAATCGCGTTCATCGCGGCCCGCTCCAGTCGCTTAGAAAATTTGTGCTTGTCATTACAATGCTTCCGCGATCGCGGGGACGTAGTGGTCCGCCGCCATCGCCGACGGCGCGCTCCAGTCCGGGTCGATCCCGAGATCCTCGGTGAGCAGCCGTGACGTGATGCGCGCGCTCTCGAAGATTACCGGCAGTCCGCTGCCCGGATGCGTGCCGCCACCAACCAGGTAAACCGAGTTCAGGTCTTCGAACCGGTTGCGTGGCCGCCAATGCAACATCTGGCGGATGTTGTGCGCCAGATTGAAAGTCGCGCCGCGATAAACGGACAGGTCATCCTCCCAATCGCGCGGAGTGATGACCTTCTCGAACCGGATGCGGCTCTCGATGTCCTTGATTCCGATCCGCTCCAGCCGCTGTAGGACCATCTGACGGTACTGCGCCTGCTGCGCCGGCCAATCCACGCCGCCTTCGACGCGATGACCGACCGGGACCAGCACGTAGAGCGTGGAATGCCCTGGAGGCGCCAGGGCCGGGTCGGTGACGCAGGCGTTCTGCACGTAGAAGCTCGGCTCGCCCGGAGCCTGCCCGGCCTCGATCTCCGCCAGGTTCCGCCGATAGTCGGTCGACAGGAAAATGGTGTGATGCGCCAGGTCGGGGATGGATCCCTCGATGCCGAGGTACATCATGAACGTCGAGCAAGAGAACTTCTTCTTGGCGATCTTGCGATCGGTCCAGCGCTTGCGCTTGGCGTCCGGCACCAGCGTCGTCATCGTCTGCGCGAAGTCGCTGTTGACCACCAGCGCATCGTATCGGTGCTCGACCTCGCCGATCCGCACGCCGACGGCGCGCTTGCCTTCGAACAGGATCTCGTCGACCCGGTCGTTGGTGCGCACGGTGGCACCCAACTCGCGTGCCACCTTGGCCATCGCCGCGATAACGGCGCCGGTGCCGCCACGCGGGTGATACACGCCGTATTCGTATTCCATGAACGACAGGATCGTGAACAGGCTCGGGCACCGGAACGGTGACATGCCGAGGTATTTGCTCTGGAAACTGAACGCCAACCGGACCCGCGGGTCCTTGAAGTGCGACGCCAGATCCTGATCCACGCTGCGATGCGGCCGCAACATACCAAGGCCCTTCAGCACGTCGGGCCGGCCAAGGTCGCGGATGCTGTTGAATGCCGACTCCAGGATCGGCCGGAACACCGCCAGCTTGGCCCGGTTATCCGCCATGAAACGCGGAAAGGCGTCGGCATCCGCCGGCGACAATCGCGCGATCTCCGCCGACATCCGCTCCGTGTCGCCAGTGGCGGAGATGGAGGCGCCATCCTCGAACACGAGATTATATTGTGGGTCCAGCCGGATCAGCTCGACCTCGTCGGCCAGCTCCCGCCCACACGCCGCGAAAATGTCTGCCAAGACGCGCGGATACAGAAAGAACGTCGGCCCGGTATCGAAGCGGAACGTGCCCCGCTCGGTCCCGGCCGTGATGGTCGCCGATCGGCCGCCCAGGACCTCCCGCGATTCATGCACCGTCACGTCCACACCGGCTTTTGCCAGCAACATGGCAGAAGCGAGCCCACCAGGGCCGCCTCCAATTATCCCGACTCGCTTGTTCATGCGATCAACTTACCCTCAGCGATCCGGTTCGGCATACGTGACCCTAACCTCATCCTCTCGACGCCGGTAGAGTTGGCCCCATGAACGAAAATGTCATCGCTCCCATTCTCGTGAGGGCTAGGCAGGCCGGCGTAAGCTGGGCCGCCACGCCGATCAAGCGCCGGCTGGCCGTCATCGCACGCTGCCGGCACGCCATCGTCGCCAACGCCGAAGCCCTTGCGGCCACCAACCCCCGACCGCTGGCCGATACGCTGTCGGCCGAGATCCTGCCGCTCGCCGAAGCCGCCAGCTTCCTGGTCGGCAACGCAGCGGGCATCTTGGCGACCAAGCGGCTGGGCCTGGGTCCGCTCTGGCTGACCGGCGTGCGCCAGGAAATCCGCCGCGAACCCCGCGGCACCGTGCTGATCCTTGCCCCCGGCAACTACCCGTTGTTCCTGCCGGGTGCGCAGGCATTGCAGGCCCTGGCCGCCGGCAACGCCGTCGCAGTCAAGCCCGCTCCCGGACGGGCCGAGCCGATCCGCGCTCTGGCCGCTCTGCTGGAGCAAGCCGGTCTGCCCGATGGTCTGCTGCATATCCTCGCCGAGGATGCCGGCCCGGCGGCCATGCGCGCCGGCTACGACTACGTCGTGCTCACCGGCAGCGCCGACACCGGCATCGCCGTTGCCCGCGCCGCCGCGGAAACGCTCACGCCGTCGGCGATGGAGCTTTCCGGCGTCGATGCGGCCTTTATCCTACCCGGCGCTGACCTGGCCGTTGCAGCAGCGTCGCTGGCCTATGGCCTGCGGCTGAATGCAGGCGCCACCTGCATCGCGCCACGCCGGGTGTTCGTGCCGCGGGAGATGGAGGCGGACCTGCTTTCGCGCCTGCTGGCCCAGTTACCGCCAGCAGCCGTTATCCCCGAAGCCACTGAAACCCGTCTCGTGGCTCTCCTCGCCGACGCCGAGAGCAAGGGCGCCCGGGTCGCCGCGCGCAATCCGGCCGTCCTCTCCGGTGCCAGCCCCGACCTGGCAATCCTCAACCAAGACGTGTTCGCCCCCTGGCTCGCCTTGGTTCCCGTCGCGGATACGGAAGCCGCGCTGCAGGCGGCGGCCCAGTGCGCTTATGCGCTCGGCGCGAGCATCTTCGGCCCGCCGGCCGCGGCCTATGCGCTCGCCGCCCGCATCGATGCCGGTTCCGTCTGCGTCAACGACCTCATTATGCCCACCGCCGACCCGCGGCTGCCCTTCGGCGGCCGGCGCCGCAGCGGCTTCGGCGTCACCCGCGGCGCCGAAGGGCTGCTCGAGATGACGGTGGTCAAGACCGTCAGCACCCGCCGCTTCGGCCCGCGTCCGCATCTGGACACCAAACTCAACGGCGACCCGGCCCAACTGTTGACGCTGCTGCACCTGCTGCACGGCAGCCGCACGCAGCGCGTCGCCACGCTCCGATCCTTCGTGACGAAAGCTAAACCCCGCTAACTAGGCCCCCCCCTTAGCTAGGCCTCGGTCGCCAACGGCGCGTGATTGAGCATCGCTACCAAGGTGACGCCGCCAACCGTATTGCCGAGCACGGTCGGGATCAGGAACACAAAGAAATAATCATACAGACTCTTCGTCCCCGTGATCACCGCGAATGCCGCTTCACACGACCCGGCGATCGCGTGGGAGAAATGTCCCATCGCTACCGTGTACGTGAGGACCACGATGATCCAAATCTTGGCCGGGCCGGAACTTGGCAATACCCAGACCATGAGCGCAATCAACCATCCGGCCAGGACCGACTTGAACACCATCGGCCAAAATGGCTCCTGCACCGCCCCGACGGCAATCGACTCCAGGCTTTGCCACACGGTCGGGATAAAGAAATGCTCGTGCGAGATGCCCCACGCGAACAGCCAGGTGCCCACAAGGTTGGCACTCAGGACGATACCCCAGAAACGGAACAGCTTGCCGACCCGGGCCATCGAAAAATCCGTGAGGATCGGCAGCACCGGCGTCAGCGTCGTCTCGGTGAACAATTGCTGCCGTCCGAGGATCACGATCAGGAAGCCGAGCGTGTAGCCTAAGCTGGTCACCAATGGCGTCCACTGCTCGTCCGGCATACGCCCCTGGATCAACGCCATCGTCAGAAACGAGAAGCCCATCGACAGCCCTGCCGCCAGTCCCGACCAGGCGATCGCGCCGCCATGACGCTCAAGTTGCTCCTCGCCTTCTTTGCGGATGACGGCATGGATTTGTCGCGGGCTTGGAGGAGACTCTGGGGCGCTGGATTCAGACAAACGACTCACTCCACAACGAAAGCCGCCATCTCCGTAGCGACGGCGTTCAAGCGGCAATCGTGCGTCTCCGTTGGCACCCTGTCCACCTCTTGCAGCAGGAAGCCGCATCCGATGGTGAATACCGGCGAGGCAGCCAGCGTCCGGTCGTAATAGCCGCCACCATAGCCCAAGCGCCGGCCATGCCGATCGAAGGCGAGCAACGGGACCAGGAGCAGGGTCGGCAGCATCGGGGAGCCAACCGGCTCCAGGGTGCCGAAACGGCCTGGCGTTAGCGTCGCGCCGGGTCGCCAGCGCCGGAACGACAGCCCGGCTCCGCGCGCCGGTGTCACCGGCAGGCCGACGCGATGTCCGCGCGCGACCAAGGCCAGCAACAAGGGGCGCACATCGATCTCGTCGGCAAGGGGCCAGTAGCCGCCGACCACTGCTCCGGGGGCGATCAGCCCGGCCGACAGCACGTGACCTGCCAGCCGCATGCCGACGCGCGGGTCACAGGACAGCCGCCGCGGCCGCATCGCGCGGCGGAGATCAGCCTTGTCACAGCGATGCATGGTAAGTGGAGCCACCCTGGCCGTTGGCGTTAGCATCCTCCCGAGACCTATTTGCATAGGTGGGCGCCGGTTATCCTAACCACGGCTAAGACAGAGCCAGCTCCCGCAGGAGTGCTTATGGCCCCGGGGATGTAGAACCTGACGCACCGGGTAGCCCCATTGCTCAAATAGGCGCGTGGCCCGCCCACCGCAATCGCCGGATCGCGAAATCGTACATGTCGGCCTGTTCACAAAACTCCAGCGACCTTCCCGCCGTTGGGAGGCCGAACGTCCGCGTGCCGCTTCAAGCACGTCGAAACCGGCACGGAGAACACCATGAACAAGATTGCCGTTATTACCGGGGCGGGCGCCGGAGTTGGCCGCGCCGCCGTAGAGGAATTTGCGCGCAACGGTTACGACGTCGCCCTCCTGTCGCGCGACAACGATCGCCTCGAGCAGGCAGCCGCAGACATCCGGCGCTACGGCGTGCGCGCACTGCCGATCCCGACCGACGTGGCCGATGCCGATGCCGTCGAAGCTGCCGCAACCAAGGTCGAAAAGGAGCTGGGGCCGATCGACGTCTGGGTGAACGTCGCCATGGCGACCGTGTTCGCACCGGTGAGCAAGCTCACCGCCGAGGAGGTCAAGCGCGGCACGGACGTCACCTATCTCGGCCAGGTGCACGGCATAATGGCCGCACTGTCGCGCATGCGGCGGCGCAATCGCGGCACCATCGTCAACGTCGGCTCCGCACTGGCCTACCGTTCGGTGCCGCTGCAATCGATCTATTGCGGCGCCAAGGCGGCGATCCGCGGCTTCACCGACAGCCTCCGCTCTGAGATCATCCACGACAAGCTGAACGTGCACATCACCATGGTCGACCTGCCGGCGGTCAACACGCCGCAATTCGATTGGGCGATGAACAAGATGGGCAAGAAGGCGCAGCCGGTGCCGCCGATCTACCAGCCCGAGGTTCCCGCCCGCGCCATCTTCTTCGCCGCCACCCACAAGCGGCGCGACGTCTGGGTCGGTTTCCCGACCGTCAAGGCGATCCTGGCCAACCGCATCGCCCCCGGCCTGATTGATCGCTACCTCGCCAAGGCCGGCTATGCCGGTCAGCTCACCGATATCCCGGAGCCCGCCAACGCCCCGGCCAATCTGTTCGAGCCCGTCCCGGGCGCCTACGGCGCGCATGGCCGTTTCGACAAGCGCCGTCCCCGCACCGGAAGCTGGGAGATGTTCACCGATCGCCACAAGATGGCGTTCATCGGAGTGCTGGCCGTCATCGGCGTTGCCGTGTTGCATGAAACCGCCAAGAAGTTGGACATCTGACACCATGCCGGACGACCATTACGACATCATCGTCATCGGCAGCGGCCCCGGCGGTGCCTCGCTCGCCCAGTCGCTTGCCCCGACCGGCAAACGCATCCTGATGATCGAGCGCGGCGACTACCTCCCCCGCTCGCGAAAGAACTGGGACTCTAAGACTGTCTTCGTCGACGGCGCGTACCAGGCCAAGGAAACCTGGTACGGCCGCACCGGCGAGGAGTTCCATCCCGGCCTGCACTACTACGTCGGCGGCAACTCTAAGGTTTACGGCGCCGCCCTGCTGCGCCTGCGCGAGCGCGACTTCGGCGAGCTTCGCCACAAGGACGGCGTTTCCCCCGCCTGGCCGGTCGGCTACGACGCGTTCGAGCCCTACTACACTCAAGCCGAAACCCTTTATCACGTCCACGGCCAGCGCGGCGAAGATCCGAACGAGCCCTGGTCCAGCGCCCCCTACGCCTACCCGCCAGTCAAGCATGAGCCCCGCATCCAGGAGCTGAGCGACACGCTGACCCGCGAGGGGCTGCATCCGTTTCACCTCCCACTCGGCATCAAGCTCGACCAGAACCCGGACGGTTCGGCCACCACGTACAGCCCCTGCATCCGCTGCGATGCCTTTGACGGATTTCCGTGCGCGATCAACGCCAAGGCCGACGCCCAGGTCATCAACGTCGACCCCACCAAGGCGGCGCACCCGAACTTCACCCTACTGACCAACGCCTACGTCACCCGCCTCGAGACCGACGCCGGAGGCCGCAGCATCCGCCGGGTTCATGTGACGCGGAACAACCAGTTCGAGCACTACTCGGCCGACATCGTCGTCGTCGCCTGTGGCGCCCTAAGTTCTGCGCTGCTCCTGCTCCGCTCGCTGTCCGACGCGCATCCCAAGGGTCTGGCCAACGGCTCCGGCCAGGTCGGGCGCAACTACATGCGGCACAACATGTCGATCGTCATGGCGATCCTGAAGGAGCCCAATCACACCGTTTTTCAGAAGACGCTTGCCATCAGCGACTACTACTTCGATGCTCCGGACTGGGAGTTTCCGCTCGGCCTCATCCAGATGTGCGCCACGTCGCATGCCGAGCAGATCCGTGGCGAAGCACCGCTGCCCAAGCTGATGTCCCTGCTGCCCGAGATGCCGTTCGAGAAGATGGCGGAGCACTCGATGGATTTCTGGATGCAAAGCGAAGACCTGCCCAACCCGCAGAACCGCATCTACTACGACGGCGACAAGGTTGTGCTCGACATCCACGAGGGCAATCTCGAAGCCGCAGCCCGGCTGACGGGAAAGCTCAAGGACATGCTCACCCCGATGAACGCCTGGCCGACGCTGATTAGCCGAGACCTTTATCTCGGCAAGAACATTCCCATCGGCGGCACCGCCCACCAGGCCGGCACCCTCCGCTTCGGGACCGACCCGGCGACCTCCGTCCTAGACGTGAACTGCAAGGCCCACGAACTGGATAACCTTTATGTCACCGACGCCAGCTTCTTTCCATCGATCGGTGCCGTGAACCCGACCCTGACCATCATCGCCAACGCCTTGCGCGTCGCCGACATCATCAAGCAACGCCTGGCCTGACGGCAGCGATGCAGCCGCGCGCGTTGCTCGGCTGCTCCCATCGGTCTACCTCGGCGATAACGCACGCCACTCGCCGAGGAGGCCCGATACTCGCCTATCGCTCCCGCACCACGACCCACGGCCGCAACATGGCCGGCGCCCGCAGCCTGTGGCGCGCCACCGGCATGACCGACGGTGATTTCGGCAAGCCCATCATCGCGGTGGTCAACTCGTTCACCCATTTCGTGCCGGGTCACGTGCACCTGAAGGATCTCGGTCAACTCGTCGCCCGCGAGATCGAGGCAGCCGGCGGCATCGCCTAAGAATTCAACACCATCGCGGTCGATGACGGCATCGCTATGGGCCATGGCGGCATGCTCTACAGCCTGCTGTCGCGCGAACTGATCGCCGACAGCGTCGAATACATGGTCAACGCGCACTGCTCCGACGCGATGGTCTGCATCAGCAACTGCGACAAGATCACCCCCGGCATGCTGACGGCCGCCATGCGCCTCAACATCCCGGTCACCTTCGTCTCTGGTGGCCCGATGGAAGCCGGCAAGATCCTTAAGGAGTGTACGATCCGCCGGGCGGACCTCATCACCGCCATGGTCTCCGCCGCCGACTCCACCGTCAGCGACGAGGAAGCCGAGGCCCAGGAACGCTCCGCCTGCCCGACCTGCGGCTCCTGCTCCGGCATGTTCACCGCCAACTCGATGAACTGCCTCGTGGAGGCGCTCGGCCTGGCGCTGCCCGGCAACGGCAGCGTGCTCGCCACCCATGCCGACCGCCGCAAGCTGTTCGTCGAGGCCGGCTGGCTGATCGTCGACCTCGCCCGCCGCTGGTACGAGCAGGACGACGCAAGCGCCCTGCCCCGCACCATCGCCTCGCTGCAGGCGTTTGAGAACGCCATGTCGCTCGACATCTCGATGGGTGGCTCCACCAACACCGTGCTGCATCTGCTCGCCGCAGCCGAAGAGGGCGACGTGCCGTTCAAGATGGCCGACATCGACCGCCTGTCACGCAAGGTCCCCAACCTCTGCAAGATCGCGCCGTCCAAGGCCGACGTCCACATGGAGGACGTGCATCGCGCCGGCGGCATCATGGCGATCCTGGGCGAACTCGACCGCTGCGGCCTGATCGACACCTCGCTGCCGACCGTCCACACCTCGACACTGGCCGACGCACTCGCCCGCTGGGATATCAAAGCTCCCGGCCGCGAATCCGGCGACACCGCCAGCGTCCTGTTCAGCGCCGCTCCCGGCGGCGTCCGCACCACGCAGGCGTTCAGCCAGGACAACCGTTACGAGACGTTGGACCTGGACCGCACCGCAGGCGTGCTCCGCGACCGCGCCCACGCCTTCAGCCAGGACGGCGGCTTGGCCGTGCTGTCAGGCAACCTGGCTTTAGACGGTGCCATCATCAAGACCGCCGGCGTCGATCCGGCGCTGCTGGTCTTTGCCGGCCCTGCACGCATCTTCGACAGCCAGGACGATGCCGTCACCGGCATCCTCGGCAACTAGGTGCAACCCGGCGATGTCGTCGTGATCCGTTACGAAGGCCCGAAGGGCGGCCCGGGCATGCAGGAGATGCTGTACCCGACCAGCTACCTGAAGTCGAAAGGCCTGGCCATGAAGTGCGTCCTGGTCACCGACGGCCGTTTCTCCGGTGGCAGCGCCGGCCTCTCAGTCGACCACACCTCGCCCGAGGCGGCGGAAGGCGGCCTGATTGCCCTGCTCGAACAGGGCGACCGCATCGAAATCGACATTCCGGCCCGCATCCTGCGCGTGGTGTTGAGCGACGAGGAAATCGCTGCCCGTCGCGCTCGCATGGACGCGCGCGGTGCCGAGGGATGGATGCCGCAGCGCACCCGGGTGGTCTCACCCGCGCTCCAAGCCTACGCCGCACTCACCACCAGCGCGGCCCGTGGCGCCGAGCGTGACGTGAGCCAGGTGCGCCGCCGCTGAACCGCGTTTGACGCCGATCGACCGCCGCTAGGCGGTCGCATCCTCCGCAGCCGCAGCGAGGGCTTCCGCCCGCGCTGCAAGGCGAGAGATGCGCTCGGAGTTGTTCCGCTCCGTGGTTCCCGGTTTGCCGCGTCGGGCGTTTTCCAATTCGGCCATCATGTCGTGCAGTTCGTCGGCGAGAAATAGCGCCGCCATCGCGAGCAGCTTCGTTTCGCCGCTGTTCATCCCGAGCGCCTTTACGCGCTCTATCCGCTTTTCGACCTCGCCGCCCATCGCCGTGAGATGGGCTTCTTCACCGTCCTTGCAGCCGACCGTGTGAATGTGACCGTTGATCCTGAGCTGAACTTGCGCCATCCGGCGACACTCCTCTTACTTGGCTAGAGCGTCCCGCAAGGTGGCGATGATGCCGTCGAGGCGTTCGGCGACTTCGGCCGCCACCGGGTCGGGCGCGTCCAGGACCTTGGCGATCCGGTCCAATGCCGCTTCCAGCCGATCTTCCGGCGTGACATCTTCGGCCATTCGATTCCAGCCCTGTGCTATGCAACACGCACACAAAGCGCCCAGCCGCCCGAACGTCAAGCATGTCGCCGCACTCCTTGCTCCCGCACCTCCATCTTCCTCCCGCAATTTGCGTTCATTCCGGCGGGCAAGCCAATCTCGCCCTGGCCGCCAAGCGGCCCGTGACGCTGCTCTCCGCACGTGCTGCTGCCGTCTTCGCCGGCCCGGCCTGGTGGCGCGCGCTGATCGCCGGGTCCGGAACCACGCAGCCCGACATTTTGGATTGCGCCGATGCGTCTGGCCGCGCTTTGGAAGCGATCGCGCTACGGTGCCGCATCATCATCCTCGCCGCTTGCCCCGCCTGGCCGGAAATCGCCGAGCGGGCTGAGTCCGCCGGCTCGATCCTGCTCACCACCCGTCCCCCCAATCTCGACCTCGCCGACCCGGTAGCAGTTCGGCACATTGAAGCCTGGCTCGAGGTCGGCTAATCGCGCCACCTCGTCGCCGCACAGACCCGCTCCAGACAGAAGAAGCTCCGATGGCCACTCGCCTTTATCTCGTAACGCCCACCACGGCCGGCCCCGACTTCGCGGACACGCTCGCGACCGCTCTGGACGCTGGCGACGTCGCAGCCGTGCAACTCCGCCTCAAGGACGCGACCGACGATCACTGGCGCCGCACGGTCGACGCACTCCGCCCCGTCGCCCAGTCTCGCGACGTGGCCTTTTTGCTCAACGACCGACCCGACCTGGCGGCCGCGCTCGAGTGCGAAGGCGCCCATGTTGGTCAAACCGACATGCAAGCCGCCGACGCACGCAAAATTCTCGGCAAACTCACGCTGGGCGTCACCTGTCACGACAGCCGCGACCTGGCGATGCAGGCGGGCGATGACGGCGC
Organism: uncultured Acetobacteraceae bacterium; assembly: GCA_964613945.1. Taxonomy (GTDB): domain Bacteria; phylum Pseudomonadota; class Alphaproteobacteria; order Acetobacterales; family Acetobacteraceae; genus JAVVHH01. The sequence continues at coordinate 319,268 of CAZTJC010000001.1, forward strand.
GGACTACGTCGCCTTCGGCGCTTTCTTCCCGACGACAACCAAGGATGCACCGACCCGGGCGGACCCGGAATTGATCACCTGGTGGTCCGACATCATGGAGCTACCCTGCGTCGCCATTGGCGGCATCACGGCGCTGAACTGCGCGCCGTTGGTCACGGCCGGTGCCGACTTCCTTGCCGTCGTGGGTGCGGTGTGGGCTCACTCGGACGGTGCCGCGGCCGGCGTTCGCGCGCTCAACGCAGCCATTGCCGCGGCACCGCCAAAGCCTTTTGTCGACGGCACCCCCGCGTGGGGTTGATGCCCGACCCCCTTCCACAAACGGTCGTGACGCCTCATCTTAGAAGCAATTCTACCTCGTCGCGGGCTATCCCGCCGATTTCCTGAAAGCATGCACAATGGTAAAGCGCCGCAAAGTCGAAGAGATCGTCGGTGTGCTCGAATTCGAGGGTAAAACCCCGGAATCGCCGGAGTTGTTGTCCTGGCTGGCCGATCACAAAGCGTCGAACGGCGGCAAGATCCGCGTCGGCCAAGGCGGCAAGGGCGTCCGCGTTGCCTTCAGTAAGGAGGCGGACATGGCGCTCTGGCGTGCCCGCTCCGAGCAGGAAGCTAAAGCCAAACGCACCGCCTGATCGCGACCGATCGCCTATGACAAAGGAAGATCTTACGGCGTGGGCACTGGCTGCAGGGTGGCGCGTGATCGCGGGCCATCCAAGCCTGACCAAGCCAAACGCACCCAAGGATCCGATCGTTCGCCTGGTCCTCAAGGCGACCGTGGCCAACCTCGAAGTACGCAAGCCAGCGGGCAAGTGGGAGAAAGTAGGCGGCGCGGCCTACGCCAGCATCGCCCAGTCGGAGGACGAGGAGGCGTTACCGACCGGGCTCGGTTTCGAGCAGGTCCCGAGCATCACCTCGTTGATGCAGCAAAACCGGGATGCCATGGTGTTCAGCCGCTTGGGCGGCTGAAACTACGGTGTGCGACCGTCAATGAGCATCGTCATTCCATGATAATCGCCCATTGCTAAAGCAGCGTTAACGGGCAAACTGCCAGGCCAGCAGGGCGCCGCCGCCGACGATCAACTCGCGCAGGCGCTTCAATACGGACAAAGCCAGCGCCGTCTCCGCTCCGATCCCGAACAGGCCGCAGGCGAGCACGAAGCCCCCCTCCTGCACGCCGACCGCACCCGGAATCGCGAACCCGGCGCTTCGGGCCGCCATGGCCAGGCTCTCGATCACGAAGCAAACCTCCAGCCGCGGCTCAGCCCCGAGGGCGCGTAGAATCACCCACACCTCCAGCGTTCCCAGCGACCAGCTGGCGATGCTGAACAGCATCGATCGCAGCATCGCGCCCCGATCCGCCTGACGCTCCACCAGCATCGCGTGCAGCCCGCTCATCGACCAGCCGCGCGTTCCCGGCCAACGGGACGCCACACGCTGCAGCCCGGCCTCGATCGCCCGCAACACGCCCAGCCGCAAGGCGATCAGGATCAGCCCGACGGTGAACCCCAGGCCTCCCAGTCCCGCACCGGCCCAGAACAACCATGCGCGCTGATCGTCTTGAAGAACCAGCAGCAGCACGACCGCCGCGACCACGACGACCAGTTGCGCCAATGCTTCAACCGTCAGGTCGAGGATGGTGCCGACCACGGCCCGCACGGGGGCTGCGCCGGCGTTGACCAGCAAACGCACGCCGATCACCTGCCCGCCGATATGTGCCGCCGGCAGCATCGTGTTGACGCCTTCGCGGATCCATCGGACGCGGGCAACGAACAGCCGTGACAATGCCGGTGCGCCGATCGCTGCCCGCCATGCCAACCCGGCCAGCAGGAGCTGCCCGGCATGGATGAGCAGGGCCGCTGGCAACGCCGGGCCACCTAGCACGGCGGCATGGACGATGCCGTTCCATCCCACTGCGCTCAGCATCCAGGTCAGTGCTGCCGTTCCGGCGACCAGCGCCGCGACTTGCCCCCAGCGCATCAGCCGAGAACCGGAACCGCCTGGGCGCGCGACAGGATGGAAGTGAGATAGAACGGCCGCCGCCCGGTCGAGAGCAGGGTCAGGCTAGGTGACCAGGCGAAGGCGTCATGAATGCGCCGCGTCAGCCGCGAGTCCTTGTCGCCGGAAAAGAAGTAGTGATTCGCCAGCAGGCATAATCCGCCCGGTGCCAACAGGCCGGCCACCAGGGTCGCCGCGGTCTTGAGGCTCGTGTCGTCCAGTTCGCTCAGATAGTACAGCGTGTCCGCGACCACCACGAGGTCGAACCGGCCGTTCAGCGCGGGGTCGAGTGCGTTGATGTCGCCTTGTTCGAACCTCAGCCCCGGCTGGGTGCCGGTCCGCCGCCGCGCCTGCGCGACTGCGGCTTCCGCGATGTCGAGACCGAGCACGTCATCCGACACCCTCGTCAGCGCCAGGCTCATCGCACCCATGCCGCATCCGAGGTCCAACGCGCGGGCATATCGGCGGCCTTCCGGCAGGGTAGCCATGAGAGCCTCGTATTTCCAACGCTGATAGGAATATCGCGGGTTGTCGGACTCCCAGGGATCATCGCGCTCCGAGTACGCAGCCTCGAAGGCGGCTCGGGCACCATCGGTGGCGCGAACCTCTGAGATCCGCAGATCCGTCTTGGCGCTACGTAGGAATAATCCGATGTCGCGCGGCATCATGAACAGCCACCAAGGCCGTCCTGGGCGCGTCTTCGCTGGCATTAGCGTCCAACCCCACTGTCAGCGCCCGCCCTACCATGCCAACCCAGCGTCAGACAGGTCTGTCAGCCTCACAGCCTTTCATGCCGAAACGTCCGCGGCAGCGACGACCGGGTCGGCCTGCTGACCAGGCCGGCGCCGCGCCAGACTCCGCAGCCACAAACCCATGAACCGCGACTTCATGCCGCTCGGCAGAGCGCCCTGCTCAAGACCCAGTCGCGCCGCCTCCCGCATGCTCCGCCACTGACCCGCCGCCCCGGCCACGGTCGCAACCGTGAGGGCACGCTCGACGATCGCGCGGGTGACTTCCTCCTCCGCCATGCCCATCCGATGCAGCATGGTCCGATCCGCCGGCGTTGTCCGCTCGCCATGATCGGGCCGCCCGATCTGGCGCCGATCATGCGCCGCGACGGCCGCCATCTCCGACAGGATCGACTGCTCCAACGTACGCCAACTCGCCACGGTCGGCGGCTCTTTGAACTCGACCAGAGCATCCGGCACCGCGGCACCGCGATGCCGGTCGAGCAATCGCAGCAGCAGGTCGTAATCCTCCAGTCCAACGAAGGCCGGGCGCCACCCGCCGACCTTCCCCACTGCGTCCCGCCGCATCATCGCCGTGGGGTGCCCTACCGCATCGCCCGTCGCCATGGCGTGACGCAGTCCGGCATCGGCCGCCGACGGCGACACCTGCCGACCCGTCTGGCCACCGGCGTTGACGGACCGCCATCCCGTCACGACGAACGCCAGTTCCGGCGCCGTCGCCATCACGCTCGCCTGCCGTGCAAAACGGTCAGGCGCAGACACATCGCCGGCTGCCACGCGTACGATCAGCCCCGCTTGAGCCAACTCCAGCCCACGATTCAACACAGCTCCGGCGGAGGTCTCCTGAACCCGGATCACCTGCACCCGACGGTCGCCACAATCCCACTCAATCGCCGCCCCCGTTGACGGCGCGGTGCCGTCATCGAGCACCAGCAGCTCGAAATCGGAAAAGCTCTGCGCGCACAGGTCCCGCACTGTCAGCAACGTTGCGTCACTGTCGCTACCCGCATGCAGCAGAACCGTTATCGAGGGCACGCCACACGACTCTTTTTGTCGCTCACCAGACAAACTCCTTCAGCGTGCCGACCATAGCAGCCATCGGTTAATGCTTCGGAAATAGCGCAGCCCCATTGCTCTGCGATCGACAACTCGTAACCTCACGGCATGACCCACACGATCGATGCCGCCGGCCATGCTCTGACCGTTCACGATACCGGCCCCGCTCCTAGCAGCTCGACGGTCCTGCTGCTTCATTCGCTCGGAACCTCCGCCGCAGTTTGGGACCCGATCATGGCCGCGCTGACCGGCGCCGGGTTCCGTGTGTTGCGGCCCGACATGCGCGGCCATGGTGACACTGCCGCCACGCCGGGCCCTTACAGCATTGACGCGCTCGCCCGTGACGCGCTGGCGGTGCTGCAGCATCTCGCTATCGACCAAGTCGCGGTCGTCGGCCTGTCCATCGGCGGCTTGATCGCGCAGCAATTGGCGCACCTTGCGCCCAATCGTGTCACCTCGCTCGTGCTGATGGATACCGCGCTGGCGTTTCCGCCGGCCGCTTTGTGGCTGGAGCGGGCCGCCGCCGTGCGAAAGAAGGGCATGGCCGCCGTGGTGGACGGCGTGCTCGCGCGTTGGCTGACCCCGGCGGCACCCGCCCACACCGTTGATCATTTCCGCCAGCTGATCCTGGCGACGGCGGCGGAAGGGTATGCAGCCTGCTGCGAGGCCATCGCCGGTGCCGACTTCCACTCGCAAAGTGCGAGCCTCGCCGTGCCTACCCTCGTCATCGTCGGTGCCGACGACCCGGCGACTCCGCTCGCCTCCGCCGAGGCTCTCCGCGGCACTATTCCGGGCGCCCGCCTCGAGGTCATCCCAGCCGCGTCGCACATCCCGACCGCAGAACAGCCTGCCGCCGTCGCCGGTGCCCTGTTGCGCTTCTTCGCTCCCGATGCGCACGCCGCCGGGCTACGCACCCGCCGCCAGGTCCTCGGCAATGCCCATGTCGATCGTGCTACGACGGGGATCACCGACCTCGACCGCGACTTCCAGCATTTCATCACCGAATCCGCCTGGGGCGGCGTCTGGACCCGGCCGCATTTCGACCGGCGCACCCGCTCCATCGTGACCCTGGCGCTGTTGGCCGGCCTTGGTCACGAGGAGGAGTTCAAGCTGCACCTACGCGCCACCCGCAACACCGGCGCAACGGCGGAGGACATCACCGAACTGCTGATGCACGTGGCCGTCTATGCCGGGGTGCCGGCTGCCAATTCGGCCATGCGACTGGCCAAGCAAGTCTACGCGGAGGGCTGACCGGTGGCCATCAATCCCGCCGACAGCCCGGTGTTCGGCACGCTCTATGGTGACGACGCCATGCGGGCAATCTGGGACGAGCGCGCCTTCTTCCAGCGCATGCTCGACGTCGAAGCCGCCCTCGCCCGGGTGCAGGCCCGTCTCGGCATCATCCCGGTCGACGCCGCCGACGCTATCACCGCGGCCGCCACGGTCGAGAACCTCGACACGGCCGAGCTTGCCGCTAGCGTCCGCACCGTGGGCTATCCCGTGATCGGCGTGGTCAAGGGGTTGTCACGCGCCGCCGGGCCGGGCGCGGCACGGTGGACGCACTGGGGTGCGACGACCCAAGACATCCTCGACACCGCGATCGTGCTGCAACTCCGCGACGGCCTGGCACTCGTTCGCGCCGAACTCGTTGCCATCACGGCCGCACTCGCCCACCAGGCCGAAACTCACCGCGACACCGTGATGGCCGGCCGCACCCATCTGCAACATGCCCTCCCGACCACGTTCGGGCTCAAAGTTGCGACCTGGTTGATGCCGTTGCCCGACCATCTCGAACGCTTGGATCAACTGCTTCCGCGGGCGCTGCGGGTGCAGTTCGGCGGCGCTGCCGGCACGTTGGCCTCGCTCGGCGACAAGGGCTTGGCTGTGATGGCGGGGCTGGCGGCCGAACTCGGCCTCGGTGAGCCGCCGGGTCCATGGCATGTGGTGCGCGATGGCTTGGCCGAGGCGGTGAGCCTGCTTGGCCTGATCTGCGGTAGCCTGGCCAAGATCGCAACCGACATGATCCTGTTGTGCCAAACCGAGGTCGGCGAAGTCAGCGAGCCCTACATCGCCGGCCGTGGCGGTTCCTCGACAATGCCGCAGAAGCGCAACCCCATCGCCTCCGAATATGTCCTCGCGGCACAGCGGGGTGTCCAGGCGCTGGTGCCGCTGATGCTCAACGCGATGGCTGACGACCACGAGCGCGGGACCGGCCCCTGGCAAGCCGAGTTGCTGGCGCTGCCGCAGGCCTTCGTCTTGACGGCCGGCGCATTGATGCACGCACGCACGATCGCCGAGGGCATGGTGGTCGATGCGGCGCGGATGCAGGAGAACTTGGCCATCACGAATGGCGGCATCATGGCCGAGGCGATCATGATGGGATTGGCGCCGACATTGGGGCGCGAGACCGCTCATCACGCGGTCAAGCACGCAATCGACCGGGTGAGCGACACCGGCATGGCGCTCGAAGACGCGCTGATGATGGTAACGGAGGTAAGTGCTGCCCTGTCCCGAGACGACGTCATACGGTTAGCCGATCCGACAGCCTATCTCGGGGCGGCCGGATCGTTCATCGACCGGATCCTGGCAACGACGAAAGAAGTCGCCGCCCCGATGTAACGGGGCGGCAACTCTCCTTAGGCCAACGTGCGGACGTTGGGCTCGCGATCCCAGTAACGCTTCTTGGCCGCTTCAACGAAGCCGCTCAGATCGGTGACGCCCTCGTCCGGTTCGACGCCGGCCTTGTTCAGCAACGGCTTGGCGGCGGCATTGTGGCCGATCGCCTTCAGATGCCCGAACGCATCCATCACCCATTGCACCGCCGCACCGTCCTTCATCAGCTTCTTGCACGCCGCTTCCGATAGCAGCACGGCGCAGGCATCGACCGTGGCCGATGGCTGGCCGGCAAGCTGCGCGTCGGCCTTGATCGTGGTGCCATCCGACAGCCCGATCGTGCCGACCTTCGGCGCGATGAGCTTCGGATGCCCGCCGGCCTTGGTGACGGCGTCCTTGACCTTCATCAGCTCGCCCGCATCGCTGCCTTCGGCGAACAGGATGCCGACCGTGCGGCCCTCAAGCGTGTGCTTCTCCAATGGACCACGGATGATCCGCAGCGCCGGCGACAAAGGCAGGTCCTGTACTGGCGCTGCCGGCTCCGATGCCCGCGGCAACTCCATCGCCAAACCGTCAGCCACCCGGCTGGCAAGGTCTTCGTCGACGTTGCGCAGGTTGGCCAGCACCGCCGTGCGAATGTGCTCGATCGAAACCTTCGACAGCTCGAACACCAGTGCCGACGCGATGTGCGCCTGCTCAGCCTTATCCATCGAGCGGAAGAACATCCGCGCCTGGCTATAATGGTCGGCGAAGCTTTCCGCACGGATGCGCAGCTTGCCGCCCGCTTCTTCGGCCGGGAAGGTGACGAACCCAGCTTGACCAACCTCGCGCGGTCCGCCGATCTCACCCGCCTTGGACAGGCTGTTTGGCTCGTAATTGGCCCGACCCTTTGGCACCTGCATCTGCATGTGACCGTCGCGCTGCATGTTCATGAACGGGCAACCGGTCGCCGTGCCCTTGGCCTGGTTGACCGGGATCTGGTGGAAGTTGGTCGAGCCGAGGCGGCTGAGCTGCGTGTCCTGATAGGAGAACAGCCGGCCCTGCAGCAACGGATCGTTGGAATGATCGATGCCCGGAACCAGGTTGGTGGGCAGGAACGCCACCTGCTCCGTCTCGGCGAAATAGTTGTCCGGGTAGCGGTTCAGCACCATGCGGCCGACCGTGCGGATCGGCAGGATCTCCTCGGGGATGACCTTGGTGGCGTCCAGCACGTCATAGGGCAGGCTGTTGGCGAACTCGTCGTCGAACAACTGCACGCCGAGCTCCCATTCCGGGAAGTCGCCACGGCCGATGCGCTCGAACAAATCACGGCGCTGGAAATCCGGATCGGCGCCAGCCACCTTGACGGTCTCGTCCCAGATCGTCGAGGCCAGCCCGGCCTTCGGCTTCCAGTGGAACTTCACATACGTGCTCTTCCCCGTCGCATCGACGAGGCGGAACGTGTGAATGCCGAAGCCCTGCATCGTCGCGAACGAGCGCGGCAGCGTGCGGTCCGACATCGCCCACATGATCATGTGGGTCGATTCCGGCATCAGGCTGATGAAGTCCCAGAACGTGTCATGCGCCGTCGCAGCCTGCGGATAGCCGCGGTCGGCCTCCATCTTGGCGGCATGGATCAGGTCGGGGAACTTGATCGCATCCTGGATGAAGAACACCGGGATGTTGTTGCCAACGAGATCCCAGTTGCCTTCCTTGGTATAGAACTTGACCGCGAACCCGCGCACGTCGCGCGGCGTGTCGGCCGACCCGGCGCCACCGGCCACCGTCGAGAAGCGTACAAAGACGTCGACCCGCTCGCCCTTCTTCTGGAACAGATCCGCCTTGGTCACGTCCGATAGCGAGTCGGTCAGCTCGAAGTAGCCATGCGCCCCCGTGCCGCGGGCATGCACAATCCGCTCCGGGATGCGCTCATGGTCGAAGTGGTTCATTTTCTCGCGATAGACATGGTCCTCGAGCAGGACCGGGCCGCGGGGACCCACCTTAAGCTGGTTCTGGTTGTCCGAGATCGGCATGCCGTGGTTGGTGGTCAGCGGCGGATGGTCAGCGTCGCTACGCTGGTGCGTCTCGCCACCATTACCGTAATCGCGCTCGATCTTGCGTTGGTCGTCCATAGGTGAAGCTCCTGAGTAGAGGAGCAACTCGGATGGACGCCAAATGTTCCATTCGGCTAGCCAACGAGGCTCTAGCCGGCTGCCAGCGTCTGCACTGCCTCCTTGCGCTCGAACAGCTGCATCAGCAGACGAACCGCCCGGCCGCGCTCGCTTTCCAGCCGCGGATCGCGCTCCAGCAGCATCGCGGCGTCCTGGTGCGCGATGTCCAGCAATCTCTCCTGCAGCTCCGCATCGGCCAGCTTGAACCCAGGCAGTCCGCTTTGCCGCGTGCCGAGCCCGTCGCCGCTGCCACGGATGCGGAAATCCTCGTCGGCGATCAAGAAGCCGTCATCGGTATCGCGCAGCAGCACCAGCCGCCGGCGCATCGTCTCGCTCAGACCGTCCTCGTGCAGCAACAGGCAGAAGCTTTGCGCGCTGCCCCGCCCGACCCGGCCGCGCAGCTGATGCAGCTGCGCCAGCCCGAACCGCTCCGCGTGCTCGATCACCATCACGGTCGCTGCCGGCACGTCGACGCCGACTTCGATCACCGTGGTCGCCACCAGCAACCGCACCCGCCCGGCCGCGAACTCCGCCAGCGCGCCGTCGCGTACCGAGGCGTCCTGCTGCCCGTGCGCCAGGCCGACCTGCGGCCCGAACCGGTCCCGCAGCACCGCGAACCGTTCCTCTGCCGCGGCGGCATCCACCGTCTCGCTCTCGGTCACCAGCGGGCACACCCAATAGATCTGCTCGCCGCGCCCGAGCGCCCGCTCGATCCCATTCAGCACCTCGGCGAACGTCGCCAGCGAATGCAGCGTGGTGCGAATGGCGAGGCGTCCGACCGGCTTGCCCTGAATGCGGCTGACGGCCATCTCGCCCCATTGCGTCAACAGCAGTGTCCGCGGGATCGGCGTGGCCGTCATCACCAGCACGTCTGTCCGCGTGCCCTTGCCACCGAGCTGCAGCCGCTGCCCGACGCCGAACCGATGCTGCTCGTCGATCACCGCCAGCCCCAGGTCGCGATAGGCCACCGCGTCCTGGAACAGCGCATGGGTGCCGACCACGAGCGGGAAGCGGCCGGAGCCGATGCCTTCCAGCGCCGCCCGTCGCTCGTTGCCTTTGACCGAGCCGGTCAGCATCACCACCGGCACCGGCGACAGCGCCGACAGCGTGCGGAAATGCTGCTTGGCCAGCAGCTCCGTCGGCGCCATCAGCGCCGCCTGCAGCCCGGCTTCGGCGGCTCGCAGCATCGCCATCAGCGCCACCAGCGTCTTGCCGGAGCCGACGTCGCCCTGCAGCAGCCGCAGCATCCGCACCGGGCTTCCCAGGTCCCGGTCGATCTCGGTCAGCGCCTCGGCCTGGGCCGGCGTCATCGGGAAGCCAAACCGCTGCAACGCCTCGGCGCGCAGCCGCCCGTTCCCCATGATGGCCCGCCCGGGCCGCTTCCGCTCCCGTTGCCGCGTCCAGCCGAGCGCCAGTTGCTGCGCCAGCACCTCGTCATAGGCCAGCCGCGCCCGCGCCGCCGGGTCGGGCATGGTGGTCGGCAGCTGCACGGTCGTCAGCGCCTGGCGGAACGCCGGCCATTTCTCGCGTGCCAGCAGGCTCGGCAGGTGCCACTCCGGCAGATCGGGCACCAACGCCACCGCCGCCCGCATCGCGCCGCGCACCTGCCCGGGGAACAGCCCGCCCGTCAGCGGCCACACCGGCTCCAACCCGGCGATCGACGAGACCCTGTCGGCCGGCGCCACCCGCTCCGGACGCAGCTGCACCCGCCCGTTGAACCGCTCGACCTTGCCAGACACCGCCAGCTTGGCCTCCGGCTTGAACGCCGCCGGCGGCCGCCGTCCGAAGAAGGCGATCTCGCCGAAGCCGGAGGAGTCGCGGATGATCACCTTAGTCGGCCGCGGCGGGCTTCCCGGTTCGATCACCACCACTTCGACCATCAAGGTGACGATCGCCCCCTCCGGCGCATCGGCCATCAGCGGCATCGAGGACCGGTCTAGATAACCGTCCGGCATATGGAAAAGCAGGTCCAGCACCCGGCTTCCACCAGCCACCTTCGCGATCTTGACGGCGAGCGCCGGGCCGACGCCGCGCAGGGTCGTGAGATCGGCGAACAAGGCAGTTAGTGTAGACTCGGCGGCTGACAGCTCGATTGCCCCTCTTATATGAGCGCCCTAAACACACTGCAGCCCGAAGCGAAAGTCACCCTGCTTGCCCGAGCCCGAGACCAAACCTGATACCGAGCTCGACGTTCGGCGCCGCCGCATCCTGTTCCGCGCCACCCATCGCGGCACCTACGAGAACGACATCTTGATCGGACGCTTCGTTCGCGCGCGCCTCCAGGCGTTCACGGAAGTGGAACTCGACGAGGTCGAGCGCCTGATGGATCACCCAGAAGCCGTGCTCGGCGACTGGCTCATGGGCCGCCAGCCGATCCCGGACGAGCCCGAGTTCCGCCTGCTCCGCCTCATGCGCCAGGCCGCCATCGACGGCGAGGGCCGCATCCTTTGACCGCGGTCGTCTACGGCGCGCCGGAGGGTTTCGACGCCCTGTTGCTCGCGCGCCGCCGGGTCGAGCACAAGGGCAGCATCGTCCATGTCGCCCGTGACGACGCCCGCATGGCGCACTTGGCCGAAGCGCTCGCCGTGTTCGCCCCCGATATCGAGCTGCTGCGCTTCCCGGCCTGGGACTGCCTGCCGTACGACCGGATCTCGCCTAATGCCGAGATCGTGTCCGAGCGGATCGCCACCCTTGCCCGCCTGATCGAGCCCGGCACCAAGCCGCGCATCCTGCTCACCACCGTCAACGCCATCGTCCAGCGCGTTCCGCCACGGGAGGCGTTCCGCGGCGCCGCCATGACCCTGCGGCAGGGACAGGATGCGCCGCTCGGCGACATCATCACCTTCCTGGAAGCCAACGGCTACAACCGCGCCGGCACCGTCATGGAGCCCGGCGAATACGCCACCCGTGGCGGCATCCTCGACCTGTTCCCCGCCGGCGAGCCCGAGCCCGTTCGCCTCGACCTGTTCGGTGATACCATCGAAAGCTTGCGCCGCTTCGACCCGACGACCCAGCGCAGCACCACCAAGATCAACGAGCTGATCCTCCGCCCCGTCTCCGAGGTCCCGCACGACAAGGCGAGCATCACCCGCTTCCGCGAGGCCTGGCGCGACCTGTTCGGCCCCGGTGCCGCCAACGACCCGCTCTATCAATCCGTCTCCGAAGGCCGCCGCTACCCCGGCATCGAACACTGGGCGCCGCTGTTCCACGAGACGATGGAAACCCTGCTCGACTACACCGACGACGCCTTCGTCAGCCTCGACCATCAATCCGTCGAAGTGCTCGAAGCCCGCCTCGAGATGATCGCCGACCACGAGGAAGCCCGGCGCACCCCCGGCCGCGACGGCGAAGTGCCCTATCGCCCGCTCGCCAAGGAGCGCCTCTACCTCGACCGCGCCGAATGGGACGAGCTGCTTTCCCTTGGCGCCAGCGCCATATTCAGCCCCTACAGCCAGCCCGACGGCGCGCCCGGGCTCGATGCCGGCGGCCGCCCCGGCCCGGTCTTCACCAAGGCCGGCGCCGGCATCGGCGAGACCATCTTCGCCCAGCTCAAGGCCCAGGTCGCCACCGCCGCCACCCAGAAGCGCCGCACCGTCATCGCCGCCTGGACCCGTGGCTCGCGCGAACGCATCACCCATCTGTTGCGCGAGAACTACGTCCCGGTCGAGCCGGTCGACAGCTGGGCCGACGCGATTCGCCTGCCGCCCAAGACCCCTGCCATCATCACCCTCGGCCTGGAACGCGGCTTCGTGGCCGGCAATGTCGCAGTCATCGGCGAGCAGGACCTGCTGGGCGAGCGCATCAGCCGCCCGCCCCGCCGCCGCAAGCGCGCCGACCAGTTCATCGCTGAAGCCACCGAGATCGCCGAGGGCGACCTGGTCGTCCATCAGGAATACGGCATCGGCCGCTATGACGGCCTGGAGACGCTCCGCGTCGGCCCGGCCCCGCATGACTGCCTGCGCCTGATCTATGACGGGCTGGAGAAGCTCTACCTCCCGGTGGAGAACATCGAACTGTTGTCCCGCTTCGGCGAAGGCAACGGTGTCGCGCTGGACAAGCTCGGTGGTGCCGGCTGGCAGTCGCGCAAGTCCAAGATGAAGCAGCGCATCCGCGACATGGCCGGCGAGCTGATCCGCGTCGCCGCCGCCCGTCGCCTGCGCGAGGCGCCGTTGCTCGCCCCGGCCGATGGCGAGTGGCAGGAATTCGTTGCCCGCTTCCCCTTCGTCGAGACCGAGGATCAGGCCCGGGCAATCTCCGACGTCCTCGAAGACCTCGCCTCCGGCCGGCCCATGGACCGGCTAGTCTGCGGCGATGTCGGCTTCGGCAAGACGGAAGTCGCGCTCCGCGCCGCCTTCGTGGCCGCGATGTCCGGCGCGCAGGTCGCCGTCGTGGTGCCGACCACGCTGCTGGCCCGCCAGCACACGCGGACGTTCACCGCACGGTTCGCCGGGCTACCGATCAAGATCGCGCAGCTATCCCGCATGGTGACGGCCAAGGAAGCCGCCGAGACCAAGCGCGGCCTGGCCGACGGCACCGTCAACATCGTCGTCGGCACCCACGCCATTCTGGCCAAGGGCATCGAGTTCGCCGGCCTCGAACTGCTGATCGTCGACGAGGAGCAGCATTTCGGCGTCTCCCACAAGGAGAAGCTCAAGGCGCTCAAGGCCGACGTCCATGTGCTGACGCTGACCGCAACGCCGATCCCGCGCACCCTGCAACTCGCGCTCACCGGCGTGCGCGAGATGAGCCTCATTGCCACCCCGCCGGTGGACCGCCTGGCCGTGCGCACATTCATCGCGCCGTTCGACAGCGTCATCATCCGCGAGGCCGTCCAGCGCGAGCGCTTCCGCGGCGGGCAGATCTTCTGCGTCGTGCCGCGCATCGAGGACATGGACCGCATGGCGGAACGCATGCGCGGCATCGTGCCCGAGGCCCGCATGGTCCAGGCCCATGGCCGCCTGGCACCGACCGAGCTGGAACGGGTGATGACCGAGTTCAGCGACGGCAAATACGACATCCTGCTGTCCACCAACATCGTCGAGTCCGGCCTCGACATCCCCTCCGTCAACACGCTGATCATTTACCGGGCCGACATGTTCGGCCTGGGCGCGCTGTATCAGCTGCGCGGCCGGGTCGGCCGAGGCAAGCAGCGCGGCTACGCCTATCTCACCTGGCCGACCAACCACCGGATGTCAGGCTCCGCGCAAAAGCGCCTCGACGTGATGCAGACGCTCGACCAGCTCGGCGCCGGCTTTACCCTGGCGTCGCATGACCTCGACATCCGTGGCGCCGGCAACCTGCTCGGCGACGAGCAGAGCGGCCACATCCGCGAGGTCGGCATCGAGCTGTACCAGCAGATGCTGGAAGACGCCGTGGTCGAGATGCGCGCCGAGAAGGGCCGCAAGAAGGCCGACGATCGCGACTGGACACCGAACATCCAACTCGGCCTGCCCGTCCTCATCCCGGAAACCTATGTCGCCGACCTGCCGGTCCGGCTCGGCCTGTACCGCCGCATCGGCACCCTCGCCTCCGATGCCGAGAGCGAAGCCATGGCCGCCGAGCTGGTCGACCGCTTCGGCAAGCTGCCTCCCGAGGTCGAGAACCTGCTCCAGGTCGTCACCCTCAAGCGCATGTGCCGCCAGGCTGGCGTCGAGAAGCTGGAAGCCGGCCCCAAGGGCATGGTGCTGCAGTTCCGCGGCAACACCTTCCGCAACCCGGCCGGCCTCATCGCCTGGGTCGGTCGATCCAAGCACCCGATCAAGATCCGCCCGGACCACAAGCTCGCCCTGGTCCGCGACATGGGCGTCTCCGAACGCATGAAACTGGGGCGTGACGTGTTGGCCAACCTCAACCGTCTCGCCGCGGAGGCAAAAGCCGCCTAGACCACCGCCGACCATGACAATACTCGCCACCCCCGCCCGCTTCGGCTGGCATGTCAGCGAAACCGTGCGCATCGGCCTGCCGCTGGCCGCCGCTCAACTCGCCCAGATCGCCATGGGCGTCACCGACACCGCGCTGCTCGGCACGATCGGTCCCGAGGCGGTGGCGGCCGGCGGCCTCGCGGCGTCCATAGAGATTAGCGCGCTCGTCGTGTTGCAGGGCGTGTTGGCGGCGCTCAGCGCCCTGGCCGCCCAAGCCATCGGTGCCGGTCGTCGGCGCGAGCTGCCCGTGCTCTACTGGACGGGTCTGCTCCTCGCCCTCATCCTCATGGTCCCGGCCTTTATCCTGTTCGACAACGGGGAAGCGCTGCTCCTGGCCGTGGGTGAGCCGCCGGCGCTTGCCCACGCCACCGGCCAGTTCCTGGCCTATCTCAAATGGTGCATTCCCGGCGCCATGATCGGCACCGGGTTGCAGCGGGCGTTTCTGCCGGCGGTCGATGCCGGCTGGATCATTTTCCCCGTCACCCTGGCCGGGGCCGTCCTCAATTTTGTGCTCTGCTACGGGCTCATCAACGGCCGGTTCGGCCTTCCCGCCCTCGGCTTCATCGGCCCGGCCGTAGCGACCTCGATCGTCCTGACTGCAACGGCCGCCGCGCTCACGCTCTTTGCCCATACTGGGTCGCGCGCCGGTTTGATCCGCTGGACGCGGCCAAGCCTGGCCACCATGCGCGCTTTGCTGCGGCTCGGGCTTCCCATCGGCGCTACCTATGCCGTCGAGACCACGCTGTTCCTGGCAGTGGCGCTGCTCCTGGGCCTGCTCGGCCCCGTTGCGCTCGCCGCGCAGCAAGTCGCCCTTATGACCGTGTCGGTGGCGTTCATGATCCCGCTCGGCATCTCGCAAGCGGCCAATGTCCGCGTCGGCCATGCCGTCGGTGCGCGTGACCCGGTTGCTGCCCGCCGGGCCGGCATCGCGGCGATCACCCTGGGGGGCGCTGCCGAGATCGCCTTTGCCGGCCTCGGCTTGCTCGCGCCTGGGGTCATCGTCGGGCTATTTCTGGCGCCGGGCCCGGCGTTCACGACCGCGACCGTTCTGCTTCGAGTCGCCGCGGTGTTCCAGATCGCCGATGGCGTGCAGGCCGTCGCCGCCGGGGCGCTGAGGGGTCTCGGCGATACCCGTACGCCGTTTCTGCTCGCGGCGTTCGGCTACTGGGTCGTGGGCTTCCCGGCCGCCTGGTATCTGACGCTGCACACCGAAATCGGTGCGGCCGGCGCCTGGTGGGGCCTTGCCCTCGGCCTGATCACGGTGGCGATCCTGCTCACCGGCCGTTTCCTGACACGGACCGCCCGCCTCAGGCTTTGAGGCCGCCCCGCCGACCCCATCTATTCGCCATGCACCCCACACCCATCCCACCCGGCCCCAACCAGGAAAGCGTGTGGGACTACCCGCGCCCGGCGATCGCCGTCTCGACCGCGGCGCGGATCCAGATCATGCACCGTGGCGTGACGGTCGCGGACACACGCAACAGCGTCCGCACGCTCGAGACCAGCCATCCGCCGAGCTACTACATCCCGCACGCCGACATCGACGCCGCCGTGCTGCGCCCCTCCGCCCGCCGCTCGATGTGCGAATGGAAAGGCGCGGCAAATTATTTCGACGTGGTGCTGGCCGGTCAGACCTTCCGCGACGTCGCATGGTCCTACCAACACCCGACGCCCGAGTTCGCCGCCATCGCCGGCCATCTCGCCTTCTATGCCGACCCGTTCGACACCGTTCTGGTCGACGGCGAACAGGTCGTCCCGCAGCCCGGCGGTTTCTACGGCGGCTGGATCACGTCCGCCGTCGCCGGGCCGTTCAAAGGCATTCCCGGCAGCACCTTCTGGTAATCACTCCGCCGGCACTGCCACCGTGTGCCTCTGGCGTTTGGCCACCAAGGCCAGGCCACCCGAAATTAGCGCAAACGCGATCATGGGAAGCAGGCTCAGGGTAAAGCTGCCCGTCGCGTCCTTGATCGCGCCGATCGCGAACGGCCCGGCGAACCCGCCCAGATTGCCGATCGAGTTGATCGCCGCGATGCTCGCCGCCGCCGTTGCGGTCGGGATCTGCTCGGTCGCCATGGCCCAGAACGGCCCCTTGAGCATGAACACCCCGCAAGCCGCCAATGTCAGCGCCAGCAGCAACGGCACTAGCCCAGTCAGCACCGTGCCGCCGATGAGTCCGAGCGCCAGCATCATGAACGACAGCGACAGATGCCACCGCCGCTCCCCGGTCTTGTCGCTGTGCTGGCCCCACATGATCATCGCCACACAGGCCACCCCGTAAGGCAGGCTGTTGAGCAACCCAGTCTGCCAGTTGGTCAGCCCGTAATCCTTGATGATCTGCGGCGTCCATATCGTCAGGCCATACGAACTCGCGCTGGACCCGAAATAGATAAAGGCGAACAGCCAGACTTTGCTGTCCGACAAGATCTGCCCCAGGCTGGGATGTGCGACCGGCTTGGACTGGCTTGCCTCGATCGCCAACGTGCGCTCCAGCCAGGCCCGCTCCTCCGGCGGCAGCCAGCGCGCGTCACGCGGCCGGTTGGGCAGCACGAACGGTGTCGCGATCGCCAACAGCAGCGCCGGTATTCCCTCGATGATGAACAGCCACTGCCATCCCTTCAGCCCCAGCCCGGTGATCCCCAGCAGCGCGCCCGAGATCGGCGAGCCCAGAAAGGACGAGATCGGGATCGAGATCATGAAGATGCCCACGATCCGCGCACGGTAGGTCGAGGGGAACCAATAGGTCAGGTAAAGAATGACGCCCGGGAAGAACCCGGCCTCTGCCGCCCCCAGCAGGAACCGCATGACGACGAACGAGGTCGTGCCGCCGACGAACGCCATGCCGATCGCCAGCACACCCCAGGTCGCCATGATCCGCGCGATCCAGATCCGCGCGCCATATCGCTCCATTGCCAGGTTGCTGGGCACTTCGAGCAGGAAGTAGCCCAGGAAGAAGATGCCGGCGCCCCATCCGAACACGGTCGCCGTGAGTCCCAGATCCTGCCGCATCTCCAGCCCGGCGAACCCGACATTGACCCGGTCGACGAACGAGATGAAGTAGGCCAGGATCAGAAACGGCACCAACCGAAACCCGATCCGCCGCATCGCTGAGCGCGCGATCCTGCTATCGTCCAAAATACGTCCCCCACCCTTCTTTGGCGGGACGCTAACAGGCCCGTTGCCGCAGGACCAAATGTTTCGATCGGTCGCAGGTTCTCCCATAATGATCCGGCTCGTCCCGCTCGCTCTCGCCACCATCGTCGCCGGTGCGGCGCACGCCGAGACCTGCCGCTTCTCCGGCACCACCAGCCACGATGGCCACCTCGCCGCCCGCACCGAGATCGCCCAAGCGGACGGCCTCACGACCGTCGACGTCACGCTCGAATTCAAGGTCTCGGCCTGGATCTCGGACTACCGCTATCTCGGCCAGGAGATCAGTACCTGGCGCGGGAACGATCTCGTTTCGCTCGCCGTCAATCAACGCAGCTTCTCCGGGGGTGACGTCGTTCGCCAACAATGGGACGTCTTCACTCGCCGCGGCGACACGCTGGTGGCCAGCCGCGTGCAAGCCAAGCGCCTCGCCGATTTCCGCCAGCGCCATCCCGGCTTCGTGCGACACTGGGCGACGGCCGATTTCGGCCAACGCTGGCTTGCCGACTACCCCGCTGCCGCGCCCGAACGCCGGCCCGACCTCGACCTGCCGGCGGCCCGCGTCACGACGCCGTTCGCCTTCGCCTTCTACTGGAGTCGCTTTCTTCCCTCGGGCGGCACGAACGCGACGGTGGTGTTGCCAGGCTTCAAGCAGAACAAGCTGACGCGGCTCGCCTTCGGCCCGGCCATCGCCGGCGACGGCTGGCACCGGTGGGCGACTCCGCTGCAGCATCCGGGCCTCGACGCCTCACCGCCATCGCTTGCCGCCGCCTGGGTTTCGCCGGACGGCTACCTATTGCAGCTCTGCATGGACGTCAGTACCGCCTGGGCCACCGGCCGCGCCACGCTGCATGCCGATGGCTGCACCGGGGTTCAAATCAGGCCGGACTGAGCCCGATTTGCCGCGAGGCCGGCCGCCGGACGTGACACGCCACGGCATGGCCCTCCGCATCAGCCACCAACGGCGGCGCGACCTCGGCACAGATCTTCTCCGCCAGCGGGCAGCGCGTTCGAAACCGGCACCCGGACGGCGGAGAACGCGGGTTCGGCACGTCGCCCTGCAGCACCAGGCGCTGCCGCTTCAGCGTCGGGTCCGGGATCGGCACCGCCGACAGCAGCGCCTCCGTGTAGGGATGCAGCGGGTTGGCATACAGCGCCCGCGACGGCGCCACTTCGACCACCCGGCCCAGATACATCACCGCGACCCGGTCGCTGATGTGCTCCACCACCGATAAATCGTGGGCGATGAACAGGTAGGCCAGCCCCAGCCGCGCCGAGAGGTCCTCCAGCAGGTTGATCACCTGCGCCTGCACCGATACGTCCAGCGCGCTCACCGGCTCGTCGCACACGATCAGCTTCGGCTCCACCGCCAGCGCCCGCGCGATGCCGATCCGCTGCCGCTGCCCGCCGGAAAACTCGTGCGGGAACCGGCTCATATGGTCGGCCCGCAGCCCGACCGTCTCCAGCAATTCGACGACCCGCTGCTCGCGCTGGCCCTTGGCGAGCCCGTGGATCACTAGCGCCTCGCCGACGATGCCACCGATCGTGTGGCGCGGGTTCAGGGAGGCGAACGGGTCCTGGAAGATGATCTGCATGTCGCGCCGCAGCCGCCGCAGCGCCTCGCCTTTCATCTCCATCACGTCGCGGCCCTCGAACCAAATCGTGCCATCCGACGGCTCGATCAGCCGCAGGATGCACCGCCCGGTGGTCGACTTGCCGCAGCCGCTCTCACCCACCAGGCCGAGCGTCTCGCCAGGTCGGACGTCGAAGCTCACGCCATCGACGGCGCTGACCGACGCCACCTCGCGCCCCAGCACGCCGCCGCGGATTGGGAACCGCTTGGTCAGCCCCCGGACGGAGAGCAGCGGTGCCGCCAGTTCGTCAATCAAGGAGGCACGCCATCGCATGACCGGGCCCGACGCCCTTGAGCGGTGGTGGCGCTGTCAGGCAAGCATCCATCACGTATTTGCACCGCGACGCGAACCGGCAGCCCGGGGGTGGATGCAGAAGGTTCGGCACCGATCCGGGGATCTGCTCCAGCCGCTCCTTGCGCACCGCTGCCCGATCCACCCGCGGGATGGAGCGGATCAGCCCCTGCGTGTACGGGTGCCGCGGCTTGGCGAACAGTGCTTCCACTGGCGCTTCCTCCACCACCTTGCCCGCATACATCACCACCACCCGCTGTGCCCGTTCGGCGACGACGCCCATGTCGTGGGTGATCAGCATGATTGACATGCCGAGCTTGGCCTTCATGTCGTCCAGCAACTCCAGGATCTGCGCCTGGATGGTGACGTCCAGCGCCGTCGTCGGCTCATCGGCGATCAGCAGCTTGGGACGGCAGGCCAGCGCCATGGCGATCATCACCCGCTGCCGCATGCCGCCGGAGAACTGGTGCGGATAGTCCCGCACCCGCCGGGCCGCATCGGGGATCTGCACCAGTTGCAGCATCTCGACCGCGACCGCCTCGGCCGCCTTGCGCGACAGGTTTTGATGTGCGCGGACCGCCTCGCCAATCTGCTCGCCGACCCGGTAGATCGGGTTCAGCGACGTCATCGGCTCCTGAAACACCATGCCGATCTCGCGCGAGCGAATGTCGTCCATCGTCTGCGCCGACAGTGGCAGCAGATCGCGGCCTTTCCAGAGGATTTGCCCGGCCTCAAAGCGCCCAGGCGGCATGTCGATCAGCTTAAGCACGCTGCGCGCCGTGACCGTCTTGCCGCAACCGCTCTCGCCCACCACCGCCAGCGTCTCGCCTTCCTCGATCGACAGGCTGACGCCGTCCACCGCGCGCAACATGCCTTCGTCGGTCTTGAACGCCGTTACCAGATTGCGGATTTCCAGCAGCGCCGTCACAGCACGCGTCTCGGGTCCAGGGCATCGCGCAGCCCGTCGCCGATGAAATTGATCGCCAGCACGGTGATAAAGATCGCCGATCCTGCCGCCACCGCCCAGTGCGGCGCCACGTCCAGCGTGTCTTTCGCGTCGAACAGCACGCGGCCCCAGGTCGGGATGTCGGGCGGAAAGCCCAACCCCAGGAACGACAGCGTCGACTCCGCGATGATCGCCGACGCCACCTCGATCGTCGCCGCCACGATCACCGGGCCCAGCGCGTTCGGCAGGATATGCAGCGTCACCAGCCGCAACCGCGACGCCCCCAGCGCCCGCGCCGCCTCGACGAACTCCTTTTCCCGCAAGCTGAGGAACTGCGCCCGCACCAGCCGCGCCACCGGCATCCAGCGCAGCCCGCCGATGACGATCACGATCATCAGGAACACTCCGCCTTGCGTGCCGAACAGCTGCTTCAGCGAGTCCCGGAACAGGTAGATGATGAGCAGCAGCAACGGCAACTGCGGCAACGACAGAAACAGGTCGGTCAGCCACATCAGCACCGTGTCCAGCCAGCCGCTCGCCATGCCGGATACCGAGCCCACCACCACGCCGACCACAACGGAGACCAGCATCGCCGCCAGTCCGACCGCCAGCGAGATACGGCCGCCATAAAGCAGGCGCGCCAGGATATCCTGGCCGAGATCGTCGGTGCCCAGCGGGTGCGCCATCGTCGGAACCTGCAACATCGCGGCGAAGTCGATGTCGTCGATCGCCACCCGCCACACCAGCGGCCCCAGCGTCACCGCCAGCACCATGGCACCGAGAATGAACAAGCTGACCAGCGCCAAGCGGTGCCTGCGGAACCGTCGCCAAGCGTCCTGCCCCGGCGTGACCCGGCGCTTCGGCCCAGCCAGCGCCGGGCCACTCTCCAAGGCGGTGGACAGCGCAGACTCAGGCGAAAGCGATGCGGGGGTCGAGCCAGCCATACAACAAGTCCGCAACGAGGTTGAAGAACACGACCAGGATCGCGAACACGAAGGTCACGCCCATGACCACGGGCGTGTCGTTGGCCAGGATCGACGAAATCAGCAGCGACCCGATTCCCGGCACGCGGAAGATCTGCTCCGTGACGATCGCACCGCCGAACACCACCGGCATCTGCAGCGCCACCAGTGTGACCACCGGGATCATGCCGTTTCGCACGATGTGCCGCAGCACCACGCGCGCCGAGCCGATGCCCTTGGATCGCGCTGTCGTCACGTAATCCAGCCGCACCACGTCCAGGATGGAGGAGCGCACGTAGCGGACCAGCGACGCACCCTGGAACAAGCCCAGCACTAGTACCGGCATGATCGACTGCTTGATCATCTCGCTCCACCACGCCAGTCCAGTCGCCTGCAGGTCAGCGCGGAACACCGTCGGCAGCCAGCCGAGATGCACGGAGAACAACAGGATCAACAGCAGCCCGGTGAAAAACGTCGGCAGCGAGAAGCCCACGAACGCCAACGTGTTGGCCACCTGATCGAACAACGAATACGGCTTCAGCGCCGCCAGCACGCCCACCGGCACCGCGACGGCGATCGCCAGTAGCTGGGCCGCCCCGATCACTGCCAGCGTTACCGGAATACGCTGCTTGATCAGCGTGTCGACGTCCATCCGGCTGACGAAGGAAAAGCCCCAATCGCCCTGCGCCATCGCCGCCAACCAATGCAGGTAGCGTGACCAGATGGGGTCATCGAGCCCGAACTTGGCCCGCAAGGCGGCACGCACGGAAGCTGGCACGTTGGGGTTGGTCGCCAACTCGCCGAACGGGTCGCCGGGAGCCAGTGCTAGCACGGCGTAAAGGATGAGGCTGATCCCGAGCAGGCTCGGGATCGCGATCAGGGTGCGTCGCAGCAGATAGGCGCCGGACAAGGCTTAAAAGTCCCTCACGGCTCAGGCATCCTTCCACCAATCGGCCAGAGCCCAGAAGTCGCTATCGAACCCGCTCGGGAACGCGTGCAGGCCATTGATCATCCCGCGCACGATGGGCCGGGCCACCAATGGCAGCACGACGTGGTTGCTGCACGCCATGTCGTTGCAGGCGATCAGGATCTGCGCCCGCTTGATCGGGTCGAGCTCGTATTGCTGGGTGGCCCAGAGATCGTCGTATTCCTTGCTCTGCCACCGCGTGATGTTGCGGCCCTGCCACTTGTTGTCTTTCTGGGCCGCCGTGCTCGACAGGAAATTCTGCATGAACAGCGCCGGGTCCGGCGTGTCCGACGTCGTGTTGTACATCTCGAGGTCGCAGTAGAACTTCGAATACGTGTCGGGATTGCCGACGTCGGACGAGAAGAACACCGAGGCGGTAACCGATTTCAGCTCCAGCTCGATGCCGGCTTTCTGGCAAGCCTGCTTGTAGATCTGCTGAGCCTTCTGCCGCGGCTGGTTGATGGATGTCTGGAACACGAATTTGAGCTTCTTGCCGTCCTTGGCGCGGGTACCGTCCGCGCCGGGCTTCCAGCCGGCTTTGTCCAGCGCCTCGATCGCCTTCGGGATGCTGAACTCGTATTTCATGTTCGGCGAACGGTAACGGTCCGGCACGTTGAAGATTGACGCCGTGGCCACCCCGCCGCGGCCGTAGATGTATTTCTGGATCGAGTCCCGATCGAGCAGGTAGTTCAGCGCCTCGCGGACGGCCGGGTCGGTCAAGGTCGGATGCTTGGTCTTCAGGCTCGACCGCTCGCCGTCCACCTCGACGTTGGGATCGGTGAAGTTGCACAGCACATGCTCGATGCCGGTGCCCTCCATGATCACGACGCGGCCCTTGCCACCCTTCTCGAGGCGGATCAGCACATCGTCCTCGACCTGCAACGTCCAGGCATAGTCGAACTCGCCGGTCTGCAGCACGGCGCGAGCGGCCGACACCGCATCGCCGCCACCCTTGATCTCGATCGAGTCGAAATACGGCTTGTTCGGCTCGTAGTAGCTGTCGTTGATCACGCCGGAGACGATGTCGCCCGGTCGAAACTCCTTGAATTTGTACGGTCCAGTGCCGACCGGTGCCAGGTTGGTCGGTGCGTCGCGCGATTTGGCGCCGCTGTAAGCCTCAAACAGGTGCTTGGGGATTTGCATCCCGTAGGTGCCGACAAAGGCATCCGCCCAGAACGGACGGCTTTCCGGGAAACTGACGCGGATCGTGTGGTCATCGATCTTCTCGACGGTCACGTCCTTATACTTGCCGATCGTCACCGCCGCGGTCGCCGGGTCGCGGCTGTATTGCCAGTTGAACACGCAATCATCGGCGGTGAACGGCACGCCGTCATGCCACTTCACATCCTGGCGCAGCTTCCAGGTCACCGACTTGCCGTCCTTGGCCAGCCCGCCATTCTCCAGCGTCGGCAATTCGGCCGCCAGCGTCGCGACCAGCTCGCCCTTCTCGTTCCAGCTTGCCAGCGGCTGGTAGAACAGGCGCGACGCGTCCTGGTCCTTGGTGCCGATCGCGAAATGCGGGTTCAGCAACGTCGGACCCTGCCACCACAGCGTTTTCAGCAGACCGCCGCCCCCGCGCTTGGTCGGCGTGTAGCCGTTGCCGGGCGAGGTCGTCTCGGCATGCGCCACGCCGCCGAGCGCCAGCAACTGCGTCGCCATCGGCGCCGTCAACCCGGCCAGCACGATCCGTTGCACGAAGGCCCGCCGGGACAAGCTCCCTTGCTTGACCTCTTCAATGAGTGTGCGCAGATCAAAACTCAAGGCACCCTCCACTGGACATGGCCCCCACCATGTCGGCTCCATGCTTGCGAATCAATGCCGATCCGCACGCAATGCATGACGATGCGCCCTCTGCCGTTCCGCAACATCCGACACATATCAGCGAGGTCACATCGGATGCCGCCTCGGATGGCCTATCCCACGCCTACATCGCCAGTTTCGCCGCTCGGGTTTTCCCGTGTCATGGCTCCTATCAAGCAGGCCATCGCCGCCGAGGTTTCATCGATCTTCAACGACCGCAGCCGCGGCGAGCAGCCGGTCATGCGCCGCGGCGACGGCTGGTTCAGTCCTAGCTCCGTGATCTGGCGCGTCCATGGCGACATTACCGGCATGATGGTCGGCGGTATCGCCGCGCTGATGCTTCAGATGCTGCATCCCGCCGTGCTGGCCGGTGTGTGGGACCACTCGCAGTTCCGTAGCGACCTCAACGGCCGCTTGCGCCGGACCGCACGTTTCATCGCGCTGACCACCTACAGCAGCGCCGAAGCCACGGAAACCGCGATCGCCCGCGTCCGCAAGATCCACGGTTTCGTCGGCGGCACGCTGCCGACCGGGGTGCCCTACCAGGCCAACGACCCGGAGTTGCTCGCCTGGGTTCATGTCACCGAAGCCACCAGTTTTCTGGAAGGCTGGGTTCGCTATGCCGAACCGCACATGTCGATGGCCGACCAGAATCGCTACTTCGCCGAGATTGCCCGCGTCGGCCGCGCCCTTGGCGCCGACCCGGTGCCCACCACCAAGGTCGAGGCCCGCCGCCTGATCGCCGACATGCGCCCCGCGCTGCTGGTCGACGATCGTACCCGCGAGATCGCCCGCATCCTGCTCAATAAGCGCGCCGACAAGCCGATGGCCGAGCCGCTACAGCAGCTCACCATGCAGTCCGGCCTCGACCTGCTGCCGGATTGGGCGCGGCGTATGCACGGCCTGCCGGCGCCGCCGCTGCGCCCTTTGCTGCGCGCCGGCACCATGGGCGTCGCCCGCACGCTGCGATGGGCGTTCGCCTAAGCCGGTTTCTCAGACGTAGATCATCTTCCGCGTCATCCCGCCGTCGACCACAAACTCCGCCCCGGTCACAAAACCACTCTCCGAGCCGAGCAGGAAGGCGGCCATGGCCGCCACGTCTTCCGGCCGCCCCACTCTGCCAACCGGATGCTGCGCCGCATCCGCCTCGCTCAACGGTTCGCCCGCGACATCGACCCAGCCGGGGCTGATGCAGTTCA
This sequence comes from uncultured Acetobacteraceae bacterium, assembly GCA_964613945.1. GTDB lineage: Bacteria > Pseudomonadota > Alphaproteobacteria > Acetobacterales > Acetobacteraceae > JAVVHH01. The sequence continues at coordinate 344,695 of CAZTJC010000001.1, forward strand.
CCCGAATGTCCGGCCCCAGGCTGATCGCCAAGGCATGGGTCAGCGCCACCAGGCCGCCCTTGCTGGCCGAGTAGCTCTCGGTATCAGCCTCGCTCTGGTGCGCCCGCGTCGAGGCGATCGCGACGATGCCGCCCTTGGCCGCCCGCAGCATCGCTTCCCCCGCCCGCGCGAGCAGGAACAGCGCCGTAAGATTGGTCGTCAGCACGCCAGACCATTCCGCCAGCGTCAGGGCGGCGAGCGGCTTGCGCACCATGAGGCCGGCATTGCTGACGATTGCGTCCAGCCGTCCCTCTCGCGCCGCGACGCCCGCGATCAGGGCCCCGATTGCTGCCTCGTCACCCACGTCGGCTACCACCCCACGCAGCCCGGCGACCTCCTCGACCGGGTCGCGGTCGACGCCGATGACGCGCCAGCCATCATGGGCCAGCCGTTGCGCGATCGCACACCCGATCCCGTGTGCTGCCCCCGTCACGATCGCAACTTTCCCGTCTGGCATCTTCTCTCCTCTCTTGGCGTAACCGCGCCTGCCTGCTGTTCTGTCCGGACGAACGTCCCAGGAGACGCGCCATGGCCTTCCTTACGCGCCGCACCGTCCTCGGTGCCGCGACTGCCGCCGCGCTGGCCCCCCGCGCCGATGCTGCGGCGCCGGTCAAGGTCGGATCCAAGCTCGATACCGAGGCGGCCCTGCTCGGCACCATCGTCCTGCAGGTCCTCAAGGCCGGCGGCATCCCGACCGAAAGCCGCCTGCGCCTGGGGCCGACCAAGATCCTGCGAGCGGCGATCCTCTCGGGCGACGTCGACCTGTATCCGGAGTACACCGGCAACGGCGCCTTCTTCTTCAATCAGGAAAGCAACCCGGTCTGGAAGAACGTCACCCAGGGCTATGATCTCGTCCGCAGGCTCGATGCCGACGCCAACCGGCTCGCCTGGCTGCCGCCGGCGCCGGCCAACAACACCTGGGGCATCGCGGTCAACGGCGACGCCGCGACCCGGGAGAAGCTCACCTCCATGGAGGATTTCGCCCGCTGGGCCAAGGCTGGCGGTGCCAAGCTCGTCGCCTCGGCCGAGTTCGTCGAAAGCCCGGCCGCCCTGCCCGCGTTCCAGGCCGCCTACGGCTTCAAGCTCGCGGCCGATCAGCTGGTGATCCTCGCCGGCGGCGACACGGCCGCCACCGAACGCGCCGCCGCGGAGGGCATCTCCGGCGTCAACGCCGCCATGGCCTACGGCACGGACGGCGCCATCGCGGCGCTCGACCTTCGCCTGATGGACGACATCAAACACGCCCAGATGGTTTACGAGCCCAGCCCGGTGGTCCGGCAAGCCGCGCTCGACGCCAATCCATCCATTCCCGGCCTTCTCGCGCCCGCCTTCGCCGCGCTGGACGGTGCGACGCTCCGCACGCTGAACGGCAGGATCGCGGTGGATGGGCAGGATGTCGCCGCCGTCGCGTCGGCATGGTTGAAGGAAAAAGGCCTGCTGAAGTAAGTGCGCCGGGTCCAGATTCCGTTGCTGGCCGTCGCGGCCGCGGCGCTCGGCTTGTTGCCGTTCCTGCGGCACGCGCGCAACCGACTGCTATCCGGCCAACCGATCGACAGCTACGTGTCGTTCGGCCTCGCCAGCCCGCTATGGACGGTGGGGTTCGCGCTCGGCCTCGGGCTGCTGGTACTGCCGCTCTTCCGACCGGGAGCGCTGACGCGGTGGACGAGCCTGCTTGGCGCCGGGATCGCCCTGGCGGCCGCAGCCGCGATCGGGGCCAATGCGGCCGCCCACCTCGCGGCCGCCGGGTCGCCAGCGGCACGCACCTCGCTCGGATCCGGCGCGTGGCTTTTCGCGGCCACGTTGCTGCTGCTGGCATCCGATACCGCACGCCGGCTGCGGTTCGGCCTGGCTGGGCTGGTGCCGGTGTTCGCCCCGCTTGCGCTGCTGCTCGCCCTTGGCACGCTGGCCCCGCTTTCGCTGCTGCGCGAATATGCCGTCCAGCATGACGCCTTCCGGGCCGCATTCGGGCAACACGTTGCGCTGGTGCTCGGCGCGCTCGGCCCCGCATTGTTGATCGGCGTTCCGCTCGGCGTGGCGGCGCAGCGCTGGGCGGCGTTGCGCCGGGTCGCGTTTCCGGTGCTGAACCTGATCCAGACCATCCCGTCGATAGCCCTGTTTGGCCTGCTGATCGGGCCGCTCGCTTGGCTGGGCACGATGATCCCCGGGGTTTCCGGCATTGGAACCGTGCCCGCGATCCTTGCGCTCGTCCTTTACTCGCTCCTGCCGATCGTGCGGAACACGGTCGAGGGCCTCGACGGCGTGCCGCGCGGTGTCCGCACCGCCGCGCGCGCCATGGGCATGAGCCCGGCGCAGACCTTTCTGCAGGTCGATGCCACGCTCGCATTGCCGGTGCTGCTGTCCGGCCTGCGCGTCACCGCGGTGCAGGCCGTCGGGCTCGCCGCCGTGTCGGCGCTGATCGGTGCCGGCGGCCTGGGCGCCATCATCTTCCAGGGCCTGTTCGCCAATGCGCTCGACTTGGTCATCCTCGGCGCCCTGCCGGTGATCGCGCTGGCCGTCGCCGCCGACCTCGTGTTCCGGTTGCTGACCGCCTGGTCCCGTGCCGCCCTCGGCGGTGCCGTATGATCACGCTCGACCACGTCACCCGCCGCTACCAAGGTTTCTCGGCTCTTGAGGACGTCACGCTGACCGTCGCCGACGGCGAGATCCTGGTCCTGATCGGCGCCTCCGGCTCCGGCAAATCCACCCTGCTGCAGCTCATCAACCGCTTGCAGGACCCGAGCTCCGGCACCGTCCGCGTCGATGGCGAGGACATCGCCGGCATCGCGCCCGAACAGCTCCGCCGCCGCATGGGCTACGTCATCCAGGGTGGCGGCCTGTTTCCGCATTGGACCGTGGCGCGCAACATCGCCACCGTGCCGCGCCTGCTCGGCTGGGATCGCGCCCGCATCGACGCCCGGGTCACCGAGTTGCTCGACCTGCTGCGGCTCGACGCCACCCGGCTCCGCAACGCCTATCCGCACATGCTGTCCGGCGGCCAGCAACAGCGCGTCGGCGTTGCCCGGGCGCTGGCCGCCGGCCCTTCCATCCTGCTGATGGACGAGCCGTTCGGCGCGCTGGACCCGGTCACCCGCGCCGAGTTGCAGGCCGAGATCCGCCGCATCCACACCGAGACCGGCTGCACCATCGTTTTCGTCACCCACGACATGGACGAGGCGCTCGGCCTGGCCACCCGCATCGCCGTCATCGACCGCGGCCGCCTGGTGCAACTCGGCACCCCGCTCGAATTGCTGACCCGGCCGGCCACCGATCAGGTCGCCCACTTCATCGGCACCACCGATCGCGGCCTCAAGCTGCTCGCCGTCCAACGCGTCGGCGACCGGGTCCGGCCGGGCGAGACCACCCCTGGCGAGCCCGTCAGCGCGGAGATTTCGCTGAGCAGCGCCCTATCGGCGATGGTGACCCGGTCGCAGGACCGCCTCCCCGTCAGCGACCCGGCCGGCGCCCCACTCGGCACCATCCACCTCGCCGACCTCCTGGGGCCCTGATGATCGCGTTCATCGTCCTGCTCGCGCTGCTTCTGCTGGCGACGTTCGGCCTTGGCTACACCGCCCCGCTCTTCGCCGCCTTGTTCCCCGGCCTGGACAACCCGGTCTATCGGCAGGACGGCTTTCCGGCCCTGCTGCTCGGCCATGTCGAGATCGTCGCAGCGGCGAGCAGCATCGCCGTGATCCTCGGTGTCGCAACGGGAATTGCGGTCACCCGCCCGGCCGGCCGCGAGTTCCGCGGCTTGCTGGAAACGGTCGCTGCCACCGGGCAGGCCTTCCCGCCGGTTGCCGTTCTGGCGCTGGCGGTTCCTGCGATGGGCTTCGGCGCCGAACCCGCCATCGTCGCGCTGGCGCTATACGGCTTGCTGCCGGTGGTGCAGAACACGATCGCCGGGCTGGAAAACACCCCGGCCGATGCCCGTATCGCCGCCGCCGGCATGGGCATGACACCGGCGCAAATCCTGCTGCAGGTCGAACTGCCCCTGGCGGCGCCGGTCATCCTCACCGGCATCCGTCTCAGCGTGGTCATCGGCATCGGCACCGCGGCGATCGCTTCCACCGTCGGCGCACGGACGCTCGGCCTACCGATCATCGTCGGCCTCAACGGCTCCAACATCGCCTATGTGCTGCAAGGCGCGACCCTGGTTGCGCTTCTCGCCGTGACCCTCGACCAAGGCTTCGATGCCCTGACCGTCGGCCTGACCCGGTGGCGTAGCGCCACCTAGAGGGCGGTGTTAAAAGCAACTTGATGCTTCGTTCCCTCGTCACCGCTGCCATTTTCACCCTGCTCGCGACCGCCGGGCAGGCGCGCACGCTCGATGTCGGTCCGGGGCAGCCATACCCGGTCCCGTCCGCCGCCGTCGTCGACCTGCAGCCGGGCGACATGGTCGCCATTCACCCCGGCCGCTACGTGGATTGCGCGGTCATCGCCAAGAACGACGTCACCGTCGAAGGTGTCGGCAACGCCGAGCAGGTCGTCATGGCCAACAAGGCCTGCGAGGGCAAGGCGCTGCTGGTGGTCCGCGGCGAGAACGTCACGATCCGCAACCTGACCCTCGCCGACGTCCGCATCCCAGACGATAACGGCGCCGGCATACGGGGCGAGAGTCGGTCCATTCTCGTCGACCGCGTGCGCTTCATCGGCAACCAGAACGGCATCCTGTCCGGTACCGAAGGCGGCTCGATGACCATCCGCAACTCGCTGTTCGAGCGCAACGGCTTCTGCGGCGGCGCCTGCTCGCACGGCGTTTATGTCGGCCGGCTCGACCTCGTCCGCATCGAGAACTCGCGCTTCTTCGACACGCAGCAGGCGCATCACATCAAGTCGCGTGCCGCCCGCACCGAGGTGGTCGGCTGCGACATCCAGGATGGACCTCGCGGCACGGCGAGCTACGAGGTCGACGTTCCCAACGGCGGCGACGTCCTGCTACGCGGCAACACGATCGTTAAGGGCCCGGGGTCGGAGAACCACACCGCTGCGATCATGCTCGGCGCCGAAGGCGTTACCCACCCGACCCGGGAGATCGTCGTCCAAGACAACATCTTCAGAAATGACGGCAACTACCCGACTATTTTCGTCGACAATCTCACCACTGCCGCGGCCCAGCTCTCCGGCAACAGGATCTCCGGCAACGGCCCCGTCCGCCCGCTCAAGGGCGATGGCAAGGTCGTGGCCAGCCCATGAAGCACCTAGCGCTCGCCATTGCCCTGCTGCTACCAGCCGGAACCGCGCTGGCCGCCCCGTTCGACACCTACGAGCTGATCATGTGGCAGGAGCGCACGCCGGCTCAACTCGAGGGTCTCAAGCGACTCGGCTTCACCGGCACCAAGCTGCGCGCCACAGGCGGCACCATCGACCCGGCCGAACTCGCCGTCCACGTCGGGTCCGGTCTGCCCTGGTTCCTCGAAAACGTCGCCACCGATTTCTACGCGCCCTACCATCGCTACACGCCCGGCAAATCCGTCACCTGGCTCTTCGACGCCGCCAAAGCCCGGCACCGCCAGGACCCGGCCGACACGGGCGTCTTCATGCGCGATCCCAGCCTCTCCGACCCGGCTTGGCAGACGCGGATCGCCGACCGCCTCGCCGACCTCGTCGCCGCGCAATCCCGCTACCATCCGCTGTACTATAACCTGGCCGACGAAGCCGGCATCGGTGACCTCGCCGCCGCATGGGATGCCGACATCTCGCCCGTCTCGCTCGCCGCCTTCCGCGCCTGGCTGCACGAACAATATCCGAGCCTGGGCGCCCTCAATACGGAATGGAGCACTGATTTCCCGGCCTGGGACGCCGTGCAGCCGGTGCTGACCAATGCCGCCCTGGCCCGCACCGACGGCAACTACGCCGCCTGGGGCGACTTCAAGCAGTTCATGGACACCGCCTTCGCCGGCGCCGTCCGTGCCGGGACGGAGGCGTTGCACCGGGCGGACGCATCGGCCCGCGCCGGGCTGGAGGGTGGGCAGTTGCCGGGTTGGGGCGGCTACGACTACTTCCGGCTCGCCCCGGCGGTCGATGTGCTGGAGATCTACGACGAGGCCAACAACGTTGCGATCGCGCATGCGGCCAGTCCGAACACGATAATCCTGCGCACCAGCTTCAGTGCTGGCGACGGGTCGGAAGCCTGGCGCAACATGCTGCAGGGCGGCCGCGGCACCGTGGTCTGGGACGAAGGCGACCAAGTCGTCCATCCCGACGGCAGCCCGGCCCCGCGCGGCGCCGAACTGTCCCGCCTGGCCAACGCCATCCGCGCTGTCGCTCCCACCATCCTGGCCAGCCAACCCGATCGCGACCCGGTCGCCGTCCTGGTGTCGCAATCCAGCTTCCGCGTGCAATGGTTGCTGGATCGCCGCAATGGAGCGCCCTGGTCCGACCGCGATGCCGGCCGCGAATACGAAGACAATGCCTGGCGCGCCGGCCGTCGCGAGGCGTTGCAGCGGCTCTTGGCCCTCGGCGTCCAGCCTCATCTGCTGTCGTCCGCGATGCTGGAGGCCGGCGCCCTGACGCGCGATGGGATCCGGGTGCTGTTCCTGCCCGACGTATTGTCGCTCTCCGATGCCGAGATCACCGCCATCCGCGCCTTTGCTGCCGCCGGTGGAACCGTTCTCGCCGATACCGAGCCGGGTCTGTTCGATGGTCACGGGCGGCGACGCGGCAGCCTTCCGCTCGGTGACCTGGCCAAAGTGTCCGAAACGGTGATGCGCCGCGGCGGCGTCGCCGACGCCGCACAACTCGATGCGATGGCCGATCTGCTGACATCGGCCGGCGCCCCGCCGCGCGCCGCCTTCCGTGTGCCGAACGGCAGTCGCGCCGCCGGGATTGAAGCCCGTTGGTTCCGCCATGACGGCGGGCTGATCCTGTCGCTGCAGACAGCTGCCCCTTATGCGGCGGCACCCCGCATCGCGATCAAGATGGCCGGCCTGACCGCCATCCGCGATCTCCGCGTCGCCAACCCGGCACCCTCCAGCGACACGATCGTCGCCCTAGATCCCGCGGACCCATCCATCGTCCGACTAACGGGCCCGTCCCCTACCGGACGCTGAACCGAGTCCGCCGGGCCTTGATCTCGATCTCGCATCGATAGCACTGACCGGCACGACGATACCTGACCTGCACCCGCGACCCGAGCACCCGCCCGGTCATGGCGCTTGCGACGTCCGACGATACGAACAGCTCCCGGTCACCGATCGACTGCAGAATGTCCGTTGGACGCAAACCGGCCAGCAGCGCCGGGCTACCCTTGGCGATGCTGAGCACCGTCAGTCCGGCAACCCGCCCCTGCCTGCCGTCATCCGTTTGCAACGTCTTGACGCCGAGCCACCCCTGCACCCGCGGCGGCGGCGCTTGCTCGACCACTGGTTCCGGCGCGATTGGCGGCGGGAGCCGGGATTCCACTAGGAAATCCCGCACCAACCCGGCCAGCCCGCTCAGATCGCGTAACATCGCGGGCGCGAACGCCGCCGGGCTGGTCGAGTAGGTTGCGACGGTTCCCAAGGTGTAGCCACCGGGATCGATCAACGGCACGCCGGCATAGGACCGCAGGCCCGGCTCGCCGCGCACCATCGCGTGATGCCAGAATCGCGGATCGGCCGACCCATCGGGCACCAGCAGCGGCGCCTGGCTCCGCACCACGGCATCGCAAAAACTATATTGGCGGCTGGTCTGGGTTCCCGAAAACCCGAACGCGCCGCCGAACCACACCTTTGCCTCGCCGACGAACGACACCGCGGCATGGGTCGCGGCGAAACTGCACGCCGTGTGTTGCGAAAGACGCGAAAGACCCTCGATTTCTTGCGGAGCCAGCACGCTATAAGTGTGCAGAACGGCAAGCCGCGCTTCTTCGATAACGGTTTCCAGCGATTTGGGCGTCACCATCGATCGCCACTGACGCATGCCCAAACCAACGGTTCCCATGAACGCAACTGCCAATTGCAACCTACTCACGCCGCTGCCGGCCAGCAAGAAACGAACACGGGGATGGTTTCGGATGCTGAGGCCCATGTGGCAGCGGGAAAGATGGTGACGCACCGCAGCGCCTCCCTTAGGATCGCGACGTGAACAGTCTCGCTCCCGCGAAGGCGCGCCTATCGATCGAGGTCGTGCACGATCTCGTCTGCCCTTGGTGCTACCTCGGCGTCCGTCGCCTGTTCCGAACCATGCGCCGTCGGCCGGACTTGCTGTACGAGCTCACATGGCGGCCGTTCCTGCTCAACCCGGACATGCCGCGGCTGGGCATGACCCGGGCGGACTACGTCATCCGCAAGTTCGGCGGCGAGGACCGCGCCCGGCGTCTCTATGCGTCGATTACCGAGATCGGCGACGCCGAAGGCATATCGTTCCGATTCGACCGGATCCGCCGCACGCCGAGCAGCGTCGATGCGCACCGGCTGATCCGGTGGGCGACCCCGCTGGGCCGGTCGACCGAGATCGCCGAAGCCTTGTTCGCCGCGCATTTCTCGGATGGCTACGACATCGGCGATCATGCGGTGCTGCGCGCGATCGCCGGGTCATGCGGGTTGGACGCCGCAGAGGCGGCAGCGTTCCTGCGCAGCGAAGACGATACCGACGCCGTTCACGCCGATAATCTGCGCGCGCATCGGCTGGGCATCAACGGCGTGCCCTGCTTCGTCGTGGCGGGCCGTCACGCCATCGCCGGCGCGCAGGAACCCGACGTGATCGAACGCCTGCTCGACGTCGCGGCCGTCGAGACGCTGGACTGACACCCGGCTTTAGTCGTCCAACGGTTTGTTAACGACCGGCATGACACTATGCTGCCGACTATCTTCGTAGGCCATTTTGGTAGGCCACCTTCATAGGATCGAACCGATGCTGAGACGCGCCGCAATCTTGGCTGTACTCCTTGCCCCAACCCTTCCGTTGGTCGCCTGGGCGCAGGTCTCGCCGGATCGGGCCGCCATGTTGCAGCAGCAGATCCAGGACTGGCTGCAAGACACCTTTGGCACGACAAAGAAGCCGGTCCGCGTGACGGCAGGCGCCGATCATTTCGATCTGGCCGTCCCGCTCGGTGACGCGCCTGATGCCCCGGTGTTGACCGGCAAGATGACGGATGCCGGCAGCGGGCGTTGGGCGATCGACGACATCTCGGTCCCGTCTCCGAGCGTGTTCCACTACCGGCTTCCGCCAGCCAAGACGCCCGGCGCCCCGCAGGGGGAGATCACCAGCACGGTGACGGTCGGCAGTCAGCAGCAGCGCATCCTGTTCGACCCGACATTCGCCACTGCCTCGACGTCGACATCGACGATCAAGGACATGTCGATCACGACGGCAGGCACGAACCTGACCCAACTGACGCATATCGACGGGGGAGCCGGCACGGCGACGGTGACGCCGGTCGCGGACGGCCGGGTCGATGTTGCGATCAACTCGGCACTGGATGGCTATACCATCAAGATGTCGGCTGGTGCCGCAGCCCAGCCGGTCGCCATTGCGATGGGCAAGGTGTCCGTCATCGGCAACCTCGCCGGCGTCTCGCGCGACCGGGCTATCCAACTCGCCCACCAGCTTTCGGACAAACCATCCGGCACGGCACCGAACGGGGAAAAGACGGCCGCCCTGTTGGCCGTACTGACGGACCTGGCCCATGGCGTGTCGCTCGACGAGAAGGTCGATGACCTCACCGTCTCCACGCCGAACATCACCGGCGCGCTCAAGCTGCTGTCGATCGGCCTTACATCGACGACCGAGGCGGGCAAGCTGCAAGCAAGGATGCCGCTGGCCGCCCAAGGTCTCGCTCTGCCCGACATGGGATTGGGAAGCATGGCCACGCTGATCCCGACCAGGCTGGCGCTGACGCCGTCCATCGGCGCCGTGCCCAGCGATGCGATGATCCGCATCGCCCGCAAGCTCGCCGCCAAGCAGGACCCGGCCGATGAGGATGTTGCCGCGCTGTTCAGCCAAGGACCGATCACGGCCGGGATCGAGGATCTGAGCCTCGACATGGGCGGTGCCAGTTTCACCGGCAGCGTCAACACGCTCGTCACCTCGCCGGCCAAGTTCAGCGGCACGGGCAAGATCACCGCCGTCGACATCGACAAGCTGCAACAGGCGATGGCCGCCGACCCACAAACCGCCCAGTTCGCGCCGGTGGTGATCTTCCTCAAGGGGATCGGCCGGTCGGAGCAAAGCCGGCTGGTATGGGACATAATCTATAACGACGGGCGCCTGCTGGTGAACGGGCAGGACATGGCGGCCTTGATGGGCCCGCCGGCACAACCCGCACAGCCCGCACGTCCTCGCCCGACCCGGCCTGCGCCCGCTCGGCCGTGAGCCACGCTGCCGCACAGCCGCGGCGCTTCCGGCATAAATGCAAACGTGGTAGCGGAACGCGGCTTTGAGGTGCGAACAGGTCGTGAGTTTGTCGGTATCTCGAATTGTCGGAACCATGCGTCTGACAACCCTGCTCGCAACGACCTCGTTTGCCGCCTTGCTCCTGGCCCCTCCCGCCCGGGCGCAATTACTGGATCAATTCCTACCCACTGACGTCAAAGGCGTCGGCGCGGAGCCGGACGTTACAGTGACGTCGCGGCGGCGCTCCGATTACGACACCAGCGGCATTCGCGCCGGCGGTTATGTCATCCGCCCGCGGCTGACGGAGGCGTTCGGCTATGAAAGCAACGTGCTTGGCCGCGCCACGCCAGTCGGAAGTTCGCTGATCAACACCACCGGCGGCTTCGATGCGGCCTCTGACAATTCACGAGGCAATTTCAGCCTCGGCACCACCGTCGCCGACACGCGATACATCGACCTGCCGAACTAATCCTTCACGAACTGGAATGCTCAGGCCGCCGGCACCTACAATATCGGTCAGGACATTGCGTCCATTGCGCTCATACACGAGCGGCTGAACCAGACTCAGCGCGACCTGGACGTGCCGCAACTGGCTGCGCCGCTGGCGTTCGAGGTGGATACGCTCCGTCTTGGTTACCGTGCCGCTTTCAACCGCCTGTCGCTCATGCCGACTCTTGAAGCGGCTCGATACCGTTATGATAGCGGCTTCTCCGGGACGTCGATCTACGATCAAAGCTACCGGAACCGCAAAACGCTGACACCGGGCGTTTCCGCCGCTTATGAATTCGCGACCCGGCGAAGCGCAGTTGTTGTCGTTCGCAACACGGCTGCCTGGTATTCGAACACCAACGCGGGAACCTCCAAGCGCGACTTCAACGACGTCCTGTTCCTGACCGGGCTCGATTACGACCTGAACGGCTATCTGCGTTTCCGCGCCTTCGTCGGCTACGAGAGCCGGACGTTCTCTTCGGCGACGTTCAAGACTATCCAGGCCCCGATCGCGGAATTGAGCCTCATCTACAATCCCACCCCGGTCACGACGGTAACCAGCACATTGTCGCGGCGGATCCAGGACTCTGCCGACGAGACCACCGCCAGCTCGACGACCTTATCGGCCCGACTGCGTGTCGATTACGAGCTCAAACGCAACGTGATCCTGTCAACGACCGCAAACGTGGCCCGCAACGATTACGCCATTGGCGGGTCGCAGCTTCAGTATGGGGGCGGGGTGGGCGCCACATACCTTCTCAATCGCTACGCTGCTGTTCGCGCGACCTACGACGCGTTCGCCCGCACCAGTAGCAACGGCATCCTTCTCAACTTGAATGGCCTTGCTGCCGCGAGCAACTTTTCCGATCATATCGTCCAGTTACAGTTGCGATTGGCGCTGTAGACTTCACAGGCGCTATGACGTCTGTGTAATGAAGATTTGACTTATCAGTCGGGTAAAAAGGCGAAATGATGGCACTCAGTCGATGGCCCACCATCGGCTCAAAATCATAAATTTCGAGGAAGCAGTGTCAGACTTCTCCGCTGATAAAATCGGTTTCATCGAGACAGACGCGCGCAGTGTATTTTCGAGCACTGGCCAAATCGAGCCTCGCTCAATCACACTCGAACGCGGTTTCGCTTGTGCAATCGCCGTAGGCTTGGCGTTTTGGTTTGTCGTCGCTTACCTGATCTGGGGTCGATAAGGGTTCGACTGCTAGTCGGCATCCGGTGAGGCAAAACGGCCGAGCGCGGTCATGATCAGGATGCGTAGGTCGAGTGTCAGCGACCAGTTGCGGACGTACCAGAGATCCTTGTCGACGCGTTCGAGGGCCTTTTCCATCGTGGCAACTTCGCCGCGTGATCCGGTGATCTGTGCCCAGCCAGTGATGCCGGGCTTCACACGGTGGCGTATCCGATAGCCTTGAACGGCTTCGAAGTAGTAATTGCCATCCACCTTCATGTGTGTCGCATGCGGCCGTGGTCCGACCAACGACATCTCACCCCGTAACACGTTCAGAAGCTGCGGCAGTTCGTCGATGCTCGTGCGCCGCAACACGCGTCCCACCCGGGTGACCCGGGGGTCGCGCATCAGGGTCCGTGCCTCACCCGTGAGGTCGCCACGTTCGTGATACATCGTACGGAATTTCAAGATCCGCGTCGGCTTGCTCGCCAGACCGAAGCGCCATTGCCGGAACAGGATCGGGCCAGGCGACTCCAGCCTTATCGCCACCGCGGCGCAGATTAACACGGGCGCGATGACCGGCGTGATTCCTACCACCACCAGGACGTCCAGGAAGCGTTTCAGGATACAGCGCCAATCGCTGATCGGGCTCGGCAACAGTGGCAGAAACGGCGGGTGTTGCGTCGCATGCACGCCGCCCGACATAAGCGACGAAGCCGTCGAGGTCGCAAATCCGATACACACCATCGTTGGCGTGTCGCTCAGCGCGAAGCACACGCTTTCGACGGTCGTCTCGTTGCACCCCACGATCACGACCTTGTCGATCATCCCGCATGTCGCCATCAACTCGAGACGGCGCATCTCGAGAGCGTCGGTCGGGTCGAGCCGGGCGACAACCAGGTGCGTGCCCTGCCCCGTCAACATCTCGCTCATCATATGCGCGCTCGACGCGCCTCCGACGACGGCAACCGTTGGTTGAATGGCCCGCAACGTGATGCGGCGTAGGGCGGGGATGGGCAGCGCTCGCGCCACGAACGAGATGCTGGCCGAGAGACCGATCCAGAGTGCGATCCACGGCAGGAACTCGCCTGTCTTGGCAACGCCGCCGACAAGCGCCGTGGTGACCAGCACCATGACACCGGCTGCGAGGATCGCCATAGCGGCTCGACGGGCGACGATGTTGACCGTCACGCGCTGGAAGCTCGTGGTCGGCCGAGCACCACGGCGGATCAGCAGCGCCAATCCGGAACCGACCACCGCGATGCCGGCGGTTTCCATCACGTTCGGCAGTAGCATCGAGCCGGTTACCAGCCCAACGATCACGACCTGCAATGCGTCAAAGCACGCCACGATGAAGCGCATCGCGGCATAGCCGCGAGAAAAGGTGACGGGACGGTCGGCTAGTTCCGGATTCGACATGAAGCTGCGAAGCAGCGTGTCGTGTCTGATCTCACCGGTTCCGTCCATGATCAAGTTTCCAAAAACCGTATCCATAATTAGACGATTTTCTGGGAAAAGCCAAGCTGTATACTGCCATAGGTTGTGGTATAACGCTGATGCACCGTGATGACGGGCATTGCGACAAAAATGGCGCAGCGCGCTTCATGGCCATCAATCCAGGGCGTGGAGCTTGCACCGTTGCCGGACATGACACCTTTGAGGGACGATCGGGCCATTGCCGATCTACGACCTGCACCGGGATCGAGCGGAACTGCGTCGCAGCACCCGTTCGCCGGAAAGGTCGCCCTCGTCTCGGACTCGCTGTCAGCCTATGGCGGCGCCGAACGGGTCATCGAACAAATCCTCCAGGTGTTTCCGCAGGCCGACATCTTCACCGTCATGGACGCCCTGCCACCCGGTGACCGCAGTTTCCTTGGGGGCCGAAAGCTCGCAACGTCGTTTCTCAACAGGTTGCCGGGTGGCCGTCGTTTCTACCGTCAGTTGCTGTCGCTCTGGCCGCTGGCCGTCGAGCAGTTCGACGTCACCACCTATGATCTGGTTATCAGCAGCCATCACAGCGTCGCCTACGGCGTGCTGACGCACCCCGATCAGGTTCATGTCGCCTATGTGCATTCGCCGATGCGCTATGCTTGGGATCTCCAGCACGAATATCTGCGCGAGGCCGGCCTGGATCGGGGGGTCAAGGGCTGGATCGCGCGTCGCATGTTGCACTCCGCTCGCCTGTGGGATTTTTGTGCCGCACAGCGGCCCGACGCGATGGCGGCGAATTCGTCCTTTGTCGCGGCCCGACTCCGCCGCCTGCACGGCCGGGACTCGACCTGTATTCATCCTCCCGTTGCCGTCGAGTGCTTCCCGCCGCCGGTACCAACCGCCGATCGCGAGCCGTTCTATCTTTCGGTCGGCCGGCTGGTTCCCTACAAACGCACCGAGTTGGTGATGCGCGCCTTCGCACGCCTGGATCGCCCGCTGAAAGTCGTCGGCACCGGACCGGACCTGGCGCGTCTGCGCGGGATCTGCCCCCCGAACGTCGAGTTGCTCGGTAGCCTTCCCACTCCGGAGGTCCATCGCCTGATGGCGACGGCACAGGCCTACGTCTTTGCCGGCGTCGAGGATTTCGGCATCACGGCGGTCGAAGCGCAGGCTGCCGGCACCCCCATCCTGGCCTATGGCCGCGGCGGTCTGGCAGAAACGGTTCGGGACATCAGCCAGCCGAACCCGACCGGCCTGTTCTTCCATGAACAGTCCGAGGAGGCGATCATCGATGCCGTCCAGCGCTTCGAGCGCCCGGAAACCCGCGCCCTGCTGACGCCCGCCCACTGCGTCGCCAATGCGGCCGCATTCTCCTCCGCCCGCTTCCGCGACGAGTTCGCCGACTGGATCGAGGCGGTCGTGGCTGACCGGCACCGGGCACGACCGACGCGGATGGGTGCCGTGATTCGCCAGAAAAGCTTCGCCTGAGGCCGGCTATCACTCCGCTGGAACGTCCGTCGCCCCCGGCCATGGAAACCGGATGTTCCGCGCCTTCAACCCGGCCTGCACCACGCCCAGGCCACCCGACTTGATCATCCATTCGAGGCGGTAGTCGCGATACTCCCGCCTCCTGGCGCCGCTGACATACATCTCCGAGGCCGCCGCCATCTTGGCCGCTGCGGCATCGAACTCGCGGAACGTCGCCGCAACGGACGGCCGCGCGCTGACGCGTCGATGCCACTTCCCGAGCGCGCTGTCGGCGTCTGGCCCAAGCCCGTAATGCACCGAGCGGTTGAGGATGGGCGCCACCGATGCGTCCGCCCACCCGAAGGTCTCGCCACCGAACCATTCGGCCGAACCCAATTTTTCGCCTAGCCATGCCTGCATCACGGCCGTCTGGCGCCGGGCCTCGGCGCGCAACCGCTCTGCCATCGCGCCATCCGCGCGCTTGAACCAGAGGATCTCCCCCCACCCCCAGTTGATCGCCTCGTACTGCGTGTCGCAGATATCCTCGATCATGCGGATGCGGGCGCGGGCAGCCGGGTCGCGCGGGAGCAGGGCAGGCTCGGGCCAGCGCTCCTCGATGTATTCCATGATGATCGTCGACTCAAAGATGCTGACGTCGCCATTGATCAGGGCCGGCACCTCGGCGCGCGGATTGGCAGCGACGAACGGTCCGTCGGTGCGGCCGGTGCCGAAATCTGCTGGCAATTCGACATCGAACGCGACGTCCTTCTCGCGCAATGCGATCTTTACTTTCTGCGCGTAGGATGAGAGCGGATGTTCATACAGCAGCATCGTTCCTCCTTGACCGCCCTGAGCGGTCCGATTGCCGTTGATAGGACGCTGTCACCTTGGACTCCGCAATAGATCGGCAAAGCACGGCAAACCATGCCGTTCCTACGCTCGCGATGGCCGTTGCGGCCGGCCTGGCCGTCGCCAACATCTACTATAATCAACCAATGCTCGGGATCATGGAGCGGGAGATGCCCGGCGGCATCACCGGCTTCATACCGACTGCGACGCAACTCGGCTTCGCGATCGGTCTGCTTCTCCTGGTTCCGCTCGGCGACATCGTCGAGCGTCGCCGCCTCATCGTGATTCAGTTCGCCGCCTTGGCCGTCGCGCTCGTCGCCGCAGCAATCGCGCCGACGGCCGGGCTGGTCGCGCTCGCATCCCTGTTCGTCGGCATCTGCGCCACCGTGGCACAACAGATCATCCCGCTTGCCGCCCATCTTGCCGCCCCGGCTAAGCGAGGAGCGACGATCGGCACCGTGACCGCCGGCGTACTGTGCGGCATCCTGCTCAGCCGCACCCTGGCCGGCGCGGTCGCCGAGTACTGGGGTTGGCGCGAGACCTTCTGGATCGGCGTGCCGCTCGCGCTCGGCGCTGGCGCGCTGATGGCGTTCCGCCTGCCGCACAGCCAGCCTGAACCCGGTCCCAGCTATGTCAGCCTGCTCCGATCGCTATACAGCCTATGGCGCGAGTTCCCGACGCTGCGCCTGGCCGCCACGACGCAAGCCCTGTTGTTCGCCACCTTTATCGTGTTCTGGACGGTCCTTGCGCTGCATCTCCAGGAACCCCGCTTCCATCTCGGCGCGGAGATCGCCGGGTTCTTCGGTGTCATCGGCGCCGTTGGCGTGTTTGCCGCGCCGCTCGCCGGCCGGCTTGCCGACCGTAACGGACCCGGCGCCGTCATCGCCCTGGGCTCGATGCTGTCGTTGCTCGCCTGGCTGATCGTCGGCTTATGGAACAGCATCGCCGGGCTGGTGCTCGGCGTCATCGTGCTGGACCTGGCGGTGCAGTCGTCGCTGGTTTCGCACCAGCACTTGGTCTACGCCCTGCGCCCGGCCGCCCGGTCGCGCCTCAACACAATCTTCGTCGGCTTCATGTTCCTGGGTGGCGCCGGTGGCTCGGCGGCTGCCACGCTGGCCTGGAACTGGGCCGGGTGGCAGGGCGTCTGCCTGTTGGGCGGCGCCCTCGCCTTGCTGGCCAGCACCGTGCAACTGGCCGCTCGGGGACGCGGATCAGTCCCTCACTGACGAACGCCGTCGAGCATCAGTGCCGTGGATACCATAGCCACGTGACTGAAGGCCTGGGGGAAGTTGCCGGTAAAGCGCTTGCCGTGCGGGTCGTACTCCTCGCTGAGCAGGCCGACATCGTTGCATAATCCGATCAATCGTTGGAATAGCGCCCGCGCATCGGCCTGCCGGCCGGAAAGGCACATCGCCTGTGCCAGCCAGAAGCTGCAGGCCAGGAATGCACCTTCCTGCCCCGGCAACCCGTCGCTCTGCGCACTCGCCCGATACCGCAGCACGAAGCCGTTCTCCACCAGGCCTTCCTCGATTGCCTTGATGGTCCCGACCACGCGAGGATCCGTCCCAGGCAAGAAGCCGATCACCGGGATTAGCAACAGGCTGGCATCTAGCGCTGGCTCGCCAAAAACCTGCGTGAAGCTGTTGAGGCCGGTGTCGAAACCCTTGGTGCAGACTTCACTGAAGATCTGATCGCGCGTGGCCCGCCATGCATCGAGCGGCGCGTCCAGCCCGTTCTGCTCGGCATCCTCGATCGACCGCGCAAAAGCTGCCCACGCCATCACCTTGCTGAAGGTGAAATGCTTCTCGCCGCCGCGGGTTTCCCACAGCCCGCTATCCGGCTTGCTCCACAGTGTTTCCAGATGCGCGAGCAACTCGCATTGCAGCGGCCAGGCGAAGTCCTTGCTGAGCAGGTTGCCGCGCCGCGCCTGGTTCAGCGCCATGCAGACCTCGCCATAGATGTCGAGCTGCACCTGGCTGGACGCCGCGTTACCGATGCGCACCGGCTTCGAGCCTTCGTAACCCGGCAGGTCGATCTCGTACTCCTCCAGTCGCCGCTCCCCGGCCAGACCGTACATGATCTGGACCTGCTGCGGGCTTCCCGCCACGCTGCGCTGCAGCCACTCGGCCCACGACCCGGCCTCGTCGAAATATCCGGCGTTCATGAACGCGAACAAGGTAATGCTGGCGTCGCGCAGCCAGCAGAACCGGTAATCCCAGTTCCGCACGCCGCCGATCTCCTCCGGCAGCGAGGTCGTCGGTGCCGCCACGATCCCGCCCGTTACCCGGTCGGTCAGGCACTTCAGCGTCAGCAGCGAGCGGCTGATCGAGACCGCCCATTCCCCGTCATAGGTCGATTTCGCAGACCATTGCTCCCAGAACTGCTTGGTCTGATACAGCGCGTCGTTGTGGTCAGTCGCCATCGGCACTGTGAGATGCGACGCACAATGGGTGAGCACGAACGGGATGCGCTGGCCGGCCGTGACCGTGAAATCCGCCACTGTCATCATGTCTTCACCGCGTAGGTCGACGTCGGTACGCAGCACCACCATGTCGGGTCCGGACACCGCGACGATGCCGTTGCCGCCCTTGCGCCGGGTCACCCACGGGACCGATTTGCCGTAATCGAACCGCAGGCACAGCTCCATCCGCATGTCGAAGCGGCCCTCGCGGCACTCCACCAGGCGGATCAGCGTGCCGAATTCACTTTCCGGCACCATGAAGTCGATGATGGCAACCGTGCCCTGCTCGGTCTGCCAGACCGTTTCGAGCACGGCCGTCGGCCCCAGGTAACTGCGCGACGTCGCGGGCCCGATGATGGCGCCGTCCTGGACCGGTGCAATATGGAAGCGCCCGTTCGAGCCGTCGCCCAGCAATGCCGACAGGCAGGCCCCCGAGTCGAAACGTGGCCAGCAGAGCCAGTCGATGCTCCCGTTCCGCCCGACCAGAGCCGCGCTTCGGCAGTCTCCGATTAAGGCATAGTCTTCGATCGGCAAGGATTGCTGGCGTGAGATGCTCATGACCATGGTGGACGCGACAGACCGAGGTAAGTTGCCCGTGACATTTCGGCATCGGAAGACCCGTTCCGCTTGACTTTCCAACGCTGTTTACCGATATGCCACGATGAAATGCGTGGCTTTGACGCGCGTTTCTCCAGCGGTGGCACTATGCCGCCCCCATCCGGATGAGACACGACGCTTGATGAACACCGTAGCCGCGCCCGCGGAAGCCGACGCACATTCCAACGAAGCGCCTGCCGATCCGTCGGTCGGTGAGACCGCAATCGTTGACGTCGTCGCCGAAGCCTCCCCCGAGCCGGCCGAAGACACCCTCCTCGACAGCGAGCCAGCCGTAGAGATATCGGCAGAGGCGGATGCGCTTGCCAATCCCGAGCCGGAGCAGCCGGTCGAGAGCGACGAGAACGGGTTCGAAGGCCTCGGCCTGTCGCCGGAAGTCGTTCGTGCCGTTGGCGAGAAGGGCTATCGCCAGCCGACGCCGATTCAGGCGCAGGCGATCCCGAGCATCCTCATGGGCCGCGACGTTCTCGGCACGGCGCAGACCGGCACCGGCAAGACCGGCAGCTTCGTGTTGCCGATGCTCGACATCCTTTCCGGCGCACGCTCGCGGGCCCGCATGCCGCGCAGCCTGATCCTGGAGCCGACGCGCGAATTGGCGCTGCAGGTGGCCGAGAACTTCGTTCAGTACGGCAAGTACCTGAAGCTGACGCATGCGCTGCTGATCGGCGGCGAGAGCATGAACGACCAGAAAGAAGCGTTGATGCGCGGCGTCGACGTGCTGATCGCGACGCCGGGTCGGTTGATGGATCTGTTCGAGCGTGGCGGCCTCATGCTGAACGACACCAGCCTGCTGGTCATCGACGAAGCCGACCGGATGCTCGACATGGGCTTCATTCCCGACGTCGAGAAGATCGTCGGCTTCCTGCCTGAACGCCGCCAGACGCTGTTCTTCAGCGCGACGCTGGCCCCCGAGATCCGGCGCCTGGCCGACGCATTCCTGCGTGAACCGAAGGAAATCTCCGTCAGCCGTCCGTCTAGCGTTGCGACGACCATCGTTGCCGGTCTCGCCGTGGTGGACGATCTCGACAAGCGTGAGGCGCTACGTCGCCTGATCAAGACCGACGACGTCCAGAACGCGCTCATCTTCTGTAATCGCAAGCGCGACGTCGACATCCTCTACAAGTCGCTCAAGCGTCACGGCTTCAGCGTCGGCTCGTTGCACGGTGACATGAGCCAGCCGGAGCGCTTCGCCACCCTGGCCAAGTTCAAGGCCAACGAGTTGCGCCTGCTGGTCTGCAGCGACGTTGCCGCCCGCGGGATCGACATCGGTGGACTGAGCCACGTGTTCAACTTCGATGTGCCGATCCATGCCGAGGACTACGTCCATCGCATCGGCCGCACCGGGCGCGCTGGCATGACCGGACATGCTTATTCATTGGCCACGCCATATGATCGCGGTTTCGTCGAGGCGATCGAGAAGTTGGTCGGTGCCACCATCCCGCGCATCACCGTTGAAGGCTTCGACCCGGTCGAGTTCGCCGAGGATGACGGCAAGAAGCGGCGTGGGCGCTCGCGGACCACGGCCAAGCCGAAGGCCAAGGCGGAGACCCTCGAGGACGCAACTGCCCTGGCCATTCCGGTGCCGAAGCGTCGGAGCCGGAGCAAGAAGTCCAGCATCACCACCACGACTCCCGAACCGATGCCGGTCGATCAGCCGCAGCCGGAAATTATCGAAGCGCGGGCTGTGGAGCCCGAGGTGCGCGAGCCGACCCGGGAGCGTTCGCAACGTGACCGCTCCTCTCGCGATACGCAGCCTCGCGAGAATCAGGGCCGCGATCAATCTCGCGATGCTCAGCCGAGAGATGTTCAGTCACGGGATTACCAGTCCCGCGACAATCAGTCCCGTGACAACCAATCGCGTGATCGGCAGTCGCGCGACCGGGACGTCCGTCGTGAACGCTACCGTCGCGATGACGATCTCGGCCCGTCGGTCGTAGGCTTTGGCGACGATGTTCCGGCATTCATGTTGCTGCGGGCCCGTATGCCGAAGGTGCAAGCCGCCAGCGAATCTGAGTAAATCGGTTCCACGAGAGACCGAACGAGGGAGAGCGCGATGAACGTCATCACACCGGTTCAACAGGCGGAAGACGCAGAAGCCTACGCTACGCAGGACAAGCCGCTCAAGGCGCGCAAGCTCGGGCCGTTCAAGTGGGACGACGCGCTGCTGATCGACGATGTGCTGACGGAAGACGAGCGCGCCATCCGTGACGCTGCCCGGGCATACTGCCAGGACAAATTGTTCCCGCGTGTCCTGCTCGCCAACCGCCATGAGCGCTTCGACCGCGAGATCATGAACGAGATGGGCGAGATGGGCTTTCTCGGCGCCACGCTCGATAGCCATGATTGCGCCGACGTCGGCTATGTCGCCTATGGCCTGATCGCCCGCGAGGTCGAGCGCGTCGATAGCGGCTACCGCAGCGCGTTCTCCGTCCAGTCCTCCTTGGTCATGTATCCAATCTGGGCGTTCGGCTCCGAGGACCAGAAGGATCGCTTCCTGCCCAAGTTGCGTACCGGCGAATTCGTCGGCTGCTTCGGCCTGACTGAGCCCGACGCCGGCTCCGACCCGGCTTCCATGCGCACCCGCGCCAAGAGCGTTGATGGCGGCTTCCTGGTCAGCGGCTCCAAGACCTGGATTACCAATTCTCCCATCGCCGACGTGTTCGTCGTTTGGGCCAAGAACGATGCCGGCGATATCAAGGGCTACATTCTCGAGAAGGGAATGGAGGGCCTTACCGCGCCGAAGATCGAGGGCAAGTTCTCGCTCCGGGCGTCCACCACCGGCATGATCATGATGCAGGACGTGTTCGTCCCGGCCGGCAACGAGCTGCCCAACGTCAAGGGTCTTCGCGGCCCGTTCTCCTGTCTCAACAATGCGCGCTACGGCATCGCCTGGGGCTCGCTGGGCGCTGCCGAGTTCTGCTGGCATGCCGCCCGCGAATACACGATGCAGCGGCAAATGTTCGGCCGCCCTCTCGCCGCCACGCAGCTGATCCAGAAGAAGCTGGCCGACATGCAGACCGAGATCACGCTCGGCCTCCATGGCGTGCTCCGGCTGGGCCGCCTGATGGAAGAAGGCCGCGCCGCGCCGGAAATGATCAGCCTGCTGAAGCGCAACAACTGCGGCAAGTCGCTCGACATCGCTCGCATTGCCCGCGACATGCACGGTGGCAACGGCATTGCCGACGAGTATCACGTCATTCGTCACGTGATGAACCTGGAAGCCGTCAACACCTACGAAGGCACGCACGACGTGCATGCATTGATCCTTGGCCGGGCACAGACGGGCCTCTCAGCCTTCGGCTAAGGTCGTCGACGCCATCGCGCCCGATCCCGTTCGCGTAGAACGGATCGGTGCCGATGGCGACGGCGTCGCCGATCTCGCAAACAATAGGTCGCTCTTCCTCGCCTGCACGTTGCCGGGCGAGTTGGTGCAACCCGGCCCGGTGGTCAAACGCGGTGACGGCTTCGCGGCCGATGCCGACATCATCGAGCCCTCCCCCGATCGCGTCACCCCACCCTGCACGCATTTCGGTCCTTGCGGCGGCTGTTCGCTGCAGCATTGGGCCGATGCCCCCTATGCCGCGTGGAAGGCTGGCCGGGCCGCCGCCGCCATCGGTCTGCCCACGATCTCCATGGCCCGAACCCCGCCTGCGACCCGGCGCCGCATGGATCTCGGCATCCGTCGCGTAGGATCGACGATCCAGATCGGCCTCCATCGCCGCCGGTCGACCGACATCGTCGACATGCATGCCTGTCCGATCCTGCACCCGACCCTGTTCGCGCTGATCCAGTCGCTGCGCCCGGTGCTGCTTCGCTTGGAAGGCCTCAAGCGTAGCGGCGAGGCCAGCGTCAACCTGGTCGATAACGGCCCCGACCTGCTGCTTCGCACCGACGCACCACTCACCTCGCGCGACCGCACAGCGCTTGCCACCTTTGCCGCCGCCAACGGCGTGCCCCGCATCAGCGCCACCAAGATCGGCAGCATCGACATCGAGCCGGCCGCCACATTGAGTCGGCCGAGCCTCGCCTTCTCCGGTCACGCGACCGCCGTGCCGTCCGGCACCTTTCTTCAGGCATCCCCGGAAGGCGAGCGCGCCATCGTCGCCGCCGTGTTGCGCATGTTGCCCGACAAGATCAAAGGGCCGGTGATCGAGCTGTATGCCGGCAGCGGTAGCTTGACCCATGCCATCGCCACGCGCGCCCGCGTCGTCGCTTATGAGGGGGATGCTGCGGCAGTTGCCGCTGTGCGCGGTGCTGTCAACGGCCGGGTCACGATCACGGTGCGGGATCTGGCGCGTCAGCCACTGGTCGCCGCCGAGTTGAAGGGCGCCGCCGCGATCGTGCTGGACCCGCCGTTCAACGGTGCCCTCGCGCAGATGCCCGCTTTGGCCGCCTCCGGTGTGCCGATCATCTATGTCAGCTGCAATCCGGGAGCGCTGACCCGCGACTCCCGCACCCTGCTCGGCGCCGGCTACCGGCTCATCACCGCCGAAGCGGTTGATCAATTCCTGTGGTCGTCCCAGGTCGAGACGATCGCGCTGTTCCGCAAGCCTTAGAACGCGAACAGGAACGTCGTCGACAACACGGCGAGCCCGACCGCGAGCCACGTGACGTAATCCGTCACCAATCCGCTGTGCATCAACTGCAGCAACCGCGTCGGCGGCCTGCGGATCGCCTCGAACCCATCCACCAGCACCCGCGGCAGGTGTTCCCGGCTAAGCTCGAAAGCGGCGATCGCGACCGCCGCCATCATCGCGACCCATGGTCCCGCTCCTCCATGCAGCACCGGTGGCGGCTGCACGGCTTGGGCCATCAGGGCCGACGCCGCCTGGCTCGCCCAAGCGCCGCGGTGGTCCCATCCGATCAAGCCCATCAGGAGTAATACGGCCGCCGGTCCGGCCAGCAGCGACACGGGCTGCTCGCCGGGCTCGTGTTCCTCTTCCGTCTCGCCATGCTGCTCCTGCCCAGGCAGCGCGCCCCACCCGGCGAAGATCCGGCCCGCGATCCGCAACACCGCCGCCCCCGTCAGCGCCGCGCTGAACAGGATCGGCAGCGTGATCCATCCCCGCCCCGCCTGCGTCGCCCCCAACTCGATCAACTTGAAGCCTTCATCCATCGGCCCGATCGGCAACCCGGCCAGCACCAGCCCGCCGACCGCCATCAGAATCCCCACCGGCCAGAACGGCTTTCCTCGGCCGCGCATGGTCAACTCGTCGATCCCGCCGCACTTGGCCGCGACGAACCCGGCCAGCATGAACATCGCGCCTTTGACCATCCCATGTCCGCTCAGATACGCCAGCAGCCCGGCCGCCCCGTCGCGCGACATCAGCGACAACCCGGCCAGCATGATCCCCGCATGCGAGATGGTCGAGAACGCCAGCAACCGCTTGATGTGCCGCTGACCCAACGCCAGGATTGCCCCCACCACGGCGCTTATCAGCCCGATCGCCAGCAGCATCGTCTGAACCCCGTGAACGATCTCGGGCGCGCCGCCGAACACTCGGAAGCCCAGCTTGCCCAGGCCGAACAACGCGATCGACACCATTGCACCGGAGAAAATGACTGAGATCGGGCTCGGCGCCACCGCATGCGCATCGCCCAGCCACATCTGGAACGGCAGCTGCGCCGCCTTGGTCAGCAACGCGGTCGCGAGCAACACGAAGCCGAGGATCACGACGGGATTGCCCGGATCGGCCGCCACGCCCCGCCCGAGCGCCACCAGGTCCAGCGCACCGATCTGCCCGTAGAGCAGCGCAATGCCGGACAGGAATACGTAAGCGCCCACCGTGTTCACCACGGTGAAGTTGAGCGCTCCCGCAATGGCCGACGAGCGCAGCGCATAGCCAGTTGCCGCGAACCCGGCGACGCTCATCAACTCGAACCACACGAACATGTTGAATAGGTCGCCGGTGAGGCAGAAGCCGACCATCCCGGCCATGAACACCAGCATCAACACGTGGAAATGCGCATGCACCTTCTGGAAGAAGCCCCAGGAGAACACCAGCGTCGCCGTGAACAGCAGCGCGATGATCATGGCCACGCCGGCGCTTGCCAAGTCGATGACGAAGGAGATGCCGACGACCTGGTCGCCGATGGTGCTCCACTGACCGAACCAGTAGGTGAACGGCCCCGAGACCGCGACCGCCCGCGCTAGCAGGAAGCACAGCACCGCCGTGACGGCAGCGGTCCCGATGGCCAGGATGTCCGGCGTGCGACCCGGTAGCTTCTTGCTGAAGCCGAGCAGCAGCGCCGCGACGGAGAGCGGGATCGCGACTGGCAGTGGCGAAAGAACGGTGATGTTCACCTGAGCGGCGCCGCCTGCTGCGGATCCACCACGCCCCGCCGCCGCTGCAATTGCTGCACCAGCGCCAACAGCAACGCCGTGACGGTCGCGCCGACGACGATGTCGGTCAGCACGAGAACCTGGACGACGGCATCGACCGCAGGTGTCCCCGGCGGCTTCGGATGAAAGAAGGGGGGTCCCGCGCCGTGTCGGTAGCCGATCGACAGCAGCAGTACATAGGTCGCCGATTGAACAACGGCGAGGCAGCCGATCAGGTGCACGTAATGGCGGCTGGTGACGATCCCGTAGAGCCCGATCCCGAACAGCCACGCCGCGACCACCCAAGGCAGCCAACCCACCGTCACTCCTCCGCTCCCGGATCGACGCGCGTTTCTTCCAGAAACTCGAGGAACAGCACCGCGAATCCACCACCGACCGCGCACGTCACGCCGGCATTGATCACCAGCATCAACCCGCCGGCCCACACCGACCCGGCCGTCCCGAGCGGCAACACGTTGGTCATGAACGGCATCCCGACGCACAGCCCGGCGAACCCGCACACCGCGAACAGCATCGCGCCGAACGCCTCAAGTCCGTCCATGAACTCGGACCGGATCACGCCCCGCCACCCCCGATAACCTTCGCCCAGCAGCACCAGCAGAAAGCCCGACGCGATCACCACGCCGCCCTGGAACCCGCCCCCGGGAGTCGAGGTCGCATGGAGGGAGGTCGACAAACCAAACACCAGCACCATCACGCCCAGCACTCGCGAGATCAGCGTCACGGACTCGCTCGGCGGCAGGACCGGTCGCCCGTCGACCTGACCGGGCCGGGCACTCGTTTCCTCCCCGCGCGCGCCGCGCAGCAGCACGGTCACGCCGGTAACGGCACAAAGCAGGATGAACTCCTCGCCCAGCGTATCGAAGCCGCGATAGTCGAAGTTCAGCGCCGTGACGATGTTCTGCGTCTGCCTCGCCACCGGTGCCGACGCCGTAACGGCATCGCCGTATGGCGAAGGGTGATCGCCGAAGCGAGGCAGATGCGGCAGGACGTGGAAAAGCGCCGGCAACACCGCCAGCGCGGCGGCACCGAACAGCGCCACACGCACCCGCGGGCTCACTCCCGCCGGCCTTCCGGTCGACGATCCATCTTCATGCTCGCCAGGACCGCCAGGAACAGCATCGGCACCGCCGCCGTGCCGACCACGATCTGCGCGAACGCAACGTCCGGCGCCTGCAGCGCCATGAACAACAATGTCAGCACCAGCCCGTTGGCCCCGAGTGCGATCACCTGGCGAACCGGCTGCCGGCTGAGTGCCACGCCCGTGCCGGTGACTGCCAGCATGAGCAGCAGAACGTCGATCAGCACCTCAGTCGATCTCCGGCAACGATCCGCGGATCCGCAGCGCCCGCCCGACCGCGTGCGACGCCGCCGCGCCGCCGAATAGGTTGATTGCGAGCACCAGCAGGATGTTCGCCGTCCGGTTCGACACACCGTCCGCCGCCAGCGACGCAGCCAGCAGCGCCAGCCCGCACCCCGCATTGACGAACGTCACGCAATGCAGCCGATCCAGCGGTGCCCGCAGCCGCGCGAACCCGGCCGCCCCCAGCCACGCGACCGCGATCATTGCCACGACAAATACACCGGCAATCACAACCATCGCTCCACCGCCGACGCGATCACGAATGTTCCAACCACGTTCAACATCGCCAGCGCCACGGCCAATGACACATACGAATTCTGATCAAAGGCGAAGCTCATCGCCACCAGCATGGCGCTGATGATCGCGCTCGCAAGCTGAACCGCGACGACCCGATGCGCCACGCTGCCCCGTATCGCGCACCAGACCGACACCGCCAGCGCCGGCAGCAGCGCCCATACCCCGAACGACCACACGCTCAACCCGGCCACTCCGCGCCACCCCCGAGTGGCCGCTGCACGAGTTGATGGACGATCAATTCGTCCGTCCCATGAGCCATGCCCAACACGATGCCATTTGGCGCCAGAGAAACCGCCGTCACCACTGCAGCCCGGCGTCCGACATCTTCGGCCTTCAGCGCACCGAACCGAAACGGCACGGACAGAATCGTTCCCGGTGAAGTCGCGGCAGGGTGGTGGATGCATCGACACAACGCGCCACCGACGCGCCACATCTCGGGCACGATCGCAAGAACGCTGCGGGCCAGCACCGAAACGCCCTTTATCCCGATCCGCAGCGGGACGAATTGGGCCTTCGTACCCGCGCGATCGTAGATGGCCGCCAGGAGCAGCACGGGCAGCAACGCGATCACCTCCGCCTGGCTGACCTCGCCAGCCAGCACGAAGTAGAGGCCGGCTACAGCAACCAGGAGGATTGCTGGTCGCGCGATCACGGCATCTGCGTCACTGGCTTGAGTTCGATTTCCTGCTTGTCAAAAAAGGTCATGACGAGATCCCAGATCCAAGGCGGATGCGCGTCTCGCCGCAGCGTCCCGCGCTCGGGTGGCACCAGGCCATCGACCACCGGCAGCAACGGCATCATCAGCAAGGTCATCCGCTCGCCCGGTGCATGTCCGGAATCCCAGTTGGCATGGCGGACCATGATGGAGGTGGACCAGGCTGTATACGCCGTCTGCATGCCGGGTAATTCCCGAGCCAGCGACACCAGCAGAGTCAGACCGAGAATACCCGCACCGGCGATCGACAGGCGATCCGGCCGCTGCACCCTCGGCAACATGCTGGCGATTAGCGTCACGGCGGAAAGGATGCTCAGCACCATGAGGCATTGCCGCATCGTGTCATGCCGCTCGCAGCAGACGAGGCCGAATTTGTAGTAGGAGCCGGCGATCGACGTGAAGAACGTCGCTTGCAAGGCGAGCAGCAGGCCACCCAGGACCCAGCGTGTTTGCCGGGTTAGCATGGTACCGGGCGCGGCCCAGATCACGGCCAGCAGGCCGACGCAGATTCCAGCTTTGATTGGGGCGCCCCAGGCGAATGCCGATCGGCCCAAAACCGTTCCGTTCAGCACGACCAGTTGGCGGAAATATGTCGGAAAAGTCCGAAGCACGCTGGCGATCGGGTGCTTCAGATAGGTCGGATTGGGCGAGACTCCCGCATAGACGATGTTCTCGTCCAACCTTCCGCGTCCGAGCGCGAGCGCGATCATCACCACGATTCCGAACACCAGCGGCACCAACCAGGGCCGTGCATCCGCCGGCGTTCCGATCCGTCCCGCAAGGTGCAGCATGACCATGATGCCGGCGAAGTAGATGGCCATGATCGCGCCGAGTTCAGCCGAACCGGCGGCGCAGAGCAGGGCGACGATACAGAACGTTCGGCCCTGTCCAACCATCCAGCGCCCGTCGATGACCTGATAGGTGAGCGCTACGATCGCCGCCAACGTCGTCGCATAGGCGACGGACCCCATCGGCCAATAGAACACTTCCGCGACGGGATGACCGACCAGGAAGAAACAAAGAACGGCGGCAACGACCAACAGACGCGGCCCCACCGCCCCAGATCGTCCGCGCCATACGTGGAGAACGGGCCCGAGCAGCAACGGCAGCCACATCAGGGACAGGAACGGCGCCAGTAGCTGTCGCCCAGTACCTTCCTCGGCGAGATAATACAGCCCGGCGATGACCTCCGACAGCGGGCGCGGGCTCCAAGTGAACAATCGCTCGAAGAAGAATGACCATCCGCGCAGCCGGTAGAGGCCGAAATCGTGATATTCATCGACGCGCCACGTGCCCAGCGGGATCAACCCGGCGAATGCGGCGAGGATCGCGACCGCCAAGCCGATGACGGCGATCTCGATCCGCGACATGCCCCGACGGGCCGACGCGTGACTCACGGGCGGTCGTGGCTCCCGGCGGCGATCAGGTCGGCCACCGTCTCGGCGACGTCCCGCGTCCTGCTGCCGCCGCCAATGTCGCGCGTGCGCAGTCCTTTGGTGCTGAACGCCAAGTCCACGGCAACCTCGATCGCCACGGCCGCATCCCGGCATGCCTGGCTCGAGCGCGTGGTGCCGAGCCACTCCAGCATCATCGCTGCCGACAGGATCGCCGCCGTCGGGTTGGCCACGCCCTGCCCCGCGATGTCCGGCGCGGTGCCGTGGCTGGGTTGAAACAGCCCGTGCGCATCGCCGATATCGGCCGAGGGCGCAAAGCCCATGCCGCCGATCAGCCCGGCCCCGAGATCGGACAGGATGTCGCCGAACAGGTTCTCCATCGGCAGCACGTCGAACTCCCAGGGCCGCCGCACCAGGTCGAGCGCCATCGCGTCCACATAATGCACCCGCGCCTCCACCTCGGGCGACTGCGCCGCCGTCTCGAGGAACACCTCGCGCATGAAGGCGAACGAGCGGAACACGTTGGCCTTGTCCACCAGCGTGACCCGGCCCGGCGTTCCCCGGGTGGCCTTGCGCCGCAGCGCCAGGTCGCAGGCGAACCGCGTCAGGCGCTCGGTGACCGATCGGGTGATCACCATCGTGTCGGTCGCATGATCCGCCGTAACCACGCCCTCGCTCCGGCGCGCAAACATGCCTTCGGTCGACTCGCGCAGGATCACCAAGTCGATGCCCGCCGCGCGCGGATCGGCCAGCGCGACGGGAACGCCTGGAATGGCGCGGATCGGCCGTACGCCGGCGAACAGGTTATACTCGCCGCGGATGTCGATCTGCGGCGTGATCTCCGTTCCGTCCGTGAATCGAATCTCCGGCCACCCCATCGCGCCGAACAGCATCGCGTCCGCCGCGCCGGCCCGGCGCATTCCGTCCGGCTCGAGCGTCGAGCCATGCTCCTTATAATAGAGTGCGCCGCCCTGGATCGGCTCCTGCCGCAAGGCGATGCCGAACCGCCGCTCGACCGCGTCCAGCACGTGCAGCGCCGCCGCCGTCACCTCGAGCCCGACGCCCTCGCCGGGCAATACAGCGATATGGAATGAATTGTTCATAGGACTCAGTATTGCTGGTTTTGGCTGCTGCACGCCACCGCCGTTCCGGGTCCGCTGCTTAGCCCGGTCGACGTCGTGCCCTGCGATACGATCGACACGTTCTCGTTGACCACGAACGGCACCGATGGGCCGTTGCCGGGCGTGCTGGTGACGTTGTTGAACGTGCCGGTGAGGCTCTCCAGGGCCAAGCCCTTGTTGCTCGTCGCGATGCTGACATTCGTCAGGTTGACCCGCAGCAGGCAGGATTCTGGCAGCCCCTCGATCACGCTCTGGCCCGTAGCGCCCGTCGCGGTCAGGCCGGTGATGGTCACGTCGTGCACATACGGCGTGCTGCTCGTCGGCGTGATCGGCGCCGGCGGCGGATTGGGCGCGGCGGAGCCGGGGTAGAACGCCTGAATGCTGAGCGGCAGCGCCACGTTGGTCATGGCGATGTTGCGCAGGGTGACGTTGTAGATGTTGCTGCCCCGATCGCGCCCGGTCTTAATCCGGAACCCGTCGGCGGTGCCGGTATAGGTCAGGTTCTGGATCAGCACGGTGTTGACACCGTAGGCGGCCTCGCTGCCGATCGAGATGCCGTGCCCGTTGCCGATCACCGAGTTGGTGATGACCACGTTCGACGTCGGCCGCACCGGCAGGCCGGCCTCCTTGGGATCATTTGGCACCTGGGCGTTGAGCGGCAGGCCGGATTTGATCGCCACGTCGTCGTCGCCGTCCGACAGGTTGGCATTAGCGATGGTGACGTTGGTGGACCCGACCAGATCGATTCCGTCCGTGTTGGGCGAATTGCCCGGTGCCAGCACCGTCAGCCCGGTCACGTTGATCTTGTCGCTGAACCGCAGCGCCAGGTGCCACATCGGCGAATTGGTCAGCGTGACGTTGCTGACGCTGACGTTGGCGCATTGATAGAACTCGACCAGCCAGGGCCGCGGCATGCCGTTCGACGTCGGCACGTCGTCGTATGGCGCTTGATAGTAGGCGATCCCGGTCGTGGCGTTGGTGGCGCCGGTATGGATTGCGTTGTAGCCGCTAGCCTGCGTCCACCAGCTAGGGCCACCGCCGGGCTGTAGCTGGTTGCCGGCGCCGTCGATCGTGCCCGGGCCGATGATGGCGACGTCGGTCGCTTGATAGGCCGAGATCAGCGCCTCAAACGGGGCGCCGAGGCGATATGGGTAGTCGATAAAGGCTGGGGTATATTGGCTTTCGTCGCTGGTGCCCTGCAGCACGGTGCCGGCGCCGATCTGCAGCACAATGTGGCTGCGCAACTGGATCGGCCGGATCAGGTAGCTGCCAGACTGCCCGGCGAGCTTGGCGAGCGGGACGATGCCGCCGCCCGCGGCCGCGCATCGATCGATAGCGGTCTGCAGCGCCACCGTGTTGTCCGTCACACCGTCGCCGATCGCGCCGTAAGTGAGCGGGTTGCACACCGGATTGGCCGCCGCTGCCGGCCCGGCGATCACCACCGTGCTGACCGACAGCACGCATCCGCCGAGCATCCATGCCACCCGGCGACGCCGAACGATCGCGAGCCCGAGCAACCCGAGACCCAGAACCGACCAGGTCGCCGGCTCCGGCACGGCGAAGCTGATGCTGCCTTCCGTCCCGCTGAAGCTCGCGGTGGCGGTGTTGGTCGCGTTGGAGAAGCTGTAGCTGTCGACGCCGGTGTCGAGACCGGTCAGCCGATAGCTGAACCCGCTCTGCAGGTCGGCAAAGGGAATGACTGAGGAGAAGGCGCTGAGGTTCTGCAGCGCATAGGCGAAATTACCGGCCGCATCATTGCCGGCATTGCTGGCGCTGAGGTCTGATGAATCCTGGACCAGCGTTGTCGCCGTGTTGGCAGACAGGATCGTCGTCAGCGTCGTGCCGCCGATCGTCAGCCGGATCGCGCCGGGAATGGTGTCGCCGCTGTCGATCGCGAACTGACCGCCGCCATCGGTGAAGTAGCCCTGTCCAAGGCCGGCATAGGCGACGCTGAGCGTGTAGGTGCTGCCGACCAGGCCCGAACCGGCGCCGATCAGGTTGGCGGGATCGCTACCCGAGGTGACGATTCCCGTCGTCGTGACGGTGAATGGCGAGGCGATCGCGCCGCCACCCGAGAGTGCGAGAGCGACGACCCCCAACGCAAAGGTTCTCTGGATAAGCCGCATGACGCCCCCTTTTTGGTCGCTGCCGGGTGAGTGCCGGTTCGTGAGCGGACGATCCAGCATTGCTGGATCGGGGTCAACGTCAGCTGGCGCCGGTCGATCCGAAGCCGCCGGTGCCGCGCGCCGAGCTGGCCGAGAAGGACGCGACGAGTTGCAGCGCCGGGCGGATCACGGGGACGAACATCATCTGCGCGAACCGCTCGCCGGGCTGCAGGATGATCGCCTCGCCGTCCGTTTTGCGGTTCCAGGCGCTCACCATGATCGGGCCGGTGTAGTCCGGATCGATCAGGCCGACAGTGTTGCCGAGCACCAAGCCCTTCTTATGCCCGAGCCCCGAGCGCGGCAGGATCAGCGCCGCGACGCCGGGATCGTCGATGTGGATCGCGAAACCGGCCGGCACCAGCACTGCCGGACTGCCCGGGGCGATCGTCAAGGGCGCGTCCAGACACGCGTGGAGATCGATCGCCGCGGCATGCGCTGACTGGTAGGTCGGCAGCCCCCAGTCGTGCAGCCGCAAGTCAAGCACCCGTAGCTCGACGTTCATGCCCCCGCTCCGACAAGCGTCGCCGCGATCCGCTCGGCCAGCCGTTCGGCGACCGCCACCTTGCTCATCATCGGCCACGTCTCAGCGCCGGCCTCGCTGAGCAGGTGGATTTGGTTGGCCGGGCCGCCCATGATGCCGGTCGTCGGGCTGACGTCGTTGGCCACGATCCAGTCGCACCCCTTGCGCGCCCGCTTGGCCGTCGCGTGCTCGACCACGCGCTCGGTTTCGGCGGCGAACCCGATCACCAGGCGCGGCCGCTGCGGCCCCGGTTGCGACAGCCGGGCCAGGATATCCGGATTGGGGATCAGCGTCAGCGCTGGGCCATCGGTGCCGCTTTTCTTGATCTTCTGCGCCGAGGCCTCGGCCACGCGCCAATCCGCCACTGCCGCGGCGAACACGGCGACGTCCGCCGGCAACGCCGCCTCGCAGGCCGCGAGCATCTCTGCCGCGGTCTCGACCCGCCGCACCACCACGCCTGCCGGGTCCGGCACGCCGACTGGGCCGCTCACCAACGTCACCGTCGCCCCCAACCGCGCCAGCGCCGCCGCGATGGCGTGGCCCTGCTGGCCCGAGGAGCGATTGGCGATGTAACGCACCGGGTCGATCGGCTCGTGCGTCGGCCCGCTGGTGACCAGCGCGTGCTTGCCGGTCAACGGCCCTGCTGGCGCCAGCATCGCCTCGATCGCCTGCAGGATAGCGGGCGGCTCGGACATCCGCCCCGGCCCGAACTCGTTGCAAGCCATGACGCCTTCGTCCGGCCCGATCACCGCCACGCCGCGCGCCCGCAACGTCGCCATGTTCGCCACCGTCGCCGCGTGCTGCCACATCCGCACGTTCATCGCCGGCGCCACCAGCACCGGCTTGTCGGTCGCCAGCAGCACCGTGCTCGCCAGATCGCCCGTGAGCCCGGCGGCCATCTTGGCCAGGATGTTCGCACTCGCCGGCGCCACCACGACGAGATCGGCGCTCCGGCTGAGCTGGATGTGTCCCATCTCGCTCTCGTCGGTGAGCGACCATAGCGCCGAATAGACCTTCTCTTCCGTCAGTGCCTGCAGGCTGAGCGGCGTTACGAACTGCGCGCCGCCCTCGGTCAGCACCGCCGTCACCGAATGCCCCGCCTTGCGCAGCAGCCGCACCAACTCCAGCGACTTGAAGGCCGCGATCCCGCCGCTGACGATCAGCAGGATGCGCGACATTACAGGCGCCAACCGCGTCGGCTGGTCACAGCCGCCAACCACGATGGATCGCCGCGATCCCGCCCGTCAGGTTGCGGTAACTCACCCGCGACAACCCGGCTTCCCGCATCATCCCGGCCAGGGTCTCCTGGTCCGGGAAGGTGCGAATGCTCTCGGCCAGGTAGCGGTAGCTCTCGCTATCCCCCGCCACGACCTTGCCCAGCAACGGCATCACCTGGAACGACCAAGCGTCATAGACGCCTTCGAGCGCCGACACCTGCACGCGCGAGAACTCCAGGCAGTGGAACTGCCCGCCGGGCCGCAGCACCCGATGCGCCTCGCGCAGCACCGCGAGCTTATCGGTGCAGTTGCGCAGCCCGAACGCCATGCTCACCCGGTCGACGCTGCTATCCGGCAGCGGCAGGATCTCGGCATCGGCGACCAGGAAATCGACGGTGCCGATGGATTTGGACCGAGCCCGCTCCTGCCCTACCGACAGCATGGCCGGGTTGATGTCCGACAGGATCGCCGGCCCGCCTCCCTTGGCGAGCCAGCCGAAGCTGATGTCCCCGGTGCCGCCCGCCAGGTCCAGCAGGGTGCGGTTCGGCCGCGGGTCCAGCCCGGCGATGAAGTCGCGCTTCCAGGCGCGATGCACGCCCAGCGACATCAGATCGTTCATCAAGTCGTAGCGAGGTGCCACACTCTGGAATACCTCGCGCACGAGGTCTTTCTTTTCCGCCACGGGCACTTGCCGGTAGCCGAAATCCGTCTCGGGATTGCCGCTCATGGCGTCGATCTATAAAGCAATCCGCCCATGCCGGAACTCCCCGAAGTAGAGACCGTGATGCGCGGGATGCAGGCCCGGCTTGACGGTCGCGTGATCATTCGCGCCGAGGTGCGGCGGCCTGACCTGCGCTGGGCCATGCCGGCGAACCTTGCCGCCCGGCTGACCGGTGCCCGCGTGGTCGGCTTTCGCCGCCGGGCCAAGTATATCCTGATGCGGCTCGACAACGATGACAGCGTGTTGCTGCACCTCGGCATGTCAGGCCGCATCACGCTGCGTCCCCGCGGCAAGAACGACCCCGAATTGCACGAGCACGTGGTGCTGGAGACCGACGATGGCTGGGAAGTCGCCTTCGTCGATCCCCGGCGCTTCGGGTCAATCGACTTGGTGCGGACCAATTACGAGGACGATCATCGCCTGCTCGCCGGGTTAGGGCCGGAGCCGCTGTCTAATTTCTTCACGCCCAAGGTGCTGGAAACGGCGCTGAGCGGCAAACGCATGCCGATCAAGGCGGCGCTGCTGGATCAGAAGCTCGTGGCCGGGTTGGGCAACATCTACGTCTGCGAGGCGCTTTACCGCGCCCGAATCGCGCCCACTGCCCTGGCCGGCACGGTGCCGACCCGGCGGCTGGTGCCGGAAATCAAGGCGACGCTGAACGAAGCCATCGCGGATGGCGGGTCCACCCTGCGCGACTACGTCCAGCCCGGCGGCGAACTCGGCTACTTCCAGCATGCCTGGCAGGTCTATGGCCGCGAAGGCGAACCCTGCCCCGCCTGCCCGGGTAAACCGGAGTGCGGCGGCGTTGCCCGCATGGTGCAATCCGCCCGCAGCACGTTCTACTGCCCAAAACTGCAGAACATGCCGCCTGCTACTCCCTCCGGGAAAGGCTGAAATCAGCGGATGTCGGGATAGTCCTCGTCCAAACGCTTCCGGCGCCCGAGCCCCCAACGCACACCGACACTTAAATAGATCCAGTTCGCCCGCCACTCTCCCCAGAGTGCGACCCGGCGGTCGCTGGTCATCACGATCCGGTTCACCAACCGCACCCG
Source organism: uncultured Acetobacteraceae bacterium (assembly GCA_964613945.1). Classification (GTDB taxonomy): domain Bacteria; phylum Pseudomonadota; class Alphaproteobacteria; order Acetobacterales; family Acetobacteraceae; genus JAVVHH01. The sequence goes on from CAZTJC010000001.1 coordinate 380,448, forward strand.
CCCGGCCCGCGACAGTCGGATGCAGAGATCAGCATCCTCCATCACCGCCAGCGTCTCGTCGCAGCCGCCGGCGGCCAGGAAATCCGCCCGCCGGAAGAACATGGCGTGATCGCCGAACAGCAGACGCAAGCCACGCCAGAACATCGACGGGCGGAACAGCAGCGGCGCATACCAGGTCTTGAACCAGTTATGCGCCGTGGTCGCCCACCGCACCTTGTCCGGCCCAGAGATCACCGGCGTGAAACCGGCCAGGGCCACACTCGCATCGGCGAGCGTGCGGCGGATCACCAGCACAGCATCGTCCGGCAACACCGTGTCGGCATGCAGCACGACCACCAGCGGGCCGGCGGCCACTGCCGCGCCCGCATTGATCTGCCGTGCCCGGCCGCGGGCGCTCCTCACCACCGTGAACCCGGCCTCGTGCGCCACGGCTACGGTGTCGTCGCTGCTGCCGCCATCGACCAGGATGATCTCGCCCGGTGCCGGGTCGAGCAGGTCGAGATGACGGCGCAGGCGGGGCAAGGCGGCGGCTTCGTCGAGCGCGGGGATCACGATCGACACCGCACCACTCGACGCAGCAGTCACCGCATCAGGTCCGGCCAGCGCGCCAGATCGTCCGGCGTGTCGAGGTCCGACAGCGTCGGCAGCCGCAGCGGTGCGTGGCCGGCGGCGCGCAAGCGGCCGAGCGTGTCGGCGAACACCGTGGCCGTGCTCCAGGCGATGCCGTCGAACACGCCGGGCACGGCAACGGGCAGGCCGAGTAGCCAATAGCCGCCATCCTCCGCCGCCCCGATCACCGCGCGTCCGGTCCCCACCGCATCGGCTGCGGTGCGCAGATGGGCCGGCACCAGGTCCGGCGCATCCGTGCCGATGAAGATGACCGGATAGGGCGCCGCCGCGGCCAGCAGGCGCTGCCCCAGGTCGCCCCCGGGCTGCTCGCGAACGGTGACATCGCCGAGCCAGTCGTGGAACGCCGCCGGGTCGGCGCCGGTGGTCCATAGCTCGAACCGCACATCCGCCGCGCGGGCCACCGCCAGCGTCCGCTCCGTCAATCTTCGGTGCAACGCGGCGGCCCCATCAGGGCCGAGCGCCGGGATCAGCCGCGTCTTGGCCGCACCGGGCGTGGGATAACGGGTGAAGATGACCAGGCGGGCCGGCTGCATCAGGGGCGCATAACCCGGAACCGCCGCGGCGCGAAGCGGTTCAGGCGAGATGGCCAAGCTGCGCGCCCTGCTCCCCCCTGCCCTGATGTGCGCCGGGATCGTCGGTATTCTACTCGCCGAGCGACGCTGGCCACTACGCACGCGGACCCAGAGTGAGCCCGAGCGCAGCGTCCGCAACGTCGTGCTCGGCGCCGGCGCGCTGGCAGTGGTGCAGGTGCTCGAGGCCCCGATCGTCACGCCGCTGTCACGCTTCGTAGAGCGGCGCGGCATCGGCCTGTCGCAATGGCTGCCGCTCCCGACCTGGAGCCGCGACGCGGTTGCCGTCCTCTTGATGGATTACGGCATCTATCTTTGGCACGTTCTGACGCACAAGATTCCCGGGCTGTGGCGCTTTCACCTGGTTCACCACGTCGACCTCGACCTCGATGCCAGCACGGCGCTGCGGTTCCACGCTGCCGACATGGCGATCTCCGCCCCGTATCGTGCGCTACAGGTGCTGACCGCTGGCGCCAGCCCGCGCGCATTGGCGATCTGGCAGAGCTTTTTCTTTCTCTCGGTGGCGTTCCACCACAGCAATATCCGCCTGCCGTCCCATCTCGAACGCGCCCTGTCGCGGGTGCTGACGACGCCGCGCATGCACGGCATCCATCACTCCGCGGTGCAGGACCAGACCGACAGCAACTGGTCCTCCGGCCTATCGGTGTGGGATCACCTGCACCGCACCTTCCGCCTCGACGTTCCGCAAGACGCGGTCGAAATCGGCGTACCCGCCTACCGCGACCCGGCCGAACTCGGGGTTGGCACGTCGCTGGCAATGCCGTTCCGGCCTGCCCGCGACGCCTGGGCCGCGCCGATGAACCCGGCCTCGAGGGCGAACGCCACCAGCCGCTCCCACCAGCCCGCATCGGTCGGCGGACAAGACAAGCCGGTCAGCCGGCGGAACTCCCGGTCGTCGAAGCGCGGGTTGCGCAGGAAATACGGCGCATAGGGCGCGATCAGCCGGTTGAAGGCACGTCCCTGCGGCGCCATCTCGTCCGGCCGAACAAAGGCGGGAACCGCCAAGCCAGGGAACCGGGCCAGCGTATCGGGAAACGCCTGCATGGGCGTCGGCGCACCGGAGACGAGATGGAACGTGCCGCCCGCCGCCGGCTCGAAACGCTCGATCAGCGCGGTGATCCCTCCCACCACGTGATCAACCGGCACCATGTCCAGCGTGGCGGCAGGATCGGCGGGCATCCGTTTCACCCAACCATCGGCGAGTGCCTTCAACAGATAGTAGAACGTCCCGAACTCGCGCACCGCGCCGGTTGCCCACTCGCCCAGCACGATGGACGGCCTCGCGATCACCGTCTGCAGATCGGGTCGCCGCACCACCTGCTCGGCTTGCGCCTTGCTGGCCTCGTAGGCGTTGGTGAACGGCCCCGCCGGCGTGTCACTTTCCAGCACGATCCCGTCGCGCCCGCCATTCACATAGGCAGTGCTGACGTGCAGCAAGCGCCCGGCCCCGGCAGCGGCCAGCGCGGCCACCGTCTCGCTGCCCGTCACGTTGACGGCGTGTGCCAATTCCGGCTCGGCCGTGAATTGCGTCAGCGCCGCGCAATGCACGATCAGGTCGAACCCACCGGCCTCCTCCGCCCACGCGGCGGGGGTCCAGCCCAGCAACGGCGCCGCGATGTCGCCCCCCAGCGTGCGCGCGACCGGCACCAGCTGACCATCGTTGCCCCGCACCTCCGCCCGCCGTCGCACCAGGGCCGTCACCACTGCACCTGACGCGACCAGCCGCGCCGCGACCTCACCCCCAAGCCAACCACCCGCACCCGTCACGAGCACGCGCCTACCGTTTTGCGACATCATCACGGCGGGCCATAACACGGCATGAGCGCCGGCAGATACGACGACAGGTTTGACGTGATGGTGATCGGCGCCGGTGCGGCCGGGCTCACCGCCGCCGGTGGCTGTGCGCTGTACGGGCTGCGCACGGCGCTGATCGAGCGCGAGCGCATGGGCGGCGAATGCCTCAACACCGGCTGTATCCCATCCAAGGCGCTGCTCGCTGCCGCCAACGCCGCCCAGGCGGTGCGTGATGCCGGCCGCTTCGGCATCCGCGTGGCTTCGCCGTCCGTCGATTTCGCGGCGGTGCGGGCGCATGTCCGGCGGGCGATCGACACGATCGCGCCGCATGATTCCATCGAGACGATGGCGGGCTACGGCGTGGAAGTGATCGCCGGGTCGGCCCGGTTCCTGTCGCCGCATCGTGTTGCCGTCGGCGACCGAGTGCTCGCCGCGCCGCGCATTGTGCTGGCCACCGGCTCCCGCCCGGCGGTGCCGCCGATCCCGGGGCTGGGTGATGTCGGGTTCCTGACCAACGAAACGCTCTGGGATCTCGAGGCGCTCCCCGACCATCTCGCGATCCTGGGTGCGGGGGCGGTGGGGGTGGAGATGGCGCAGGCGTTTCGTCGGCTCGGGTCGGCGGTGACGCTGATCGACGCCGGGCTGCCGCTTGCCCGCGCCGACCGCGACGCTGCGGCCGTCGTGCTGGCTGCGCTGCAGCGCGACGGCGTGACTATCCGGTCGCAGACGACGATCACGCGTATCGATCCCGGGCCGGTGCTGCAGTGCGGTAGCGGCGAGCCGGTCGTGGCCAGTCACATCCTGGTCGCCACTGGACGCGAGGCTGTGACGGAACTCGGCCTCGATCAGGCAGGCCTCTCGGCCGGGTCGGACGGCTTCGTCGTCGACGCGCGCTGTCGCACGACGGTTCGACATATCTACGCCATCGGCGACTGCCGAGCCGGGCCGCGGCTGACCCACGTCGCCGGCCACGAGGGCACCGTGGTCGTGCAGAACATCGCTCTCGGCCTGCCCGCCAAGGCCGAGCGCCGCCACGTGCCGCAGGCGATCTACACCGACCCCGAACTCGCCCAACTCGGCCCGACCGAGGCAGAGGCGCGCGCCGGGGGCGGCCGGGTTGAAGTGAACGTCGCGCCGTTTGCCGATGACGATCGGTCGGTGGCCGAAGGCACGCCGGCCGGCTTCATCAAGCTGGTGCGCGTGAACGGCCGGACCGCTGGCGTCACGGTCGTCGGCACGGGAGCTGGCGAGTTGCTGCTGCCCTGGGCGCAGGTGCTGGCCGGCCGCACGTCGCGCTTCGCCCTGTCCGGCACGATCGTCGCTTACCCAACCCGGTCGGAACGCTCGAAACAGGCCGCATTCGCCAGCCTGCGCCCAAAACTGTTCAGCCCCGCCCTGAAACGCTGGGCGCGTCTGTTGGCACGTGCCCGCCGCATCCCCTAATGCAGCCCATGCTCGCGCCATCGCCTTTCCGGTCCGCTGGCCCGATCCTCGCGGCCGCCAAGTTCCGCGACCCGGCCCGCACCGCTGGCGGCGATGTTCGCGCCACCGTCGGCCTGACCGCGCTGCGCACGCTGTGGTTCAATACCGGCACGCTGTGCAACATCGCCTGCGCCACCTGTTATATAGAGAGCTCGCCGACTAACGACGCATTAATCTACCTGCGCGCCACGGAGATGATCGCCTACCTCGACGAAATCGCCCAACTCGGCCTCGATACCACCGAAATCGGCCTGACCGGCGGCGAGCCGTTCATGAACCGCGAGATCATTCCCATGCTGGAGGCCGCCCTGGGGCGCGGTTTCCACGTTCTCGTGCTGACCAACGCGATGCGCCCGATGCGCCGGTTCGAGCCCGACCTGCTGCGACTGATCGACAGCTTCGGCGACCGCCTCACCTTTCGTGTCAGCCTCGACCATCATCGCCCGGAGATCCACGAGGCCGAGCGCGGCGCTGGTACCTGGACGATCGCCATGGACGGGCTCCGCTGGCTATCGAAGGCAGGCGCCCGGATCGCCATTGCCGCCCGCCTGCTGCCGGGAGAGAGCCCGGCCGCGGCACGCTTGGGGTTCGCCGCCCTCGGCCTACCAATCGACGTTAGTGATCCGGAGCGCCTGGTGCTGTTCCCGGAGATGGATGCCGGCGCCGATACGCCGGAGATCACCGAGGCCTGCTGGTCGATCCTGCACAAATCGCCGGACTCCGTGATGTGCGCCAGCAGCCGCATGGTAGTCCACCGCCGCGGCGAGCCCGGCCCACGCGTCGCTGCCTGCACGCTGTTGCCGTACGATCCCGGCTTCGACCTTGGTGACACGCTGGCCGAGGCGGCGCGGCCGGTAGCGTTGAACCATCCACATTGCGCCCGCTTCTGCGTGCTCGGTGGGGCCAGCTGTAGCGCCTGACCGGCTTTCCTTGTACGAGAGGCGGCAACGACGCTCGAACAACGGGATTGCACATGGCTGAGATGATACTCGTCGAGACCCACGGCCGCGTGGGCGTGATCCGGCTCAATCGGCCGCAAGCGCTCAATGCGCTATGCGATCAGCTCATGGGCGAACTCGGCGACCAACTCCTGGCGTTCGACGCCGACCCGGCGATCGGCGCGATCGTGCTGACCGGTTCGGAAAAGGCGTTCGCGGCCGGGGCCGACATCAAGGAGATGCGCGAGCGCAACTATCCGGACGTGTTCCTCGATGATTTCATCGGCGCGCACTGGGAAACGGTGTTGCGGGTCAAGAAGCCGGTGATCGCGGCGGTGGCCGGCTTCGCGCTCGGCGGCGGCTGCGAGCTGGCGATGATGTGCGACTTCATCATCGCGGCCGACACGGCACGGTTTGGGCAGCCCGAGATCAACCTCGGCGTGATCCCCGGCGCCGGCGGCACGCAGCGGATGAGCCGGGCGATCGGCAAGTCCAAGACCATGGATCTGTGCCTGACCGGGCGCATGATGGATGCTGCGGAAGCCGAGCGGAGCAGCCTGGTCAGCCAGGTCGTCCCGGCGGCCGAGTTGGTGGACACGGCGCTAAAAGTCGCCACCAAGATTGCCTCGCAGTCGCCAGTCGCAGCGGCAATGGCTAAGCGCGCCGTCAACGTGGCGTTCGAGACGACGCTGGCCGAGGGCGTCCGGGCCGAGCGCGCCTTGTTCCTGTCGCTGTTCGGAACCCCCCACCAGCGCGAGGGAATGGCAGCGTTCGCCGAGAAGCGTAAACCCAACTTCTCGCTCTGACAGGAGCCCGGCCAAACCGGGTTTGGCTTGACACGTTTCCGCCTCATCCATAGAACGGCCCGCTCCAAGGGGCCTCGCCCCTGTCGCATCTTCGTTACAAACTGTCGAGAACTCATGGCGAACACCGCATCGGCGCGCAAGCGCATCCGTCAGACGGCCAAGCGCACGGCGCGCAACACCGCTCGCAAGTCCCGTCTGCGTACCTTCATCAAGAAGGTCGAGACCGCCTGCGCCAGCGGCGACCATGAGGTTGCTCGCGCGGCGTTGCGCGAGGCGCAGCCGGAGATGCATCGCGCCGTAACCAAGGGCATCGCGCATCGCAACACGATCTCGCGCAAGCTCTCCCGCCTGTCGGCGCGGATTAAGGCGCTCGCACCCGCCTAAATCACTTGCGGCCGATGATGTGGCCGTATAGCGTTAGTTAACCGCACTACATTGAAAAGCACGGAAGTAATACTTCTGTGCTTTTCTTTGTTTTTACTGACTGAGTCACGGCAACAGATTTTCGTTGCCATCGGTCGGCATCTGGACTTAGTTTGAACCATCGCGTTACTGCAAAGCTCGTCTTGAGCGGCAGAACGCTGGTTGCATGGAAGTAAAACTCGCGTGGCGCAAGAACACCAGCAAGCTGAGGGCGTCGTGCGACCTGCGGTCGAAAGTCAAGCAGGTTTAGGACAACAACTTGCAACAGAATGGACCCGTATCCGTACTCGCCTGCAGCGGGAAGTCGGTGACGTAGAGTTCCGCAGCTGGCTCCGCAACATGTCGCTGGCCGGGATTGATGGCGACGAGGTCACGATTCATCTTCCATCCGGTTTCATGCGTGACTACGTACGTAATAATTACGCAAACCGCTTGAACGAGCTGTGGCAGGAGGAGGATTGCGGCATCCGCCGGGTGGATATCCGTGTCGGATCGATCGTCACCATGCCGTCCATCGAGCCGGCGCCCGCGGTGGTGGTCCGTCCCGCCGAACCCAAGGCAGAGCCGCGGATCGAGACCCGGCCCGAGGTTCGGACCGACGCTGGCGATGAACCGCTCTATGGCCGCGAAGGCGCCTCGCCGCTCGACCAACGCTTTTCGTTCGAGCAGTTCGTGGTCGGCAAACCGAACGAATTCGCTTACGCCTGCGCCCGCCGGGTCGCCGAACGGCCCTCGAGCCCCGGCTTCAATCCGTTGTTCCTGTATGGCGGCGTCGGCCTCGGCAAGACGCATCTGATGCATGCCATCGGCCTGGAGCTCGTGCGCCGCGAGGGCAGCGGCATCTCGGTCAAGTACATGTCGGCCGAGAAGTTCATGTATCGCTTCATTGCCGCCATCCGCAGCCAGTCGACCATGGAGTTCAAGGGCGAGTTGCGCGGCGTCGACGTGCTGATGATCGACGACCTGCAATTCCTGATCGGCAAGGACAACACGCAGGAAGAGTTCTTCCATACGTTCAACGCCCTGGTCGACGCCGGCAAGCAGATCATCGTGTCGGCGGACAAGAGCCCCTCCGACCTGTCCGGCATCGAGGATCGCCTGCGCACGCGGCTCGGCTGCGGCATGGTCGCCGACCTGCACGCGACGACTTATGAGCTGCGACTCTCCATCCTGGAGTCCAAGGCGGCGACGGCGTCGGCGCCGGTGCCGTCCAAGGTGTTGGAATTCCTGGCGCACAAGATCACCGGCAACGTCCGCGAGTTGGAAGGCAGCCTGAACCGACTGTTCGCCCATGCCGACCTGGTCGGGCGTCCGATCACGCTCGAGAGTTCGCAGGAAGTGCTGCAGGACGTGCTGAAGGCGCATGATCGCCGTGTCACGATCGAGGAGATCCAGCGCAAGGTCGCCGAGCATTGGAGCATCCGCCTCACAGACATGACCTCGGCCCGGCGCGCCCGCGCCGTGGCCCGCCCGCGGCAGGTGGCGATGTACCTGGCCAAGCAGCTCACCAGCCGCTCGCTGCCGGAGATCGGCCGTAAGTTCGGCAACCGCGACCATACAACGGTGATGCACGCCGTCTCCCGCGTGACCGAGCTGATGGAGGGAGATACCGAGTTCCAGGAACGGGTCGAATTGCTGCGGCGGATGCTCGAAAACTAGACAAGCCGTCACGCGAGACATCATCGTGACCATGCGCAGTTGCCCTAGCCGGCGCTTCCGCTAGAGTGTTCAGCCCTAGGTGCTGCCGATTCGCGGCGAGAAGTAGGATTTTCGAGCCATGAAGTTCAAGGCGGACCGCGCCACGCTGATGAAGGCGTTGGCCCACATCCAGAGCGTTGCCGAGAAGCGCAACACGATCCCCATCCTCGCCAATGCGAAGATCGAGGCGATCGACGGCAAGCTGATGTTCACGGCGACCGACATGGAAATCGCCGTCGTGGAGGACATCGCCGCCAGCGTGTCGCGTCCGGGTTCGATTACCGCGCCGGCCGCCACGCTGTACGAGATCGTCCGCAAGCTGCCCGACAGCGCCGAGCTGGAGTTCGAGGCGACCGGCGAGGCGGGCCAGCTGAAGCTGCGCGCCGGCCGGTATTCGACCAGCCTGGTGACACTGCCGGTGGACGATTTCCCTAGCATGACGGCGGGGCAACTGCCCTACCGCTTCCGCATTTCCAGCCTCGCCCTCCGCGGCCTGATCGACCGCACGCGGTTCGCCATCAGCACGGAGGAGACGCGCTACTACCTCAACGGCATCTATCTTCATTGCGCCGAGGGCGCCGTGGGCCGCGTGCTCCGCGCCGTCGCCACGGACGGCCACCGCCTCGCCCGCGTCGAGGAGCCGGCGCCGGAGGGGGCTGACGGCATGCCCGGCGTCATTATTCCGCGCAAGACGATCGCCGAGTTGCGCAAGCTGCTCGACGAGGATGGTGGCGAGATCGAGATCGGCTTGTCCGATACCCGCATCCAGTTCAAGTCGGGCTCCGTGACGCTGACCAGCAAGCTGATCGACGGCACGTTCCCGGAATACGAGCGGGTGATCCCGCGCGACAACGACAAGGTCATGCGCGTCGGCAAGAAGGATTTCGCCGATGCCGTCGCCCGCGTGGCCGCCATCAGCAGCGAGCGCTCACGCCCGGTGAAGATGTCGCTGGCGACCGATCTGCTGACCCTCTCCGCCGCCAGCCCAGAGCAGGGCACCGCGTCCGAGGAGCTAGACGCGGACCGGGTGAAATACTCATCCGATCCGCTCGAGATCGGGTTCCAGGCGCGCTACCTCAACGACATCACCGACCAGATCGAAACGTCCGTCGAGTTCCATTTCAGCGATGGTGCTGCCCCGACCATCGTGCGCGACGCGGATAACAGCAACGCACTGTACGTGCTGATGCCGATGCGGGTGTGATGTCGCACCCGACCGCCGTTTGATCACGCCCCCGTTTACGCTCCGGTGACGTGCTCCGCCTCACCCGCCTGACGCTGACCGAATACCGCAACTACCCGTCGCTCACTTGGCGACCCGACGCGCGGATCAGCGTCATCACCGGGCCCAACGGGTCCGGCAAGACCAACCTTCTCGAAGCCATCTCCCTGCTCGTGCCCGGGCGCGGCCTCCGCAACGCCCGGGTGGCCGAATTCGGCCGTAACGGGGCCGCCTGGGGCGTCGTCGGTCGGCTGACGCGCGACGGGTTCGAGAACGAGGTCGCTACCGGAACGCCGCCCGACGGGCCGCCTGACCGCCGCATCTTCCGCCTCGATGGCGCCAGCGTCCGCAACCAGGCCGACATCGCCGCCATCTCCAGCGCCGTGTGGCTGACGCCGCAGATGGATCGCCTGTTCGGTGAAGCCGCTTCCGGGCGTCGCCGGTTCCTCGATCGCCTGGTCTGGGCGCTCGAGCCCGGCCATGCCCGCGAGGTCGCCGCTTACGACACCGCCATGTCCAGCCGCGGCCGCCTGCTCGCCGTCGGCGGTGCCGACCCGGGCTGGCTCGCCGGGCTGGAGGACAGCATGGCCCGGCACGCCATCGCCGTGACGGCGGCGCGCGCCAGCCTAGTCGCCCGGCTTAACGCGATCATGGCGTCAGGCGTCGGCGGACGCTTTCCGCCGGCCCGGATCGGCCTGGAAGACCCCATCGCCGACCGCCTCGGCACCGACCCGGCGCTCGCGGTCGAGGACTGGCTGCGGGACCAGTTGGCCGCCTCCCGCCAAGCCGATGCCGGCAACTCGGCCCGCTTCGGCGCCCACCGAGCCGACATGACGATGGTCGACGCGGAGTCCGGGCTGACGGCGGCGCTGGCGAGCACCGGCCAGCAGAAAGCGCTGCTGATCGGGGTGCTGCTGGGGCACGCCGCCCTCATTACCCGGGCCCGTGGGGCCGCGCCGTTCCTGCTGCTCGACGAACCCGCCGTTCACCTGGACGCGGATCGCCGCTCGGCGCTGTGGGACGCGCTGGCAAGTGGGCCCGCCCAAGTGGTTCTAACCGGCACGGATGATAGCGCTTTCAACGAGTTAGAGGGCATCGCCGACTTCTCCCTGACCGGCGGCGGGGTGTTACGCCCCAACCCGGCGCGCGGGCCCGGTAGACCTGTCCTTTGATGGCCATTGCGCCTATATAAAACAGCTCAATCGTTACATTGCGAGGTAGTCTCCCGGCATGTCCGAGGCCGTTCCCCTGCCCGATCGCCAGCCCACTCTCCCGGCCCCGACCATGCCTTCCGAACCGGAAGCCTACGACGCCGCATCGATCTCCGTCCTCAAGGGCCTGGAGGCCGTCCGCAAGCGCCCCGGCATGTATATCGGCGACACCGATGACGGGTCCGGCCTGCATCACATGGCGTTCGAGATCATCGACAATGCGGTCGACGAGGCACAGGCCGGGTTCGCCACCAAGTGCTCGCTGACGCTGAACGGCGACGGCAGCGTCACGGTGCGCGACGACGGCCGCGGCATCCCGACCGACATGCATGTCGAGGAAGGCGTCTCGGCCGCCGAAGTCGTGCTGACCCGGCTGCACGCCGGCGGCAAGTTCAACCAGAACAGCTACAAGGTCTCCGGCGGCCTGCATGGCGTCGGTGCCGCCGTGGTCAACGCGCTGTCGGAATGGATGCTGGTGCGCATCTGGCGGCAGGGACAGGAGCACGTCATCCGCTTCGAGCATGGCGACACCACGGAGCCGCTGCGCATCGTCGGTCCCTCGACCGAGCACAGCGGCACGGAAGTCACCTTCAAGCCGAGTTCGGGCACCTTCACCAAGACCGAGTTCGACTTCAACACGCTCGAGCGCCGCCTGCGTGAGCTGGCCTTCCTCAACTCCGGCCTCAGCATCACCCTGCGCGACGAGCGGCACACCCCGGCCGTCGAAAGTCTGCTACACTACGAGGGCGGCCTGGTCGCCTTCGCCGAGTGGCTCGACCGCAGCAAGACCCCGGTGCTGTCCGAGCCGATCTCGGTGACCACCGAGGAAAGCCAGATCGGCATCCGCGTCGAGTTCGCCGTCACCTGGAACGACAGCTTTCACGAGACGATGCTGTGCTTCACCAACAACATCCCGCAACGCGACGGCGGCACGCATCTGGCCGGGTTCCGCCAGGCCCTGACCCGCATCGTGTCGAAATACGCCGAGGCGATCGGCAAGAAGGACAAGCTCGACCTCGTCGGCGAGGACATGCGCGAAGGCATGACGGCCGTGCTCTCGGTCAAAGTGCCGGACCCCAAGTTCAGCAGCCAGACCAAGGACAAGCTGGTCAGCTCCGAAGTCCAGCCGGTAGTGCAGGCCGCCGTGGCCGACACTATCGGGCACTGGTTTGAGACGCACCCTAAGGAAGCTAAGATCATCATTGGCAAGGTGATGGATGCCGCCTCCGCGCGAGAAGCCGCCCGCAAGGCGCGCGAGCTGACCCGGCGCAAGGGCGTGCTGGATGTCAGCAGCCTGCCCGGCAAGCTCGCCGACTGCCAAGAGCGCGACCCGTCGAAATGCGAGATCTTCATCGTTGAGGGTGACAGCGCCGGCGGCTCCGCCAAGCAGGGTCGCGACCGCAAGTTCCAGGCGATCCTGCCGCTGAAGGGCAAGATCCTCAACGTCGAACGCGCCCGCTTCGACCGCATGCTCGGCTCGGCCGAGATCGGCACGCTGATCACCGCGCTCGGCACCGGCATCGGCCGCGGCGAGCCGGAACAAGGCGGCTTCGATATCCGCAAGCTGCGCTATCACAAGATCAACATCATGACGGACGCCGACGTCGACGGCAGCCATATCCGCACGCTGTTGCTGACGTTCTTCTTCCGCCAGATGCCGGAACTGATCGAGCGCGGCCACCTCTACATTGCCCAGCCGCCGCTCTACCGCGCCAAGCGCGGCAACGAGGAGCGTTACCTCAAGGACGACGCCGCGCTGGACGACTATCTGCTCGACAAGGCGATGGCCGAGATGCGCCTGCGCTACGGCGACGGGCACGAATACGTCGGCGATGCGATGATTCCGGAACTCGCCTGGCTGCGCGAAGCAGCGGCCCGCATCCGCGGCCTGGCGGTGAGCGTGCCGAGCTGGATCATCGAACAGGCGGCCATTGCCGGCGCGTTGCTGACCGACCCGGCGGAAGCGACGCAGCATACCTCCGACCTGGTGAACCGCCTCAACACCGCCTCCATGCCCACCGAACGCACGTGGGTCGCCACTGCCGACGACCGCGGGCTGCAATTCGCGCGCGTCGTGCGAGGCGTCGCCGAACGCTACATGCTCGACGCGGCGGCCCTGCGCAGCAGCGAGGCCCGTTGGCTGGCAGAACGCGCCGATGCGTTGCGCACCCGCTTCAGCGAGCCCGCCACGCTGTTGTTCGACCGCAGCGAGGTCAAGGCCGCCGGGCCGGCTACGGCGTTCGACCGTATTCTTGGACAGGGCCGCAAGGGATTGGCGATCCAGCGGTTCAAGGGCCTCGGCGAAATGAACCCCGACCAGCTTTGGAAGACCACGCTGGACCCGGACGTGCGCACGCTGCTGCAAGTGCGCGTCGGTGACGTCGAGGATGCCGCGCAGATGTTTTCGACCTTGATGGGCGACGTGGTCGAGCCGCGCCGTGACTTCATCGTCGGCAACGCGCTCAAGGTCGCCAACCTCGACGTGTAATTCGCCGTATCGCAGAACGGTCGCAACAACGCCCGCTTTCGACTTCGTGTCGGAAGCGGGCGTTTCGCATTCCGGGGCTCATTTTCGCAATGATTCAACTGACAAATCCAGTAACTCCGGTAATCAACCAGTCTTCAAACGAAAATCATTCTCACTCGGGGTAATACTCACTCGCAACTAATTATAACTGCAATTGACTCGCAGATACCGTCAATATTCGTTAACCTATAATCGCTTGCGTATTGGCAGTTCTTGGGCTTATGTTTGGACATTCCCCGCAAGGGTGAGACGAACTCAGGAGACAGCGATGTCCTTCGCACAAAGCCATGACGTTGCCTGCACCAAGTGCAAGTTCTTCGACGACCACACTGCCAAGCCGCAGGCCGATGAAGGTCTGTGCCGCTTCAATCCGCCCGTGACCCAGCCCAGCGCCGATACCCATGGTCTGTGGCCGGTCGTGTCTGCCGCCGACTGGTGCGGCCATTTCAGCAAGGACACGATGACGGCCGGCAGCGCCGACTAACGTCCGTTCGCGGAAGTAACGAGAAAAAGGGGCGCCTCCAACCGGAGGCGCCCCTTTTTTTGTCCTAGTGTGCCGGCGCGCCGCCGCCGCCTTTGACGGCCTTGCGGCTGGCGAGCAGGCAGATCGGCACCAGGACGAACGACAGTATCGCCGTTGTCAGGAACACGTCGCTGTAGGCCATCACCGCCGCCTGCGTGTGCAGTTGCTGATACAGCCAGTTCGTCGCTCCCTGCGCCGTCGTGGCGGCAGCATGGCCCTGCCGCAGCAAATCCTGCTGAACCCGGTTAAAGGTCATGGTGTAGCCCAGGTCCAGCGTCGACGTATGATCGCTCAGATAGGCCTGATGCACCTGCGACCGGTTTTGCACCAGCGCCGTGGCCGCCGAGATCGACAGCGAGCCGAAGTAGTTGCGCGACATGGTGAATAGCGCGGACCCGTCGGCATTGGACGAGCGTGGCAAGGTGGCGAACGCGATCGTGCTGATCGGGACGAACATGAATGCAAGTCCGGTCGTCTGAAATGCCCGCATCTTGGCAAGTGTCCAGAAGTCGAGATCCGGCACCAACCGATGTGAGTACAGCAACGAACAGCCCATGACGAAGAAGCCGAACGCGATGACATATTTCAACGGCACGATCTTCACCACCTGACTGACGAACGGAATCAGGAAGATGATGACCAACCCGCCCGGCGACAGAATCAGGCCTGCCAGCAGCGCCGTGTAGCCCAACTCCTGCTGGGCGAATTGTGGGATGACGACAGCGCTCGCATACAGCACGCAGGCCATTGCCGCGATCATCACGCAGCCGATCGCAAAGTTGCGGTCCGCCAGCACCCGGATGTCGACCACCGGGTTCTCTGCATACAGCAGCCAGGCGATCGCCCCGGCGATGCCGAGGAAGGCCAGCACGGCCATGGCCACGATGAAGTTGGAGCCGAACCAGTCCAACTCCTGCCCGCGATCCATCACGAACTCCAGGCTGCCGAGGCCGAGCGTGATCAGGCTCAGCCCGATGTAGTCGATGCCGCGCGGTCGCGCCTTGGCCCAAGGTGGATCTTCGACCAACGCCTGCACCGCGAAGAAGGTCGCTACACCGACAGGGACGTTGATGAAGAACACCCAGCGCCAACCGTAGCTGTCGGTCAGCAACCCACCGAGGGTCGGCCCCAGCACCGGCGCGATGATGGTCGCGACCGCAGTGATGGCAAAGGCCTTGCCGCGCTGCGCCGGTGGAAAGGTATCAAGGATGATGGATTGCTGGTTCGGCTGCAATCCGCCGCCGAAGAAGCCCTGCAGCAGGCGGAAGATGACCAATTCAGGCAGGTTGGACGCGATCCCGCACAGGAACGAGCAGATGGTGAACCCGGCGATACAGATCAGGAAGTAGCGCTTGCGCCCGAAAACGCTGCTCAACCAGCCCGATACGGTCAGCACGATGCCATTGGCGAGGAGATACGACGTCAGCGCCCAGGTCGCGTCGTCGTAGCTGACGGCCAGATTGCCCGCGATGTGCGGCAGCGACACGTTGACGATGGTGGTGTCGAGCACCTCCATGAAGGCGCCGAGCGTGACTACGACAGCCACCAGCCAGATGTTGTGCGACGGCTTCCAGTCCACATCCTTCTTGACCGTGTCGCTCATTGGAACAGGACGGTCGGCACGACGCTGATCCCGAGCGGCAACGGCTCGTCCTTGTTCAACCCGCTATCGATGACGATCTTCACCGGCACGCGCTGCACGATCTTGACGAAGTTGCCGGTCGCGTTCTCGGCCGGGAAGGCACTGAATTTCGAGCCGGACCCGAGCTGAATTGAGTCGATGTGCCCCTTCAGCTTCAGGTTAGGATAGGCGTCAACCTCGATGTCGACTTCCTGGCCCCGCCGCATGCGGCCGAGTTCGGTTTCCTTGAAGTTGGCCGTCACCCAAACGTCCGGGGTCACCAGCGCCATGATTTGCGCCCCTGACTGCAGGTAGTTGCCCTGCTCGACGTTGCGCCGGGTCACCCAGCCATCCTGCGGCGCGGTGACATGGGTGAAGCCTAGGTTGACCTCGGCAGTGGCGAGCTTGGCCTGTGCCTGGAGCACTTGCCCTTCAAGTTGCTTCACCTGTGCGGCGGCTTGCTCGATGTTTTGCGGGATCAGCTTGGCGATGTCGACCTGCGCCTGCGCGATCTGAACTTGGCCCTGCGCGGTGCGCAGACTCGCCGTTGATTGGTCTACGTTCTGCTGCGTCGTGGCGCCCCGCTCGACGGCGTGTTGGCGCTTGTAGTCCGCTTGCGAGTTGCTGAGCGTCCCTTGCGCCTGGGTGAGCTGCCCTTCGGCCTGGGCGAGTTGTGCCGGAAACGTCGTCTTGGCCTTCTCGAGGCTGATCCGGCCGTTGGCGAGCTGCGCCTGCGCCGCGTCAAGGTCGCCCTTGGCCTGATCGCGCTCGGCCTCGAATGGCCGCGGATCAATCTGCACCAGCAGATCGCCCTTATGCACGAACTGGTTGTCGTTGACTGCCAGCACCGTGACGTAGCCGTTGACCTGCGATGCCATCATGACGATCCGGCCGTCAGTATAGGCGTCGTCGGTATCAACTTGGTTGCGATGCAGGAACCACCAGATGGTGGCAGCGATCGCACCGAGCACGACGACGATGGCCAGGATGATCAGCGGCAGCTTCGATCCCTTTTTCTTCTTAGGGGCATCGTCGCCGTCCTTTTCGTTGCTGGACGCCGTCTTGCTCTCGTCCGCCTTGGAGCGATTGCCTGAATCCGCCCGCGCCGGCTCGGATGTTGACCGGTCCTCCTCGGCCTCGTCCGGCTCGGAGGATCGGCTACTGTCGACTTTATCCAATTCGTTCACCGCGTGGGCTTGAAGATTTGACTGACCGAAGGTTCATCACAGACCACACCTTGCCACAGTCGGAGGGTAAGATGCTGGGCAGAGTTCGCTCTCACGGCCACGATAGCGTGATCGACCAGAAGCGCTTGAGGTGTCGCGGTGGCCGTCGCACAGTCGAAATGGACCGTGTGGGGTGCGCATGAGCGAGTACGAGTTGGTGATCAAAGGCGGGACGGTGGTCACCGCGGCCGATGTGTTCGTGGCCGATATCGGCATCACCGGCGGCACGATCTCGGCCATCGGAACGGCGCTGGGCGGCGCGCGAAGCATTGATGCGGCAGGGTTGCTGGTGATGCCGGGCGGGATCGACTCGCATTGCCACATCGAGCAACTGCAAGAAGGCGGCGGAGCCGACGAGGAGAGCTTTGTCACTGGCAGCCGCTCGGCGCTGGCGGGCGGCACGACGACGGTCATCACTTTCTCGACCCAGTTCAAGGGTCAGCCGATCGCGCCGTCATTGGCGCAGTATCGTCGCCGGGCCGAGAGCGCCATGGTGGATTACAGCTTCCACCAGATCATCACCGATGCCACCGACAGCGTCGTCTTCGACGAGATTCCAGCCATCGTCGCCTCTGGCATCCGCAGCTTGAAAGTTTTCCTCACCTACGATCCGCTGCAACTCGATGATCGCGGCTATCTCCGCGTGCTTGCCGCCGCCCGGCGGGCCGGAGCGTTGGTGACGGTGCATTGCGAGAACTACGAGGCAATCCGCTGGCGCTCGGCCGCGCTGCTGGCCGACGGGCGGACGCAGCCGAAATACCACGCGTGGTCCCGGCCCGGCATTGTCGAGCGAGAGGCAACGCACCGGGCCATCGCGCTGGCGGAGTTGGTCGATCAGCCGATCCAGGTGTTTCACGTCTCCGGCCCGGAGGCAGCCGAGGAGGTTGCGCGGGCGCAGGCGCGCGGGCTGAAGGTATGGGCCGAGACCTGCCCGCAATACATGGTGCTGACCGCCGGCGACATGGACCGCCCGGGGTTCGAGGGCGCCAAGTTCATGTGCAGCCCCTCCCCGCGCGACACCGCCGACATCACCGGGCTGTGGGACGAGATCCGCCGCGGCGTGCTGGACATCGTCTCCTCCGACCATAGCGGCTGGAGCTTCGGCGGCACGCGTGGCAAGGCGGTCAACGGCACCGATGCTCCGTTCACCGACATTCCCAACGGCGTGCCGGGCTTGGCGACGCGGCTGCCGATCCTGTTCAGCGAAGGCGTCGGCAAGGGCCGCATCAGCCTGGAGAAATTCGTTCAACTCACCGCCGCCAACCCGGCCCGCCTGTTCGGCCTCTACCCTCGCAAGGGTGCCATCGTCCCCGGCGCCGACGCCGACCTCGTGCTGTGGGACCCAGCCAAGCGCGTTACGATCACGAACGACCTGCTGCAACAGGCGATCGACTACACGCCATACGAAGGCCTCGAAGTGACTGGCTGGCCGATGATGACGCTGCGCCGCGGCGAGGTCGTCATGCAGGATGGCCGCGTGCAGGCCGAGCCTGGCAGCGGGCAGTTCCTGGCGCGAGGACCCTATGAGATGATCCGCCCTACCGGGCGCGTGCCGAACGGCTTCGACGCGAGCGCCTTCCATGTCTGAGTTCATGCGGCGAGCGATCCAACTCGCCTGCGAATCCGTCGAGACCCATGGCGGCCCGTTCGGCGCCGTGATCGTCCGCGATGGCGCGATCATCTCCGAAGGCATGAACCGCGTGACGCCGGGCAAGGACCCGACGGCGCATGCCGAAATCGTCGCGATTCGGGCCGCCTGCGCGGCGCTCGACCGGGCTGATCTGCGGGGCTGCACGATCTACACCAGTTGCGAGCCCTGTCCGATGTGCCTTGCGGCGCTGCATTGGGCGCGGGTGGATCGGATCGTCTATGCCGCCGATCAGCAGGACGCGGCGGCAGCGGGGTTCGACGATGCCGAATTATACGCGGAAGTCGCCCGCCCGCATGCGGAACGCACGACCCCGATCATGCAGGAACTCGCTGGCGAGGGCACCGAGCCGTTCGACGCCTGGGAGCGGCACGAGGCTCGAGTACCCTACTAGCTCGCCGTCACCGCGACGAGCGCAGCGACGCGGCAGTCCAGGGCGGCAGGCGCGGTCCGTGCCGCCCTGGACTGCTTCGCTACACTCGCAGTGACGAAACGGCGGCCAGCACCCGCTCCGGCGTGGCCGGCAGGTCGAGCCGGTCGGTGCCGACCGCGTCCTTCAGCGCATTCCAGACGGCGGTAGCCAGCATCAGCGGCGGTTCGCCCACCGCCTTGGAGCGGAAGATAGTCGGCACGCGGGCCGGGGCGCCCTCGAGCATGCGGACGTTGAAGACCGGCGGCACGTCGCGCGAGCCGGGAATCTTGTAGGTCGACGGCCCCAGCGTACGCAGGCGCCCGGCCGGATCGGACCATAGCTCCTCGCAGGTGAGCCAGCCGAGGCCCTGGACGAAGGCGCCTTCGATCTGGCCGCGGTCGACGGCCGGGTTGAGCGAGCGGCCGCAATCCTGCACCAAGTCGGCGCGCAGCACGCGATTCTCGCCGGTGAGCGTGTCGACGGCGACTTCGGCCACGGCGGCGCCATACGAATAGTAGAAGAACGGGCGACCGCGCATTGTTGCGCCATCCCAGTCGAGATCGGGCGTCTTGTAGTAACCGGTCGCCGACAGCGACACGCGGGCCAGGTAGCAGGCTTGCGCCAGTTCGCCGAAGCTCAGCGTGTGATTGCCGGCCGTGGCGCGGTTGTCCTCGAACTGGACGTCACCGGGCTCGACGCCCCAGCGTGCGGCGGCGACGGCGGCCATGCGCTCGCGGATCGTACTCGCCGCGGCATGAGCAGCCCAGCCGTTGAGGTCGGAGCCGGTGGAGGCCGCAGTCGGCGACGTGTTGGGCACCTCGCCGGTGCTGGTGGCGGTGATGGCGATGCGTTCTAAATCAACACCGAACACCTCGGCGACGACCTGGGCGACCTTGATGAACAGCCCCTGCCCCATCTCGGTGCCACCATGGTTCAGGCGCACGGAGCCGTCGGTATAGACATGCACCAGCGCGCCGGCCTGGTTGAGATGCGGCAGGCCGAACGAAATGCCGAATGCCAGCACGACGCTGCCGAGGCCGCGGCGCAGGAACGGGTGCGCGGCGTTGAACGCATCGATCTCGGCGCGGCGACGGTCCCACTCGGCGCCGTCGCGCGCTTCGGCCCAGACCCGGCGGATCAGGTCGCCTTCGAGGGTGGCGCCGTACGGCGTGGTGGCCGGGTTGGGCGCGCCGGCGAAGTTATGCGCGCGGACGGCCTCTGGCGTGCGTCCCAGCACGCGCGCGACGCGGTGAACGACGTCCTCCATCAGCAGCACGCCTTGCGGGCCCCCAAAGCCGCGAAAGGCGGTGTTGCTGACCGTATTGGTCTTGCACACGAGCCCACGCAGCCGAACGTCGGCGACGTGGCAGGCGTTGAGCGCATGGGTCAGCGCCCGCATCATTACGCCGCCGGACAGGTCCGGCGTGTGTCCGCCATCTGCCGCCAGCGTGGCATCCAGGGCCAGAACCCGGCCCGCCACGTCAAACCCGACTTCCCAACGGAACAGGAACGGGTGCCGCTTGCCGGTCGAGGCGATGTCGGCCTTGCGCGACAGCCGTAGCTTGACGGGCCGCCCGGTCACGACCGCCGCAAACGCCGCCGCTGCGGCAACTGCGCTGGCATTGCTTTCCTTGCCGCCGAAGCCGCCGCCGACCCGGCGCACCTGCACCGTCACCCGATTGAAGTCGCAGCCCAGCACGCGCGCGGCGATGTGCTGCACCTCGGTCGGATGCTGCGTGGACGAGTGAAGCACGATGTCGCGGTCCTCGCCAGGAATGGCCAGCGCGACCTGGCCTTCGAGGTAGAAATGCTCCTGGCCACCGCAGCGGAACTCGCCGGATACTCGGTGCGGCGCGGCGGCGAGCGCGGCGGGGGCATCGCCCTCGGCGAGCAGCATCGGCGGGATCAGCAACTGCTCGGCCGCCAGCGCCGCCTCGATCGAGAGCACCGGCGGCAAGGCGTCGATGCGCAGCATCACCGCCGCCGCGCCGGCCAGCGCGGCCTCGCGGGTGTCCGCGACGACGAGTGCCACGGGTTGGCCGGCATGCTCGACGAGGTCGGTCGCCAGCAAGGCCTCGTCGCGGCCGGTCGGTGCGATGTCGTTGCGGCCGGGAATGTCGGCTGCGGTCAGGATCGCCACAACGCCGGCAAGCGCGAGGGCCGGGCCGGACTCGATGGCGAGGAGGCGACCATGGGCGACGCCGGAGAGCACAAAGGCGGCATGTAGCGTGCCGGGTGGTTCGGCGGTGTCGTCCAGGAAGCGGGCCTCGCCGGTGCAATGCTTCAGCGCGCTATCATGCGCCATAGCCTGCCCGGCGATGCGGAGGGCGCCATCCATCACAGCGCCTGCACGTCGGCTGCCAGTTCCGGCCGGGCAACCCGCCACCACAGCCGGCGGAGCAGACCCTGCGCGGCGGCGAGGCGGTAGGATGCGGTGCCGCGACCGTCCGAAAGCGGCGCGACGTCGTCGGCCAATGCGTCGGCGGCCCGCTCCAGCGCCGCTGGTGACCACTCGCCGGCAAGCACCGCTTCCGCATGGCGCGCGCGGACCGCCATGGGACCCATGCCGCCGAAGGCGAGCCGCGTAGGGCCAACCGGGTCGAGCAGAAAGGCAGCGGAAACGGCGGAAATGTCCTGGTCGTAGCGCTTGGACAGCTTCTCGCACACCAGCGTCGCGCCCGAGGGCGGACGCGGCAGGAACACGGCCTCGATGATTTCGTCCGCCCGCAACGTCGTGTGCCGATAGCCTAGTAGGAATTCTTCCACCGGCAGGTCACGGCTGCCATTGAGCGAGCGGAGGCGAACAATCGCGCCCAACGCCAGCAGCGGCGGCAGCATGTCGCCGATCGGCGAGGCGGTGCCGAGATTGCCGCCGATCGTGCCGAGCCCGCGGATCTGCCGCGATCCCAACCGACCCAGCAACGGCCGCAGCGCGCCCAGCCCGGCCCCGTCGATCTCCCACAACAGCCGCGCATACGGCACCGCCGCGCCGAGCCAGATCCCGTCCGCCTCCAGCTCGACCCGTATCATCGCCGGCACGCCGGAAAGGCAGATCACCGCCTCCGGACGCTGTCCCTCGGCCAGCCCGACGCCGAGATCCGTCCCGCCCGCCAGCAGCCAGGCGCCCGGCTGCTCGGCCCGCAGCGCCAACAGCGCCGCCAGCTCGGTCGGCCGATGGAACCGGCAGCCGCCTGCCTCGAACATCGCCGGACCCGGCATCACCAGCGGCGATGGCGCCTCGTCATCGGCCGCAAGTGCCGCAACGACATCCACGATCGGCCGATACCCGGTGCAGCGGCACAGATTGCCGGCCAGCGCCTCGTGCACATCCCCGCCCTCACCCTGATGCGCCCATGCCGCCATCACGAAGCCCGGCGTGCAGAAGCCGCACTGCGTCGCATCGCCGGCCGCGAACGCCGCCTGCACCGGCGCGCCGCGAATGCCCTCGATCGTGCGCACGCTCGCGCCATGTAGCTGCCCCATCGCCAGCAGGCAGGCATTGACCGGCGTTCGCCCGCCATCCCGCTCCTCGATGACGACCGTGCAGGCGCCGCAATCGCCTTCGGCACACCCCTCCTTGGTGCCGCACAGCCCAGCGGGCCCACGTAACCAGTGCAGCATCGTCATTGTCGGCGCCACGCCGAGCGCGACCGTGATAACCGTGCCGTTCAACCGAAACTCGATCCGGTCCGCGATGCGCTGCATGCCGAACCGTAAGACGCGCGGCCAACCCGGCGCAAGCGGCACGGCCCTTGCGTGCATTACCCATGTTCGGCGAAATGCTGGCGTCAGCGCCAGGGAGAGTCATGCCACCGCGGATCGAGTTACGCGGGATCGGCAAGCGGTTCGGCGACGTCGTCGCCAATGTCGATATCGACTTGGCCGTCCAGCCCGGCGAGATCCACGCGCTGTTGGGCGAAAATGGTGCCGGCAAGTCGACGCTGGTCAAGATGATGGTGGGCCTGCTGCGGCCGGATGCCGGCACGATCGCCTGGGACGGCAGGGTCGTCGCGATCGACGGGCCGCATGCGGCCCGCGCGCTCGGCATCGGCATGGTGCATCAGCATTTCTCGCTGTTCGAGCGCCTGACCGTGCTGGAGAACGTCGCTCTCGGCCTCGACGGGCAGAACGCCTCGGCGGCGCTGGCCACGCGCATCCGCGACGTCAGCGCCGCCTATCGCCTGCCGCTCGACCCGGATCGGCCGGTGTTCAGCCTGTCGGTGGGCGAGCGGCAGTTGATCGAAATCGTGCGCTGCCTGCTGCAATCGCCGCGGCTGCTGATCATGGACGAGCCGACCTCCGTGCTGACGCCGCAGGAGGCCGAGTTGCTGTTCGCGGTAGTGCGCCGGGTCGCGGCCTCGGGCTGCGCGGTGCTCTATATCAGCCACAAGCTGCAGGAGATCAGGGCGTTGTGCGATCGCGCCACCGTGCTGCGCGCCGGCCGCGTCGTGGGCGCCTGCGCCCCCGCGCGCGAGACGCCGGCGAGTCTGGCGCGGTTGATGATTGGCACCGCACCCGAGACACCCCGGCGCCGGAGTGCGCCGGCCGGTGCGGTCCGGCTCGAAACCGCGAGATTGGAATTGCCTGCCGCCACCCTGCATGGGACGGCACTGCGGGCCGTCTCACTCCAGGTGCGGGCCGGCGAGATTCTTGGCATCGCCGGCGTCGCCGGCAACGGGCAATCCGAGCTGTTCGCCGCCCTGAGCGGCGAGCGGCTGGCGACATGGCCCGGTGCGGTGACCATCGATGGCCGGGCGGTGGGCACGCTGGGACCGGCAGCGCGGCGGCGGATGGGGCTGTGCACCGTGCCGGAGGAACGCAACGGACACGCGGCAGCGCCGGGGTTTAGCCTGTCGGAGAACGCCATGCTCACCGGTCGGGCGCGGCTCGGGCTGTCGCGGCTCGGCGTGCTGCGGCGTCATGCGGCGGGCGCGTTCGCGCGCCGGGTAATTGCGGCGTTCGGCGTGCGGAGTGCGGGCGAGGACGCCGCGGCCGGCAGCCTGTCGGGTGGCAACCTGCAGAAATTCGTGGTCGGGCGGGAGGTGTTGCAATCGCCTGACGTGCTGGTGGTGGCGCAACCGACCTGGGGCGTCGATGCCGGCGCCGCCGCGGTGATCCACGCGGCGCTGTTCGACCTGGCGGCGTCCGGTGCCGCGGTGCTGGTGATCTCGCAGGACCTCGACGAATTGCGGCTGATCAGCGACCGGCTGATGGTGATCGCCGGTGGCGTGCTGACCGAGGCGGGGGTGCCTGATGCGGTGAGCACGGAGCGGATCGGGCTGATGATGGCCGGCGTGCGGGAGGCGGCGCATGCGAGTGCGGATTGAAGCGCGCGCGGCGGTACCGGGATGGCTGCCGTGGCTCACGCCGATCCTGTCCCTGGTCTGCACGCTGCTCGCTGCGGCGCTGCTGTTCACCGCGCTGGGCAAGCCGCCGGGCCAGACGTTGCGCGCGATCTTTCTCGCACCGCTGCTGTCGACCCAGGGGTTGAGCGAATTGGCGCTGAAGGCGTCGCCGCTGTTGCTGCTCGCCGTGGGCTTGGCGGCCGGATTCCGGGCGGGGGTGTGGAATATCGGCGCTGAGGGGCAGCTCATCATGGGGGCCGTCGCTGGCGGCGGGGTGGCGCTGGCGACCTACGGCAGCACGAGCGCCTGGGTGTTGCCGGCCATGGTGCTGGCGGGGGTGGCCGGCGGCATGGCGTGGGCGGCGGTGCCGGCGTTGTTGCGGACGCGGTTCGGCGTCAACGAGATCCTGGTGAGCCTGATGCTGAGCTATGTCGCCGGGCTGTTCCTGTCCTGGCTCGTGCTGGGGCCATGGAAGGACCCGGACGGGATGAATTTCCCGCAATCGCGGATGTTCGACGATGCGGCGCTGTTGCCCAAACTGGTCGAAGGAACGCGGCTCGACATCGGCATCCTGGTGGCGCTGGCGGTCGCCGGGGTCGCGTCGTTCGTGCTGCGGCGCACGGTGACGGGGTTGCAGATCCGCACCGTCGGCGAAGCGCCTGCGGCGGCGCGCTATGCCGGCTTCAGCGAGAACGGCACGGTGTGGGCGACGCTGCTGGTCAGCGGCGGGCTGGCGGGATTGGCGGGAGTGTTCGAGGTGGCGGGGCCGATCGGGCAGCTGATCCCGAAATTGACGCCGGGCTACGGTTTCACGGCGATCGTGGTGGCGTTCCTCGGCCGACTGCAGCCGATCGGGATCGTGCTGGCGGCGGGCGTGGTGGCGCTGTCCTACATCGGTGGGGACAACGCCCAGGTCGAGCTGGGGCTGCCGAACGCGGCGGTCGGGCTGGTGCAGGCGCTGCTGCTGTTTTTCCTGCTCGCCTCCGACGTGCTGTTGCGGTTCCGCGTCCGGGTACGGGCGTGAACACCGCCCTGCTGGCATCGGTGGTGACGGCGGCGACCCCGCTGCTGCTGGCCGCTTCGGGCGAGTTGGTGGCGGAGCGGGCCGGGGTGCTGAACCTCGGCGTCGAAGGCACCATGCTGGTCGGCGCCGTGGCGGGCTTCGCCGCGACATCCGTCACCGGCAGCCCGACGCTCGGCATCCTCGCCGCCGCCGCTGCGGGCGTGGCGATGGCCGGGCTGTTCGCGGCGCTGACGCTCGGACTGGCGAGCAACCAGGTGGCGACCGGGCTGGCGCTGACGATCTTCGGCATCGGGCTGAGCGCACTACTCGGTGCCGGCTTCGTCGGGCATCCGCTGCCGCCGTTGCCGAAGCTCGAGCTGCCGTTCTTCGACGCCGTGCCGCTGCTGCGGCAGGACGCGCTGGTGTACCTCTCGCTCGCCGTCACTGCGGGAATAGCCTGGTTCCTGCGCCGCACGCGGGCCGGGCTGATCCTACGCGCGGTCGGCGAGGCCGACGGGTCGGCGCATGCGTTGGGGCATAAGGTGCTGCGGATCCGTGCCGCGGCGGTGCTGTTCGGCGGTGCGATGGCCGGGGTGGCGGGCGCGGATCTATCGCTCGCCTACACGCCGATGTGGGTCGAGGACATGACGGCGGGGCGCGGATGGATCGCGCTGGCGCTGGTGGTGTTCTCGGCCTGGCAGCCCTGGCGGCTGCTGCTAGGCGCCTACCTGTTCGGCAGCATCACCATCCTACAGCTCTACGCCCAGGGCAGCGGCTTCGGCGCGGTGCCGACGCAGTTCCTGGCCATGCTGCCTTATCTTGCTACCATTCTGGTGCTGACGGTGATCTCGTCGGGCAAGGTGCGTCGCTTCGGCGCGCCCGCCTGCCTCGGCAAGCCGTTCCGCCCCGCTTCGTGACGGAGATCGATCCATGTTGAACCGCCGCCCTCTCCTCCTCGGTGCCGCTGCGCTGGCGGCGACACGACCGGCGCTGGCGGCCGACCCGCTCAAGGTCGGCTTCGTGTATGTCGGCCCGGTCGGCGATTTCGGCTGGTCGTACCAGCACGATCAGGGCCGCAAGCAGCTCGAGGCCGCGCTCGGAGGCCGGGTGAAGACCAGCTTCGTCGAAAAAGTGCCGGAGGGGCCGGACGCCGAGCGCGTCATCCGCCAGCTTGCCAGCAGCGGGCACGGGCTGATCTTCACCACCTCGTTCGGCTTCATGAACCCGGCCGAACGGGTCGCCAAGCAGTTCCCGACGGTGAAGTTCGAGCAGGCCACCGGCTACAAGACGGCGCCTAACCTGGCCGAATACAATGCGCGCTTCTACGAGGGCCGCGCGATCTGCGGCACGATCGCCGGGCATCTCTCCAAGGCGGGTGTCGCCGGCTATGTCGGCTCCATCCCGATCCCGGAAGTGGTGATGGGCATCAACGCCTTCACGCTGGCGGCGCAGAAGGTCAATCCGGCGTTCAAGACCAAGGTGATCTGGGTTAATTCCTGGTTCGACCCCGGCAAGGAGGCCGACGCTGCCAAATCCCTGCTCGACCAGGGCGCCGACATCCTGTGCCAGCACACCGACAGCCCGGCCGTCATGCAGACGGCACAGGACCGCAAGGTGCTGGCCTTTGGACAGGCCTCGAACATGCGCAGCTTCGGGCCGGACGCGCAGTTGACCGCGATCATGGACGATTGGGGCCCCTACTACATCGCGCGCACCAAAGCGGTGCTCGACGGCAACTGGAAGACGCAAAGCGTCTGGATGGGGCTGAAGGACGGCACGGTCGAGATGGCGCCGTTCGGCCCCGGCGTGACGCCGGCCGCATCGGCCGCCGCCGAAGCCACGCGCGCCGGCATCGTCGCCGGAACGCTGCACCCGTTCGCAGGCGCCATCACCGACAACAAGGGTGCAGTCCGGGTCGCGGCCGGCGCCACGGTGGGCGACGAGGCGCTGCTGAAGATGGATTGGTACGTCGCCGGCGTCCAAGCGTGAAATTGCTTAAACATTGGACTTTTGCGGCCGAAGATGCCGGAAACATGACCATCCCTGGCTGATCGGGCGTCGCACTCGACAGATCGATGAAGGCACGGTTCGTGCATCTGACTGCCCAATTCAGCAGACACACAAGGACTACGCATGGCCTACCTCGCTCCTTCCGAGTTCGTCACCAAGATGGTGGACGCGGGTGAATCCAAGATCTTCATGTCGACCCGCGACACCATCATCCGCGCCTACATGGCCGGCGCGATCCTGGCGCTGGCTGCCGTGTTCGCCGTCTCCATCAACGTGCAGACCGGCTATTCCATCATCGGCGCCGCCTTCTTCCCGGTCGGCTTCTGCATGCTCTACCTGTTGGGCTTCGACCTGCTGACCGGCGTGTTCGTGCTCTGCCCCCTCGCCCTGATCGATCGCCGACCCGGCGTCACCGTCGGCGGCGTGCTGCGCAACTGGGGCCTCACCTTCCTCGGCAACTTCATGGGCGCGCTGACCGTCGCGATTATGATGTCGATCGTCTTCACCTTTGGCTTCACCACGCCCCCCGACAAGGTCGGCACCGTCATCGCCGGCATCGGCGAGGCCCGCACGCTCGGCTATGCCAGCCATGGCGCGGCCGGGATGCTGACGCTGTTCATCCGCGGCATGCTCTGCAACTGGATGGTCAGCACCGGCGTGGTCGGCGCGATGATCTCCACCACGGTCAGCGGCAAGGTGATCGCGATGTGGATGCCGATCATGGTGTTCTTCTTCATGACCTTTGAGCATTCGGTGGTGAACATGTTCCTGTTCCCCTCCGGCCTGCTGATGGGCGGGCACTTCTCCATCATGGACTACCTGATCTGGAACGAGATCCCGACCGTGCTCGGCAACCTGGTCGGCGGCATCGCCTTCACCGGGCTGACGCTCTACTCGACCCATGTGCGCACCGCCGCCAAGCGGTTGGTGATGTCCTAAACACTGAAACCCCGCCTTACCGTCGCTCTCGGCCAGTGCTCGCAGCCTGGCCGAAAGGCGACAAACGATGATTTTCATGGCACCGTGCTGCCCGATGAACCCGCGCTTACCCTGAAAGGTGTCGCCGTGGCGCTCGCGGACGGGATCAGCTCCAGCCGCGTCAGCGGGGTCGCCAGCAGCGTCGCGGTCCGCACCTTCCTCGCCGACTATTACTGCACGCCGGACGCCTGGTCGGTGCGGACGTCCGTCAACCGCGTGGTCGCGGCGATCAACGCCTGGCTGCATGCCGAAACCAAAAGCGGCGAAGGGGCGGAGGATCGTGACCGGGGCTACGTGTGCACGCTCGACCTGCTAGTGATCAAAGGCCGGGCCGCGCATCTGTTCCATGTTGGCGACGGCCGGATCTGGCGCGTGGCGGGGTCGTCGCTGGAGCAATTGACCCGGGATCACCGGGTCACGGTGTCGTCGGCGCAATCATATCTGGCGCGGGCGCTCGGCGCCGAGCCGCACGTCGAGATCGACTACCGGCAGCTCACGGTCGCGCCCGGCGAAACGTTCGTGCTCAGCACCGACGGGATCCACGACCATCTCGCGCCGGAGACGATTGCGGCTGCCATCGGCAGCGATCTCGAGGCGTCGGCCGCCGACATCGTGGCGCGCGCCCATGCCGCCGGCAGTCCGGACAACCTCACCGTCCAGCTCGTCCGCATCGATGCGCTGCCCGCGCCCGGGCTCGATCACCTGCTCGACCAAGCCGCCGAGCTGCCGCCCGCGCCGCTGCTCGAACCCGGCCAGACGCTTGACGGCTTTCGCGTGGTCCGCACCCTGCACGACAGCGCCCGCAGCCACCTTTATCTCGCCACCGACCCAGCGGGCACGCCCGTCGTGCTGAAGATCCCCTCGGTCGAACTCGGTGGTGACGCAGCCTATCTGCGGCGGTTCATGATGGAGGAGTGGATCGCCCGGCGGATCGACAGCCCCTACATCGTCCGGCACCGGCCGCCCGAGACGCCGCGCTCGCGGCTGTATCTGGTGCTGGAGTATGTCGACGGGCAGACGCTGGCGCAGTGGATGCGCGACAACGCAGCCCCGTCGCTGGAAAGCGTACGCGCCATCGTCGAGCAGGTCGCGCGCGGGCTGGACGCGTTTCACCGGCGTGAGATGACCCATGGCGACCTGCGACCGGAGAACGTCATGGTCGACGAGAGCGGCCGCGCGCGATTATTGGATTTCGGCTCCAGCGTCGTGCCCGGCGTGGCCGAGCTGGAGCCCGGCGTAGGCCCGGCGGGGCCACTCGGGACGGCACAATACTCCGCCTTCGAGCTGCTGCTCGGCGCGGCTGCGACGCCGGCTTCCGACATCTGCTCGCTGGGCCTGATCGCCTATCACATGCTGACCGGACAACTGCCATACGGGGCGGCACCGGCGCGGGCGCGGAATGCAGCCGGGCTGCGCAAGCTGCGCTACCGCTCGGCGCTCGACCTCCGGCCGAGTTTGCCACGCTGGATCGACGGTGCATTGCGAAAGGCGGTGCATCCCTCGCCGCTGCGGCGCTACGAGGCGGCGGCGGATTTCGTGCAGGACCTGCGTGCGCCCAACCCGGCGTTGATGCAGGCATCGACCCCCTTGGCCGAGCGCGACCCCGTCCTTTTCTGGAAGGCGGTCGCGCTGGCCTTGGCGGTGGTGGTCGCGATCCTGCTAGTCGGGCGTCAGTAGGTCTTATAGGCCAGGAACTTGCCAGACATGCCGATCTTGACCCGGTCGCCCTTCTGGTCCGGCTGCCGCTCGAGCGACATGTCGAAGTCGATCGCGCTCATGATGCCGTCGCCGAACTCCTCGTGGATCAGCTCCTTCCACGTGGTGCCATAGACCGAAATCAGCTCGTAGAAGCGGTAGATCAGCGGGTCCGTCGGCACCTGCGTCGGCAAGGAACCGCGATAGGGCGCCTCTTGCAGCAGCTCGACCTCGTCATGATCAAGGTCGAACATGACGCCGGCCTTTTCGGCCATCTCCGCAGTCATGCTCATCTGGCCGAGGCAGGCGGCGGTGGTCCATACCGGCGCCGCACCAAGCTTGCTGGCGACCTCGGTCCAAGTCCAACCCTTCTTGCGCTTCGATGCCTTGATCTTCAGCCCCAGCGCCGTCTTTTCTTCGTTCATCTACTCGAACTCCTCGTCAGTGCAGAGCGATGGGCTAGCAAGCGCCATACCGGCGCCAATGACGCCATGCGCAACCCGATTGCCACACCTGCTCGCGTGAAGCATCCCTACCGCACAACGATGTTGCACTGCAGCATAGAACATCCCATTGTCTAGGCAGCGAACTGCGATGAACCAAGGAGAGGCCCATGCGACCTGACGTCGTCAAAGGCAATGTATTCGTCGCCAACCTGCCGCTCGGCTTCACCGACGAGCAATTGGCAGAACTATTCGACCCATACGGCATCGTTCTGCGCGCCTATCTCGCGCGCGACCCGGAGACCGGGCAGACGCAAGGCCATGGCCTCGTGGAACTGGCACCCGAGAAGGTCGTCGATGCGGCAATCGAGGGTGTGACCGCCGAACGCCCTGGTGGACGCCGGGTTGACGTGCGGCGCGCGGACGACACGATGTGCATCGTGGCCAAGCGCCCGGCGCCGAAGCCGCGCCCAGTGCGCGAGGCAGGCCCGTGGGTCGAAACCCGCAGCCTTAGCCGCGCCCCGCGGGAAGCTCAGGTGGTCAGCAGCACCGACCGTGCCAGAAGCTGGAGCGGTACCCGCCTCACCCTCCGCTAGACCGATCCCCTCGGTTCGAGCCTGTGCCGTTGCTGTAACGGTGCCGGGCTCGGGTCGGACGGGAAACAGTCTTATTTCGTCACCCTCCAGAGAGTAGACCGGCCAGCGCTCCGCTGAGCAGGGTCGCGATCGTGCCCGACACCAGCGAGCGCGCACCCAGCGCGGTGATCTCGGTCCGGCGTTCGGGCACCATGGCGACGAGGCCGCCGACCAGAATGCCGAGGCTGCCGAAATTGGCGAAACCGCACAGCGCATACGTCATGATCAGGCGCGATCGTGGATCGAGGTCGGCGCCACCAGAACCAGCCAGCGATAGGTAGGCGACGAACTCGTTCAGCACCGTCTTGGTGCCGAGCAGCAACGAGGCGGCGCCGCACTGTTCCCAAGGGATGCCGATTAACCACAGCACCGGGCGGAGCGGCACGGCCAGCAGCGCTTGCAGCGTCCATCCCGCGGCGACCTGGCCGATCGCGGCGTTGACCAGCGCGACGAGCGAGATGGTGACCAGCAGGCTGGTGGTGATGCCGATCAGCGGCGCGACGCCAGCGGCCGTTCCGCGCACCAACGCATCCAGGCTGCCGGAAGCGCGATTTTCCTCGTGCAACGCGACGCCCGACCCGCGCATCGGCCGCGAGAACGGCACCATCAACGCACCGACTGCCAGCGCGGCCGGCGTACTGACGACGGAAGCGACGATGATGATGGCCAGGGCGTTCGGCACCACCGGGGCGAGCACGGCACCGTAGATCACCATCACGGTGCCTGCCACGCCGGCCATGCCGCACGTCATCAGGGCAAACATCTCGCCGCGTTGCATGTCGCGCAGGTAAGGACGAACCAGGAGCGGCGCCTCGATCATGCCGACGAAGATGTGCACCGCTGCCCCCAGCGCGAGCGGACCGTCGATGCCGAGCGTCCGGCGCAACACGGCGGCGAAGGCGGCGGTGATGGCCTGCAGCACGCGCCATTGAAACAACAGCGCGGAGATGGCGCTGATGACTAACACCAGCGGCAGCACCTTGAAGGCTAGGATGAATGCGCCGCCTGGCCGGGTTTCGGTGAAGGGCAGCGCCCCGCCGCCGAGATATCCGAACAGGAACGCAGTTCCTTCATCGGTTGCGCTCTGTAGTGCGCCGGCGGCACGGTCGATCATCAGAACGGCGTCGCGCGCTGCCTCGATGCGGGTGAGCAGGAGGGCGAGCACGATCTGCAGCGCGATGCCGGCCAGCACGGTTCGCCATGGAATTGCGCGGCGGTTCTCGCTCAGCGCCCAGGCCAGCGCCAGCAGGAGCGGGAAACCTGCGATCGCCTGCATTCTCAGCGTATCTCGACAGTGTTGGTCGTTTGAATGCCGTTCATCGGGCCAAAGATGCACCGGTCAGCATGGCTTGGCCACGACCCTGCGTCTCGCGGGCCGGGTAGACATAAAAAAGGGCGGCTGCCGCATTCTGCGACAACCGCCCTTTCTGGTTACAGCAGCTTAGTAGCGCTTGTTGGCCGGGTAAGCGCCGCTGGTGTCGCTGCCGGTGACCCGATCGTAGGTGCGGCTGACGGCGGTGCCGGGCGGGTTGGCGGGGGTGCCGTCGCGCTGAGCCGGATAGGCGCCGCTGACGTCGGTGCCGGCAGCGCGATCTACGGCGCGGGTGGCCTGGGTGCCGGGCGGGTTGCCAGGCTTGCCATCAGCCTGACGCGGGTAGACGCCGCTGGTGTCGGTGCCGGCGGCACGGTCATAGGCCGCACAGCCGCTGACGGCCAGGAGGGTAGCGGCACTGAGGGCGAGAAACGAACGCGTCATCTGAGGTCCTTGAGCTAGAGCAATCTGAAAAAGCCTAGCGTCTGCAACCTCTGATAGTTCCCTCAGCTCTTTCGCCCGGCCACGCGACGCTTGGCCGGTGCCTCTGCCGGCTCGGCCTTCGACTTTGTCGGCGGCTTCGCGGCAACCCTTTTCCTGGCCGGCTTGGCTGCCTTTGCTGCGGTTTCCGGGGCCGCTATCTTGGCCCCGCTGCCGCCCCGCAGGCTGCGGCGCAACGCTTCCATCAGGTCAATGACGTTGCTTTCCGGCACAGCCTCCTTTTCCTCGATCACGAGGCCTTCCGACTTCTCCGCCACCAACTTGTGGAGCGCATCGGCGTAACGATCGTCGAACATTGCCGGGTCGAACGCCCCCTCCTGCTTGTCGATGATGGCGCGGGCGATGTCGATCATCTGCTTGTCGGGCTTTGTTTGCGGAATGTCGCCGAACAGCTCCCCGTCGTTGCGCACCTCGTCATACGCATGCAGCGTGCTGAGCAGGAAGCCGGCGCCGCGCACTTCGATGGCGACGATCCGCTCCCGCCCCGTCATCACGACCCGGCCCAGCGCGACCCGGCCCGCCCCCTGCATGGCGTCGCGGATGACGGCGAACGGCTCCATCAGTTCGGCCCGGCCGGTCGGCACCATGTAATACGGCGTATCCCAGTACACGCGGTCGATGGTCTCCGAGTCGACGAAGCGCTCGATCTGGATCGTCTTGGTGCTCTCCAGCCGGATCGCCTTGATGTCGTCATCCTCGATGATGACGTATTTGCCCTTCTCGACCTCGTAGCCGTGCAGCAACTCGTCGCGGGGGACCTCCTGCTCGCCTTCCGGCAGCGTCGGGTCCTTCCACGCCTGCTTCACCCGGTTGTGCGACTCCGGATGCAGCAGGTGGAAATGCACGCCGCCCCCCTCCGACGTCGCCTTGAACAGCGCCACCGCGCAATTCACCAGCGACAAGCGGAGATGACCTTCCCAAACGGGACGCGATGAACGGGGCATGCGGGTCGATCCTACGGTCGCGATTTGACCACGCCGGTACCAGCACGGAGCTGCGTGATGGTGGCGCGGGAGGTGATCTGGTCCTGGTTCTGCCGCAACTCGATCAGCGCCGGCTTGCCGCTGGCCACCGCGCGCTCGAACGCGGGGGCGAACTCGGCATCGGTGGTGACCACCTCGCCATGGCCGCCGAAGCTGGCCATGAACTGCGCGAAGTCGGGGTTGGTCAGCGCGGTGCCGGATACGCGGCCCGGGTAGGTCCGCTCCTGGTACATGCGGATCGTGCCATACATCGCATTGTTGAATACGATAATGATCGGGGCGGCACCGTACTGGAACGCCGTGGCGATCTCGGTACCGGTCATGAGCATGCCGCCATCGCCGACAAAGGCGATGGATTGCCGGCCCGGGAACGCGATCGAGGCACCGACGCAGGCCGGCACGCCGTAGCCCATGGCGCCGTTGGTGGGGCCGATGAAGCGCTGGTGCTCGCCGAAATCGATGAACCGCGCGGGCCAGGTGGCGAAATTGCCGGCATCGCAGGTGAAAATCGCGTCGGGCGCCGCCAGCCGTTCGAGGTCGCGCATGACGCGGGCCAGGTTGAGGCCGTCATACGCCGGCGGGGTGCGACCGGCCTGGCGCAACGCGCGCAGCTCCTGGGTCCAGGCCGACCATGGCGTGGCGGGAACATCGAGGGCGCTGGCCGCGACGGCGAAGGCGTTCACGTCGCCGGCGATGCCGAGCGCCACCCGGTACACGCGGCCGATCTCGGCCTGGTCGGGATACACGTGCACGATCGGCACGCTGCCGGCCTTGTCGAACAGGGTGTAACCCTGGGTCACGGATTCCGGCAGGCGGGTGCCGATGGCGAGGATGAGATCGGCGTCACGCGCGCGGGCGACGAGCGCCGGGTCGGAGCCGACACCGAGGTCGCCGATGAAGTTCTCTAGATGGCCGTCATAAGTGCCCTGGCGTCGGAACGCGACGGCGACGGGAATGTCGTGTGCCGTGAGGAAGCGCTGGATGGCGGCCCGGCCCTCGGCTGTCCAGGTGGAGCCGCCCAGGATGGCGAGCGGCTTGCGGCTGCGGGCCAGCAGCGCCGGCAGCGCCGCGATGGCGCGCGGGTCCGGCGCGGGCGGATGCACGGCCGAGCGCGCCAGATCCGGCACGTCGACCAGATCGCGCTGCATCTCCTCGGACAGCGCGATCACCACCGGGCCGGGTCGGCCGCTGGTGGCGATGTCCACGGCGTGCGCCACCAGCTCGGGGATGCGGCTGGCGTCGTCGATCTGGGTAACCCATTTGGCGAGTGGGCCGAACATCTTGCGGTAATCGACTTCCTGGAAGCTCTCGCGGTCGGTCTCCGCGAACGGAATCTGACCCACGAACAGCAGCATCGGCGTGCTGTCCTGCATGGCGATATGGACGCCGATGGAGCCATGGCAGGCGCCGGGTCCGCGGGTGACGAAGGCGGCGGCCGGGCGGCCGGTGAGCTTGCCGTAGGCTTCGGCCATGTTCACGGCACCGGCCTCGAAGCGGCACGTCACGGTCTTTACCTGATCGGCGATCTCGTAGAGCCCGTCGAGCACGTCGAGGTAGCTCTCGCCCGGCACGAGGAACACGGTGTCGATGCCCTGAGCGACCAGCGCGTCGGCCAGGACGCGTCCGCCGCGGCGCGTCGGCCCATCTTGTTGAGCTGCTTGTTGATGAGCTGCTGACATCGTCCGTTCGCTTCCCGGGTTTGTTTCGGCTAGGACAGCAGGATGCGGCCGATATTCGTTCAAATCAAATGCGAGATGGGCGCCGCCTACAAGGTGGCACAAATTGCGGTCGATACGATCGCCGAGCTGTCGGAGATCTACTCGACCTCCGGACAGTACGATCTGCTCGGCAAATTTTACCTCGATGCAGAGCAGGATACCGGGCTGTTCGTCACCGAGCGTGTGCAGACGATCCCAGGAGTGGCCGACACCTATACGTTGATCACGTTCAACGCCTTCGCGTCCGGACGAGGATAGTAGCCCAGCAAAAAACGGCAGGAGCATGGGTCATGGTCACAAAAATCATCACTGGTTCCAACGCCGACTTCAACGATCCCGCCAACTGGCGCCCTTACGGCGTTCCACAGTCTGGAGACACCGCCGCCCTCCTCATGGCGACCGTGGTGGCCACCGGGCTGCTGCCAAGCGGCATCAAGATCGAGTTCGGCCAATTGTACAATTATGGCCGCTCATCGATGCTGACGCTGCGGGACGCGACGATTCCCACGAGCACCCGGGTCGATGAGGCGACTCTGAGCGGATTTTATAATCTTGCTTTTGCGTCAGGACTGAGTTTTGCCGGAACCATCGTCAACAACGGCACGATCGACTTCAGCGGAGAGACTCAGACCGTGTCGCTGCCGGCTGGGACGAGCCTGACGAACAACGGCACCATCGATGTCGATGGGTCGTCGCCGCAATTTAGCGCTGGCGGGGCGGGAGTGAGTTTCGTCAATAACGGGCTGATCCGGATCGTCAACACCAACACCCTCAACACGCAAGTCGTCGTGCTCGGGATAACGGTCGACGGCAGCGGGACGATCACGGTGAGCGCCAATGCCGGCGTGGAGTTCGGCGGGGCGGTGGCGAGCGGGCAACGCCTGCAATTCACGGGCGGCATCAATGCGGGCACGTCGGTCCGCATCGACCAGGCCAGCGTTTTCGCAGGAACGATCGGCGGATTTGTCGCCGGGGACACGCTGACGCTGGCCAATGTGACGGCGACCTCATCGGTCTATGTGCCCGCCACTGCCGGGTCAGGAACGCTGCAACTGTTCAACGGAGGGAGCACGCCGGTGGCGTCGCTACAGCTTTCCGGAACCTATGCAGCGGGCGATTTCACGGTGAGCCAGTCGGGATCGACGCTCTCCATCACGACGGCCGTCACCGATCCGGCGACGGGCGGCACGACATCGCCGACTTCGGGGGGAGTATTCCGATTCTTCAACACGGCGGACGGGACGCACTTCTACACGGCGGGCCTGAACGAGCGTGACAACGTGCTGCTGAACCGCACTGACCTGGTGCAGGAAAATAACGGCTTCGGGGCCGTGACGACGGCGAGCAGCACGACGGTGTCAGTGTATCGGTTCTTCGACACGGTGCATGGGACGCATTTCTTCACCGCCAGTGACGCTGAGCGTAACCAAGTGATCGCGACCCGGAGCGACCTCACCTACGAGCCGTCTGCGAGCTTCCTAGAGCATGCGACGCCCCAGTCCGGAGACGTCGCGGTATATCGTTTGTTTTCCACAACGGACGGAACGCATCTCTACACCGGCAGCCCGGCCGAACTGAGCGGGTTGACGGCAACCGGCAGCAACTACCGCGCAGAAGGGATCAGCTTCTACGCACCGTCTGGCAGCTATCTTTGAGCATCACTCCAAGGTTTTGAACATCGGGCGATCGCGCATGGGTACGGCCGTGCGAAGGCGGTCGAGATCAGGGATCGGGCGCCGGGTTCGGGCGTCACCGGCCAAGGCGCGCTCAAGAGCGGCCGCCGCGGCGAGAACCAAGGCGTCGCCGCCGCGTGGACCGACGATCTGCAGCCCGAACGGCATGCCGTTGCGGTCCAGCCCGACCGGGAGCGAAAGCGCGGGGTGGCCAACCAGGGTCGGATAGTAAGCCAACGATAGCCAGTGAAAATACGTCCGGGTCGGCTTGCCGTCGATTTCGGCCGGGAATAGTTCGGTCCAATCCCGCGGGCTGACCGTGATGGCAGGTGACAGGATCAGGTCATGATCGTCGAAGAAACGCTGCCAGCGGCGATACATGCCGGTTTGCAGCGTCATCGCCCGCGCCACGTCGACGGCGGAGTAGCCGAGACCTTCCTGGTAGTTAGCGTGGATGTTCGGCCCGAGATCGTCCGGACGGGTGCGGATATGCTCGGCATGCTTTGACAGCACCCCGAGCGAGCGCAGCACCTCGAACGCCTCGTCGCCGCCGGTGCAATCCGGCGTCGTATCCTCGGCACGGCCGAACAGAGCGCGGAACAACCCGGTCTTCTCGGCAAATACCTCGGCGATGTGGCGCTCGGTCGGCGCCAGTCCGAAATCGGGCGTGAGCGCGACACGGAGCGAAGCGAGGTCGATCTCCGGCAGCGGGTAAAACTCGGAGCCGGTCCGGATCGTGCGGCCATGGATGGTGGTGGCTAGCGGGTCGCGCCGGTCATCGCTCACCATGGTCCCGAGCAGCAGCGCCACGTCGGCCACGGTGCGCGCCATCGGGCCGAGCACCGGCAAGCCGGACCAGCCATGGCCGCGCCGCTCGTCCGGCACCAGGCCGGGCGTGGGGCGGAAGCCGACGATGCCGTTGAACGCCGCCGGATTGCGCAAGGAGCCGCCGGTGTCCGACCCGGTGGCCAGCGGCACCATGCCGCAGGCGAGCGCCACGCCGGAGCCGCCGGAAGAGCCGGCGGCGTTCTTGCTCGGGTCGAACGGATTGCCGGTCGCGCCATAGACGCGGTTGCGGCTGTTGGCGCCGGCGCCGAACTCGGGAACGTTGGATTTGCCGACGATCAGCGCGCCGGCTGTCCGCACCGCCGCCACGGAGCGCTGATCGGCCGGGCTCACGATGTCGGCGTAGATCGGGCTACCCTGGCTGTTGACCAGGCCTTCTGCGTCTTCGAGATCCTTGATGACGATGGGCAGGCCATGCAGCGGCGGCAGTTTATCGCCACGCATCACCGCAGCTTCCGCCTCGCCGGCCGCCCGACGCGCCCGCTCGAAATCCCGCGCCGGAATGGCGTTGACCGCCGGGTCGATGGCGTCGATGCGGGCAATACAGCTGTCGAGTAGCTCGACCGGGGATAGCCGCTTGCTGCCGATCAGGCGGCGAGCCTCTACGGCGGTGAGATCGCAGGGCTCGTTCATGCTCAATATCCCAATGCCATGCCGTCTTTGCGGGGTTCGGAACCGCCGACCAGGACGCCCCGGTCATGGTCGATCCAGATTGCCTGGCCGCCGCCGTGCGGTTTGTCGACCGCGATAATGTCATGACCCATGGCGGTGAGTTGCCGCACGGTGTCGGCGGAAATGCCGCGCTCGGCCTCAACCTTGCCGGCAAAGGGGAAGATCCGCGGCAGATCGAGCGATTGCTGGATGTCGAGGCCGTATTCCAGGAAGTTGGTCAGGAACCAGGTCTGGCCCATGGGCTGGAAATGCCCGCCCATGACGCCGAACGGCATCACGGCACGGCCATTCTTGGTCAGCATGCCGGGCAGGATGGTGTGCATGGGGCGCTTGAAGGGCGCGATGCAATTGGGGTGTCCGCGCTGCAGACGGAAACCGAAGCCACGGTTGTGCAGCATGACGCCACTGTTCGGCGCCAGGATGCCGCTGCCGAAGCTCTGGAACAGTGAGTTGATGAAGCTGCATGCATTGCCGTCGCGATCGACGACAGTGAGGTAGACAGTGTCGCGATGCACCGGGACGGCACTCTCGCCGGGCTGCGGCAGGGCTTGGAGGGCGCGGGCCGGGTCGATGAGGCCGGCGAGTTCGGCAAGGTAAGCAGGGTCCAGCAGCCGATCGACCGGCACGTCGACCTGCAACGGATCGGCCACGAAGGCATCGCGGTCGCGATACACCAGGCGGGCGGCCTCGAGGTGACGGTGCAAGCGCTCGACGCTCAGGGGGCCGGCCTCCGATGCTGGGAAGTGCTTGAGGATGCCGAGCAGCATCAGCACCATCAGCCCGGTGCCGTTGGGCGGGCATTGCCAGACCTCGTAGCCATTCCAGCCAGTGCGAATCGGTTCGACGAAATGCGCCTGGGTTCGGGCGGCGGCGAAGTCCTCCTCGGTCTGCAGGCCGCCATGGGCGCGCAAGGCAGCGACCATGTTCGCGGCGACGGGCCCCTCGTAGAAGCCGCGTGCGCCGTTCTTGGCAATACGGCGCAGCGTCTCGGCAAGCGGCTTTTGCACGAACAGATCGCCGGCATTGGGCGCGGCGCCGTTCGGCAGAAACGCTTCGGCACCATTGAACCGTAGCTTGGGCACCGCTTCCGCCCAGTCGCTCGCGACCCGGCTATGCACCGGCCAACCTTCCTCGGCGAACTTGATCGCCGGCTGCAGCAACTCGTCGAGGCCCTTGCGTCCGTGCGCCGCCAACAGCGTCTCCCAGGCGGAAACGGCGCCCGGAATTGTCACGGTATGGGGCGAGGTGTTCTCGAGCGCCGCCATGCCGCGCTCCTCGAACCAGCCGATCTCCGCTGCTGCGGCCGCTCGGCCGGAGCCGTTCATCGCCACGACGCGGTTCTCGCCCGCCGGCGCATAAAGGCAAAAGCAGTCGCCACCGATGCCGGTGGAGTGCGGTTCGATCACCCCGAGCACTGCGACCGCGGCAATGGCGGCATCGAGCGCGTTGCCGCCCGCGCGAAGCACGTCCAACGCCGTCAGCGTCGCTGCGGGCATGCTGGTCGCAGCCATGCCATGGGTTGCATAGACCGGGCTACGGCCGGGGAGATGGAAGTCGCGGGAAGCGCCTAGCGCCATGAAGCCGTCCTCAGATACCCGCAAACGCTGGCATGGTGCTTCCGGCTTGGCAACGCGTGCCGGCATGGTAGACGCGATTATGACCAGCGCCCCGCCAGACCCCACCATTCAAGCGACGTTCGAGGATTTCGAGCGCGTCGACATACGCGTCGGCACGGTTCGAGACGCCCAGCCCTTTCCACAAGCGCGCAAGCCGGCGATCAAGCTATGGATCGATTTCGGCGCCGACATCGGCATCAAGCGCTCGTCCGCCCAGCTGACGGTGCATTACACGCCGGAAGCGCTGATCGGGCGCCAGGTCTGCGCCGTGGTGAATTTCAAGCCGCGGCAGATCGGCAGTTTTATGAGCGAAGTGCTGACGCTGGGCATGCCGGACGCGGCGGGAGCGGTCGTGCTGATCCGCCCGGATAGCGAGATCCCGAGCGGCGGGCGGCTATTTTGAGCGGCCGGGCTTACGCCACGGTCACGTGGGATCAGCTTCATCGGGATGCTCGTACGCTTGCGGCAACGCTGATGCCGCTTGCTCCGTTCAAGGGCATCGTCGCCGTGACGCGGGGTGGGCTGATCCCGGCGGCGATCATTGCGCGCGAGTTGGAGTGCCGTCTCGTCGAGACGATTTCGGTGGTCAGCTATGACGAGGAAACCCAGGGCGAGCCACGGGTTGTCAAATCGGCGGCGGCCGCTGGTGACGGCACCGGCTTCCTGATCGTCGATGATCTGGTGGATAGCGGCGTCACAGCCCGGCTGGTGCGCGAATTGCTGCCGCGAGCGCATTTTGCGTGCCTTTATGCCAAGCCGGCAGGCAAGCCCGTCACGGACAGCTTCGTCGTCGAGGTGCCGCAGGAAACCTGGATATTGTTCCCTTGGGACACCGCCCCTCTCTTCGTACCGCCACTGGTAAAGCGATAGGGGGTTGCGACCTGCTCTGCCCTGGGCTACTACCCGCCGCCTGCGGCGCCCGTAGCTCAATTGGATAGAGCACCAGACTACGAATCTGGGGGTTGGAAGTTCGAGTCTTTCCGGGCGCGCCAGTTTCTCGATAGCTCAGTTGAATACCGTTGTTGCGCTCACAGTAGGCAACAGAGCTGCGGACCCACGGACGCTTCAGCCATTCGTACGTTGCTAGCCCGGGCCAAGCGGACTTTTACAGTGTACCGTTCCAGGATCGCCGTAGCGGACGTCGGTTATTCGCGTCAGGTTCGGTATAAAGCCGCGGGAACAAATCCACGTCTGTGATGATCAAAAAA
Organism: uncultured Acetobacteraceae bacterium; assembly: GCA_964613945.1. Taxonomy (GTDB): domain Bacteria; phylum Pseudomonadota; class Alphaproteobacteria; order Acetobacterales; family Acetobacteraceae; genus JAVVHH01. Next base: position 421,837 of record CAZTJC010000001.1, read on the forward strand.
CTGGTCAAGGATGGCGTGAGACGCCTTGGCTACGATGTCCATCGGATCAGCTCGAAACGTCCTGATTCACTCGTTACTCCGCATGAGATTCCGCCGCCTTTGGCATTGGAAATCCCAATTGAGGCGGCGTCTCCAGCCGCGCAGCCAACATTCCACGATATCCTCGACGTGGAAGACTGGATCCAGGATATAGCCAAAAAGGTTGAACCCTATACGATGACCTCACGGGCTCGCGTGGCCGGGCTGTGTTCGGCAATCGAGTATGTCACTCGGCGGAAGATTCCGGGCGACTTCGTCGAATGCGGGGTATGGCGGGGCGGAAGCTCAATGGCGGCAGCCTGGGCGCTCACTCATGTAGGCGATTTGAGCCGGTCGCTACACCTGTTCGACACGTTCGAAGGCATGCCACCGCCAACTGAGCTCGATCGCCGACATGATGGAATCGCGGCTGATGAAATTCTGGCGGGCGAAGCTGAGGACAGTGGCTACTGGGCCCGTGCGTCGCTGGATGACGTACAGCAGAACCTTGCGATGACGAACTACCCGGCCACCAAGATCAATTACATCAGGGGCAAGGTCGAGGACACGATTCCCTCAAGCCTCATCGGCCAGATTGCCATACTAAGGCTCGACACGGATTGGTACGAGTCGACCAAGCATGAATTGGAGCATCTCTTTCCACTTCTCGCGGAGGGTGGAGTACTAATCATCGACGATTACGGGTTTTGGCGCGGTGCGCGACGCGCCGTCGACGACTACTTCGAGCAACACCAATCAATCCTGTTGGCGCGCATCGACGAAACCGGGCGGATGGGGATCAAAGCATAAAGCCACCCATCAACGTCGCTTTAAACGCCCGATGTTCTCCATCCGGACGGTTCCTGCCCTAGCGGACGGATCAGGGTGAGAGCGATGGTCCAAAGCGGCGGCTCGATGTGCGCGACCTCCGCCATGTGCTGGCAGACATCAGCACCAGATCGGTGCTCCCTTATGACAAGTTATCGAAGGTGTCTGATGTCTGGGAAATATCGGTTGGACTTGTTGGCACGATACGTAACCCGCTGCTAAATAGCGGGTTATTGGGGACTTTAGCCTCAAGGCATCACCCCCTATTGAGATACAAAGCTTTGTAGTTGCTTGATTATTTGAATTGGCGCTTAAGGTAACCGTTATGGAAAATCTGCGAACGCGACGGGTTATGTCGTGAGAACCGAATTTGGCTCTGATGTATGTACCTACGTGATGCGACCGGCATCACCGTTCATGGTTCCAGCCTCGCAGCCGTTTGCGGCCTAACGGCGGTATTGAGCACCTAGGGAAATAATCAATCGGACGGAGTCGATTGGTCCGATCGGGCTACCCTGCTTCTGCCTGAAATGACGTCAGGCAAGATCAGACGAGTTCAACCTGTCGCTCGGCACATCTCGCGATGATGGAGGGGACGACGGCAATCGGCTGAGGCTTACTGAACAGATAGCCTTGTAGCTGCTCGCAGCCTTCGCGCTTGAGGATGTCAAACTGCGCCAGGGTCTCGACGCCTTCCGCGACGACACTCATGCCGAGAGAGCGACCAAGACCCAACACGGCACGCACGATCGCCAGGCAGTCGTTGCTATCATCCAAGGTGCGGATGAAGCTTTGGTCGATCTTGATCTTGTCAAATGGAAACCTACGCAAGTAGCTCAACGACGAGTACCCCGTGCCGAAATCATCCATCGATACGCGAACGCCGAAACTGCGGATCTTGTGAAGGAGGGCCAGGATGGCGTCGCTATCCTGCAGGAGAACCGACTCCGTCACTTCCAACTCCAGTCGATGGGCGGGGAGACCGGTTCGCTCCAGGATGTCGGCAACGTCGGACGCCAAATTGGCATTCTTGAACTGGAGCGGCGAAAGATTGACGGCGACTTTGATGCTTTCCGGCCAGTTCACCGCGTCCACGCACGCTTGTTCCATGACCAGAGCGCCGAGCCGGCCGATCAGGCCGGTTTCCTCGGCAACGGAGATGAACTCGATCGGGGAAACCAATCCCCTAGTGGGATGGGGCCAACGGACGAGAGCTTCAAAGCCGCTGACTTGGCCAGTACGCGTCGTCACGAGAGGCTGGTAGTAGACCACGAATTGCTTGGCTTCGATGGCCTGCCTCAGGTCGATCTCAAGCATGCGACGCGCCTGCATAAGAGCGTCCATCGCACTCTCGAAGAAACGGAAGGTGTCCCGACCGTCGGATTTTGCGCGATAAAGGGCGAGACCAGCGTTTTTGAGCAAAGTCTCCGCATTGCCAGATCCATCAGCCTGGATCGCGATACCGGTGCTGATCGTGACAGCCACCCGTTCACCGTTGATGTCGGAGATTTCGGCGATGATGGTCGATAGTCGTTCAGCCAATTTCTTGGCGCTGGTTGGCTGGTCTTGGCTGATTTGAAGAACCCCGAACTCGTCGCCACCGAGCCGCGCTACGAAGACCTGCTCGCTGACTTCACCATTGAGGCGTTTGGCGACTTCGCACAGTAAGGCGTCTCCAAACGAGTGCCCCAGAGAGTCGTTGATCGCCTTGAAATGATCCAGGTTGAGGCACAGGACGGCGACGGCATCGCCATTGCGCAATTCGGCCAATGCCGTGTCTGTCTGCTCTTGAAAGCTCAGCCGGTTCGGTAAGCCGGTGAGCATGTCGTGCCGCGCCATGTGGGCCAGGCGAGCCTCGCTGCGATGGCGCTCCGTCACGTCGTCATAGGTGACCACCCAACCGCCGGCACTCATCGGTCGTTCTGACACGGCTATGATCCGCTCATCGTCCAGCGTTCGACTGTATGAACTGGATGTGCCTTGATCGGCCGGTCGGGTCAGAACCAGAGGGGTCGGCAGCGCCGCAGCTAGCGGGGCCCCCACCCCGATCTCGGTGAACATCTCGGCAAAGCGCCGATTGTGCACGATGATGCGACGCTCGGCGTCGATCATACAAAGGCCTTGCACCATGTTCTCGAGCGCAATCTCGAAGCGGAGGTGTTGCGCGGCGATTTCGGTGGCATGATTGGACGCCTGTTGAGCCATCAATCGTTCGATTTGCGCCATCTTGTCAGCGATGCTCCGCTGCATGGTCCCCAGCGCGCGGAGCAGTACACCCGTTTCACCACTGCCGGTGATGCCGATCGGGTTGTCGAGACGACCGGAGGCGATGTTCGTCGCGATCCCAACGGCATATCGAACCGACGGCACGATCGCACGGCTCAGCAGCACGGTGATGGCAAGCGCAACCGTCACCGAGATCGCCATCACAACCCAGGTCTGTTGCTTGACATGAGCGATCAGACCCACTGCCTCGCGGCGAAATCGGAAGCCATCTCCCGCATTTATTTCGACTGCGGAGTCGAAATGTTCTTCGATGTTGGACAAGACGGAATGATGAACGGGATGCCCTGATCGAACCTCCTGCTGCAGTGTCGCCACTTGTTGTTGCAGCCACGTCGCTGCCTTGGCGCCTTGGGGCGAGAGCGCCCGGTCATGCGCGACCTGAAGATCGCTCACCGCGGAATCCATCTTCTCGTCCACGGAGGATTGGCCTTCGACGGCGGGAGCGGCAAGGTCGCGTGAGACGGAGAGTAGTGTATTCTGCGCCGAGCGAAGATAGCTCATCGACATAAAGGCATCATCGTACAAGCGAAATGCCAAGCCACCCAACTCAGACTGGCTCGCACGTGCAAGAACGCCGGATGCGATTGTAATCGCTGTAAGACATAGGCAAGCGACTAGGATTTTCAGGCGGATCGACATGCTAGGCTCGACGGTTTGAGAGGTCTCACTTCACGGTAAAGAATTTGAACTGCCGGCGAATAGCAAGATCACTCCACAGTGACGGTCATCGTCATCTTGGGATGAATCTCACATTTGACTTCGAACGTTCCTGACGATGTGAAGACGACATCCACCAGTTGTCCAGGCGATTGCTCGCTCGACGAGTATTTGAACGTCGGCGACTCCACGTAGACTTGGTGGAGAAACTCGTCGACATTGTTGAAGCGGACCGTATCGCCACGTTTGATGTGCAGTTCGCGAACCGAAAAAGCGCGACGGACCTGATTGACCACCACCGGCGCTGCAGCGAGAGCCGTGAGCGCCGGGATCAAGGCGACAGCAGCCAAGGTAGCGACCCCAACGGCCTTCACCGGGTCACCACGTCGCGCTGCATCGGGGCTAACAATGCAAGTAACCGATTCTGCACGGAGTAGGCATAATGCTCCTGCTCCATGGCATCCTGCAGGTCCTCCGCCAGGGCGTTGAATTGAACGTTCGCCAGATGGAGACCCTTATGGGCGTCGGCCATCGAGCGACCGTTATATTTGCAGTCGCCACCCGAGAGGCTGCAGATCTGCTCAACAAGGATCCGTTTGAAGCGGGTAAGGTTCGTATCGGCGAATGTCGGCCCGACGCGTGGGTCAGCGTTCCAGATGGGCATCACACGGGCGATCAGGCGTTCGATGCCGGGCTTCTCACCCAAATCCTCGAAGAGTGATGAAGCATTCGCCCGATGTCCGCTCAGGGCAAGCAGGCCGGCGAGCACAAGGGCGCATTTCCGAGCGGACATCGATCAAAATCCTACCTGGAGTGAGAAATACAGTCCGCCTTGACTGGTCTGGCCCGCGATCCGTCCAAGGTTCGCGTAGCCGGCGGTGGCGGAGACGTTCTTGTTGATGAACCAGGCGCCAAACACATCCCAAGCGTTGTCTTCGTGAGCAAAGGCGAGATTGTCCGGCTTGGTGCGAAACTCGCCGCCAACGGCAAAATTCCGGTCGATAAGATAAACGACGCTGCCCTCGAACTGTGGGCTGTAGCCGGGGTGACGATCGCTGCCGAAGCCGAGCAACCCGAACTGGTTGGCCCGTGTGGCACGGACGGTCGCGTTGACCAGCAGGTTGTTCGCGAGCAGCAACTTCGTGGCTGCGATGTAGAAATCCGCCCCGTCCGACGAGCGAGCGCCGATGGCAGATAGCAGCGCGCCACGATTATTGGCCTTGTATTGCATGCCGACCGAGACTTGCGGCCACCAGCGGTCTTGATCGTAGACGGCATCGCCGAACAGCCGGACCTTTAGACCAGCGATGTTCTGGTCGATCATGAAATTCTTGCCCAGGCCGATCTTGGCGCCGACCAGTCTGGTATCCAGCCATTGGCGCGCAAACGACACCTCGACCCGGTCATACAGGCCCAATGCGACGCCGGCCGAATGCAGGTCGAAGCTTGATGTGCGGACAAAGGTGTAGTGTGCATTGCCGCCCACGGCGTCGCGCGTGCCGTAGCCGGTGATGAGAGCCCACGGCACCAGGCCGCCACCGCCGGCACCTTCGATCTGCGATACGCCGGCCGTGGCTAGCAATTTGCCGCTTTCAGGTGCCCAATCATAAGGCTGGGTCTTTGCTTCGTCTGCCGACGCACCGTTGAACACGGCGAGCGTCAGTAGGAAGCTAAGGACAATCCCGCACCGGGCTATGTAGATGTGCGATACCATGTGCGTCATTACGCACTGGAAAGCTAAAGATTTGGTGAATGCGCCGTCATGGACGACCTAGCGTGAGGTCGTGGGTGCCGGGTCGACACAGGGGGTGGTGCCGGCACCGGCGGCCGGGTCGGTGGAGGCCATGAGCGAACCATCCGCCCAAAGAGGACGGTCTCTTGGCAGGCGGCTCTGGGGGGTGCCGGGCGCCGGGGTGCCAGTGGTCTGGGCCGCTCCGGAGGGCTGCGACGGCTTGCCCGGGGAAGATTGAGAAGCCGTGCCGGAAGGCGGGCGGCGTTCTCCGGTGTCCCAGAGCGGACGGTCCGTGCCGCCGTAGAGCGGGCGATCAACACCGGAATTGCGAGCGGGTGGCGCCGCAGGTCGTGGCGTGGCGGAAGCAGTGCTCGAGGGTGCCGCCGCGTTGGGCAAATAGCGGCCATAGTCACCAGGGCCGGACCCGCCGCCGAAAACCGATGGAGCCGCGCCGGGTCTGGTCCCAGCCGCACCCGTTGCCGGAACCCCGCCCTGACGGACGCATGGCGTGTTGCCATTGGCGGTCGCGTCCGGCGACCCCGTCCCCTCGCCGCCCGGCCTGAGCAGCGGGCGGGAATTGTCCAGCTTCTGCGGTTGAAGCAGCGTCGTCAGCGAAGGGTCCTGCAACAGTGGCGCAGGCTGCGCGGCAGGCTGCGCCCGCGCCGTGGTCGAGGCCAGCGCCGTCAGCAGGGCGATGACGGCGATGCGGGTCAGATCCAGCCGCGCCGCTTGAACCACAACATCGGCAGGATCGCGCTCAGCACGATCACGGTCAGACCGTAGAAGTAGCCATAATGCCACTCCAGTTCGGGAATCCATTTGAAGTTCATCCCATAGATGCTGGCGATCAATGTCGGCGGCACGCCGACGACCGATACGACGGTCAGGATCTTGATACCATTATTCTGTTCGATGTTGATGAACCCGAGCGTCGCATCAAGCAGGAACTGCACCTTGTTGCTCAGCTGGACGTCGTATTCCGTCAGCGACGCGATGTCGGCCCGCAAGGTGCCGCACCGATGCACCAGCGTCGGATCCATCCACTCCTTGCCCACGTCATGGACGTAGTTGACGATGCGCTGGGTGCCGACCAGGCTGTCGCGGATATTGGCCAACCGGTCCCCGCGTCGCCCAATTCGTCCCAGCGTCTCGCGCAGGCGAGCGTCGATGACGTTGGCGTTTCGTTCAGTGGCGCGCTCGCTGCCGAAAATCTGATGCGATACCTGCGACAGATCGGACCCGACATGCTCCAGCACGTCGGCAAGCCGGTCGATGATGGCTTCCAGCAGGCCGATGAATGCCCCGCCGCTCGTCGTATGGACGTTGCTGGCGAAGCGTTCGGCATAGATGTCGAACACCGGAAGCGTGGCGTAACGGATCGTGATGAGATACTTGGCCGATAGCACGAACCCGATCGGCGATGACGACGACGCCTCGCGCTCGCGATCGAAATACGCCAGCGGCATGCTCAGATACAGCGCCTCCCCCTCCGACATCAGCCGGCTGCTGCTCTCGATCTCGGCAATGTCGGTCTGGGCCGGCACCCGAAGCCGGGTCAGCCGCTCCACGGCGGACCGTTCCTGATCCGTGGGGTCGAGCAGGTCGAGCCAGACCCCGTCGAACCCGGAAAGATCATGTTCGCCGGCTGGCAGCACTGCACGCGGTGAAGAGCCGTTGTTCACGTAGAGCATGAGGTTTCCTAAACTGATCGGCATCCCGCCACCAGAGCGTGACCCGGCGGCTCGCCTGGTCTAAACCGTCGCGATGGAGATCCACCCATGAGTTCTGCCGCTACCATCACCCGCCCGAACAGCCTTCGGTCCGGCCCAGATTCCCGTGGCCGATTTGGCGCCTTTGGCGGCCGCTTCGTCGCCGAGACCCTGATGCCGCTGATCCTGGCGGTGGAACAGGCCTACGAAGCCGCCAAGGCCGACCCGGCGTTCCGGACCGAACTGGACCGCTACCTCAAGGATTATGTCGGCCGCCCGAGCCCGCTCTGGTTCGCCGAACGGCTGACCGACCGGATCGGCGGCGCGCGCATCTTTTTCAAGCGCGACGAGCTGAATCACACCGGAAGCCACAAGATCAACAACTGTATCGGCCAAATCCTGCTGGCCCGCCGCATGGGCAAGACGCGCATCATCGCCGAAACCGGCGCCGGCCAGCACGGCGTCGCCACCGC
>CAZTJC010000002.1:0-277836 GCA_964613945.1 uncultured Acetobacteraceae bacterium
TGCCGAAGCGGCTGACGTTGACGTTGCCGTCGCGGTCGGTCTGCGCCATGCCGAGTACGGCCAGGTCGAGCCCGCCGCCATCGTAGAAGTCAAATTGTTGGTTCTGCTGGATCACGGCTTCCGGGTTCAGTGCCGCGCCGAAGTTCAGCCCGCCCTGCGGCATGCCGCCGATGACGCCGGGTTCGGCGGTGAGCGTGATGTATTTGAGGATCTTCTCTTCCGCGGCCACGGCGGCGACGCCTTCGGGCATGCCGATGCCCAGGTTGACGATGCCACCTGGCGGTAATTCGAGCGCGGCGCGGCGCGCGATCACCTTGCGCTCGTCCAGGTCGAGCGGAACGATGCGGTCGAACGGCACGCGAATCTGGCCGGAAAACGCGCCGTTGTGCTGCACGGCGTAGGTCTGCTTGTGGTTCTCGGGTTCGGCGAGCACCACGCAGTCTACCAGCACGCCCGGCACCTGCACGCGGCGGGCGTCGAGCGAGCCTTCCTGCGCGATGCGCTCGACCTGCGCGATGACCAGCCCGCCGGAGTTACGGGCAGCCATGGCGGCGGGCAGCGCGTCCAGCGTCAGCGCCTCGCGCTCCATGGTGATGTTGCCCGAGGTGTCGGCGGTGGTGCCGCGGATCAGCGCGATCTGGATCGGGAAGGCCTTGTAGAGCAGATATTCCTGGCCGCCGACGACGAGGAGTTCGACCAAGTCCTCGGTGGTCCGCTCGTTGAGCTTGCCACCTTCGATGCGGGGATCGACGAAGGTCTGCAGGCCGACGCGGGAGACGAGGCCGGCGCGCTTGGCGGCAATGTCGCGATACAGCTGGCTAACGCAGCCGAGGGGGAGGTTGTAGGCCTCGATGTCGTTGTCGATCGCCATCTTGCCGAGCTTGGGCACCAGCGACCAATGGCCGCCGATGGCGCGGCGGATCAGGCCCTTATGGGCCAGGCGGTTGAGCCCGCGGTCCCGCCCGTCACCGGGTGCGGCGGCGAAAACCAGGGTGAGGTCGCGCGGTTCGCCGGTCTCGCGGAAGCGCTGCTCAATGGCGATCAGCAATTCGTCGGGGGTGCCGATGCCGACGAAGCCGGCGACGGAAACGGTATCACCGGGCCGGATGATGGCGGCGGCTTCGGCAGGGGAGACGATCTTGTTTTTCATGATCCGTCATGTTCCGAGAGGAACGCCGCCACGCCGGGGGCGAACAGTTTTTGGGATTTGCCGCCCACGAAGACGCCGACATGGCCGCCGGGCAGGCCGAGCTCGCGGTAGTCCGACGAGCCGACCTTGCCGGCCAGCGCCCGCGATGTCGCCGGCGGGATGATGTGGTCATCCTGGGCGAAGACGTTGAGCACCGGCATGGTGATGTGCCCCAGATCGACGACCTCGCCATCCAGCTCCCACTCGTTCTTGATCAGCTTGTTTTGCTGATAGAGATCCTTGAGCCATTGCTTGGCGGCCTCGCCGGGATGGTCCGGACGGTCGGCGATCCATTTCTCCATGCGCAGCCAGTTGAGCAGCCGCTTCTGGTCGTCGACCACCTCGAGCATGTCCCAGTTGTATTTCATCATGCTGCGCATGGGGGTCATCTGGTTGAACACCGCGCCCATGAACTCGCCGGGCAAGTTGCCGTTGGCGTCGATCATACGGTCGATGTCCTCGGGCTCGAGGCTGCGGGTCCAGAGATTGATGAAGCCGTGGCCCTCGCGGCTGTCCACCATATCGGCGTGGAAGTCGATGGGGGTGATGGTCAGGGTCAAGGTGTTGACGCGCTTGGGGAACAGGGCGGCAAAGGCGGTGGTGAACACGCCGCCCTCGCAGACGCCGAGCAGGTTGACCTTCTCCACCGCGGCCCGGCGGGCGATCTCGGCGACGCAGCCGTCCAGATAGCCGGTGATGTAGTCGTCGAGCTTGAGGTAGCGGTCGGCGCGGGACGGGTTGCCCCAATCGACGACATAAAGGTCGATGCCCAGGTTGAGCAGGTTGCGGACCAGGGAACGGTCATCCTGCAAATCCGTCATCGTCCAGCGGCCGATCAGGCCGTAACAGATCAGGACCGGAATGCCGATGCGCTTCTCGGCCAGCGGCTGGTAGTGGAACAGGCTCACCTTGTCCTGTTGCCAGACCAGTTCCTTCGGCGTGGTGGCGATCTGCACGTCCGCGTCGGTAAGCCCGGCGAGCAGCCGGCCGCCGGTCAGCATCTTGGTGCCCATGGCGGCGGCGCCGGAGATGGCGGAAGCGGCCGCAGCGTGCATCGGGGGTTGGGCCATGATCAGCGCGCCTTTCGTGAGGTGGCCGCGGTCTGCCGGGGTTTGGCGGGAAGCTTGCCGACCGACGATGCAGCAGGGGCGGGGGCCGACGCGGCTGATTGGGCCTGCTTGAGGGCGTCGAGTTCGCGCCGGGTGCGGCGGAGTTCGCGGCGCATGTCGGTCATGGTGCGGTGGACGTCGTCCATCTCGGTGCGGGTCGGCAGGCCATACTGCTTGCCGATGTGTTCGCTCAGTTCGGCCTGGGCGATGCGAAGTTCGGTGCTGGCGCGGATGGTGTCGCGCTGGCTGCGAAGAAACGCCTCGGAGCGCTGGGTCTCGAGCATCTGGCGGTTGCCGATCTCGGTCCAGAGCGCGACCACTTGCTTGATCTCGAGCGGCTTGCCGTCGGCGCTGGAGCGGCCGGCGAGCTCGGTCATGAATTTCTGCGACGTCTGCATCCAGGACTCCAGCAGGACCCGCTGGTGCTCGAAGCCGGTGCGGCGCAACTCGGTCCAGCGGCGCATGACGTTGCCGTAGCGCCGCTCCACGTCGAACAGATCGGCCAGGCGAGGGCCGTCGACCATGCGGGCCAGGACGTCATCCATCTCGGGGGTGCCGGCGAGCCAGTAGCGCGGGTTGGCGATGCGTTCGAGCATCTCGCTGGCCGCGCCGCTGCCGTCGTTGATTTGCGTGAGCCGTCCGGCCAACTCGGTCGACAGCCCGGTGGCGGCGGACCAGAGCTGCGCCATCGCCTCGCCGGCTTGTGCCAATTCCGGTGACGACGCCGCTTCAGCGGACCCGGACGCTTGGCCGCCGGCTACCATGGCCTGCATGCCCTCGGCCATGGAGCGAGCCATGGTCTGCTGCATGCCAAGCATGGTGGTCGCCTGCGCCGACCAGAAATCGGTCAGCGCCTTCAGGCCTGCGGCCGGGTCCGCCTCGCTCATCGAAGCGCCTCGATCGTCAAACGATCGCTCATTGAGGGAACTCGATCACCTGGCGCACGGCCTTACCTTCATGCAGGCGGTCGAAGCCCTCGTTGATGTCATCGAGCTTCAGCTTGCCGCTCATCAGGCGGTCAACCGGCAGCTTGCCGGCCTGGTACAGCGCAACGAAGCGGGGGATGTCCCGCGTCGGGACGCAGGTGCCGATGTAGCTGCCCTTGAGCGTGCGCTCCTCGGCGACGAGTTGCACGATCGGCACGGCGAGCGCCGCACCCGGCGGCGGCAGCCCGGCGGTGATGGTGGTGCCGCCGCGCTTGGTGATCTTGTAGGCAAGCTCCATGGCGCGGACGGCGCCGGCCATCTCGAAGGCGAAATCGACGCCGCCGCCGGAGATCTTGCGAACCTGCTCGGCCGCGTCGGCATCCCGGGCGTTGACCGTGTGGGTGGCGCCGAGTTGGCGGGCGAGGCCGAGCTTGTCGTCGGACAGGTCGATGGCGATGATCTGCCGCGCACCCGACGCCACAGCGCCAAGGACGGAGGATAGACCGACGCCGCCAAGGCCGATGACGGCGGCGGTCTCGCCGGGCTGCATGCGCCCGGTGTTGACGACGGCGCCGACGCCGGTGAGCACGGCGCAGCCGAACAGGGCGGCTTCGTCGAGCGGCAGGCTCTTGTCGACCTTGATCACCGACCGGCGCGAGACGACGCAATGAGTTGCGAAACCGGAGACGCCGAGATGGTGGTTAATGTCGGCGCCATCGCAATGCAGGCGGCGCTTGCCCGAGAGCAGGGTGCCGGCTCCGTTGGCGACCGCGCCGGGTTCGCAGAGGGCGGGGCGGCCCTCGGCGCATGGGATGCAGTGACCGCAAGACGGCATGAACACCATGACGACGTGATCGCCGATTTCGAGATCGGTGACGTCCTCGCCGAGCTGTTCGACGATGCCGGCCGACTCGTGGCCGAGCGCCATCGGCATCGGGCGCGGTCGGTCACCGTTGATGACCGACAGGTCCGAATGGCACAGCCCGGCGGCGACGACGCGGACCAACACCTCGCTGCGGCCCGGCGGATCCAGGTCGAGCTCGACGATGCGAAGCGGCTTGCTCTTCGCGTAGGGCGCCTCGGCGCCCATCTTGTCGAGAACAGCGGCGCGAATCTTCATGCGAGCACCGTCTCGGGGGCGTGCTGGGTGGGGACCTTGGCCTTCAGTTCGTCGACCAGCACGCGGGTGTTCTCCGTGTAGTCGATCGGCACGGCCACGACGTGGACGCCGCCGCCCTTGAAGGCGTTCTCGATGGCCGGGATCAGGCCGTCGGTGGAGGTCACGCGGGTGCCCTTGGCGCCGTAGCTCTCGGCATAGCGGACGAAGTCCGGGTTGCCGAAGGTCAGGCCGTAATCGGGGAAGCTGTCCACGGCCTGCTTCCAGCGGATCATGCCATAGGCGCCGTCGTCGAGAATGAGCACGACCAGGTTGAGTTTCAGGCGGACCGCCGTCTCCAGTTCCTGGCTGTTCATCATGAAACCGCCATCGCCGCACACTGCCATGACCCGGCGATCCGGATGCAGCATCGCCGCCATCATCGCCGCCGGCAGCCCGGCGCCCATGGTGGCCAGGGCGTTGTCGAGCAGCAGCGTGTTGGCGACGTAGGTGCGGTAGTTCCGGGCGAACCAGATCTTGTACATGCCGTTGTCGAGCGACACGATGCCGTCGGCCGGGATCACCTGGCGGACGTCATGCACGATACGCTGCGGGGTCGGCGGCCAGCGATCCTCGTTGGCGCGGTCGGCGATCTTGGCCAGGATGCCGTCACGTAGCGACAGCAACGCGCCGGGCTGGTGCATCTTGCCTTCGATGCGGTCGGCCAGCAGCTCCAGCGTCGGGCCGACATCGCCGACGATCTCGGCATGCGGGAAGTAAACCTGGTCGACGTTGGCCGGGGTGTAGCTGACATGGATCACCTGCGGGCCCTTCGGCCCCATGATGAACGGCGGCTTCTCGATCGTGTCGTGACCGACGGCGATGATGACATCAGCCTGGTCGACGGCTTCGTGGACGTAGTCGCGCTCGGACAGCGCGGTGGTGCCCATGTAGAGGGAGCTGCCGCCGGCGGCGGTGCCCTTGCCCATCTGGGTGGTGAAGAACGGGATCTGGGTGCGGCGAACGAAGGCGTTGATGCCGGTGGTGCCGCGCGGGCGCGAGCAGGCGGCGCCCAGCATGATCAGCGGGCGCTTGGCAGCCAGGATCATGTCGGCGGCGCGGTCGATGGCGGCGCGGTGGCCGACGGGGATCTCGATCGGATGCACCGGGATGCTCGGGATGTCGGCGCATTCCTCGCCGGCGACGTCCTCGGGTAGTTCGAGCAGGACGGGGCCGGGGCGTTCCTCCATGGCGACGCGGAAGGCGTCACGCACGATGGTGGGGATGGTGGACGGGCCGACAATCTGGCGCGACAGCTTGGTCAGCGGCTTGAAGGCGCTGACGATGTCGACGATCTGGAACCGCGCCTGGCGGCTGCTCATGATGCCCTTTTGGCCGGTGATCATGATCATCGGCATGGCGCCGAGGAAGGCGTAAGCCGCGCCGGTGGTGAAGTTCAGCGCGCCCGGTCCGAGCGTGGCGATGCAAACGCCGGGTCGGCCGGTAAGGCGGCCGTGGGTGGCGGCCATGAAGGCGGCGGCCTGCTCATGGCGGGTGATGATCAGCTTGATGGAGGACGTGCGCAGGCTCTCGACCACGTCGAGGTTTTCCTCGCCGGGCACGCCGAAGATGCGGTCGACGCCTTCGTTCTCCAGCGCGCGGACGAGAAGATCGGATCCTTTGGTCATCGTGCGATGCTCCTAGTTGGTGACGCGGTGCTGGACCGCGTTGGCGAAGTCGGTGGTGGACGCGGTGCCGCCGAGGTCGCGGGTGCGGATGTTGTCGGTGTTCAACGCGCCGTCGATCGCCTTGCGGAGCCGGGCCGCGCGGTCGACTTCGCCCACGTGGTCGAGCATCAGGCCGGCGGCCAGCAGCAGGGCGGTCGGGTTGGCGAGGCCCTTGCCGGCGATGTCGGGGGCGGAGCCGTGAACGGCTTCGAAGATCGCCGCCTTGTGGCCGATATTGGCGCCCGGCGCGGCGCCGAGCCCGCCGACGAGGCCGGCGATCAGGTCGGACAGGATGTCGCCGAACAGGTTGGTGGTGACGATGACGTCGTACTGCCACGGGTTGAGCACGAGCTGCATGGCGCAGGCGTCAACGATGCGTTCGTCCACGACGATGCGGCCTTCATATTCCTTGGCCATCTTGAGGCCGACCTCGAGGAATACGCCGGTCAGCGCCTTCAGCACGTTGGCCTTGTGGACGATGGTGACCTTCTTGCGGCCGAGCTTGATGGCGTGCTCGAAGGCGAAGCGGATGATGCGCTCGGCGCCGTCGCGGGTGTTGACGCCGGACGAGATGGCCACCGCGTGCGGGTCGTCGCCGATCGGAATGTAGTGCTCGAAGGCGACGTAGAGACCCTCGAGGTTCTCACGGAATAGGATCAGGTCGATGTCGTCGTAGCGGCCGCCGGGAACCAGGGTGTGGGCCGGGCGCAGGTTGGCATAGAGCTGGAATTCCTCTCGCAGCCGCACGTTGACGGAGCGGAAGCCGCCGCCGACCGGGGTGGTGAGCGGGCCCTTGAGGGCGAGCTTGGTGCGGCGGATGCTGTCGATCAGCACGCCGGGCAGCGGGTCGCCATGGGCCTCGATGCCGGCCAGACCGCCTTGCTGGACGTCCCATTCGAAGGGGGCGCCCAGGGCGGTGAGGATCGACGTCACGGCGTCGGTGATCTCGGGGCCGATCCCGTCACCGGGGATCAGCGTCGCGGGGATCATCTTGTTCTCCGAGTTCAATTACAGGAAGCGCGGTAGCGCAATCAGGGTGACGGTGACAACGATGGCGCCGCCGATTCGGGTGGCGATCTGAGCGAATGGCATGAGCTGCATGCGGTTCGCCGCGGTGAGGATCGCGACGTCGCCGGTGCCGCCCTGGCCACTATGGCAGGCATTGATGATCGCCGTCTCGATCGGATACATCTTCAGCCAGCGGCCGACGACGAAACCCGTGAACATCAGCGTCAACACGGTCGAGACGATGGTGATGATGTTGGCGAGATGGAACGCGGCCATCAGCTTGTCCCACGGGGTGAGCGCCACGCCGATGGCGAACAGCAGCGGGTAGGTCACCGCGACCTGGAAGAACTTGTAGACGCGGTGCGCGCCGGCTTCGAGACCGGGGGAGACCAGGCGACCCAGCTTCAGCACCACGGCAAGGGCCAGCATCGTCACCGGGGCAGGGAACTCGAACAAGCGCTGCACCAGCACGCCGACGAGATACAGGGTGACGGCGGTGATGACGGCGGCGGCCACGGTCTGGGTGTCGACGGTGACGACGCCCTTGGCTTCCGGGTTCTCGGGGTTGCGGCCGGGGTGCTCCACGTCGCCGCGGGCGCCGGGCTGCAGGCGGCCTTCGCCGGTGAGGCCCGGATATTTCTTGCCGACGAAGTTGAGGATGCCGGAGGCGATGATGGCGGTGAGGCTGCCGAGCATCACCGGCGGCAGCACCTGGGCGAACATGTCGCCCTGCGGCAGGCCCAGGATGGTGGAATAGCCGATGGAGAGCGGGATCGCGCCCTCGCCGACGCCGCCGGCCATGATCGGCACGACCACGAAGAAGAAGGTGTGCCAAGCGCCCATGCCGAGCAGGGTGCCGACCGCGGTGCCCACGATGCCGGCCATCACGGTACCGGCAGCCAGCGGGATGAAGATCTTGACGAAGCCGGCGATCAGCACCTGGCGGTCCATGCCGAGGATGCTGCCGACGATGATGGAGGCAATAAACAGGTAGAGGAAGTTGCTGGCCTTGGTAAAGTCGATCACCGAGGTCAGGATCGGCTGCGGCAGCCAATGGTAGTAGGCCAGCGCCGAGGGGATGAAAGTCGCCAGGATCGCCGCGGCGCCGATGTTGCGCAGGATGGGCAGCCGCTTGCCGATCTCGGCGCAGGTAAAGCCGCCCATGGCGAGCAGCACGATGCTCATCAGCAGGTCGGACGGCACCTTGCCGGTCCAGACAAAGCCGGCGATGAGCGCGAGCAGGCCGATGTAGATCGGCAACGGGATGATCCCGATGCGGATGTCGACGATGCGCCACCAACTCTGATGCCAGCCCGCGGGCTCCGACATCGCGGGCGTCGCGGGGGTGCGGCTCAGGGCCGGGTCAAGCGTGCGGGGCAGCGGCTGCGTGGGCATCGGCGTGGTCCTCCAATTGCGGGCCAGCCTTCGAGGGCCGGTATTCTAGTTGGAAGAAGCGATTACCCGCTTCTCCGATGGTGTGTCGTTCCCGCTACTATGGCCGGATGATCATCGTCGAGCATATCTAAATCTCGCGGATTTGTTCACCCGAGAAGTTGAGGCCGGGCCGGGGGTCGCGGCGGCGCGCGGGAGGGCGCCGTCATCGCCTCGAGCTTGAGCAGGATGGTGAGCTCCTCGGCGGTAAGCAGACCTTCCTCGAGCACGATGTCTGAGACCCGGCGGTTCTCCGCCAGCGCGCGCTTGGCGATACGCGAACAGGCCTCGTAGCCCAGCGTCGGACCCAGCGCGGTAACCAGGCCGATGCTGTTCTCGACCATGGTCATGCAGCGCTCGCGGTCCACCTCGATGCCAATCACGCAGCGCCGGGTCAGGGTGTCAATCGCGGCGGTGAGGATGCGCAGCGAGGTGAGCACGCAGTAGCCGATCGTCGGCTCGAAGGCGTTGAGTTGCAGCTGGCCGCCCTCGGCGCACATCGTCACCGTCAGGTCGTGGCCGATGACGAGGTAGGCGACCTGGTTGACCACTTCGGGGATCACCGGGTTGACCTTGCCCGGCATGATCGATGACCCCGCCTGCACCGCCGGCAAGCGAATCTCGCCGAAGCCGGCGCGGGGGCCGCTGGAGACCAGGCGCAGGTCGTTGCAGATCTTCGAAAGCTTGACCGCGACGCGCTTGAGCAGGCCGGAGAACAGCACAAAGGCGCCCATGTCCGACGTGGCTTCGATCAGGTTGGTCGCCAGCACCATCGGCTGTCGGGCGACGCGGGCCAGTTCCTCGACGGCGAGCGAGGCGTAGCGCGGGTCGGCGTTGATGCCGGTGCCGATGGCGGTGGCGCCGAGGTTGACCTCGCGGAACAGCGCAGAGGTCTCGCGCAGACGGGCGACGTCCTCTTTGACCGTGGCGTGGAAGCCGTCGAACTCCTGGCCAACTGTCATCGGCACCGCGTCCTGCAACTGGGTGCGGCCGATCTTGAGCACGTCGGCGAACTCGACCGCCTTGGACTTGAAGGCGAAGGCCAATTCGTCCAGCGCCTCCACTAGTGGGGTGGTCGCCAGGATGACGGCTAGGCGCAACGCGGTCGGATAGGCGTCGTTGGTGGATTGCGACATGTTGACGTCGTCGTTCGGGTGCAGCGCGGCGTAGTCGCCCTTCGGCCGCCCCATCGCCTCGAGCGCGACGTTGGCGATGACTTCGTTGGTGTTCATGTTGGTCGACGTGCCGGCACCGCCCTGCACGGCATCGACGACGAATTGCCCGTGCAACCCGGTGTCGGCAGCGATGCGGGTGCAGGCGGCGTCGATGGCGTCGGCCTTGGCAGGGGTGAGGTAGCCGAGGCGCTTGTTGGCCCGGGCGGCCGCCTGCTTGACCAGCACGAGTCCGCGGACGAAGTCGGGGAAGTGGCCGACCGGAACGCCGGTGATGGGAAAGTTCTCAACCGCGCGCTTGGTGTGCACGCCCCAATAGGCATCGACCGGGATCTCCGTCTCGCCGAGGAGATCGTGTTCCATCCGCGTGGTGACAGTAGCCAAGTCGACCGTCATGACCTGCGCCAGTTCCAGGATGGCGGGCGGGTTACCTGAACCGGGGTCGCTCATCGCTCGATTGTCTCCGTTTCGTCTTTCGGCATTCTTTTCCGTGACCGGCCCGATTGGCAACTCGCAGGCATCAGACGCGCTACGGCCTCTGACCCCGTCCACGACCGGCCTGATGATCGGCCCTTTCGACCGGTCATCATGAGGAAATAACCATGAACTTCACGATCAACGGCAAATCATTCCAGGCCGATCCAGACATCCGCACTTCCGTGCTGGACCTCCTGCGCGAGCATCTCGGGCTGACCGGCAGCAAAAAGGGTTGCGACCATGGGCAATGCGGCGCCTGCACGGTGCTGATCAACGGCCGCCGGGTGAACGCGTGCCTGTCCTTGGCGGTGATGCACCAGGAAGACCAAATTACCACCATCGAGGGCCTCGGCTCCGTCGGCGAGCTGCATCCGATGCAGGCGGCGTTCGTCAAGCATGACGGCTATCAGTGCGGCTACTGCACGCCCGGGCAGATCTGCTCGGCGGTGGGCATGCTCGACGAGGCGGCCAAGGGGTGGCCGAGCTACGTTTCGGAAGACCTGGAGCATTCCGACCTCAGCCAGAGCGAGATCAGCGAGCGCATGAGCGGCAACATCTGCCGCTGCGCCGCCTATCCGAATATCGTCGACGCCATTACCGAAGTGGCGGGAGCCGGCGCATGAGGACCTTCACTTACGACAAGGCCAGCAGCCCGGAAGCCGCGGTTAAAAGCTTTTCCGGGCCGACTGCCCGCTTCATCGCCGGCGGCACCAACCTGCTCGACCTGATGAAGCTGCAGGTCGAGACGCCGGACCGTCTAATCGACGTCAGCCGACTGGCGCTGATGGACATCGAGGACATGGAGGATGGCGGCTTGCGCATCGGCGCGCTGATGCCGAACAGCGACCTGGCCGCTGACCCACGCGTCATGGCGCGCTACGAGGTGCTGAGCCGCGCCCTCCTCGCCGGCGCGTCCGGCCAGTTGCGCAACAAGGCCACCACGGGCGGCAACCTGTTGCAGCGGACGCGGTGCTATTACTTCACCAACACCGCCAGCCCCTGCAACAAGCGCGAGCCCGGCACCGGCTGCGCCGCGATTGGCGGCTTCAACCGTATCCTGGCCGTCATCGGCACCAGCGAGAACTGTATCGCGACCCATCCCGGCGACATGCCGGTGGCGATGCGGGCGCTTGACGCCACGATCGTGACGCTGAAGCCGGATGGCGGTACACGGAAGGTTTCCATTCATGAGTTCTACCGCCTGCCCGGCGATACGCCGCAGATCGAAACCGTGCTCGAGCACGGTGAGCTGATTACCCATGTCGAGCTGCCGCCGTCGCCGGAAGGCGCACGCCAGCAGTACCGTAAGGTGCGCGACCGCGCTTCGTACGCGTTCGCGCTGGTGTCGGTCGCCGGCGTGATCACGATGAAGGACGGCAAGATCGCCACGGCGGCGCTGGCTTTTGGAGGGCTTGCGCCTTTGCCGTGGAGGGACACATCGGTGGAGACGGCGCTGATCGGGCAGGCACCTTCGAGCGCGTTGTTCGAGGCTGCTGCCGATACCCTGCTCGCTCAGGCGAAAGGCTTCGGCGCCAACGATTTCAAGATACCGCTCGCGCGGCGGACGCTGATCGCGACCCTGCGCGACCTGACGGGAGAATAATCGATGTTCGGATTTGGCAGTGGTGACGACGTCACCCTCACGATGGACAAGTCACACCCCGAGAGCCTGCTGGACAGCACCGTCCAAGACGTGATCGGTAAGCCGCTCAGCCGGGTCGATGGCCCGAAGAAGGTCTCCGGCGCGGCGACGTATGCCGCCGAGTATCAGTTCGACAACCTCGCCTACGGCGTGCTGGTCAGCGCGACCATCGGTAAGGGCAAGGTGCTGTCGATCGACGTGGATGCCGCCAAGGCGATGCCGGGCGTGATCGACGTGGTCATCGACTTCAAGACCTTCGCCCGTGTCGCCCAGCAGGGCGGTGAGACCAGCGCCCCGGCGCAGGGCGTGCAGGACGTCGACTACTTCGGCCAGATCATCGCCATCGTCGTCGGCGAGACGTTCGAGGCGGCGCGGGACGCCGCCGAGCGCATTGGCGTCAAGTACGAGAAGGAAGAGGGCGTGTTCGGCTTCTCGACCGACCTCAAGCACGACAAGAAACTGCCGGACAACAACACCCCGGCGCAGTTTGAACAGGGCGACCTGGACAAGGCCATGAAGGCCGCCGCGTTCACGGTCGACAAGACCTACAGCACGCCGAGCCAGAACTCGGTTGCCATGGAGCCGCATGCCTCCATCGCGACGTGGGAAGACGGTGCGCTGACGCTGTATGGCGCCTATCAGATGCCGACCTCGGATGCGCAGCAGCTCGCCAAGGCGCTCGGTCTGTCGGCCAAGAAGGTGCGGATTATCGCCCACTTCATCGGTGGCGGCTTCGGCTCCAAGCTCGGGATTGCGCCGGAGAGCGTGGCGGCGGCCATCGCCGCCAAGCAGCTCGGTCGTCCCGTTAAGGCGGTGATGATGCGGCAGCAAGTGTTCGACGCCACGCCGCGCCGGTCCAACACCGTTCAGCGCATGCGCCTGGCAGCAGATGCCGACGGCAAGCTGACCGGCATCGGCCATGAGACAGTGGTCTCCAATCTCGAAGACCAGGACTACTTCGAGCCGGCTGGCCTCTCCACTCACTTCCTGTACTCCGGCGACAACCGCGTGATCACCCATGACCTGGTTCGCATGAACTGGGGCCTGGCGGGCTCGATGCGCGCCCCGGGCGAGGCCGTCGGCCTGCTCGGGCTCGAGGGCGCGATGGACGAGCTGGCCGATCAGATGGGCATGGACCCGATCGAGTTACGCCGGGTCAACGAGCCGGAGATGGACCCGGAGAAAGGCGTGCCGTTCTCGTCGCGCCGTTTGATGGACGCGATGGACATTGGCGCGGAGAAGTTCGGCTGGAGCGCACGCAAGGCGCCGGGTACCCGCCGTGAGGGCGAGTGGCTGATCGGCATGGGCGTCGCCGCTGCGGCACGCGCCAACCTGCTGATGGAGACATCCGCCAAGGTGGGCATCCACAAGGATGGCTCCGTGACGGTCTCGTCGGCCATGACGGATATCGGCACCGGCAGCTACACCATTCTGTCCCAGGTGGCGTCCGAACTGCTCGGCATTCCGATGGATCGCATCACCATGGAGCTGGGTGACACCAACGACGTTCCGGCCGCTGGATCCGGCGGATCGTGGGGCGCGTGTTCCTCCGGCTCAGCGATTTACCTCGCCTGCGAGAACCTACGCGGCAAGATTGCCAAGAAATTGGGCGTGGAGCCGAGCGAACTGACCCTCAAGGACGGCCAGGCCATCGGCGACAACCGTTCCGTTGCCATCGCCGAGCTGGTTGGTGACGGCATCGAGGCGACCGGCACCATCAAGCCGGGCAAGACGCAGAAGTCGCTGTTCAACCAGGCCTCCTACGGCGCGCACTTCGCCGAGGTCGCGGTCAACGCCATCACCGGCGAAACCCGCGTTCGCCGGATGCTGGGCGTGTTCGCGGCCGGCCGCATCCTCAACGAGATGACGGCCCGGTCGCAGTGCCTGGGCGGCATGACGTTCGGCATCGGCGCCGCGCTGACCGAGGATTTGATCCACGATCCGCGCACCGGGCAACTCGTCAACGGCAACATGGCCGAATACCATGTGCCGGTAAATGCCGACGTGCCGCAGCTCGAGGTGATGTTCCTGCCGGAGCGGGACATCCAGACCAATCCGCTGCATGCCAAGGGCATCGGCGAGGTCGGCATCTGCGGCGCCGGGGCGGCGATTGCCAACGCCGTGTTCAACGCCACGGGCATTCGTACCCGCGACTTCCCGATCACGCTAGACAAGCTGCTGCCCGACCTCCCCGCGATGTAAGCGGACCAGCCTGTCGGCCTCACCGCACCCGCGCGTGAGGTCGACAAGCCTTGGGCAGAGATGATCCAATGGCACTCTGGTTGCGAAAGAGTGCTTGATGGACGTGAGTGACGGTCTGCCCGCAGCCCGGCGACGCTTGGTGATGATCTGTGCCGTGCTGGGCGTGGTGCTCGCCGGGTTGGACAGCGCCATCGCCAACATCGCCCTGCCGACCATCGCGCGGGATCTGGCAGCGACCGATGCGGCGACGATCTGGGTCGTCAACAGTTACCAGCTCGCAGTGACCGTATGCCTCCTGCCGGCAGCGGCGCTCGGCGAGATCTGGGGACTGAAGCGGATCTACGGCCTCGGGCTGGTGATCTTCACCGTCGCCTCGCTGGCCTGCGCGCTGTCGCCGACGTTGCCGGTGCTGGTCGCCTCGCGCTTGCTGCAGGGTGTTGGCGGGGCCTGCATGGCCGCCCTGGGCGGCGCGCTGGTGCGGACCATCTTTCCGCGGGCGTTGCTGGGGCGTGGCTATGCGCTGATCGCGCTGTCAGTGGCGTTGGCGGCGGCAGCGGGGCCATCCCTGGCGGCGCTGATCCTGTCGATCGCGCATTGGCCGTGGCTGTTCCTGGTCAACGTGCCGGTCGGGGCGATCACCATTCCGCTGTTCATCAAGGTGGCACCGGCGGGGGAGCAGCGGGCACGGCCGTTCGACTGGGTCGGTACCGCCATCAACGCTGCGGCCTTCGGACTGATCGTCACGGGCGTCGACGGGTTGGGCAGCGACGCGCGCGGTCTTGCCCTGATCGAACTGGCCGCCGGGCTGGTGTTCGGTGCGTTACTGTTCCGGCAGCAATCACGCCAGCCCTCGCCGATGTTGCCGCTGGACCTGCTGCGCATCCGGTTGTTCGCGCTGTCGATGGCGACGTCGGTGTGTTCGTACTCGGCGCAAATCCTGGCCTATGTCTCCTTGCCGTTCCTGTTCCAGGCGGTGATGCACCGATCGGCGGTGGCAACCGGCTTGCTCGTCACGCCGTGGCCGTTGCTGGTGGCGGTCGCCGCGCCGATCGCGGGCCGGCTATCGGACCGCTATCCGGCGGCGATCCTCGGCAGCATCGGGCTCGCGATCCTGGCAAGCGGGCTGCTGCTGCTGGCGACCATGCCGGCGGTTCCGGCGGATTGGAACGTCGTGTGGCGCATGGCGATCTGCGGTATCGGGTTCGGCTTCTACCAGACACCCAACAACATCACGCTGATGACGGCCGGGCCGCCGGCGCGAAACAGCGCCGCCAGCGCGATGGTGGCGGTGGCCCGCACCGTCGGCTGGTCGCTCGGCTCCGCGGTCGTGGCGTTGATCTTCGGGCTGCGCGGTGACCTGGCGGCCGGCGAGTGCCTCTACGTGGCCGCCGGGTTCGCGGCGCTGGGCGCGGTGGTCAGCGTGTCGCGCACCGGCGCCCAGCCGATGACTGCCTAGAGAACGCTTACGACGGTGATGATCAAGCCGATCAACGCCACGCCCCAGACGATCGACCGCAGCGGCGACAGCCCGATCGCATAGATCGGCACGTAGGCGAGGCGAGCCCAGAAGAACAGCCCGGCGCCCCAGGCGGTCCAGGCCGTCTCGCGCGCGGCGACATGCGCCAGCAGCACAGCGCCGACGAAGATCGGCAGGCTCTCGAACAGATTGGCCTGCGCCCGGGCGAGGCGCGCCGCGGTGCCGGTGTATTGTTTGGACTGGTCGTCGCGGTTGCCGGCCGCCCATTGCAACCCGTCCTGCTGCCGTTTGAACCCGGCGGCGACGAGCACCTGAACGATGGCGAGCAGAAGCGTCCAGGCAAGGTAGGTCAGCGGCAAGGTCACGGTGAAAGTTCCTGTCAGAGCAAGGGGCTGATGAGCCGGGCCAGGTTCTCGGCGAAGCGACACCCGACCCAGCGACCGCGCCAGGCGGCCAGATCGAGCGGCACGCTGTTAGCGATGTAGCGGTCCTGTATCGCCATCAACGCATCGACCGCCGTGCCGCCATAGAGCAGCAGGCTCACTTCTTCGTTGAGTTCGAACGATCTTAGATCGACGTTGCTCGAGCCGACGATGGCCAGGCTGCCATCGATGCTGACGTTCTTGGCGTGCAGCAGGTACTCCCGATAGGCGTGGATGCGGATGCCGCAGGCGAGCAGCTCGTCGTAGTAGGAGCACTGCGCGAGGTTGACGAGGCGCTGGTCCACGGTGGCGGAGATCACGACGTCGATCTCCACGCCGCGGGCCACGGCGGTGCGCATGGCGCCGACCAGGCCGTCATCGGGAATGAAGTAGGGCGTGACGAGGACCACACGCCGAACGGCCGAATGGATCTGCCAAACCAGCAGCGATTCGAAGCCTTCCAGCGGATAGGCGGCGCCGCTCGGGAGCAGCTGCGCCTGCGTGTCTCCGGCATGCTGCAGCGGTAGTCCGTCATCCTGCGGCAGGATGCCGGTCTCCATGAACCAGTCGCCGCGGATCACCGCCTCCATCTCGGCTACCAACGGCCCTTCGACGCGCGCCACCAGCTCGCGGTTGACCACGCCGGCACGGAACTGCTTGTCGACGATGTTCTGCGATCCGGCGTAGCCGACCCGGCCATCGATCACGAACAGCTTGCGGTGATTGCGCATGTCGCGCCGGGTGCGGCCGCGGATCAGGTGAAAGGGCAGGGACCATTGGACCGAGACGCCGGACTCGGTGAGGCGGCGGCCGATCGCCCCGCGCCAGCGGTGCGAGCCGACCGGGTCGATCATGACGCGGCAGTCCACCCCGCGGGCGACGGCGGCGCGCAGGGCGTTGGCCACGCGGTGGCCGGCCGCGTCATCGGCGAAGATGTAGATCAGGATCAGGACGTAGCGCCGGGCCGCCGCGATGTCGGCGGTCAGCTGGTCGAGCATACCGTCATAGTCGTCGATCAGGCGGACGGCATTGCCGGACACCGGCGGGAAATGGCCCAGATGGTGCGCCAAGGCGAAGACGGGGGTGAACGGGGTGAGCTGGGGAGGATCGGCCGCGAGCAGGCGGCGACCGACCGCGGTGAAATACGGGGCGAGGAGTTGGAAGCGGCGCACGCGGGAAGCGGGAAAGCGCGGGCTGCCGATGATGGCAAAGGCGATCATGCCGGGGATCGGCAGGAACATGATCAGCAGCAACCACCCGGCACTGGCCGCGGGCCGGCGGCGCATCGGCACCACGGCGAGCGCGGTGAGCCGGCATGCCCAGTCGATCACGTCATAGGCCAGTTGGAGCGACAGCCAGGAAGGGAGCATGCGCCTGCCTACCGAAGCCGCCGGACTCGCGGCAAGCGGCGGCGTCCGCTCAATAAACCGGGTGCTCTCGTTAAGGCATTGCGGCCCGGGCCGCTTCGGTGGACATGCGGCGGATTAATTATCCGAGGTTCCCATGCGCTTCGCCGTCGCCGCGCTGCTCACGATCATCACCACGTCAGCGCACGCGCTCCCCACCTCGGTGACGGTCTGGACGGATCAGGCCGATCGCCTCAACGGCGGCAACGCCAACTGGCGCTCGCTGGCGATCATGCACCGCGCCATGCACGACGCGCTGAACGCCGCCGACCCGATCTACGCACGATGGGACGCGCCGGCCCGTGGCGAGCCGGCGAGCGAGGGTGCGTCGCCGGAAGCAGCGATGGAAACCGCAGCGGCCACCGCCCTGGTACAATTGCATCCGGACCACCGCGGCGAGATCATGGGCCTTCTTGCCGAAGAACTGGCCCGCCTACCGTCCGGCCCCGCCCTCGACCGGGGGCGGGCATTGGGTGAAGCAATCGGCACGGTAGCGGTGGCGCGCCGGGCCGATGACGGATTCCAGAACCCGCGGCCGTTTGTCGGCAGCGACGTGCCCGGCGTGTGGCGCCCGACGCCGCCGGATCACCGCACCAGCGGCACCACCTCCACCCGCCCGTTCCTGTTCGCCGGCCGCGACGACGTGCCGGGCCGGCCGCCACCGGAGCCCGGCAGCCCGGTCTATCTGAGCGACGTCGAGTTCACCCGGCGCATCGGCGGCACCATCTCGCTCGCCCGCACGCCGAAGCAGACCGACGCCGCGATCTTCTGGGCCTATCAAAGCACCCAACGCGGCTACATCCATTGGGCGGCGACGCTGATCGATCGCGACCATGAGCGCTACAGCCTGGCGCAACAGGCGCGGATCATGGCGCAGGTGAGCGCGGCGATGGCGGATTCTGCGATCCTGATCTGGGCTGCCAAGGAGCGCTGGGTGTATTGGCGCCCGGTTGACGCGATCCGCTCGGGGCAGTTCGGCGTGCCGCAGGATACCGGCTGGCAATCCTTCATCGAAACGCCGCCGCATCCCGAATATCCCTCCGGACACGCGTCGGACTGCTATGTCGGCGCGGGCCTGCTGACGGCGCTGCTGTCCCCAACCGATACTCCGGCCGACCGGCTCACCTACACCGCGCAGAGTGCGCCGGTGACCGTTGATCGCCCCGCGGCGGTTTGGAGCAGCGACATGGGCACCCCGCCCGCACCGATCGAGCTGCGGCCAACGCCGCGGAACTTCCCGACCGTCACGGCGGCGGCGCAGGAATGTGCGGATTCCAGGATCTGGGCAGGGGCGCATTTCCCGAGTGCGAATGAGGAGTCGCGGCGGATCGCGGCGATCATCGTCACCCGGGCGCTCGAGCAGGTGCCACCGATCGCACGCTGAACCGTCGCTTAGCCGCCGGCTGCCTCGCTCAGCAGCCGGCGGCATGCCGCCTCCACGGCGTCCACCGTCAACGCCGCCATCGTCGCCTCGTCCGCTTCGGCCCACATCGCTCGCCGGCCCGCCGGCGCCATCTCGGCCGCCCGGTCCCGTGTGGTGCCGCACAAGCCCACTGTCGGCCGCCCCGTCGCGGCAGCCAGGTGCATCAGGCCGCTATCGTTGCCGACGTACAGCGTGCATCGCTCGATCACCGCGGCGACCTCTGGCACCGTCAGCGTGCCTCGCAGGTCGATTGCATCCGGCAACAGGGCGATCACCGGCGCCGCCATCTCCCGCTCCGCCGCCCCGGGACCGGCAAAGACCGCGACCGCAGCCCCCGGCAGCAGCCCGGTCGACAGTCGTTCGAACAGCGCCGCGAACCGCTCCGCCTGCCAAACCTTCGGCGCCCAATTCGCCGTCACCCCGAACCCGATCACCGGGCGGTCCGCCGGCAGCAGCGCCGCCGCCCGTGTCCGGTCGTCCGGCGCCGTCCAGGCGACCGGCAGCGGCGCCGGGTCGATCCCGAGCATGGCCGCATGCTGCTCAAACATCCGCCCCGGCCGTTTCCGCCGCACGACCCGGCGCCGCGCCGGGATCAGGAAACCCAGTGCCGAGCCGCGGAAATCCACCACCAGGTCCCACCAGGTGAACGCGACCGCGCGCCAGAGCTTGGGCCAGTGCGAGTCGTTCCGTTGCTTGGTGAAAACGATGAGGCGCTCAAGCTGCGGCATCCGCTGGTAGACCCCCGCGGCAGCCGGGCCACACGCGATGGTGAACCGGGCGTTCGGGTGCGCGCGGATGAGGTGGTCGAGCACGCCGGTGGTGATGACGGCATCGCCCAGGCGATTGGCGGAGATGATCAGAATTCGCACGTGTCCGCCGTGCCACAGCGACTCCGCCGCGGCAATCATCCCCCGTGTTATCCACAGGCTATCCCCAGGTACCACAGTCATCCACAGGGTAGTTTCCGCGCCGGATCGGCTATGCTGTCGTCAGCATGAACGCAATTGATTCGCCTCTCCCGGGACTTTCGCAGCGTCAGCCGCCGTCCAACGACCGCGCCGAAATGGCGCTGCTCGGCGCACTGCTGGCAAATAACAAGGCTTATGAACGGGTTAGCGAGTTCCTCTCGCCGGACCATTTCGTCGACCCGGTGCATGGCCGGATTTTCCAGTCTATCGCCCGCCGGGCCGAAGCCGGGCAGCTGGCCGACGCCATCACGCTGAAGGCCGAGTTCGAGCACTCCGGCGCGCTCGACGAGGTCGGCGGCACCGCCTATCTCGCACAGTTACTCACAGCCATGGTCGGCATCATTAACGCCGGCGAATATGGTCGCGCGATCCATGATGCGTGGATCCGCCGCCAGCTGATCGAGATCGGCGAAGTGGTCGTCAACAACGCCTTCGGCGCCCCGGGCGAACTCGACGGCAAGGCACAGATCGAGCTGGCCGAAAGCGAGCTGTTCCGCCTCGCCAAGGACGGCGGCAGCCCCAGCGGCTTCGTCACCTTCGAGAGCGCGCTGACGGAGGCGATCAAGGGCGCCGAGCGCGCCTTCAAGAATGCCGGCCACGTCAGCGGCCTGTCGAGCGGCCTGCGCGACCTCGACAAGAAGACCGGCGGGCTTCACCCCTCCGACCTCATCATCCTCGCCGGCCGACCCGGCATGGGCAAGACCGCGCTGGCCACCAAGATCGCTTTCGGCGCCGCCCGCACGCTGCAGCGCGCTGCCCAGGAGCGCGGCCCCAACGACGTCGCCAAGGGATCGGTGGCGATCTTCTCGCTCGAGATGAGCGCCGAACAGCTCGCCACCCGTCTTCTGGCTGAAGAATCCCGCGTCTCCGGCGACCGTATCCGCCGCGGCGAGATCGGCCAGAAGGATTTTGACCGCTTCATCCAGGTCAGCCGCGAGATCGCCAGCCTGCCGCTGCACATCGACGACACGCCGGCCCTATCGCTTTCGGCCATGCGCACCCGCTGCCGCCGCCTGCAGCGGACCCAGGGGCTGAGCCTGGTCGTGGTCGACTACCTGCAGCTCATGCGTCCCAGCATCGGCTCCAAGCAGGAGAACCGCGTCCAGGAGATCAGCCAGATCACCCAGGGGCTGAAGGCGCTGGCCAAGGAGATGGCCATTCCGGTGATCGCGCTGTCGCAGCTGTCCCGCGCCGTCGAAAGCCGCGAGGACAAGCGTCCGCAACTCGCCGACCTGCGCGAGTCCGGCTCGATCGAGCAGGACGCCGACATGGTGATGTTCATCTATCGCGACGAGTACTACCTGCAGCAGCGGGCGCCCAAGCAGATGACCTTCAAGACCGAGGATGAATTCCAAGGCGCGCTCGACAAGTGGCAGCGCGACATGGAGTTGGTGCACAATCGCGCCGAACTGCTGATCGAGAAGCAGCGGCACGGTCCGACTGGCAAGATCGACTTGCTATTCGAGGGCGAGTTCACCCGCTACGCCGACCTGGATTTGGTTCACGATCCCGACCGGTAAGCCCCGACTTTTGAGACGCGTCTTTTGACGGCTTGCGGGCGAGACTGGTAGGGCATCGCCCCAATGAGCTTTTCTCCCCTGGATGCAGTCGCTGCGGTCGGTCGTGGCACCATTGGTGCCGTACGCGGCACCGGTGCCGCCACTCTGTTCGGCGTGGTCGGCCTGTCGCATGTCGTGCGGCCGCCCTTCTACGGCCGGATGTTCGTCCGCGCTTTCATCGAGTTCAGCTATTTCAGCCTGCCGGTAGTGGCGCTCACGGCGTTGTTCTCCGGCATGGTGATCGCCTTGCAATCCTATTCGGGGTTCTCGCGCTTCAATGCCGAGAGTGCGGTGGCGTCCGTCGTGGCGCTGTCGGTGGTGCGGGAGTTGGCCCCGGTGCTGGCGGCGTTGCTGGTGGCCGGCCGGGTCGGCGCGGCAATGGCGGCCGAGCTGGGCACCATGCGCGTCACCGACCAGATCGACGCGCTGACCACCTTGTCGACCAATCCGGTCAAATACCTCGTCACCCCGCGCCTGCTCGCCGGCGTGCTGGCGCTGCCGCTGTTGACGATGGTCGCCGACATCATCGGCGTGGCCGGCGGCTTCATCGTCGCCACCGTCAAGCTGGGCTTCAGCTCGCATCTCTACCTGACCAGCACCTTTGACATCCTGACCACGTCCGACGTCGTGATCGGCGTGGCCAAGGGTGGCGTGTTCGGGTTCATCATTGCGCTGATGGGCTGCTTCCACGGCTACAACAGCAAGGGCGGCGCCGAAGGCGTCGGCGCGGCGACGACCAGCGCGGTGGTGTCGGCCAGCATCCTGATCCTGGCGTTCGACTACGTGATGACCGAGCTGTTCTTTGCTCGCTGAGCCGAAAATCCGCATCCGCGGTCTGACCAAGGCGTTCGGCAGCAAGCGCGTGCTGGACGGGGTCGACCTCGATATCGCGGCAGGCACCTCTATGGTGGTGATCGGCGGCTCCGGCACCGGCAAGTCGGTGCTGCTGCGGAGCATCCTGGGATTGATCGAGCCGGACGCCGGGTCGATCGAGATCGACGGCGTGGACGTGCTGAAGCTGGATCGGCAGGAGCGCGAGGCGGTCAATGCGCGGATCGGCATGCTGTTCCAGGCGGCGGCGCTGTTCGACAGCCTGACGGTGTGGGAGAACGTCGCCTTCGGGTTGTTGGCGCGGCAGAAGATATCCCGATCGGACGCGCGCCGCCGGGCCGGCGAAGTGCTGGCGCAGGTGGGTCTGGACCCGAGCGTGGGCGATCTGGCGCCATCGGAGTTGTCGGGCGGCATGCAGAAGCGGGTCGGCTTGGCGCGCGCCATCGCCGCGCAACCGGAGATGCTGTTCTTCGACGAGCCGACCACCGGGCTTGATCCGATTATGGGCGCGGTGATCGACGGCCTGATCGTCGACTGCGTCAAGCGCCTCGGCAGCACGGCGGTGGCGATCACCCACGACATGGCCAGTGCCACCCGCATCGGCGACCGTGCGGCAATGCTCTACGCCGGGCGCATCGTCTGGGAGGGCCCGGCTACCGACGTGATGACGAGCGGCAACCCGATGGTAGACCAGTTTACCCACGGGCGGCGCGAGGGGCCGATCCAGATGCAGTTGCGGCGGTAGGTGTGGTACACTGAGGCTATGAACGAGATACGCTCGATTGCCGTCGATGCCGATATGCAAGCTCGTTTGCGAGAAGTGCTGAATCGCGTTGAGCGTCCCGAGTTCGTTCAGGATTTTGAAGTTAGGCTTGATCAGTTCGATGATGAACAAGCTGCATGGATCACGATGAAGCTGTCAGGAAGCGATGAGGTTGGCATTGCAGAGCTTCGACGGCGGGCAAAGGTATTGTTCGAGTTCCAAGAGGCGCTCAAAGAACAGTTCTCATCTGCTAACATCGCGCTCTGGACGTTTTTCCCAATTACTTACCTCTCAGACATCCAGAGTGATTGATCACTCTGATCTGTTCGACCTTGCATCCTCAACGCTGTCGAGCCCGAACCCAGTAAGTGAGACTGAGGTGCGTCGAGCAGTATCGACGCTCTACTACAGCTTGTTTCACCAGCTTTCCCTGGCTGCAGTCGCACCACTGTCTCACGGTGGAATAGAGCTTGCAGCTCGCGTCGGGCGAACTCTCGAACACCGCACGATGCTGAAAGTGTGCGAGCAGTTCGCAGGCTGGGCAGGTAAGAAAAAACAACAAGGCATGCTCGAAACGCTGCTACCTGAGAAGATCGACAAGAGACTCATCAAGATCGCAGATACATTCGTCAGGTTGCAGGAAGCCCGCTTGCGTGCAGATTACGATCTGACCAATAACTTTAAGCGACAAGATGCTTTGACGCTGCTTGAAGCTGCCTCGCGTGCAAGGCTGAATTTGCCCGAGATCTCTGGGGAGAATGCGACCAACGTGTTCCTGACAGCGCTTCTATTTTATGATCGCTGGAACCGCCGTGGCTAAACCCGTCACGCGCTACGTCTGCCAGAACTGCGGTGCGGTGTACCCCAAATGGGCCGGGCGCTGCGAAGCCTGCGACGAGTGGAACACCCTTGTCGAGGAAGTCGTCGAGAACCGACCCGGCGCCCCCGCCGCCAAAGCCGGCAGCAAGCGCGTCAATTTCGTCAGCCTCGAAGGTGCCGCATCCCCGCCGCCGCGTGAGGTCGTCGGCATCGCCGAACTCGACCGCGTGCTCGGCGGCGGCTTCGTGCCTGCCTCCGTCGTGCTCGTCGGCGGCGATCCCGGCATCGGCAAGTCCACCCTCATGCTGCAAGCCGCCGCTACGCTGGCCCGCAGCGGCAAGCGCGTGCGCTACATCTCCGGCGAAGAATCCGTCGACCAGGTCCGCCTTCGCGCCCGCCGCCTCGGCCTGGCTGATGCGCCGATGGAACTTGCCGCCGCCATTAACGTCCGCGACATCGCCGCCACGCTCGAAGCCGAGCCCGGCCTGTGCCTGGTCGTCATCGACTCGATCCAGACCATGTGGCTCGACACCGTCGAGAGCGCGCCCGGCAGCGTCAGCCAGGTCCGAGCTTCCAGCTTCGAACTGATCCGGCTGGCCAAGTCGCGCGGCTTCTCCCTCGTGCTGGTCGGCCACGTCACCAAGGAAGGCGCCATCGCCGGTCCCCGCGTGCTCGAGCACATGGTGGATGCGGTGCTGTATTTCGAAGGCGACCGCGGCCACCAGTTCCGCATTCTGCGCGCCGTGAAGAACCGCTTCGGTGCCACCGACGAGATCGGCGTGTTCGAGATGACCGAAGGCGGGCTGGCTGAGGTGCCGAACCCGTCGGCGCTGTTCCTGGCGGAGCGCCGCGGCAACATTGCCGGCTCGGCAGTATTCGCCGGGCTGGAGGGTACCCGTCCGGTGCTGGTCGAGGTTCAGGCCTTGCTCGCCCCCAACTCGGGCGGCTCACCGCGGCGCTCCGTGGTCGGCTGGGATGGCGGGCGGCTCAACATGCTGCTGGCCGTGCTGGATGCCCGCGCCGGGCTGCGGCTGTCGGGGTCGGACGTTTATCTCAACATCGCCGGCGGGCTCCGGGTCAACGAGCCCGCTGCCGACCTCGCCGTCGCCGCCGCACTCGCCTCGGCCGCGACCGAGACGCCCACCAGCCCGGGTGTAGTGTATTTCGGCGAGGTCGGCTTGTCCGGCGAGGTCCGCCAGGTCGCCCAGGCCGAAGCCCGGCTGAAGGAGGCGCAGAAGCTCGGCTTCGACCGCGCCGTGCTGCCGCGCCGGCTCACCGGACGCAAACTAGTGTCGCCGGATGGCTTGGCCACCGACGAAATCGGACATCTGACCGATCTGGTCGGCGCTTTCTCCGGCAAGAAGGGGTCGGAGTAATTGCTCCGGTCGGCCGCCGCGCGTATATCGGCGGCGAACATTATGGCAGTTCGATGAACTGGGTGGACCTCGTCGTCCTTGGGGTAATCCTGATCTCGGGCTTCCTGGCTTTCGCGCGCGGCCTGGTGCGGGAGGCGCTCGGCCTCGGCGCCTGGGCGATCGCCGCGTACGTCGCCAGCCCGTATGGCGTCTTTCCAATGGTCCAACCCTGGGCCCGCATGCAGGTCAAGGACACCGCTCTGGCCGACACCCTCGCTTTCATCGGCGTGTTCGTAATCGTGCTGGTCCTGCTGTCGCTGATCGCCGGCGCCATCGCCGGTGCAATCCGCAGCTCCGCACTCGGCGGACTCGACCGAACGCTGGGTCTGGTATTCGGCCTGCTACGGGGTGCGGCGCTGGTCTGCGTCGCCTATATCTTGGCCGGGCTGGCGATCCCCGTGGATCAATGGCCCGCTCCCATCATGGAGGCCCGCGCCTTGCCGTTCGTTTATCATGGCGCGGCCTGGGCTTCCGATCATATGCCGCCGGGCTTCCGGCCGACCGTTGCCGTGCCTCCGGGCCGGGTGACGAGTTCGGCGGAGTTGCTGCACGCCAATCCGGTCGGCCGGGCCCTCGGGCTGCGGCCCACGCGCGAGTAGGAGAACCATCGTGTTGCAGGTCCTCAGAGACGAATCCGAAGACGACAAGATGCACGAGGAGTGCGGTGTCTTCGGGGTTTGGGGGGTCAGCGACGCGGCCGCCGTCACCGCCCTGGGCCTCCATGCCCTCCAGCATCGCGGTCAGGAGGCCACCGGCATCGTCGCCTATGACGGCCGCCGCTTCCACACCCACAGGGGCCTCGGCCTGGTTGGCGACAACTACAGCGACGCCAAGGTGATCGCCGGGCTGCCCGGCCCCTCCGCCGTCGGCCATAACCGCTATGCCACCACCGGCGACACCGTGCTCCGCAACGTGCAGCCGCTCTACGCCGATTTCGAGTTCGGCGGCTTCGCGGTCGCCCATAACGGCAACCTCACCAACGCCAACGAGCTGCACAAAC
The DNA here is from genome assembly GCA_964613945.1 of uncultured Acetobacteraceae bacterium. Lineage (GTDB taxonomy): Bacteria > Pseudomonadota > Alphaproteobacteria > Acetobacterales > Acetobacteraceae > JAVVHH01. The sequence continues at coordinate 26,063 of CAZTJC010000002.1, forward strand.
AGCTCGTCCGCCGCGGCTGCCTGTTCCAGAGCACCACCGACAGCGAGGTGTTCGTCCACCTCATCGCCATCTCGCTCTACTCCACTGTCGTCGATCGCCTGATCGACGCGCTCAAGCAGGTGGTCGGCGCCTATTCCCTCGTCGCGCTCTCCAACCAGGCGCTGCTCGGCGTCCGCGACCCGCTCGGCGTGCGCCCGTTAATCCTTGGCCGCATCGGCAATGAAGGCACCGGCGGCTGGGTCCTGGCCAGCGAGACCTGCGCCCTCGACATCGTCGGTGCCCATTTCGTCCGCGACGTCGAGCCCGGCGAGATCGTCGTCATCAACGATCAGGGCGTCCGCAGCATCAAGCCGTTCAGCGCCACCAAGAGCCGCTTCTGCGTCTTCGAATACATCTACTTCGCTCGCCCGGACTCCAAGATGGAGACCATGCCGGTCTATGACGCCCGCAAGCGCATCGGCGCCGAACTCGCTCAGGAGAGCGGCATCGACGCCGACGTCGTGGTCCCGGTTCCCGACAGCGGCGTCCCCTCGGCCATGGGCTACGCCGCCCAGAGCGGCATCCCATTCGAGCTCGGCATCATCCGCAACCACTATGTCGGCCGCACATTCATCGAGCCGACCGACAACATCCGTAACCTCGGCGTCAAGCTGAAGCACTCGGCCAACCACGCCGTGCTCGCCGGCAAGCGAGTCATCCTGGTCGACGACAGCATCGTGCGCGGCACCACCAGCCGCAAGATCGTCGAGATGGTCCGCGCCGCCGGGGCCGCCGAGGTGCACATGCGCATCTCCTCGCCGCCGACTACCCATTCCTGCTTCTACGGCATCGACACGCCCGAGCGCGGCAAGCTGCTCGCCGCCCGGCACACGGTGGAGGAGATGGCGGCCATCATCGGTGCCGACAGCTTGGCCTTTATCTCGCTCGACGGCCTCTATCGCGCCCTCGGCCAACCCGCCCGCGACCCGGTGCGCCCGCATTTCTGCGACGCCTGCTTCACTGGCGACTACCCGATCCGCCTGACCGACATGAAGGACAACGCGGACGCGCAACTCAGCCTGCTGACCGAAAGCTGATGGACCAAAAAATCGCCCTCATCACCGGTGCCAGCCGCGGCATCGGTGCCGCCGTCGCGCGTCATCTCGCCGCGGCCGGGATGCACGTCGTGCTCACCGCCCGCACCGAAGGCGGCTTGGCCGAAGTCGACGACGATATCCGTGCTGCCGGCGGCAGCGCGACGTTGCTGCCGCTCGACCTGCTGGACGGCGCCGGGCTGGACATGATCGGCCCGAGCATCTTCGACCGTTTCGGCCGCCTCGACGTGATGGTGCATAGTGCCGGCGCCCTCGGCCGCCTGACGCCGGTGCCACACATCCTGCCGGCGGACTGGAATTCCGTTGTCGGCGTGAACCTATCCGCCGCCTGGCGCCTAATCCGTAGCTGCGCCCCCGTGATCCAGGCCGCACCGGCCGGCCGCGCCCTGTTCCTGACCACACTGCGGGCCGCCGAGCCTCGGGCCTACTGGGGTGCCTACGGCGCCACCAAGGCCGCGCTCGATCATCTGGTGCTGACCTGGGCGCAGGAAGTCGCGACCACCTCCCTGCGCGTCAACCTCGTCGATCCCGGCCCGGTCGCCGGCCGCCTGCGTACCGACGCCTTTCCCGGCGAGGACCCCCGCACCATCGCTCAACCCAATGACGTCGCCCCCGCCATCGCCGCCCTATGCTCGGAAAGCGAAACCCGGCACGGCGAGATCATCCGCCTCTAGAAATCGCCATCGCGCGCGGCGACCCGGAGCCGCCGTGTCGCGACTGACCGGCCTAAACCAGGCAAAGTTCCCGTAACTCGCGCAACACGGCTTCCGGCAGCGTCTCGATCCCGCTCGCATCCACGGTGCGTATGTCGGCTGGCGCGGCGGCCGGCTGCAGGTAGCGCCAGCCCTGGAACGGCTTGGTCCGCACCGGCGACACCCGGATCAACACCGGCTCCACCTCGATCCGGGCGCACCGCGACCCGTCATCATAGGTGTCCTCCTCGATGGTGATGATCGTCTGCCGCGCCGACAACAGTCCGGCAATCACCCAATACAGCGAACCCTCGCCGATCACGTCACCAGCCCGCTTGGGAAAACTGCGCGTCCACACCTGCATCCCGGCCCCGGCGAGACGCCGCGCCTCGACCCGGCTTTCGAACACCTCGAACGAGGGAACGCCGACCGCGAGCTTGATCATGTGAACGGGAGAAGATGGTCCGGTACGTAGCGGCATCGCCAACTTGAATCGCACCGGACCCGCAGTCGCGCAAGCCGCCGGACGACCCGGCGGCTCACAGCGAAGATTACTTCAGCGTGAGCGTGATGCCGTCGACCGAACCCTGCAGGCGGGCACCACGGCTGACCTGATCGACGCGGATCTGCACGCCCTTGGCGTTCTCGAGGATCTGGCCACCGATGCCGGAATTGCCTGCCGTCGCCTGACCCGTGGCCGCCGCGTAGGTGCCGCTGAAGTCCGCCAGGTTCTTCAGGTGATAGACCCGGCCGGTCCCCGTCACCTTGGAATAGCCCACGTCGGCGATCGAGACGCCATTGACGGTGAAGTGGTGGGCCTTGCCGTGGAACCTGAGAATACCGTCACCCCACGTATACCCGACGCCGGCCGCGGCACCCTGCGCCGAGATGGTGATCGTGCCGTTGACCGGACCGGGAGCAACCGGATCGGCGGCCGAGGCGGCGGAGAACATGGCCGGAGCCAGCGCAAACGTGCCGGCGGCGACGGCGGTGAGCATGAAACGACGGGTGAACTTCATGGAGAACCTCACTCAAGCAGTTAACCTGAGTGGAAACGAGCAACCCTGGTGTTTGTTCCAGGTGCTTATGTCGGCTCTTCGCGAACGCCGTCGAGTGCTGCTTCCGACCAGTCCAGTTCCTCCTCCAGCCCGGCGAACACCTCGTCGTTGATCTGTCCCGCCCGGTGTAACCGCACCACCTGCTCGCGCTCCGCCGCCAGCGCCTGACGCTGCAGGCGGATCAGCCCGGTCGGGTCGATCGGCTCGCCATCCTTGGCCACCCGCGTCTCGTACTGCTGCAACAGCAGCTTGCCCGCCCTGCTTTCCCGCTCGCCCTCGATGGAGACCAGCCCGGCTTGCGCCGCCTGCGCCCGTGCCATGCTCGTCTCGTCGTCGCTGGTGTCCACCGGCAGCGTCAGCCATGCGATCAACGGCCGCAGCGTCAGCCCCTGGAACCCCAGCGTGCCCAGCACCACGGTGAAAGCGGCGAACTGAATCAGGTCGCGCTGCGGGAAATCCAGCGGCAGCGCCAGGGCCGTGCCCAGCGTGACGATGCCGCGCATCCCCGCCCAGCCGATCACGGCGGCGGTTTGCGGCGTGATCTGGTGCAGCTTGTGCTTGCGGCTCTCGTCGCGCGCCAGCCGCCACCGCATGATGCCCGTGTAGAGAAACACCCAGAACAGCCGCACCACGATGCACGCCACCAGCACGGAGGCCGACAGCGCCACGTAGTTCCAGCTCTTGTTCAGTTCGTCGAAGATCTGCCGGATCTGCAACCCGGTGATCAGGAACGCCAAGACGTTCAGGCCGAACACCGCCACCTCCCAGATCGCGAAGTTGAGCCGCCGCTCGCGCGGCCCCATCTGGGTCCGCGACCGCTGCGCGATGGTCATGCCGTACGCCACCACAGTCAGCACCGCCGACATCTGCAGCCGCTCCGCGATGATCCATACCGCGAACGTGCCCAGGAACTGCAGCAGCACGCTGGCAGCCATGTTGTCGTGCGTCACGAACCGGGCCACCGTTGCCAGGTAGAGCCGGGCCAGCGCATAGCCGAACAGGATGCCGCCGGCCGCCGACAGCAACACGATCGGCAGCGTCCACGCCGTCACGTCGCCATGCACGGCGTCCAGCGCGACGCGGTAGATCAACAGCACGCTGGCATCGTTGAGCAGGCTCTCGCCCTCGAGGATCAGGATCAGCCGCCGCGGCAGCCGGATCTGCTGCAGCACCGCCGTGGCTGCCGCCGCGTCGGGCGGCGCGACGATGGCGCCGAGCGCGATCGCCGCCGGCCACCCCATCTCGGGCAGGATGGCCCGCGCGATGAGCGCTACCACGCCGACCGTCAGCAGCACGGCGATGATCACCAGGCTGCCCACCGGCCGCCAGTTCTTCAGCAACGCCCGCGGGCTGGTGTCGTAGGCGGCGTCGAGCAGCACGGGCGCGAAGAACAGCGCCAGCGCCAGGTCCGGGTCCAGCGCCAGCTTCGGCACGCCCGGCACGAAGGCCAGCCCGGTTCCAGCCACGGCCAGCACCGCCGGCCATGGCAGCCCGACCCGGGACGCCAGCATGGTCAGCGTGACACCGCCCACGAGCAGGCAAAGGATGATCTCGAATGTCAGCATGGCCGTCACTCTGGTCCGTTGCGCCGGGCATAGCTAGAATTCGGTATGCCCGACCTTGCCGCGACGCTCATCCAGGGTGCCCAAGTCCTTCTCGCTGACGGCACGGTCACCGACACGCCACTGGTCCTTGAGGCGGATGGCACGCTCCGGGTCGGTAGCGGCACAGGCCGCGTATTCGATGCGCGCGGCCTGTTCGCGCTGCCCGGCATCGTCGACCTGCACGGCGACGCCTTCGAGCGTCAGATGCAGCCCCGGCCCGGTGTCGACTTCCCGCTCCTGCTCGCGCTGCGCGACACGGAGGCGCAACTCCTCGCCAACGGCATCACCACCGCCATGCATGCCGTCACACTGTCCTGGGAGCCCGGCCTGCGCAGCGCCGACACCTGGCGGGCCTTGCTCGACGCGATGGACGCGCACCGCCCGTCGATGGTCTGCGACATGCGCATTCACTTGCGCTGGGAGATGTTCAATCTGCCGGCGTTCGAGACGGCCCTGGCCGACATCACGGCCGGCCGGGTCGGGCTGGTGAGCTTCAACGATCACATGGCGTCGATCCTCCATAAAATGAAGACGGCCGACGGTGTCGCCAAGTTCAGCCAGCGCACCGGCTTGCCCCCGGACGAGTTTCGCCGCCTCGCCGAGCGCGTGGCCGCCGGCGCCCCCGACGTGCCTGCTGCTGCCGCACGCCTGGCCGACGCCGCCCAGCAACGCGGCCTGCCGATGGCCAGCCATGATGATGAAAATGTCGAAACGCGGCAGCGCTACCGCGCCTTGGACGCCCGCATCTGCGAGTTCCCGCTGACGGAAGCGGTCGGGCAGGAGGCGCGGGAGGCCGGCGATGCCGTGGTGATGGGCTGCCCCAACGTCGTGCGCGGCGGGTCGCATCTTGGCTGGGCGTCGGCCGGGCTATTGGCGGAGCGCGGGGTCTGCACCGTCCTGTGCAGCGACTACTATTATCCCGCGATGCTGCCGGCGGCCTGGTCGCTGGCCGGACGCGGCACCCTCCCATTGAGCCGGGCCTGGGCGCTGGTCTCCGCCAACGCCGCCGCGGCAGCCGGGCTGGACGACCGCGGCACTATCGCCGACGGCAAGCGCGCCGACATCGTGCTGGTCGACCCGGCCGGCCCCCGCATCGTGGCCACCTTCGTCGCCGGCCAGGTCGGCCATCTCAGCGCGGCCGGGTGGGCCCGGCTGAGCTAGTTCAGCGGCCCGACGATTCCCTGCGAGCGCAGCGGCCCGTCCATCCGCTCGATCGCTTCGCACCAGATCTGCCAATCGCTTCGCTCGCGCGCACGGGCCGGGTTGGGCGCAACGCCGCGGCCGCCCCAGATGCGCAGGATGCGGGCATGGAGAAGCTCGATGCGTCGGTTGCGATAAAGCCGGTCGAGGCACCGGATGATGCCGGTGACCTGGGTATCCGGGCGATCGCCGGCGCGCAGCGTGCGGGCGGCCGAGAACCAAGCGGCTTCAACGGAGACAAACGGAGTCGGAGATGGGCTCGGTTGCATCCTGCGATCCTTTTATTAGAACTAAACAAGAACATTCTTCACGCACCTCAACAAGAGCCATCAGGCTCATTTTCCCACTTGATCCGGTCTTAATTCCTAGGCACACTTCGTTTCATGAAGCACGACGATATTTGGCGGGCACTGGATACACTCGCGGCAGAACACGGACTTTCCCCCTCCGGCCTGGCCAAGCGCTCCGGCCTCGACGCCACCACCTTCAATCCGAGCAAACGCAAGATGCCGGACGGGCGACTGCGCTGGCCGAGCACGGAAAGCATTTCCAAGGTGCTCGGCGCGGTCAGTGAATCCCCCGAAGCGTTCATCTCACTCGTCACCGGCTCTCCCCGCGCCGTCAGCACGGTGCGGTTGCCGACCCGCATCCCGCTTCTCGGCCTGGCGCAGGCCGGTGGCGAAGGCTTCTTCGACGATGGCGGCTTCCCCGTCGGTGGCAGCTGGGACGAGGTTAGCGTGCCGGAGATCGGTGACCCCAATGCCTATGCGCTCGAGATTTCAGGCGACAGCATGGAGCCGGTGTTCCGCGAAGGCGACATGGTGGTGGTCTCGCCCTCCGCGCCGATTCGCAGGGGCGACCGCGTCGTGGTCAAGACCTGGTCCGGTGAGGTCATGGCCAAGCAGCTCACCCGCAAATCAGCCAAGCGCATCGAGCTAAAAAGCCTCAACGCCGCCCATCGCGACCGCAGCTTCGAGGTGACGGAAGTGGCCTGGTTGCACCGCATCATCTGGGCCAGCCAGTAGACTTTCCGCCCAAACAACGATTTCCGTTGTTGCTGGACCATCCGCCGCGCCACCATCGTGGCTTGGAGGTGGCCCATGCGCGCGCTTTTCCTGTTACCGCTGCTCTTATCGCCCATGGCGGCTGTCGCGGCCGAGCCGGTGGACGTCATGCTGGTGCTGGTCACCGACGTCTCGCGCAGTGTCGACGACACTGAGTTCACCCTCGAGAAGGACGGCTACGGCGCCGCCTTCGCCGACCCGCGCGTGCTGGCAGCGATCAAGGGCGGGCCGATCGGTCAGATCGCCGTCGCCTATGTCGAGTTCGCCGGCGCTTACGAAGTCCGCACCGTGGTGGACTGGCACATCGTCCGTGACGCCCCCAGTGCCGCTGCCTTCACCGGCGAGATCAAAGCCGCCCAGCGCTCCTATTGGGGCCGCACCAGCATCAGCGCCGGCATCGATCACGCCATGCAGATGCTTGTCGAGGGCGGGTTCGAGGCACAACGCCGGGTCATCGACGTGGCGGGCGACGGCACCAACAATTCCGGCCGCGAGCCCGCCGAGGCACGTGACGACGCGGTCAAGGCCGGCGTCACCATCAACGGCCTGGCCATCATCAACGAGCACCCGGTCAGCTACACGTTTGCCCACGTCCAGCCACCTGGTGGGCTGACCGCCTGGTATTCTGACAACGTCACTGGCGGCAATGGGAGCTTCGTCGTCGAAGTGCGTTCGTTTCAGGCCTTCGGCGAGGCGATGACCCGCAAATTGCTGAACGAGGTCGCCGATGCCGGGCCGCACACCAAAGTGGCGACCCGGTGATCGACTAGGCGACGTCCAGCATGTGCGGGATCAGCTTATCCAACGTAATCGGATAGTCCCGCACCCGCACGCCGGTCGCGTTGTAGACTGCATTGGCCACCGCAGCAGCGACGCCGCATATCCCCAACTCGCCGATACCCTTGGCCTTCATCGGCGAGGAGATCGGGTCGGTCTCCTCCAGGAACACCACCTCCTGGTGCGGGATGTCTGCATGCACCGGCACCTCGTAGGTCGCCAGGTCATGATTGACGAAGAAGCCGCGCTTGGTGTCGACCACCAGCTCCTCCATCAACGCGCCGCCGACGCCCATCGTCATGGCGCCGATCACCTGGCTGCGTGCCGTCTTCGGGTTCAAAATCCGCCCGGCCGCGCACACGGCCAGCATCCGCCGCACTCGCACTTCGCCGGTGAACCGATCGACGCCGACCTCGACGAAATGTCCGGCAAACGTCGATTGCTGGTACTTCTTGCTGAGGTCGCCGTACTCAATGCTGTCTTCCCCAACCAGCTCGCCCTCGCGCGCCGCATCGGCCAGAGCCGCATTCCGGTTGCCTGCGCTCACCCGCCCATCGGCGAACGCCACGTCACCCGAATTAAAGCCGAGCTTGCTGGCGACCGCCTCCCGCAACTTGACGCACGCCGCATACACGCCCGCCGTGGAGTTGTTGCCGCCGAACTGCCCGCCCGACCCGGAGGACACCGGCGACGTGGAGTCGCCCAGCTTGACCACCACCTTGTCCATCCCGACGCCCATCATCTCCGCCGCCGTCTGCGCGATGATCGTGTAGCTGCCGGTGCCAATATCGGTCATGTCCGTCTCGACCGTAACCACGCCCTGATTGTCCAAACGCACCCGTGCGCCTGACTTCACCAGCACGTTGTTGCGGAAGCCGGCAGCCATGCCGATCCCGACCAGCCACTGCCCGTCCTGCACCGAACCTGGCCTGGAATTACGCTTGTTCCAGCCAAACTTCTCCGCCCCGGTCGTCATGCACTGGATCAGCTGCCGCTGCGAGAACGGCCGACCCGGCTTCTCCGGATCCTCCTGGGTGTCGTTCTTGGTGCGGAACGCGATTGGGTCCATTCCCAGTTTCTCGGCCATCTCGTCCATGGCGATCTCGAGCGCCATCAGTCCGGGCGCCTCGCCCGGCGCCCGCATCGAGTTGCCTTCGGGCAGGTCCAGCTCCGCCAGCCGCATGGAGGTCAACCGGTTGGCGCCGGCATACAGCAGCTTGGTCTGCGCCACCGCCGTCTCCGGTTTGCCGTGCGGCAGATTGCCAGACGTGCTCTCATGCGCAATCGCGCTGATCGTGCCGTCGTGCGCCGCCCCGATGCGGATACGCTGGATCGTTGCCGGCCGGTGGGTGGTGTTGTTGGGGATCATCGGCCGGGTCAGTGCCAGCTTGACCGGCTGCCGGGCCGCCCGTGCCGCGATGGCCGCAACCACCACATCCGCGCGCACGAACAGCTTGCCGCCGAAGCCGCCGCCGATGAACGGCGACACCACCCGGATGTTCTCCGCCGGGATATCGAGGTTCACGGCCAGGTCGCGCTTGGCCCAGGCGATCATCTGGTTGGACGTCCATACCGTCAGCTTGTCGCCGTCCCACATCGCGGTGGTCGCGTGCGGCTCCATCATGGAGTGGCTCTCGTCCGGCGTGGTGTAGGCGGCATCCAGCGTCACCGGCGCCGCCGCGAACGCCGCGTCGAAATTGCCGACCCGATCGACCGGCGGCGCGCTGCTGCCTTCGCCGCTATCCCCACCGACCAACGGCGCACCATCGGCCGCATCCTCAAGGTCGTACTTGCCCGGTCGCTGCGTGTAATCCGCGCGGATCATCATGGCTGCCGCCCGCGCCTGCTCAAAGGTTTCCGCCACCACCACGGCGATTGCCTGGTGATAGTGGTGAATCTCGGCGCCGCCGAATAAGGACGCCGTGTTCATCTTGCTGGTCGGGCATTGCGGCACGTTCAACGTCGTCACGACAGCGATCACGCCCGCTGCCGCCTTCGCCTCGTCCACATGCATCGCGTCGACCCGGCCCTTAGCGATTGCCGACCCGACCACGTAGCCATAGGCCTGGTTTGGCGCCACGTCGTGCCGTTCATAGGCATAGGGCGCGGTGCCGGTCGTCTTCTTTGGGCCATCGATGCGGTCGATGGCGTGACCGACGACCTTGAGCTGGTCGATCGGGTTCGTCGTCGCGGGAGTGTCGAACTTCATCGCTCAGGTCCTCGCTTCGGCCAAGACCGCCGCGAGCGTGCGCTCGACCAGCGGGACCTTGAACTCGTTGTCATGCGTCGGATTGGCGCCGGTCATCAGCCGCGCCGCCACCGCCTTGGCGCCGCTCGGCAACGCAGCGTCCGCGTCCTCCACCCGCCACGGCCGCGGCGCTACTCCGCCCACCGCGACCCGGCCGGTGCCGTCGGGCTGGATCACTGCCGCGATCGATACCAGGGCATACGCGTACGATGCTCGGTCGCGCACCTTGCGGTAGAACTGCTTGCCGCCCACCGGCGGCGGCAGCGTCACCCCGGTGATCAGCTCGTCGGCCGCCAGCACGGTGTCCTGCTCGGGCTTGTCGCCCCATAGGCGATGGAAGTCACCCAGCGCGATCTGCCGCGTCGATCCGTCGCCCTTCACCGTCTCCACCGTCGCGTCGAGCACCCGCATCGCGACCGCCATGTCGCCCGGGTAGGTGGCGATGCATTGCTGGCTGGTGCCGATGATGCCGAGGGACCGGCTAATCCCGTCGATCGCCGAGCAACCGGAACCGGGCTGGCGTTTGTTGCAGGCCTGGTTGGTGTCGTAAAAGTACGAGCACCGCGTCCGCTGCAGCAGATTGCCCGCCGTGGTCGCCTTGTTGCGCAACTGGCCGGACGCCCCGGCCACGATCGCCCGCGACAGCACGCCATAGTCGCGCCGCACCCGACTATCAGAAGCCAACGCCGTGTTGCTCACCAGCGCGCCAACCCGCAGGCCGCCCTCTGGGGTTGCCTCGATCTTGTCGAGCCCGAGCCCATTGACGTCGACCAGATGCGTCGGCGTCTCGATCTGCAGCTTCATCAGGTCGAGGAGATTAGTGCCGCCAGCGATGAACTTCGCGTTCGGATGCTGACCGGCCGCCTTGGCAGCCTCGGCCGGCGAGGTGGGGCGTTCGTAGCTGAACGGCTTCATGCCAGCGCTCCCTTGGCTTCGTTCATCGCATCGACGATGTTCGAGTAAGCCCCGCAGCGGCAGATGTTGCCGCTCATCCGCTCGCGCATCTCGACGTCGCTCACCTGGATCGGCGCCGTGAGGTCGCCCGTCACATGGCTCGGAACCCCGGCCTTCATCTCCGCCAGCACACCCATCGCCGAACAGATCTGACCCGGTGTGCAATAGCCGCACTGGTAGCCGTCATGTTTGACGAACGCGGCCTGCATCGGGTTGAGCTTGTCCGGTGTGCCGAGCCCCTCGATTGTGGTGATCTGGCTGCCCTGATGCATCACAGCCAACGTGAGGCACGAGTTGATCCGCGTCCCGTCCAGCAGGATCGTGCAGGCACCGCATTGCCCATGATCGCAGCCCTTCTTCGACCCGGTCAGTTGCAGATGCTCGCGCAACGCGTCCAGCAGGCTGGTGCGCGTATCCAGCGACAGGTTGACCGTCTTACCGTTCACCACGAATGACACCGGCATGGTGACCGGCTGTGTCGCAACGGGCGTGACCGATGGTGTTGCCGTCGCCGCTGTGGCCGCCGTGGCGCCAACTGGCAGCGCGCCGACCGCTACGGCCGCCGTGCTGGCGGCGAGCACGCCGCGTCTCGTCAGTTCGGTATCGATCATCCCGCGTATCTCCTGCATTATCGGAACCTGTGAAGCGAAAACGAAGATGCAACGCCGCTATCGCAAAGGTGTCCGAAGCAGCGCCTCGTTCGCGAGAAACGAACCTTACGACCCGGCGGAGATATAATCGCGCGTCAGCGGAACCGCGGTCTGCCGGCGCGCCAGCTGCAACTGCCAGACCATGTGGCCGGTGCGCGAGAAGGCCAGCTCGGCGCCGGCGAGGTAGAACTCCATCATGCGCAGGAAGCGATCGTCGTACAGCGCGCGGATGGCGTCGTGATGACGATGGAGGTTGTCGCGCCAGCGGGACAGCGTTTTGGCGTAATGCAGGCGCAGGATCTCGATGTCTGTCGTGATCAGGCCGGAGCGCTCGACATCCGGCAGCACTTCGCTCAGCGCCGGTGAGTAGCCACCGGGGAAGATGTACTTGGCCAACCAGGCATTGGTTGCCGCCGGGCCGTGGCTGCGGCCGATGGCGTGGATCAGGGCCACGCCGTCCGGTTCGAGGCAGCGGCGCACGGTGTCGAAGAAGCCGCGGTAATGATTGATGCCGACATGCTCGAACATGCCGATCGACACGATCCGGTCGAAGCTGCCGGTCAGCGCGCGGTAATCCAGCAACTCGAAGCGCACCCGGTCCGACAGCCCGGCCTCCGCCGCCCGCTGTCGGGCCACAGCGAGTTGTTCGGTGGACAGGGTAATACCGGTGACGTCGGCGCCGTGGTCGCGCGCCAGGGTGAGGGCGGTGCCGCCCCAGCCGCAGCCGATGTCTAGCACCCGTAGCCCGGGCCGATCGAGCAGCAGCTTGGCCGCGATGTGCCGCTTCTTGGCGCGCTGCGCCTCGTCGATCGTCTCGTCGCCGGTGCGGAAATAGGCGCAGGAATACTGCCGGTCCTCGTCCAGCAGCAGACGATAGAACTCGGCGCTAAGATCATAATGATGCGCCACGTTGCGGCGGGCGATGCGGGCCGGGTTGTACTGCGCCAGGCGGCGGCCAAGGCGGGCCAGGCCGTCATGAAAGGTCAGCACCGGGCCACGATGGCGCCGATCGACGGCAAACAGCCCATCCATAAACTCGAAGACGCTGCCCTGCAGCATCACGAAGCCACCATCGACGAACGCTTCGCCAAAGGCGAGGCCCGGATTGGCGACCAGGCGATAGGCCCAGCGCCAACTGGTGATCTGCGCCACCAGAACCGGCTCTGCGCTGCGGACGATCTGCCGCTCGGAGCCGTCAGGAAAACGGACCGTCAAGGTGCCGTGGGCCAAGTGCTGGCCCAGCATCACCTCGACGATCCGTTGGATCAGACGGGGTCGGCCCAGCTTCTGCAGAACAGGAGCTGCGTCGAACATTCGTCTAGGCCGTTAGCGGTCGCCACCAGCTGCGGCGGCAGCGGCACCGAACTCGAAATCGTCTTCCTGCTCGACTTCTTCCTCGCCGGCCAGGCCGACCTGCTCGCCGCGAGCCTGCTTCTCGGCTTCCTCGACGCTGCGGGCCACGTTGACCGTGACGGTGAGGCTGACTTCCGGGTGCAGCACCAGGCGCACCGGCGTCAGGCCCAGCGTCTTGATCGGGTTCTCCAGAATGATCTGGCTCCGATTGGTCGTCAGGCCCGATGCCGTGCAGGCTTCCGCGATGTCGCGGCCGGACACGGAGCCATATAGGCTGCCACTCTCGCCGGCCTGGCGGATGATGACGACCTTGAGGCCCTCCATCCGCTCGAGCAGGCGTTCGGCCTCCTCGCGCTTGCGGATGTTGGTCGCCTCGAGCTGGGCGCGCTGGTCCTCGAACGAGGCCCGGTTGGCTTTGTTGGCGCGGAGCGCCTTCTTTTGCGGCAGCAGGAAGTTGCGGGCATAGCCGGGCTTGACGCGCACGACGTCGCCCATCTGGCCCAACTTCTCGATCCGCTGCAGCAGGATCAGTTCAACGGCAGCCATGATGCGCTCCTTACGCCACGACGTAGGGAAGCAGGGCCAGGAAGCGCGCCCGCTTGATGGCCTGGGCCAGCTCGCGCTGCTTCTTGGCCGACACGGCCGTGATGCGGCTCGGGACGATCTTGCCGCGCTCGCTCAGGAAGCGGGACAGCAGGCGGACGTCCTTGTAGTCGATCTTGGGCGCATTCGGGCCGCTGAACGGGCAGCTCTTGCGACGACGGTAGAACGGACGGCGGGCGCCGCCCTCACGGTCACCACCGCGCTCGCCGCGATCGCCACCGCGGTCGCCGCCACGGTCAGATTGGGGACGGTCGGACATCTCTATTCCTCCTCTGCCGCGTTATCGGCGTTGCGGAACTCGGGCTCACGGGCGCGGAATTCCTCACGGTCGTCGAAGCCGCGCTTGCGGCCGCTCTCGAAGCGACCGGCGGGCTTCGGCCCACGGAAGGCGCGCTCGCGGTCGTCGGACTTGCGGGTCAGGATGGCGCTCGGCGCCTCCTCGATCTCTTCGACGCGCAGGGTCATGAAGCGCAGCACGTCTTCGTTGAGGCGGAGCAGGCGCTCCATCTCGGTGATGAAGGCGGGCTTGGCGTCGAGGCCCAGCAGCATGTAGTGGCCCTTCCGGTTCTTGTTGACCCGGTAGGCGAGGCTGCGCAGGCCCCAGTATTCGCGCTTCTGGACGCTGCCGCCATCGGTCTCGAGATCGGTGCCGATCTGGTCGGCGACAGCCTCGACCTGCTGCTGCGTAACGTCGTTACGTGCAATGAGCACGCATTCGTACAATGGCATGTTTGGTCCCTTTGGCTGGAGTCAGCCCAAAGCGGGCATAGCCGGGACGGATGCCACCGTCCCAGCAGGGGAGGCGGCGCTATACGCCAATCCAGCCGAAAAGCAACCTTTTCCGCCAGGCAGCCCCGTTAAGCGGCGTGCGCATGCTCCGGTGTGCCGAGCAGTTCGATCGCCCCACCGCGCCGGGCCACCAGCGTGCCGCCATGCGGGACCGACTGCCAGTTGCCGCGCACCCCGTCGATTGGTTCGGAGACCAGCAACAGGCCGCCCGGCATCGGCTTGTAGTAAAGCGACGGAGGCCGGACGTCGGTGGACCAGCGGAACGCCCACAACGTCTCGCCATCGGTGAGCGTCGCGGTGAAGCGCAGCGCGTCGGTGATGCCGGATTTATTCATCAGGCCGGCAATCTCGGCAAACACCGTTCTCATGGCCGCGACAGGGTCGTGCTCCAGGCCCTGGCCAAGCGCGGCGAGGAAAATGGCCTCGCTGTCGGTGGTGCCGGTTCGCGATGCATACAGCGAGTCCGGGATCATCGACTCGACCCGGCGCCGCATCTGCGACCAGCCGCCGATCTGGCCGTTATGCATAAACAGGAACTTGCCGTGCGAGAACGGATGGCAGTTGGCGCGGCTGGTGGACGTGCCGGTAGCAGCGCGGACATGGGCAAAGAACAACCGGCTGCGCACCTGGGCGGCGATGCTGCGGAGGTTCTCGTCCGACCAGGCCGGGCGCACGTCGCGATACAGCCCGGGCGTGTCCCGCTCGCCATACCAGCCGACGCCGAACCCGTCGCCATTGGTCTCGGTCTTGCCTTCGGCGGCGTGCATGGACTGATGGATGAGGCTGTGACACGGCGCCGTCACCAGCGTTTCCAGCAGGATCGGTTCACCTTCATACGCGAGAAAGCGGCACATGGCGGGCTCCGGCGATATGACGATGATGTTACAACCGATCGGCTTGCTTTTCCAGCGGAGTCTCCGCGCATGAGCAGATCGTAATGTCGCGCGTTTGACACACGATGCCGGCGGCGCAATACCGCAAACCGCAAATCAGGCCGCCACAAAGGCCGGCCATCCATTGGGGAACCTCCTACTCCATGCCCGTCCATGCCTTCCTCTTCCCTGGCCAAGGCAGTCAGACCGTCGGCATGGGCCGTGAACTCGCCGAAGCCTTTGCCGCCGCACGCGAGGTGTTCGGCGAGGTGGACGAGGTGTTGAAGCGGCATCTGTCGAAGCTGATGTTCGAAGGTCCGCCCGAGGAGCTGATGCTCACCGAGAACGCGCAGCCGGCGCTGATGGCGATGTCGCTGGCGGTGTTGCGGGTGCTGGAGCGCGAAGGCGGCTGGTCGCTGGCCGACAAGGCAACCGTGGTGATGGGACACTCGCTCGGTGAATACAGCGCCCTGTGCGCCGCCGGGACGTTCTCGCTCGGCGACGCCGCCCGGCTGTTGCAGCGGCGCGGCGAGGCGATGCAGCGCGCGGTGCCGCCCGGCGAAGGCGCGATGGCGGCGATCCTGGGCGCCGAAGTCTCCGCCGTCGAGCCGATCTGCGCCGACGCCGCGACGCTGCGGCACGAGGATGGGCGCGAGGAAACGCAGATCGTGCAGGTCGCCAACGATAATGGCGGCGGCCAGGTGGTGATCTCCGGCCACCGCGGCGCGGTCGAGCGGACGCTGGTATTGGCCAAGGAACGCGGTATCCGCCGCGCCATGTTGCTACCGGTATCGGCGCCGTTCCACTGCGCGCTGATGGCGCCGGCGGCGGACACGATGGGGGATGTACTAGGCGAGACAGCGATGGCCGCGCCGATCGTGCCGCTGATCGCCAACGTGACGGCGGAGCGGGCGATGGACCCGGGCGAGATCCGCGACCTGCTGGTGCAGCAGGTGACCGGGATGGTGCGCTGGCGGGAGTGCATGCTCTCGGCAGTCGAGATCGGGGTGACCAGCGTGGTCGAGCTCGGGGCGGGCAAGGTATTGTCGGGGTTGGCCAAGCGGATCAACCCGGACCTGGCGATCGCATCGGCCGGGTCGCCGGCGGAGATCGAAGCGTTGTTGAAGGTGATCTGATGTTTCGTCTGGATGGTAAATCGGCGCTGGTGACTGGCGCGTCGGGCGGCATCGGTGCCGGCATCGCCCGGGCGCTGCATGCCCAGGGCGCGAAAGTCGCACTATCCGGCACGCGCCGGGACGCGCTCGAAGCCTTGGCGGCCGAACTGGGCGAGGGGGCTGCAGTGTGCCCGGCCGATCTGCGCGAGGCCGGGTCGGCCGAGGCGCTGATCGCGGCGGCCGAGGCGGCGTGCGGCCCGCTGGCGATCCTGGTCAACAATGCCGGGCTCACCAAGGACGGGTTGGCGATCCGGATGAAAGACGAGGATTGGGCCACCGTGCTCGACGTCGATCTGGCCGCGCCGTTCCGGCTGGCGCGGGCGGCGTTGCGCGGGATGCTGAAGCGGCGGGCAGGGCGGATCATCGGCATCGGCAGCGTCGTGGGCGCCACCGGCAATCCGGGCCAGGCAAACTATGCGGCGGCCAAGGCCGGGCTGGTGGGCATGAGCAAGGCGCTGGCCCAAGAGGTCGGCAGCCGCGGCATCACCGTCAACGTCATCGCCCCCGGCTTTGTCGAGACACCGATGACCGACGCGTTGAACGACGAGCAGAAGGCGCGGCTGATTGCCGGGATTCCGCTGGGCCGCATGGGCGCTCCGGCCGACGTGGCGGGCGCTGCGGTGTTCCTGGCCTCCGACGAAGCGGCCTGGATCACCGGGGCCGTGCTGCACGTCAACGGCGGCATGGCAATGATATAGCGCAACATCGCCGGCCCCACTGCCTTGGCGTGGCATTGGGAACCATGATATGCGCCACGGCTTCCGGCGCGCCGCGATGTGTGCCGCCCCTTATCAAACGTTAGAGTCTTGAGGATCAGATGAGCGAAGTTGCTGACCGGGTTAAGAAGATCGTCGTCGAACATCTTGGCGTCGAGGAAAGCAAGGTCACGCCCGAGGCGTCCTTCATCGACGATCTGGGCGCCGACAGCCTCGACACGGTCGAGCTGGTGATGGCGTTCGAGGAAGCCTTCAGCGTCGAGATTCCCGAGGACGCCGCCGAGAAGATCAGCACCGTCAAGGATGCGATCGACTTTATCGAAAAGCAGAAGGCCGCCTAAGACGGCTATCAGCTAGGGCTGGGAAGGGTGATGCCGATGCGGCGCGTGGTGGTGACGGGGATGGGTGTGGCCTGTCCTCTCGGCCTCGGCGTGGAACACGTCTGGTCGCGATTGATCAACGGCGATAGCGGCATCACCGCGATCCAGGCCTTCGACACCAAGGATTTGACGTCCAAGGTGGCCGGGCAGGTTCCGGTCGGGTCCAAGGATGACCACAAGCTGGATATCAGCGAGTGGATCCCGACCAAGGATCAGAAGAAGATGGATCGCTTCATCCATCTCGGCGTCGTCGCCGCTGCGGAAGCCGTGGCCGATAGCGGCTGGGTGCCGCAGACTGAGGAGGATCGCTGGGCCACCGGCGTGATGATCGGCTCCGGCATCGGCGGCCTCGGCACCATCTACGAGGCCTCCGTGATGGTCTACACCGGCAAGGCGCGCCGGTTGTCGCCATTCTTCATCCCCTCGGCGCTGATCAACCTTGTCTCGGGTCACGTCTCGATCCGCTTCGGGTTCAAGGGGCCGAACCATTCCGCCGTCACTGCCTGCGCCACCGGCGTGCATGCCATCGGCGACGCGGCCCGGCTGATCGCGCTCGGCGATGCCGACGTCATGGTCGCCGGCGGCGCGGAAGCCGCCGTCAATGAACTCGGCATCGCCGGATTCTGCGCCAGCCGTGCCCTTTCCACCGCCTTCAACGACAGCCCGGCGCAAGCCTCCCGTCCCTGGGACCGCGACCGCGACGGCTTCGTCATGGGCGAGGGCGCCGGCGTGGTCGTGCTCGAGGAACTCGAGCATGCCAAGGCCCGCGGCGCGAAGATCTACGCCGAAGTCTGTGGCTACGGCATGTCCGGCGACGCGCATCACATCACCGCGCCGTCGGAGGGCCATGACGGCGCCTACCGCGCGATGAAGAACGCCTTCAAGAACGGCGGCCTGCAGCCGAGCGACGTCCAGTACATCAACGCGCACGGCACCAGCACGCCCATGGGCGACGACCTCGAGCTTCAGGCCGTCGAGCGCATGTTCGGCGACTGCGCTTCCACGGTGGCGATGTCGTCGACCAAATCGGCCACCGGGCATCTGCTCGGCGCCGCCGGCGCGGTCGAGTCGATCTTCTCCATCCTGGCGATCCGCGACGGCGTCGTACCGCCCACGCTCAACCTTGAGAATCCGAGCCGCGAGAGCGTCATCGACCGGGTGCCCAAGCAGGCGCAGGAGCGCCGGGTCGACATCGCGCTGTCCAACAGCTTCGGCTTCGGCGGCACCAACGCCAGCATCCTGTTCAAACGGGCGGCGTAAGAACCGGCGCTGATGCGCCCGCTTCTCCTCGCGACCGGCTTCGTCGTCGCGTTAGTCGTTGGCGCCGGCGTCTACGCCTATGATCGATACCGGGTACCGGGTCCGCTCGAGGCCGATCGTGCGGTCGTCGTCCCACGCGGCGGCATCGCCCAGATCGCGACCGCGCTGCAGCAGGGCGGCGTCGTACGCCATGGCTGGGAGCTACAGGCGGCCGCGCTGGCGACCCGGGGTGCCGGAACGCTGAAAGCCGCCGAGCTCGAATTTCCCGCCGGCGCCAGCCTGCGCCAGGTGTTGGTGGTACTGCGGACGGGCAAACCGATCCAACATAAGCTGACCATCGCCGAAGGTTTGACAGCGACCAAGGTCACCGAGTTGCTGGCCAAGGCCGACGCCCTCGACGGCGAGGTGCCGCCCATCGTCGAAGGCACCATATTGCCGGAAACCTATGTCTACGAGCGCGGCACCGCACGAGCCGCGCTGGTCGGCCGGGCGATCCGGGCGATGGACGCCGATCTCGAGGCGGCATGGGCGACGCGGTCGCCGGATCTTCCGTTGGCCACGCCGCACGATGCGATCATCCTGGCCAGCATCGTCGAGCGCGAGACGGCCAAGCCCGAGGAGCGCAAGCTGGTGGCGGCCGTGTATCTCAACCGGCTGCGGCGCGGCATGAAGCTGCAATCCGATCCCACCGTGGTCTACGGCGTCAGCAACGGCGTCGGCGTGCTCGACCACGGGCTGACCCGGGCGGAACTCGACACGGATAATCCCTACAACAGCTATCGCAACACCGGGCTGCCGCCGGGTCCAATCTGCATGCCGGGCCGGGCCTCCATCGAGGCGGCGACCCACCCAGCCGACAGCACCGACCTGTTCTTCGTCGCCGACGGCACCGGCGGCCACAGCTTCGCGCATACCGAGCAGGACCATGCCCGCAACGTCCAGCGCTGGCGCAGCGTCGAACGAGCGAGGCGGGCGGCACCATGAGTCTGGCATCCATGACCGGTTTCGGCCGGGCCGAAGGCAGCGCCGGCGGCATCGCCTGGGCGTGGGAGATGCGCAGCGTCAACGGCCGCGGGCTGGAATTGCGGCTCAAGATGCCGTCCGGCCTGGACGCGCTGGAGCCCGGCCTGCGCGACACCGCTGCGGCCAGCCTCAAGCGCGGCAACGTCAACGGCACGCTGACCATCCGGCGTGAGGACCGGCCCAAGATCGCCGTCGATCCGGAACTGCTGAACGAGCTGCTGCGGCTGGCGGCCGAAGTCGCCGACAAGATTCCCGGCGCACCCCCACCACGGGCCGAAGCGCTGCTGGCGCTGCCAGGGGTGCTGCGGGCCTCGGCACCGGAGGAGGCGTGGAGCACCGAGCTGTTGGCCCAGGTCAAGACCGGGTTCGGCACCGCGCTGGCCGCGCTGGTCACGGCACGGCGGGAGGAGGGGGCCCGTCTGCATCGCCTGCTGTCGGCACAGCTGGACGAGGTTACCGCCCTCCGAGACGCCGCTGTCACCGAGGCGGCCGACCAGCCGGAGCGGCAGCGGGCACGGCTGATGGAAAGCCTCTGGGGCCTGTTGCGCGACCAGCCCAGCCTGCCGGCCGACCGGATCGCCCAGGAAGTGGCCCTGCTGGCCACCCGGTCCGACGTGCGCGAGGAGCTGGACCGGTTGGCGGCTCACTTGGAGGCGGCACGCGCGCTGTTGGCCGAGGCGGCGGCAGTCGGGCGGCGTTTCGACTTCCTGGTGCAGGAGTTCGTGCGCGAGACCAACACCTTGTGCAGCAAGTCAGCCTCGGTTCCGCTAACAGCGACCGGGTTGCGGCTGAAAGCGGTGATCGAGCAGATGCGTGAACAGGTCCAGAATGTCGAATGAGCGGCCAGCCCGGCGCGGCGTGTGCCTCGTCGTCGCGGCGCCCTCGGGCGCGGGCAAGAGCAGCATCACGCGGGCGCTGCTGCAGGCCGATGCCGGGCTGGAATTGTCGGTCAGCGCTACGACGAGGCCCCCCCGGGCGGGCGAGCAGGACGGGACGCATTACCATTTCCGCTCGCCGGAAGCGTTCTCGGTGATGGTTGCGCAGGGTGAGATGCTGGAATGGGCCAGCGTGTTCGGCAACAGCTACGGCACCCCGCGGCGCGCGGTGGAAACAGCGCTGCTCGCCGGCCGCGATGTGGTGTTCGACATCGACTGGCAGGGTTGCCGCCAGCTTTGCGCCGCGCTGCCCGGCGACGTGGTGAGCGTGTTCATCCTGCCGCCGACGCTGGCAGCGCTGCAATCACGTTTGGAAGCCCGCGGTGACGGCGCGGCCGAGATCGCCCGACGCATGCAGGCGGCACGCGACGAGATCAGCCATTGGGCGGAGTTCGACCACGTGATCGTCAACCAGGAGTTCGGCACCGCCCTCGGCGAAGTCAACGCCGTGTTGCAGGCAGCCCGAACCGCGCGGACGCGGTTGCCAGGCCTTTCCGCCTTCGTCGCCGGCCTTTAACCGGCTCTAGAATATTCTCAGGCGGCCACGCGTGCGTCGATCAGCCGCGCATCGGTCTTGGCCTGCACCGTCTCGAAATCCACCCCCGGCGCCAACTCCCGCACGGCAAAGCCTTCATCTGTCACGTCGAGCACGGCCAGGTTGGTATAAACCCGGCTCACCGCCGTCGG
Organism: uncultured Acetobacteraceae bacterium; assembly: GCA_964613945.1. Taxonomy (GTDB): domain Bacteria; phylum Pseudomonadota; class Alphaproteobacteria; order Acetobacterales; family Acetobacteraceae; genus JAVVHH01. Next base: position 47,197 of record CAZTJC010000002.1, read on the forward strand.
CGCCGTCAGCGGATAACCGCACCCGCGCACCAGCCGCGGCTTACCTTCCTTGGTGGTGTGCTCCATCACCGCCCAAAGCCGCTTCGCCCCCACTGCGAGGTCCATCGCCCCGCCCACCGCCGGTGCCGTGTCGTTCTCGCTGGTCGCCCAATTGGCCAGGTCGCCATTCTCGGCCACTTCGAACGCGCCTAGCACACATAGGTCCAAATGCCCACCACGGATGATTGCAAAGCTGTCGGCATGATGCATGTAGGAGCCGCCATCCAGCAGCGTCACATGCTGCTTGCCCGCATTGATCAGCCATCGATCGACCGCATCCTCCTCCGGAGCCGGCCCGGTCCCCAGCACCCCGTTCTCGCTATGGAACACTACCTCGCGCTCCGCCGGCACAAAATCCGCAACCAGCGTCGGAATGCCGATGCCAAGATTGACGTACCATCCTTCGGGGATGTCACGGGCCACGGCTTCGGCCATCTGGGTGCGCGTCAAAGGCACAGAACAAGTCTCCATAAGCGATGCGGTAACCAACATCCTAGGCTAGGACATTGCGTTTCAAGCGCTCCTAGTCAACACAACAATAATTAAACAAAATTCTCTTACTCAATTATTAATATGCACCACACGATTGACATAAATACCTGGAGTAACAATTGCTTCAGGGTCTAACGACCCCAATGGCACCATATGATGCACCTGCGCCACGGTCAGTGCTCCTGCCGCAGCCATGATCGGATTGAAGTTTCGCCCGCTCGACCGGTAGCTCAGATTGCCCCAGCGATCCGCCTCCCACGCCTCGATCAACGCCACCTCGGCATGCAACGCTTCCTCCAAGACATAGGTGCGCCCCCCAATCACCCGGATTTCCTTGTCCCGCGCCAGCAACGTATTGGCCGCCGTTGCCGTGAAGAACGCTGGGATGCCAGCCCCCGCCGCCCGGATGCGCTCCGCCAGTGTCCCCTGCGGTACCAGCTCGAGTTCGATCTTCCCGGCCCGATACAGATCCTCGAACACCGTCGAGCCCACCGAGCGCGGAAAGCTGCACACCATCCGTCGCACCCGGCCCAACTCCATCAGCTTGGCCAGCCCGACATGCCCCGTGCCGGCATTGTTCGCCACGCAGATCAAGTCCCGCGCGCCTTGCTCGATCAATCCTTCGATCAACTGGTCCGGCTGCCCGACAGAGCCGAACCCGCCGATCAGCACCGTCGACCCGTCGGTAATACCCTCCAGCCCCTCCGCAATGCTGCGGACCTGCTTGTCGATCATGCCGCCACCTCGATCACGGCGTCCAGCGCATAGGCTCCGTCTAGCAGCGCCAGCACCGGATTGAGGTCCACCGACAGCAGCCGATCCCCCGCTGCCACCGCCCATTGCGACAACCCGGCCAGCATCCCCGCCAGCGCCGCGATATTCACTGGTGCCTGTCCCCGTGCGCCCAGCAGGATCGGTGCCGCCTTCAGGCTCCGGATCATCTGCTCCGCGACCTCCGTCCCGAATGGGCAGCGATGCAGCGCTACGTCCTGCAGGATCTCGACGAAGATCCCACCGATGCCGACCAGCGCCACCGGCCCGAACACCGGATCGCGCTGGATGCCCATGATGCACTCGACCCCGCCGGAAAGCTGCTTGGCCACCAGCGCGCCCTCGATCCGCGCCTCCGGCGCCCGCTCCGCCGCCCGCTCCATCAACGTCGCGAACCCGACCCGCGCGGCCTCGCCGCCCTCAACTCCCAACAATACGCCGCCGATCTCCGACTTATGAAGGATGTCCGGCGACAGGATCTTCATCACCACCTTGTCCCCGAACCGCTCCGCTGCCGCGGCCGCCTCGTCGCCCGTGGCGCACACCTGCTCCGGCGCTGATACGATACCCGCTGCCGCGAGCATCACCTTGGCCTCCGCCTCGGTCGGCATCGCTGCCGGCAACGTCACGGGGTCGAGGGCAGCCGGAACCGGGTCGGCCACCCGCGCGAACGCATCCCCGAACCGCCCCATCGCCTCGATTGCCACCACCGCCCGTGTCGGGTCCTCGAACACCACGAACCCGTCCGCCTCGTATTCCCGCACCTGCTCCGGCCGCGCCACGATCGACAGCACGTATAGCCGGTCTGGATGCTTCGCCTTGGTCGCGTTCAGCTGCGCCCGCAGGGCAGGGGAGATGGTCGGCGACCCCGCCACCTGGCTGAAGAACGCCAGGATCGACTGATACCCGCCATCCTCGACCATGGAGTCCGTGAACTTGCCTACCAGCGTGATGTCGTTGAACGCCTGCGCCGTGCAGTCCACCGGGTTCCGCGGTGCCGCGAACGGCACCAAGGCCTTCAGCCGCGCCTGCGCGTCCGCCGGCATCTCCGGCAGCGACATCCCGACCGCCTCCGCGGCATCCGAGATCAGCACCCCGGCCCCGCCGCTGATGGTGATCACCCCCAGCGTGTTGCCCGCCGGGTAGATCCGCCGCGTCGCCGTCAGCGCGATGTCCAGCATCTCCTCCGTTGTCCGCGCCCGCACCACGCCGAACTCGGCCAACACCGCGTCCGTGACCCGGTCATCCCCCGCGATCGACGCCGTATGCGACTTCGCCGCCTGCTGTCCGATCGCCGACCGCCCCACCTTCATCAGCACTACCGGCTTCTTGGCCTGCCGCGCCGCCTCCAGCGCCTGGAGGAACCCGTCCGCCTCCCGGATGCCCTCCGCATAGGCCGCGATCACGTCGGTATCCGGGTCCTGCGCCAGCCACCCGATCACGTCCCCGATCGTGACGTCCGACTCGTTGCCCGTCGTCACGCAGATCGGCGTGCCGATGCCCCGGTTCCGCGCCACCGCGAACACATGCGTCCCGTAGGCTCCGCTCTGGCTCGCGATGCCGATCCGCCCCGCCTGCGGGAACCCGCTCTCCAGGCTGGAGCTGAAGATCGGAAAAAACCCGACCCGGCCGTTGAACAACCCCAGGCAGTTCGGCCCCAGCACCCGCATCGGCCCGGCTGCCGCCAGCAACTGCGCCTGCAACGTCTCCCCCTCCGGCCCCGCTTCCGCGAATCCGGCGGTGAACACGATTGCCGACTTCGTCCCGCGCGCCGACAGGTCCCGCACCGCCTCGATCGCCAGTGCCATCGGCACCGCCACGATCGCCGTGTCCGGCACGCGCGGCAGCTCCGCCACGCTGCGATAAGCCTGGAGTCCCTGGATCTCCGCCCGGTTCGGGTTGACCGGCAGGATCTCGCCTTTGAACCCCTGCTGCAGCATGTAGGAGATCGGTCGCCCACCGATCCGCGTGGCATCCGCCGACGCCCCGATCACCGCCACGCTCGACGGCCGCAACAAGCTGTCCAGCGACGAGAACCGGCCGCTCATAATGCCGCGTTGGTCCCCAGCAGCGTCGTGCACTGGCTCGACAACGTCCCGCCATTGCCATGCAGCAACGCCACGTCCAGCCCCGGCACCTGGCGCTCGCCCGCGTCCCCACGCAGCTGCGTCACCGCCTCCAGGATCAGGAACATGCCGTACATCCCGGGATGCACGCATGATAGCCCGCCGCCGTTGGTGTTCACCGCCAATCGCCCACCTGGCGCGATCGCTCCACCTTCGACGAACCGCCCGCCCTCGCCCTTGGCGCAGAAGCCGAGATCCTCGAGGAACAGTATCGTATTGATGGTAAACGCATCGTAAAGCATCGCCAGCTTGATGTCGGCCGGCGTCATCCCCGCCATCGCGAACGCCCGCGGCCCGCTCTCGCTCGCCGCCGTGATCGTCGCATCCGGCATCGACGCGATTGACCTGTGCCACCCCGCCGTCGCCCCGCCCAGGAAGTAAGCCGGCTTGTGCTTCAGATCCTTGGCCCGGTCCGCCCGCACCAGCACACAGGCCCCGCCGCCATCCGTGACCAGGCAGCAATCCGCCACCGTCAACGGATCGCTCACCATCCGGCTCTTCAACACGTCCGCCACGCTCAACGGCCCCCGCGCGAACGCCGCCGGGTTCATGTTGGCCCAGCCCCGCGCTGCCACGGCGACTTCCGCCAGCTGCTCCCGCGTCGTCCCGTACTCATACATGTGCCGGCTCGCCGCCAGCGCATACGCGTTGATTGGCTGCCTCGGCTTGTACGGCGCCTCATACGGCGGCCGCTCCGCCATCGACACCAGCCGGCCACCCGCACTGCGCTGGTTGGATCCGTAGCAGATCAACGCCGCGTCGCACTGCCCGGTCGCCAGCGCCATCGTCGCCGACAACAGGTGCGCCTCGAAGCTGGACCCGCCGATATTGGTCCCGTCCTGCATCCGCGGCTTGATGCCCAGGTATTCCGCCACCGACAGCGTCGGGAAGAAATGCGTCGACGTCGCCGCATACAGCCCGTCGATGTCCCCCAGCGTCAGCCCGGCATCCGCAACCGCCGCCAGCGCCGATTCTGCCATCAGCTCCATGGCCGTCTGCCCCGGCGCTTCACCGCACCCGGCGCTGCCGATCCCGACGATCGCCGCCGCGCCCCGCAACATGCTCATGCTGCCGTCTCCGGATCGAACACGACCAATTTCTCGCCACCCTCGTCGATGATCCGCGCCGTCACCCGGCTCCCGATGGGCAACGTCTCCACCCCTTCGATCCGCGACATCAGCCGCGGTCCCTCGTCCAGGTCGATCAGCGCGATGTTTGACGACCCCTCCCGGCTCCGGTTGACCGTGATGGCATAAACCACCCCGCCACCCCCCGCCGGAACCCATTCCAGGTCCCGCTCCCCAGTCCCGGGCATCGCCACCCGAGGATAGAAAGTGTAACGACCACTGCTTTTACTGCGCTGCAGCATGAAATGGCCGGAGTTGAGGAAGTCCCGATACTGCGCTTCTGGTCCGCTCATAAGGCGGCACTCTGCGTCAGCTCTTCCGACCCGGCAACCCCAACTGCTCAACCGGTTCGGAACGGGTCCGTCAACCGCAGATGCTCGTCCAGCGCGAACCGGTCCGTCATCCCGGCGATGTAATCCGCCACCACCCCGGCCGCCCGCGCGTCCGACACCGCGCCCGCCCGCGCCCGCCACCCGTCCGGCAACAGCGACGTGTCCCCATGCAGCAGCATGAACAACGCCTCCGTCACCCGCCGCGCCTTGGCCGTCATACGGTTCACCCGCCAGTGCCGGTACATCCGCGCCAGCAGGAACTCCTTGATCGCCCGGTTCGCAGCTCCCATCGCCGGGCTGAACCCGATCACCGGCCCGTCCGCCCCCCGGATCGCGTCCGCGTCCGCCGGCCCCAGCGCCGCGATCCGCCGCCGGCTTTCCTCGATCAGGTCCCGCGCCAGCCGGTTGATGACCCGGCGGATCGTCTCGTGCCGCAGCCGATCCGGCGCCAGGTCCAGGCTCGCCCGCTCCGCCTCCCGCAGCGCCGGCCCCACTACCGGCAGATGCGCGATGTCCTCCGTGGTGAACAGCCCGGCCCGCAACCCGTCATCCAGGTCGTGACTGTGATACGCCACGTCGTCCGCGATCGCCGCCACCTGCGCCTCGCCCGACGCCCAGCTCCCCAGCTCCAGCGAATGCCGCGCCTCGTACGCCGCGATGTAGCCGGCCGGGTCCAACACCGGCCCATTATGCTTGGCCAACCCCTCCAACGTCTCCCAGGTCAAGTTCAGCCCGTCGAACGCCGCATACCGCGTCTCCAGCACCGTCACCGTCTTCAGGCTCTGCCCGTTATGGTCGAACCCGCCATAGGGCTGCATCGCCGCGTCCAGCGCATCCTCCCCGGCATGCCCGAACGGCGTGTGACCGAGGTCGTGCGCCAGCGCCAACGCCTCCGTCAGGTCCTCATCCAGCCGCAGCGCCCGCGCGATCGACCGCGCGATCTGCGCCACCTCGATCGAGTGCGTCAGCCGCGTCCGGTAGTAATCGCCCTCGTGGTTGACGAACACCTGCGTCTTGTACTGCAGGGCCCGGAACGCCGAACTGTGGATGACCCGGTCGCGGTCCCGCTGCCACGGACTCCGCCCGTCATCCTCCGGCTCGGGATACAGCCGGCCGCGCGACGTCTCCGCACGCACGGCATAGGGGGCGACGTCCTGCATCGCACCTTCAATAAGCGCCCCCGGAACGCTATGTAAGGGACATGAGCGAGACCATCGTTGCCGCCCCCCCTTTCTCGGTAACCGCGCGCGCCGCCGCCCGCGTCGCCGAAATAGCCCAATTGCAGCCGGGGTCGCAGGCCGACGCCGCGCTCCGCGTCTCCGTCCTCGCCGGCGGCTGCAGCGGTTTCCAATACAAGTTTGAGCTCGACGAAACCCAACAGGAAGATGATCTCGTCATCAAAGCCGGCCCCGCCCGCGTCGTCGTCGATCCCGTCAGCATGGACCTTCTCGCCGGCTCGCAACTCGACTACGCCGACGAGCTGATGGGCGCTTACTTCAAGATCCAGAACCCCAACGCCACCTCCTCCTGCGGCTGCGGCACCAGCTTCTCCATCGATTGATCTCCCGGTGAAGTTCGCTACCTGGAACGTCAACTCCGTCCGCCAGCGCGAGTCGCACGTCGTGAACTGGCTCGGCCGCAACCAGCCTGACCTCCTGCTCCTGCAGGAGATCAAGTGCGAGGAGCCGCAATTCCCGTTCGCGGCCTTCACCGAGGCTGGCTACCATTCCGCCGTCCTCGGCCAGAAATCCTACAACGGCGTCGCCATCCTCTCCCGGGAACCAGTCGAAGTCACCCAGCGCGGCCTACCCGGCATGGAAGCGGATACCCATGCCCGCTACATCGAGGTCCGCACCCAGGGCATGACCGTCGGCAACCTTTATTTGCCCAACGGCAACAGCGGCGGCCCTGAGGGCTACGCTTACAAGCTGCGCTGGATGGAATGCCTCGCCGCCCATGCCCGCTCCCTGCTCGACGCCGACGAGCCCTGCGCCTTCGCCGGCGACTACAACGTTGCGCCGACCGACGAGGACTTTGCTACCGGAACGCTTCCCGCCGGTGACGCCCTGATCCGCCCCGAAACCCGTGCCGCCTTCCGCACCATGCTCTGGCACGGCTTCACCGACGCTATCCGCGCCCTTCAGCCTACCGGCAAGGTCTACACCTTCTGGGATTACCAAGCCGGTGCATGGCCCCGCGACCGCGGCCTGCGCATCGACCATGCGCTGCTCTCCCCCGACCTGGCCGAGCGCCTCACTTCGGCCACGCCCGACCGGAACGAGCGCGACCAGCCTCAGCCCTCCGATCACGTCCCGGTCGTCTTCACCGTCTGATCGGCTACTCCGCTTTCTTCGAGTCCTCCGGGATCTGGTGCAGCAGGTAGATCGACGCCACCATCACCAAAATCAGCCCGCCTAGCACGCCCAGCTCCAGCATCGACGCATGAAATTGCGCCGATACCGTATCGTTCCAGACCCGGCCTCGCATCGACTCCGACGTCTCCAGCGTGATCACCAGGACCCGCCGGATCGACGCGATCAGCCCCACGATCAGGAACGGCTGCACCGTCAGGCTTCCCGTCCGCACCGACGCGCTGACCGTATGCAGGATCTCCACCAGCATCAGCACGAACAACAGCCGGTCGACCGTCTCGAACACCTCGTTGGTGCCCGACCAATCCAGCACCCCGTGCCACAGCAGCAGCAATGACCCGACCAGCGCGATAACCGTGGTCAGCACCAGCAGGATGCCGACCGCGATGTAGGCGTACCGCTCCGCCCTGCCGAAGAAGTCTTTCAGTACCGGTGGTGCCTCCCGACCGCCCCCCATTAGATGTCTGCGTAGCAATGCGTCTCCGCCGCCGCCCCCGGATGCGTCAACGCCCTCAGATGCGCCGGCCCAACCATCTGCGCAGACTTCCAGATTGCCCCGCTATTGTAATCCGTCTTCCGCGGCGTCCAGGCTGCCCGCCGGGTCGCCATCTCCTCGTCGGACACCAACACGTCTATCGTGCCCGCCGCCGCATCCAACCGGATTCGGTCGCCGTTTCGCACCAGCGCGATCGGCCCGCCCACGGCCGCCTCCGGCCCGACATGGCCCACGCAGAACCCGCGCGTCGCCCCACTGAACCGCCCGTCGGTGATCAATGCCACCTTGTCGCTCATGCCCTGCCCATAGATTGCCAACGTCGTGGACAACATCTCGCGCATCCCCGGCCCACCCTTCGGCCCCTCGTAGCGCACCACGATCATATCGCCGGCCTTGTACGCCCACGCGTTGACTGCCTCGAACACCTCCTCCTCGCTGTCGAAGCACAGTGCCGAGCCCTCGAAGACGAGGTTGTCCATGCCCGCGATCTTCACGATCGCCCCGTCCGGCGCCAGGTTCCCCTTCAACCCGACCACTCCGCCGGTTTGGCTGATCGCACGCGATACCGGGTACACCACGTCCTGATCCGTCGGGAACACCACGTCCGCCAAGTTCTCCGCCAACGTCTTGCCCGACACCGTCATGCAGTCGCCATGCAGCAACCCGCCATCCAGCAACGCCTTCAGGATCACCGGAATGCCGCCGATGTTGTGCACGTCGAGCGCCACGTATTTCCCGCCGGGCTTGAGGTCGGCGATGTACGGCTTCCGCCGCATGATCTCGACCACGTCATCCATGGTGAAGTCGATCCCGCATTCATTGGCGATCGCCGGCAGGTGCAGCCCTGCGTTCGTGCTCCCGCCCGTCGCCGCCACCACCACCACCACGTTCTCCAGCGTCTTGCGCGTCACGATGTCGCGCGGCCGCAGCCCGCTCTCGATCAACCGCATCACCGCCCGGCCGCTCTCGATGGCCCAACGGTCCCGGTCCTCATACGGTGCCGGCGACCCGGCCGACCCCGGCAGCGCCAGCCCGATCGCCTCGCTCACCGTCGCCATCGTGTTGGCCGTGAACTGCCCGCCGCACGCCCCGGCACTCGGACACGCCACGCATTCCAGCTCGTGCAGGTCCTCGTCCGACATCGTCCCGGCCGCATGCTGCCCGACCGCCTCGAACACGTCCACGACGGTGACGTCCTTACCCTTGAACTTGCCCGGCAGGATCGAGCCGCCATACATGAACACCGATGGGATGTTCAGCCGGCACATCGCCATCATCATCCCCGGCAGCGACTTGTCGCACCCGGCCACCCCCACCAGCGCGTCGTAGCAATGCCCCCGCACCGTCAGCTCGACGCTGTCCGCGATCACGTCGCGCGAGACCAGCGACGACTTCATGCCCTGGTGCCCCATCGCGATCCCGTCCGTGACGGTGATGGTGGTGAACTCCCGCGGCGTTCCCCCGGCTTCCTTGACGCCCTTCTTCATCGACTGTGCCTGCCGGCTCAGCGAGATGTTGCACGGTGCCGCCTCGTTCCAGCATGTCGCCACGCCGACGAAGGGCTGCGCGATCTCCTCTTCCGTCAGCCCCATCGCATAGTAGTACAACCGGTGCGGTGCCCGACCTGGCCCCTCCGTCACATGACGCGACGGCATCCGCGACTTGTCCCACTGCTTGGTCGTCACAGAATTTCCTCTCGCTTTTCTTGAACCCTCTCCCGTTCGCGGGAGAGGGCAGGGACCACCAGGCCGGAGCCTAGGCCGCGATCCGCTCGATCGCCGCCGTCAGCCGCGCCGCCTCGGCCTCGAACCCGGCCAGCCGTTCCCGATTTTCCTCGACCACCTCAGGCTTCGCCCGCGCCACGAAGTCCGCGTTCTCCAGCTTGCGCGACACCTTCTCCGCCTCCGCCAGCGCCTTGCCGCGATCCTTTTCCAGCCGCTTGCGCTCCGCATCCAGGTCGATCAACCCGGCCAGCGGGATCACCACCGTCGCCTCGTCCACCACCGCCTGCGCGCTGCCGCTCGGCATGCTCCCCAGCAACGGCCCCACTTCGCTCGCCCGCGCCATGCGCCGGATCGCCTCCGACCAGGTCTGCGCCCGTGCCAAATTCTCTGGCCGCGCATCCCGCAGCAGCACCGGCGCCAAAGCCGACGGCGCCACGTTCATCTCCGCCCGCACCGCCCGGACCTCGCCGACCAGCCGCACCACCCAATCCAACTCGTCCCGCGCCGCCGCCGCATCCGCGACGGGGGAGGGCGCCGGCCACGCCGTCCGGATCAGGCTGCCCGCCGCCCCGAACCCCATCTCGCTCCAAAGATGCTCCGTCACGAACGGCATCGCCGGATGCAGCAGCCGCAACAGCATCCCCAAGGTATGCGCCGCCGTGGCTCGAACCTCGTCCTTCTCCGCCCCGTCTGGCCCGTTCAGCACCGGCTTGGCGAACTCCAGAAACCAGTCGCAGAAATTGTTCCACGTCGCCCGATACGCTGCCTGCGCGTAATCGTTGAACCGATACGCCTCCAGCGCGGTCGTCGCCTCGGTCACCGCCGTGTTCACCGCATCCAGCATCCACCGGCACAGCGGCAGTGTCGCCGCCCCAGGCTCGAACCCAGCCACCAGCGCCACCCCGTTCATCTCGCAGAACCGCGCCGCGTTCCAGAGCTTGGTCACGAAGCTCCGGTAGCTCTCCACCGTGCTCTTGCCGAGCTTGATGTCCCGTCCCGGCCCGGTCAGCGCACACACGGTGAACCGTAGCGCGTCCGTGCCGAACTCGCTGATCAGCTCCAGCGGATCGATGACGTTGCCCTTGGACTTCGACATCTTCTGCCCGCGCTCGTCGCGCACCAGGCCGTGGATGTAGATCGTGCGGAACGGCACGTCGGCCATGAAGTGGTGGCCCATCATCATCATCCGGGCGACCCAGAAGAAGATGATGTCGAACCCGGTGACCAACACGTCGCCCGGGTAGTACCGCGCCAACTCCGGCGTCTGCTCCGGCCACCCCAGCGTCGAGAACGGCCACAGCCCCGAGCTGAACCACGTATCCAGCACGTCCTCGTCCTGGGTCAGCACCTCGTCGCGCCCATACTGCTCGCGCGCCAACCCGGCCGCCTCCTCGGCGTCGCGCGCCACGAACACCTGCCCATCCGGCCCGAACCACGCCGGAATCCGATGCCCCCACCAGAGCTGCCGGCTGATGCACCACGGCTGGATGTCGCGCATCCAGGCGAAGAACGTGTTCTCCCATTGCTGCGGCACGAACTTCGTCCGCCCCGTCTCGACCGCCGCGACCGCCGGCTTGGCCAGCTCGGCCGCGTTGCAGTACCACTGCGTCGTCAGCAACGGCTCGATCACCACCCCCGACCGGTCGCCATGCGGAACCTGGTTGGTGTGCGGCTCGACCTTCTCCAGCAACTCCAACCGCTCGAACTCGGCAACGATCGCCTTGCGCGCCGCGAACCGGTCCTGTCCTTCCAGGCTCCGCAGGAACTCACCGTCGCCCCCGATCTCGGCGAGCGTGATCCGGCCCTCCCGATCCAGCACGCTCGGCATCTCCAACGAATGCCACTGTCCCACCTGGAAATCGTTGAAATCATGCGCCGGCGTGATCTTGACCGCGCCGCTGCCTTTCTCCGGATCGGAATACGCGTCCGCCAAGATCGGGATTTGCCGTCCCACCAGCGGCAGCACGACGAACTTGCCCACCAGATCGCGATACCGCTCGTCATCGGGATGCACGGCCACCGCCATGTCCCCCAGCATCGTCTCCGGCCGCGTCGTCGCCACCACGATGAACTGGTCCGAGTCCGAGCCATCTTCTTTGGCAATCGGATAGCGCAGGTGCCACAAGCTCCCGCGCACCTCCTTGGTCTCCACCTCGAGGTCCGAGATCGCCGACTGGAACTTCGGGTCCCAGTTCACCAGCCGCCGGTCGCGATAGATCAACCCGTCGCGATACATTCGCACGAACACCTCGCGCACCGCCCGGTTGAGCCCGTCATCCATGGTGAACCGCTCCCGCGGCCAATCCAACGACGCTCCCAGCCGGCGCAGTTGTCCCGTGATCGTCCCGCCGCTCTCGGCCTTCCATTGCCAGACCCGTTCGAGGAACGCCTCGCGCCCCATCTGCTGTCGGGTCCGGTTGCCTTCGGTCGGCAACAGCCGCTCGACCACCATCTGCGTCGCGATGCCCGCATGGTCGGTGCCGGGCTGCCACAGCGCATCGCGCCCCTGCATCCGCCGCCAGCGCACCAGCGCGTCTTGCAGCGTCATGGTCAGCGCGTGACCCATGTGCAGGCTGCCGGTGACGTTGGGCGGCGGGATCATGATCGTGTAGGGCTCGCCGGGCGCCGCTGGGTCGGCGTGGAAGGCGCCACCCTGTTCCCAGCGTGCGTAGATGTCCTGCTCGAGGGCAGCGTGGTCGAAGCTCTTGGTCAGCATGGCTTGTCCTTTAGCCGCGCCGGCACTGCGCGCAAGGGGAGGCTGCGCCTAGACGGTCCGCCCGACCACGCGCTCGAGTTCGGCCCGCACCATTCGCTCGACCAGTGGCGGCAGATGCGTATCGAGCCATTCCTTCAGCACCGGCCGCACTTCCTCGCGAACCAGGTCCTCGATCGTCAACCCGCCGCGGGTCACCAAGGCGCTCCGCTCGGCCGCCAGTGTCCGCACCAGCGACCCGACCGAGTGTGCCGCCGCCGCCGCTGCCGCCGGTGCCACGAGCGGTGAATCCGGCCCGGCTGCCTCGCCCGATCCGAATCCGGCAGGGGAGGGAGCGTCGGGACTGAGCCCAAGCCCTCGCAAGGGTTCTTCCGTCGTAGCCACTGCCAGCTTTTCCTCCGCTCCAGGATGCAAGTTCGTCTCGCCCGCCGATGCCGGCGCCGTCGTCTTCAAAGTCTCGCTCGACGCAGGGTGGTCGTTCTGCCCGCCATCCTCGACGATCATGGAAGGGTCCAGCATCAACACCTCAGACGACGGTGATTTTGCCGTCTTCTCGTCCTCGTTCAGGATCCGCCGGATCGAGGCCAGGATGTCGTCCATCGACGGGTCCGGCTCTTCTCCCGGTTGAGGCGGTGCGCCGGGTCCACCAGGTGCAATGGCCATCCTCAGCGCCCCGGCTGATCGCGCGCGTAGTCGCTGGTGCCGAACAACTTGTCCCGTACCGCGGCGTAATAGGCCGTCTCGTCATACAATGGCACGTTCAGGTTGAGGTCCCGCGCCGACAGACGCCCAATCGATGCCGTCAGCGAGTATGACGCCATGATCAGGTTCGACAGGTTGGTCACCAACGTCACCCGCGAGTTCAACAAGGCCTGCTCGGCGTTCAACACGTCCAGCGTGGTCCGGCTGCCCACGATCGCCTCCCGTTGCACCCCTTCCAGCGCGATCTGGTTGGCCCGGATCTGCGATTTCGTGCTGTCGATCGTGCTGCGCGCCGCCACCAGCTGCTCCCAGCCTTGCGTCGCCTGCTGCACCGCTTGGCGCCGGATGTCGTCCACCAGCTTGCGCGTCTGCTGCTCCTGCTGTCGCGCCTGGCGCACGCGCGAATACTCCGCCCCGCCCTGATACAGCGGCACGCTCGCGTTCACGACCACCTGGCCACCGATGATCCGCTGCCGCAGGATTGAGGCGTTGTCCGACCGGGCCGCCTGCGCCTGCAGGCTCACCTGCGGCATCAGCGCCGAGAACTGCAGGTCCACGTTGTCCCGCGCCGCCGCGTCGTCGAACAGCGCCGCGATCACGTTGGGGTTGTTGTTGGATGCCAGCTGCACCGCTTCCTGCTGGCTGTGCACCGGCTGCTTGATCGGCTGTGGCTCGATCAACTGGTCGGGCAGCTCGCCGACATATCGCCGGTAGTTGCCGCGTGCCGTCTGCAGGTTGCCTTGCGAGGTCTCCCGCGTCGCCCGTGCGCCCGCCAGCGCCGCCTCGGCCTGCGCCACGTCCGTTCGCGTGATCTCGCCGACCCGGAACCGGTCCTGCGTCGCCTGCAGCTGCCGCGCCAGCACTTGCTCGTTGTTGATGTTGAGCTGCAGCACCTGCTGCTGCTGGATCACGTTCACATACGAGTTGACCGTATCGGAGAACAGTTGCTGCTCGGTCGCCAACAGCCGCGCCCGTTGCGCGAACACGCGGTTATCCGCCTGCCGAGTCCCGGCCTGGGTCGCGCCGCCGCGATACAATGGCTGCGTCGCCACTGCCTGCCCGGTGAAGATGTCGCGGTTGTTGCGGACCTTGGGACCTAACCCGCTCAGATACGATCCGTCGCCATACCCGGCCGTGGTCGACAGTACCACCGTCGGCCGCCAGCCGGCCAGCGCCTGCGGCACGCTCTCGTCGGTCGCCCGCAGCTGTGCCCGCGCCGCTTGCAGCGTCGGGTTGTTGGAATACGCCGCCGCCAACGCATCTTGCAGCGTCCGCGGTTGCGCCTGGGCCTCGCCCGTCAGCATCAGCCCGCCCATGGCCACCAGGGCGCACCCTGCAATCACACTGTTCCGCATTCTGCAGTCCCGTTCATGCCGGCCGATGGAAACGGCACGGCGAGATGATCGCACGTCAAGCAATAACACTTCGTTAAAACTGGAACTCCGGTGCCGGCACAAAGGCCGGCAACAGCGGCGTCGCGCAGTCGAATTGCGGCTGCGCCCGCAACACCACGTCCGGCGAGCCCGGATTGATCGGTTCGGCCAACACGCCCTTGCCCATCCCGCCCGACTTGGCCAGCACCGTCACCAGTCGCCCGCCCTGGTGGTTCAGCGTCGCCCCGATCGCCGCCGGGATCTCGCTCACTGCCCCTTCGATCATGATCAGGTCCCACGGCCCGGCCAGCCCGTCCTGTAGCCGGCCCGCCTTCAGCACCACCGTCGGCGCCTCGACCGGCAACACCGCGCGCGCGATCGCCAGCAGCTCTTCATCCTCCTCGAGCGCGGTCACCTGCGCCCCGCACGCCGCCAGCACCGCCGCGCCGTATCCAGACCCGGCACCCACCACCAGCACCCGCTCGCCCGCCCGCACCCGCGCCGCCTGAACCAACCGCGCCAGCACCCGCGGCTCCATTAGCACCCGGCCACGCGGCAACCGCACATCCTCGTCGATATAAGCCAACCCGGCCAGCGCCGCCGGCACGAACCGCTCCCGCGGTATGGTCCGCATTGCGCGGATCAGCCGCGGATCAACCACCTTGTCCGGCCGCACCTGACAATCGACCATGTGATCGCGCGCGGAAGCATAATCTAGAATCGGCAGGTCCATGGCTCGCCCAATGATGGCAACCGCGTCGATCACGGCCGCGTGTATCTTAGCGTCACCTTATATCGCGCCCGGCGCCCCCGCACCACCGCCCCGGCGTAGCCGAACCAACCGCTTGACCACGGCCCTGCTCACGGACGATATAGCCCCCTGCCACGTCGTAACCTGGGGTCCGGTGGCAGAGTGGTGATGCAGAGGACTGCAAATCCTCGAATGCCGGTTCGATTCCGGCCCGGACCTCCAGTTCCTTAGCTGCCAGTTTCCCTAGCTATCCGACTCCAGCGCGTCTTCCGCACGCTTGCGCGCCCAGATTCCGCCGCGCGACTGCGCCTGAGCGGCGATGTCGTCCAACGCCGCCCTCAGCTCCTCGATCGTCGCCGCGCACCGGAGCAACAGCGCTTTTTCCATGATCGGCTTGCCATCCGCCAGGGTATGCGCCGCCCGCAGCCGCGCCTCCGTTTCCACACCCGCCTTTTTCTGAGCCATCGCTCCCCCGGATCAGTCTGTCGCCCGGCAATCCAATCCATCCCGCGCGAGATTGCAAAAACTTTTGATCGTCACTGCCGCATCACGGCGCTCTTGACCCTCGCGCCCTCAACCGGCAATCCACCGCAATCAAATTTACGGCAGTTTTAGCTGCAGATCGGGATGTGCATGTCTGCAACTGAACCCAACCCCAAGCGCGACCTGTTTCTCGCCGACGTCGCTCTCGTCCAGGCCCAGAACGTCTCCTGGCTGTCCCGCCGCTATGGCTTCACTGGCGCCCTCTCGGAGCAGCATTCGAAGGAGGACCCGCTCGGCATCGACATCGCTCCGCTGCCCTACCTCGATCTTCCCGCCTGGAAACGCTGGACCACGCTGCTCCGGCTGGCCGTCGGCCGCGACGATGCAGCCCGCCAGCGCATCAAGACCGCCCTCAGCTTCCGCCTTCTCGGCCGCCAACCCGGCGTCACCGCGCTCGCTCCCATCATGGCGCTCGACAGCGACGTGGTCGACGAGAACACCTACGCTGCTTGGATCGCCCATTACGACGCGCTCACCGCCGCCGACCGCACCGTCATCGCCACCGCCATCGCCGATCTTCCCCCGCTCCAGGTGCTGGTCATTGGCACCGCCGACATGGCGCCAATGGTCGCCACGCTCCAGGCCCAGCTTTACCCCGACTGGACCGCCCTCTTCCTCCGCGATGCCCCCCTGTCGCCTGCCGACGCCGCCATGCTGGCGACCGATCCGCGCCTGGCCGCCGTCGCCCCGGCAGATTTCTCGGATTATCCGCCCGCTCCCTATACGGTCGTCCTCGATGCCGGCGTCACCCTGCGCCCCGAAACCCTCTTCGTCTTCGCCGACGCTGCCCGCGCCAACCCGGCCTGGCGCCTCATCTACGCTGACGAGGACCGCCTCACCGAAACTGCCACCGGCCCCGAGCGTCACGCCCCGATCTTCAAGCCCGTCTTCGCCCCCGAGCTGAACCGCCGCATGGCCTATCTCGGCGCCTGCATCTGCGTCCGCACCGCCGACCTTGCACCACCGACGCTACCGATCGAGGAATGGGCCGCCACACTCGCGGCCTCCCTCGACCCCGCCGTCGTCGGCCGTCTCTCCCGCATCCTCTCGCACCGTCCCGCTGGCACCCCCGAGACTCCGCTGCGCGACGCCCCGGCGCCCGACTGGCCCGAGCCCACCGTCGCGATCGTCATCCCCACCCGCAATCATGCCGCACTCCTCGGCGCCTGCATCGACTCCATCCGCACGATCACCGCCTACCCGCCCGACAAGCTGCACATCGTCGTCATCGACAACGGCTCGGACGAGCCCGACGCCCTCGCGCTCCTCGAGCGCCTTGCCACGACCCCCAACACGGTGGTCCTGCGAGATCCCAGCCCCTTCAATTACGCCCGCCTAAATAACGTCGCCGCCGGCGTCGCCACGCAGGAAATCCTGCTTTTCCTCAACAACGACACTGAGATCGTCGAGCCCGGCTGGCTCCATGCCATGGCCGGCTGGGCCGCCACCCCCGGCATCGGCGTTGTCGGCCCCAAGCTGCTCTACCCCGACCGCACGATCCAGCATGCCGGTGTCGTCCTCGGCATCGGCGGCGTCGCCGGGCACAGCTTCGTCGGCCTGCCCGCCGACAGCCCCGGCTATCTCGGTCTCGCCGGCATCACCCGCGAAGCTGCCGCCCTCACCGGCGCCTGTATCGCCATCCGCCGCGCCCTGTTCGCCGAAATCGGCGGTTTCGACGAACACCTGCAGATTGCCTTCAACGACACCGCCCTCTGCCTGGAGTCGATCCGCCGCGGCAACCGCAACCTGTATCTCGGCGACGTCTCCGTCATCCATCACGAGTCCAAGTCCCGCGGCTTCGACGACACTCCGGAGAAGCTCGCCCGCTTCCGCGACGAATGCTCCCACGTCCGCCTCAACTACAAATCCCTCTTCGACCAGGACCCGTACTACAGCCCCAATCTGGGCCTGGAACGGCAATACCAGCCCGCCATCCCAAGGGCCCCACGCCCCTGGCGCCCCCACCGTCGCCGCATCGACCCCAACCCGCGCGTGCTCATCCTTAGCGACGTCCATGCCACCGGTCACGGCGTTCCCGTCGTCATCAAGCAGCACGCCGACTACCTCGCCGCCCAGGGCTGGACCGTCTTCGTCGGCGGCGCCCTCAAGCCAAACGAGATCAGCTACGACGGCTGCCTCCGCGTCTATCTCGACGGCCCCGTGGAGGCGCAATCCTTCGCCTACCAGGCCGACGTCGACTGCGTCATCATTCACACCATCCCGTATTTCGCCATGTTCCGGAACATGAGCGACGCGCCGCGCCGGGTCATCTTCGACCATGGCGAGCCGCCGCCGGCCTGGTTCCCCGACCAGCGCGCCCGCGAGATCGTGGATGGCGAGAAGCAGTTCTCCTACCGCCTGGCCGACCTCGTCCTGACCAACACGTCCACTATAAAGGACGAGATCGCCTACGACCGCGCTGAAGTCGCCGGCCTCGGCAACTCCCATCTCGCCATCTGGGACGATGCCCACGCCGCCCGCCGCGCCGCCATCCGCGCCCGCCTTGGCCTGGCCGACAAAATCGTCGTCCTCAACGTCTGCCGCTTCCACAAGGCCGAGCGCCGCTACAAGGGCATCGACGACTACGTCGCCCTCAAGCAGGCCATCGCCGCCACCGACCCGGCGCTCGCCGCCCGCCTCGCCTTCGTCCTCTGCGGCAAAGGCTCGCCCGCCGACCGCGACGAGATGGAGGCCGCCGGCCTCACCGTCTTCGCCAGCGTCAGCGACCGCGAGCTGATCGACCTCTACGTCGCCGCCGACCTTTACGTGAACTTCTCCAAATGGGAGGGCTTCAACCTCGGCATCGCCCAGGCCCTCGCCATGGGCCTCGAGGTCGTCGCCTCCGACATCCCCGCCCATCGCCAGTTCCCGATCGCCACCGCCGACGACCCGGCCGAACGAACCCGCCTTCTCACCGAAGCTGTCGCGCGGCACTGCGCCGGCCGTGACCGCCGCGCCGTTCTGCTCCCCTGGGAGCCGCTGCTTGAGTGGCTGCGCGACCGTATCGTCAAACTCTGCACATGAAAAAGCCGGCTGCCCGAGAGGAGCAGTCGGCTTTGCCGTCATAAGCGACCCACAACGTGGACGGCGACAACGCCGTCCGCGAGAAGAGGGGTGCCTTAGGTGAACTGACCGGTGGGTGCGTAGAACGCAACGCCTTCCGACCGCAGGTCCGCCCGATAGGTGGACGACCCTGCCGTAGTCAAACCGTTGTACTCGTTGGTGTCGCCCGTCAGGAACTGCGTTCCGGTCTTGGTGTCGAACAGGCGGTACACGGCGGTATCGCCGGCCTGCTGCGCCGAGTGCTCATAGAACGTGCTGTTCGCCTCGTAGGTGAGGTCCGAACGCGTATTGATGATGGTGTCCCGCTCGCCGGCATTAGCGGTAAAGAAATGGGTGCCGAAGTTCTTGTCGAAGAACCGGTACACCGCCACCGCGCTGGTGCTATTCTGCGTTACGTCGCCGAAGCCGTTGGTTTCCTGGATCAGGTCCGCGGACCGGGTGGCCAGAACCGTGTTGCGCTCGCCGACATCGGACGTGAAGAAGTGCGTGCCGAACTTGTTGTCGAAGAAGCGGTAAACCGCGCCAACGGTGTTGGTGGTGTTTGCAACTGCTGGCGCCGTGGTCGTGCCGCCGCCGCCCTGATAGCCGGACGGCAGGCCGGCGCTCACGGCGTTGTTCACGGTGGTGGTAAGTTGGTAGTTGTACAGGCCGTTACCGAGCGCCGTACCCGACGAAAGGGTCAGGTTGCTCTGCGAGTAGCTGCCGAGGAACGAGAGGCTACCCGCTTGAGCGCCGCCCGACGTCAGGGTGAGCGTGCCGGAATTACCTGTGTTGTTGTAACTTCCGGTCAAGCTCGACGCAGTAGTGATGATCACCAGCGAGTCGCTCGACGAGAAGCCGTTGATTGTGCCCTGGAAGCTGCCAACGGCGTTCAGCTGTGCGATCTCGTTGCCGGTGGAGCCATCGTTGAATACCAGCGTCTGACCGCTGCCGACGGCGTTGTCGAACTCGACGCGCCCGTTCGTGCCCAGCGCGATCTGGCCGGTGCCGCTGATGGCAGTGGCGAAGATGGGGGCTTGCGGCGCGTTGCTCGGGTTTACGAAGGCGATCGTGCCGTTGTTGACGAACGATCCGGTCGCGCTGGTCACCGGAGAGGCGGCATAGAAGTTCATAGTGCCGGCATTCACCAGCGTGCTGCCGGACGCGATCACGAACTGGCTACGCGTGCCGTAGAACGACTCTGTCCCTGCAAGCGTCGCGGTGCCGCTGATGTTGAACACCGGCGCGGTTGACGAGAAGTTGGACTGATTATTGATCACCGTCACCGGCGAACTCGAGTCGAGCGTGACGTTGCTGAGATTCAACGTCGTCGACGCGGTGGTGCCGGACTGCTGGACCAATTGAATGGCAACGCCGGTGGGCGGGCTCGAGATGGTCACCGTGCCGGAGCTAATGACGGCCGTGTCGCCGGCGACGGGAACGCCGGTGGGCGACCAATCGGCGCCATTGGTGAAGGCGTCAGAAGCGCCGTTCCAGGTTCTCGTCGTCATGCGTTACCTTCCAGAGTTAGCCACCGGTCGTGCACGATGCCGGTCCGCCCAGTATACGAATGCAAGCCTGCGCGCCCATGAGTAAAAGGGCCGGCGCGGCGCAAATGTCGAGTAGAGTTATGTATCAGAAGTTAATAGCCACGGCGTTACTAGGGCATTGTCCCTTGAAGCGAGAACTGCACCACCGCCCGGCACGATTGGGGTAAAAACGTCCGGCCGCGAGGCGGCCGAACGTTTTTATCTGTTGTTAGGCGGCAACAGACTTCTTGCGACGGATCAGGCCAACCGCGGCCAGCGACCCACCGAGCAGCGCCAGCGACATCGGCTCCGGAACCGCGGTCGACAGCGTCGTCGCCGAGAAGGAGACGATGTTGTTGCCCTGGGCGGTCAGGATGAACTGGCCGGCCGTGGGGTCATAGCCGGTGTAGTTGATCGTGCCAGCCGCCGTGAAGGTCAGCGAGCCGCCGACGGCGTCCTGGTTACGCGTGACGGAGGTCAGCGAGTTCAGGTCGAACGTGACGGTCGGGCCGGTGCCGCTCGACAGCGTCAGGAACGACGAGATCGCGGGCGTGGTGCCGGAAGTCGGGATCGATGCGAAGGACGCGATGTCCTTGATCGTGCCGCAGCCCGTCGACGTGCTGGAGCAAGCGCCGAGAGCCGAGAAGGCACCGGAGCCGGCACCGAAGCTGGTCAGCACGCCGGACGTGCCGGTGACGCTGGTGCCAGCGGCGTTGGCGAAGGAGATGCCGGTCGCGCCGCCCATGCCGACGGAACCGTTGGCCTGCGCAAAGCCGCCCAGGGAAATCTGGCCGGTGACGGGGACGGCGTAGGCGCCGGCGGTGCTGAGGCCGAGGGCGGCCGCCGCGGCGATCACAGTGTTACGAACGTTCATAAAAAATCTCCATCATCGTTGAACTACCGAGGCCGCGGGGGAAAATACGGCTCCGGCACCCTGCTTTGGTCTCGATAGTGACCGACGAACAGTGTGCGACAGTATATGCACGCACCATGCCACCGTGAAAACATCAACAAAACCGCCGTTTTGGCAGCCCGCTTTCGGTCAACGCCGACGCACCTGTAAAAAATCCTGACACGCTCGCCGCCTTGCACCCCTCGCGGTCGCCGGGGCACGGTGCCACCATGGACATCGCCACCCTTGAGCCTTCCCGCATCATCACCGTCGCCCGTGCCGCCTTTGCGCGTCCGGACACCGAGTTCCTCTGCTTCGGCGAAAGCGACCGCGCCTTTCCGCCCGCCGCCGCCGCCGCCATGATCGACGCCCTGGGTCGCGGCGACGCGCTCTACCCCGATGTCCGGGGCGTTCCCGCGCTCCGCACCGCACTGGCCGCCTATCTCACCGGCCTGCATGCACGCCCCGTTTCCGAAAACCGCATCCAGGTCACCAGCTCCGGCATGACCGCCGTCAACGTCGCCCTCGCCGCAACTGTAAAGTTTGGTGACCGCGTCGTCCTCCACGGCCCCGCCTGGCCCAACCCGGCCAACGCCGCCCGCCTCCGTGGCGCCACCCTCTCCAACCTCGACCTCGACCAGGCACCCGACGGCAGCTTCAGCCTCGACCTCGCCCGTCTCGACGCCCTCCTCGCCGGCGCCCGCGCCTTTATCCTCAACTCGCCCAACAACCCCACCGGCTGGACCGCCACCGCAGCCGAACTCGCCGCCATCCTCGACCTGTGCCGCCATCACGGCGTCTGGCTGATCTCCGACGAGGTCTATTCCCGTCTCATCTATACGGACGGCCCCGCCGCGCCTTCGCTGCTCGACATCGCCACCCCTACCGACCGCGTCATCGTCTGCAACAGCTTCAGCAAGGCCTGGGCCATGACCGGCTGGCGCCTGGGCTGGCTGGTCCTTCCTGAGGGCGCCAGCGACGCGATTGCCGAGATCGTCGAAGTCACCCAAAGCGGCAGCCCGCCCTTCGCCCAGGCCGGCGCCGTCGCCGCCCTCGCCGACACCGGCTTCGTCACCGATTTCCGCGCCCACTGCGCCGCCGGCCGCGACATGGCCCTCGCCGGCCTCGACGGCCTGAACGGCATCCGCCTTTCCCCGCCGGACGGCGCCTTTTACGCCTTTATCGGCGTCGACGGCCTCACCGACAGCCTCGACCTCGCCCTTCGCCTCGTCCACGAGCACGGCGTCGCCCTGGCCCCCGGCATCGCCTTCGGACCCGGCGGTGAAGGCTACCTCCGCCTTTGCTTCGCCCAGGCTCCCGCCCGCATGGAGCGCGCCATGCACCGCCTGCGCGCCGGGCTGCAGTCGCGATGAAGGCGCCCCCCGTCACACCCGCCGCCTGCGCCGTCTGCGGCACCGCTTGCCGCCCCGCCTTCCGCACCCCCACCGCCGAACTCGCCCCCGACCTCGACGGCCGACCCGGCGAGCCCGCACGCTCTACCCTCAAACGCTGGATCGCCCTGTGTTCCGGCTGCGGCGCCGCCGCCCCCGACCTGGTCGCCCTTCCGCCCGAGGCCGCCGCGGTTGTCCCGCGCGCCGAGATCCAGGCCGAGCCCGACCGCTTTCTTCGCTGGTCCCTCATCGCCGCCGCCCTCGGTGACGCGGTGGCGTCGGCCGAAGCCATCCTTCAGGCCGCCTGGCACCGCGAAGATCATGACGAGGACGCCGCCGACCTCCGCCGCCGCGCCGCCGCCAACTGGCCCGGCGACCCCCTCCGCCGCATCGACATCCTCCGCCGCGCCGGCTCCCTCGCCGAAGCCGACGCGGTTGCCGCCGGCCTCACCGGCCTCGACGAAGACGGGCGCCGCATCCTCGTCTTCCAGCGCGAGCGTATCGCCGCTGCCGACACCGCCCGCCATTCCATCAGCAGCGCGCTCCGCAACCCGACCCGCACCCCTCACGTCAGTCACGTCCAGAAGACCACGGCCAAGTCCGGCCTGTTCGCCCGCCTCTTCGGCAGATAGATGCCCCGCGGCCTCATCATCGTCGCCCGCCACCCGCGGGCCCTCCTCGGCGCCCGCATCTGCCACGGCCGCACCGACGCCCCGCTCGCCGAACCGGCCGATCTCGCCGCCGAGAAGCTTCTCGCCGCGCTCGACCGCCCCGGCTACACCGAGCGCATCGACCGCGTCGTCAGCTCCCCCTTGATCCGCGCCCTGGACGTCGCCCGCGCCGTCGCCGCCCGCACCGGTGCCCCGCTCCACGCCGACAACCGCCTCACCGACCAGGATTTCGGCACCTGGGAGGGCCAGCCCTGGTCAGCACTCCCCCGCACCGAGACGATCGCCTGGGAAGCCGACCCGGTGCACGTCGCCCCCGGCGGCGGCGAGAGCATCTCCGCCCTGGTCCGCCGCCTCCGCCATGCCTGGACCCGCCTGGCCTCCTCCGAGGACACCACACTGGTCATCACCCACGCCGCCCCGATCCAGTGCCTGCTCCACATCGCTACCGGCCTGAAACTCACCGACGCCCTGACCCGCAGCATCCCCTTCGGCGCCATCACCCGCCTGGACGCCACCCCCCGCTAACAATCCTTATGCTGGCGGGAGAGGGCAGGGCGAGGGTGGAGCCGCAACCCTGCTAGGCCACGGCCGGCACCCGCGTCAGCCGCGCCGCCCACCGCATGGCTCCCGGCCACAGCCGCGCGCCCCGCGTCATCGCCCCCGGCATGATCCTCCCAGCGCGATAGATCGCCCAGGCCCGCCCGACCTGCCCGGAAACATCCGTCCGCACCCGCCGGTGATACCCCGCTGCCCCACCCGACAACCCGGCTACCGCCCGAAACGCACTGTGCAGCGCCATCGACACCCCATCGCCGGAAAATGACGGGATCACCGCCATCTGATCCCCCAACCGGAACACCCCGTCATCCGTCCCCCGGTGCACGAACCCATATGGCACACGAAAGATCGCCAACGGCCGCGCCAGCAGCGTCACCGCCCCCGCCAGCCGCGCCCGCATATGCGCCGACTGCCCTTCCAGCATCGACTGCACGCCCGCCCAACTCTCCCCGCACGCGGCGAACACCTCCCGCTCGAGCAACAGGCAAAGATTGACCCCGCCGCCTTCGACCGCCTGCAACCCCCCGTACCCGCCCGGGAACAGCACCACTTCCACCGCCCCCGCCAACGCCGCCGCCTGTGCCGGGTCCAGCCGCAGGTACATCTTCAACCCCACTAGATCCTCCGGCGCCCGCGCCAACTCTCGCCGCGCCCCGCGCAGATCGTGTTTTCCCGTCGCCAGAAACAGCGTGTGCCCCGCGATGCGCCCCAACCCGGCCACGGTCGGTACCCCATTCTCCAACCGAACCGAGTGCCCCCGCACCACTGTCGCTCCCAGCACCTCCGCCCGCGCCAGCAGCGCCGCGTCCAGCACCCGCCGCGACAGCCCCAGCGCCGCGAATGGCAGCATGGACTCCGCCACCCGCGCCCCATGCACCAGCCGCACCCGCTCCACCGGCACCGCCCCCAGCGCCACCGGGTCCACCCCCAACCGCCGCAGGTACCCCGTCGCCTCGACGCTCAGGAACTCCCCGCAGATCTTGTCGTGCGCCCCGGCCTCCCGCTCCACCACCGTCGCCGCCGGCCCCAGCAAACAAGCCGCCGCCGCCCCCGCGACGCCCCCTCCCGCGATCAGCACCCTCACTTCAGCCGCCCCACGCAATACCGGAACGGCAGGTGCCACCGCACCCGCGCCTGCAACCCGGCCTCGCGCAGTAACCGCATCCAGTCCCGCCGCGTGAACGCCCGTGCCACGCTCACCGGCCCGTCGTGCCGCACCATCGAGTGCCACCCCGCCAGCCCCGACAACGCCTTGAACCCATGATAGGCGAGGGGGTGCCGGTGAAGATCGTTCACGAACCATCCCACCCGTGCCGTCTGCTCCATCCACTGGAGGAACCGCACCACCTCCGCATCGCTCAGGTGATGCGTGAACAACGAGCTGACGATCACGTCCACGCTCCCTGGCGCTTCGTCGAACACGTCACCGGTCCGATACTCGATCCCCATGAAGCCCGGCGTCGCCGCCTCCGCCGCCACCTTGCTCGCCGGGCTCAGATCCACCCCGGACAGCCGCAAGCTCATCCCCCGTCGCCGTCCCCACCGCGCGACCCGGCGCAACATGTCCCCCTGCCCATACCCAACATCCAGCACCGACAACTCGCTGCGTCCCCGGTCCTGATTGAGTCTGGCCGCCCGCCGCACGAACCCCACCGTCGGCGGCCGCGCCAGCGTCACGCTGTTCACGGTCGCCAGGTCGTCGAGGCACCGCGCCAGGTCCGCCTGGTCGATCCCCGGCGCATCCATCCATTCACTGGCCGGGCTGCGGCTGTTGAACCGCATCAAACCAGCCGGAACCGGAACGTCTCCGCACTCAACCCCGGCCCGAACGCCATTGCCATCCCCGGCCCCTTGGCCCCCGAGTTCATCAACCGCGCCAGCACATGCGGCAGCGTCGCCGACGACACGTTGCCGATCTCCCGCAACACGTCCCGCGAATGGCACAATTCCTCCGGCCCCAGCCCGACCCCTTGCTCCACCGCGTCCAGCACCGTCCGCCCCCCGGCATGCACCGCCCAGTGCAGCCCGGCGACGTCCCCCAGCCATCCTTCCTCGTTCCGCGCCCGCTCCGCCCGCAACGCTGCCGCGATCGTCGGCGGCACTTGCCCTGACAGGTGCATGTCGAACCCCTGATCCCCGATCCGCCAGGTGATCAGCTCCTGCGTTCCCGGCAGCCGCTGCGCCCGGAAACTATCCAGCGCGATTCCTGTCGGCTCCGCCGTCACTAGACAGGCAGACGCCCCGTCTCCGAACAGCATGAACGACAGCACCGTCTCCAGGTCGCTCGTCTCCTGCAGGTGAAGCGTGCACAGCTCGAGGTTCAGCACCAGCACCCGCGCCTCCGGCTCCGACCGCACGATGTGCCGCGCCGTCCGCAACGCCGGCACCGCCGCGTAACACCCCATGAACCCGATGGCCGTCCGTTCGATCGTGTCGGCGAACCCCAGCCGCTCCGCCACCAGCTGATCCAGCCCCGGCGCCGTGAAGCCGGTGCAGCTCGCCACGATCAGATGGCTGATCGCGGTGTCCCCGAGCTCCAGCCGTTCGATCGCCTGCAGCGCCAGCCCGGTCGCCCCCGCCTCATAGGCCCGCATCCGCGCGCCCGTGCTCGGAAACGCCCCGCGCGTGTAAAACCCGGCATCGTCCAGCGAGAACGACCCATCCGCCCCGGGGCGCAGGCACGAGAACCGGTGCTCGATCCCCGCCCGCTCCGCCATCCGTCCGAATACCCGCCGTGTCCGCTCCGGCAGCAAACTCTCGGCAAATCCGAGAAAGGCCTGGTGCACGTCATGCGCCGGCACCGCCGTCCCGATCCGGTTGACGTAGGCTACCGTATCGCCCGACCTGCCAAAACCACCATCCATGCCGGAACTCCGCTCGCTCCGCAGGGACATGACCCCACGGCAGACAAACAAAAGGCGGCGCACCTCTCGGCGCGCCGCCTCCAGTGTAAAAGTGACGAAACGCTTAGCGGGTGGTCGGCGGCGTCCGCGGCTGCGTCGGATCGACCGACACTGGCGGCACGTCACCGATCATCGGTGACGGCATCGCCGCACCGGCCGGCGTCTCGGCGCGGTAAGCCGGCGCCATCTCGTCGAACTTCTCCCAGCCACCGGCCCGGTAGTCCTGTCCGCGCGACGTCGCCGTCACGCCGGACGAACGATCCATCACGCCTTCGACCATCGAACGCTGCCCCTCGTCGACCCGCGCCGTCACCAGCGTGCCGCCACGACGAACGCCTTCGGCATACACATGCGCATCGGCTTCATCGACGCCTGCGCCGACCAACGACCCGAGCAGCCCGCCGGCACCGGCACCCACGCCGGCACCCACGGCCGTCGCGATCAACCAACCCGCTGCCACGACCGGCCCGACGCCCGGAATGGCCAGCATGCCCAACCCGGCCAGCAGCCCGGCGCCGCCGCCCAACACCGTGCCAATGCTGGCGCCCGTGCCTGCCCCAGTCCCGGCATCGCCGTCCACATCCTCGGTCTGCCCGGTAGGGATTTCGCCGCCCTGGTTGTTGGCAACGATGCTGATGTCGCTATGCGGGATTCCGCCGGACTCCAGTTCGCTGACCGCTTGAGTGGCATGCTCGTAAGTATCAAATAGACGTGTGACAACGACGCTCATGGACGTGCTCCTGACTTGTGGTGCGAATTATTGCGGTACGACGTTGCCCTGGTAGTCCATCGACACGTCGACCGACTGGCCGTTCTTCATGGCCTTGCCGCGCCAAACACCTTTGCTGTCCAATGACAGGGTATTGACCTGTGTGTATCCCTTGTCCTGGATGCGGTCGCGCGCCTGTCCCTCGGTGAAGCTGTTGGCCCCTGGAACCGGAGCGCCGGCATTGTTGGCCGGTGCCGTGTTGACCGCATTGTTGGTCGCCGAACCGGTGCCACTGACGACCGGCGCATTCGAATTGGTGCTGCTGGACGGGGCCGCCGTGTGCGTCTGGGTCTGTGTGGTCGTCTGCGCCTGCGCCAGGCCGGACAGGCCGAGAGCCGCCGCGACTACCGCCGGGAAAAGGGCTTTGTTGATCATTGTAGCTCCTGCTGTTGCATCGCGCGATCCCTTGAAGGACCGCCGCGCACTGACGAACAGTAGGCTAGCGCGCGGCACACCAGGAGGTTGCAAGTACCTGCTTCTTCAAACGACGATTGCCGATCACGCTGGCGCCCAGCAGGTTCCATCGGCGTCGGCACCCCTCGGCGCTGACGATCCGCCTCAACGATTCAGGGTGGCAGCCTCGACGACTGCCACCCTGAATCGGCGTATTCCATACCTGAGAGCGACCCGGAGGCCGCCCCGACTCAGCGCTGTGCGTCGGGCGACACGATCATGCAATTCGTCCGCGCCCGGCTCAGCTTCTCGCAAGCCTGCTCCGCCGCCTCGTGCGACAGGCCTCCGAGCCTGGCGCGATACAGCGTCCCGCCGGGCTGACGCACGCCGGCGACCACCGTCTGTGCCCCGCCAAGCTCGCCGCGCGCATTCTGCCGCGCCGCCGTTGTTGCCGAATGGGCCAGATCCTGGTTGGCAAATGCGCCGACCTGAACCGCCCATGCGCCACTCGTCGATGCCAGCGGGATCGCACCCTTATGGATCGGCGCTGCATTGGCCGTTGGGATCAGGCTGAACCCACGCTGATGCGGTGAAACTGGGACCAGTTCCGCCGCCGCATACCGGGTCGGCATCCGCGGTGGCTCCGGCATCTCGGCCACCTCGATTGGACGGCCGGTATTCTGAACGCCACGACGCGCGAACTGCGTGCCCCGCGCGCTCGGCGGCGCCGGCGGCTCCGGGATCGGCATGGCCGCCTGACGCGGCGCCGGTGCACTGAACCGGCCCACCTGCTCGGAACGACCAGCCTGCTCGAAACGATTGCTCGGCTCGAAACGTGGCGCCTCGGCCACGGCAAACGGAACCGGCGCTGGATAGGACGGTATCGGCGGCGTCAGCTTGATGAACGGCTGCACCGGCGTCGCGTCTGCCACGGCGATCGGCTCGGGCTGCGGTTGCGGCGACAACTTGATGAACCGGCCCGGCGGCGGCGCTTCCGCCACCTCGACCGGCGCGGCATAGACCGGTGTCGGCGCAACATAAGCCTGCGCTGGCGGCGACAGCACGATCGGCGCCGCGCTGGCGTATTGCGTGCCGAAGCTCTGCGGCGCCACGTCCGGGTAACGCGGCCCGGCCGGAATATCCAACGGGATCGAGTTCATCGCATACATCGCGCCCGGCGACTGCTTCTGTGGCTCATGCCCGGCGATCCGCGGCCCGATCGACGCCACGTAGCGCCGCGTCTCCAGCGGCAACGTCCGGTTGCGCGTCAGGTAATCGTCCAACCGTCCCGGCCCGGCATTGTACGCCGCCAGGAAGCCCGGTGCCCCGTAGATGTCGTACATCTCGCGAAGATACGCCGTCCCCGCCATGACGTTGTTATGCGGGTCATAGGGATCGTCGCCCAGCTCCCGATACCGCCCGCGCAGATCGTCGTAGGTCGCCGGCATCACCTGCATCAGCCCCATCGCGCCCGCGCCCGACGTGACCAACTGTCCGTTGCGCCCATACAGGCTGCCACCGGATTCCTGCCGCATCACTTCGCGAATCCACTTTTCCGGCACGTCGTACTTGCCGGATGCCTCGCGGATGTAGGGTCCCCACGGATCGCTCGCCGGACCCGGTGGCGAGTAGCTGCGCCGCTCCGCCCTCGACAGATACCGGGTCGACTCCTGCTGCGCCGAAATCTGCGGCTTGCTCGCACACCCCGCAAGCAACGCAATGGCGCCGACGGTTCCGAAAAGATTGGCTGCAGTGCTGCGACGCAAACGTGGCCTCCGTGGTGGGCCGTGTTTTCACGGCAGGCAGTTAAGATGACCTTAACGGCCATCGCTCAACTCGAACTATAGAAGCTGTCCATAAACCCCTAACCCGCCGCCGAAATCCGGGCAAACCTTTTCTTCAAACCCTCGCGAGCCACTACCTCCGCGCTGCCGAATGTTGTGTCGCCTGTCCCGATCGGATACGGGCAGCGCATGAGCCTCAGTCAGACCGAACTCCCCAGGATGGCGAGCAGTGCCCTCCCGCGGACGCTCGTCCTACAGTCCGGCCTCGGCCACACCGAGCGCCAGCGACTCGCAGTCGCCGACATCGTCGAAGCCTGCCGCCTTTGGCGCCTGGCCTTTACCCTGGGCTGGTTCGACATCCGCCTTCGCTACCGCGGCTCCATGCTCGGTCCCTTCTGGCTCACTCTCTCAACGGCTGTGATGGTCGTGGCCCTGGGTGTCTTGTACTCCAGACTGTTTAACATGGAGTTACACGACTACCTGCCGTTCCTGGCCCTCTCCTTGGTGCTCTGGAACGTCCTGTCCACTGTCATAAGCGAAGCCTGCACCTGCTTCACCTCCGCCGAGGGCACCATCCGCTCCATGCGCATGCCCTTCACGCTGCACCCCATGCGAGTCGTTACCCGCAACGTCATCATCCTGGCCCACAACGTCGTCGTCATCGTCGCCGTCTATGCCTGGTTCGACAACTGGCCCGGCTTGCGCGCGCTGACGGCCATCCCCGGCCTCCTGCTCTGGGTGATCGACGGCCTGGCCGTCTGCTTCCTGCTCGGCCCCATCGGCGCCCGCTTCCGCGACATTCCGCCCATCATCGCCAGCGTCATCCAGATCGCCTTCTTCGTCAGCCCCATCATCTGGAAACCCGAATTGCTCAAGGGCACCGCGCTGGAGCTGCTCTGGCTCAACCCGTTTTATACGCTGTTGGAAATCGTCCGAGGCCCCATGCTCGGCCAATACGTCAGCCTGCACGTCTGGGCCTCCGCCCTGGCCTACAGCGCCGTCCTGGTCGGCCTCGCCTGGCTGCTCTTCACCCGCACTCGCGCCCGCCTGGCCTTCTGGGTCTAGCTCGTGGCCAGCCTCACCGTCCGCGGCCTCTCGGTCGACTTCCCGATCTATCACGGCAATAGCCGCAGCCTGAAGAAGCACATCTTCGCCCGCGCCAGCGGCCGCCTGCAGCAGGATGACAAGTCCCGCATCGTCGTCAACGCTCTGCGCGATATCTCGCTCGACCTGCGCAGCGGCGACCGCCTCGGCCTCATCGGCGGCAACGGCGCCGGCAAGACCACGCTGCTCCGCACCCTGGCCGGCATCTACGAACCCGTCCACGGCCGCATCGAGATCCAGGGCCGCATCGGCGCCTTGCTCGACCCCAACCTCGGCATGAACTCCGAACTCACCGGCCGCGAGAACATCGTCCTCCGCGGCCTATACAACGGCTATCCCCGTCCCGAGATCGATCAGCTTGAGCGCGACGTCGAAGCCTTTGCCGAACTCGGCGACTTCCTCGATCTCCCCATGCGCTTCTACAGCGCCGGCATGACCGTCCGCCTCGGCTTTGCGCTCGCCACCGCCATCCGCCCCGAAGTCCTGCTCATGGACGAATGGTTCCTCGCCGGCGACGCCGCTTTCATGGAGAAGGCCTCCGTCCGCCTGGAAAGCGTCGTCAACCAGGCCGAGATCCTTGTCCTCTCCTCGCACTCTCCCGGCGTGATCCTTAACTGGAGCACCCGCGTTATCCGCATGGATGGCGGCCGCATCGTCGATGACGGCCCTCCGCAGGAAGTCATGGACCGCTATCTCGGCAACGCCCCAGCCCCAATCGTCGCCGAAGCATGAGCCGTTCCGTCATCTTCGACACCGAGACCACCGGCCTCGACCCGGCCACCGGCGACCGTGTCATCGAGATCGCCTGCATCGAGTTGCACCGCGACCTCCCCACCGGCAACACCTACCACGTCCTCATCGACCCCGAGCGCGACATCCCGGAGGAAGCCACCCGCGTCCACGGCATCCGCCGCCACCAGCTCCAGGGCAAACCCCGCTTCGCCGAGGTGGCCGACGACTTCCTGGCCTTTGTGGGCGATTCGCCGCTGATCGCCCACAACGCCCCGTTCGACTTCGGCTTCATCAACGCCGAACTCCGCCGCGCCGACCGGGTCCCCCTCGACCTGTCCCGCATGATCGACACGCTTGCCTTGGCCAAGGCCCGCTTCCCCGGCCTCCCCAACAGCCTCGACAGCCTGTGCCGCCGCTACGACATCGATCTCAGCCAGCGCACCAGCCACAACGCCCTGCTGGACTGCCGTCTGCTGTCCGACGTCTACGTCGAACTGACTGGCGGCCGCCAATCCGCTCTGACTCTCTTGGATGATGGCGGCGCGACGTCCTCCGTCGCCTACCAGCCCATCGCCGGCCGCCGCCCCATCCTCATACAGGTCGACGCCGAAACCCTGTCCCGCCACGCCGCCTTCACTGCCCGGCTGAAAGAGCCCATCTGGCAGACGGCGCTTCCGTAGCGCGGGTAAAAACCCGCCGACCCCTCACTCGATGACCGAAACCCCACCCATGTAGCCGGTCAGCGCGTCCGGCACCGTGATCGCGCCTCCCTGCTGCTGATAGCTCTCC
The DNA here is from genome assembly GCA_964613945.1 of uncultured Acetobacteraceae bacterium. Lineage (GTDB taxonomy): Bacteria > Pseudomonadota > Alphaproteobacteria > Acetobacterales > Acetobacteraceae > JAVVHH01. The sequence goes on from CAZTJC010000002.1 coordinate 79,315, forward strand.
ATCACCGCGATCAAGCACCGCCCCAGCGCCACGCCCGACCCGTTCAGCGTATGCACCGGCCCCGCGACCTTCCCATCCGCCCCGCGCATCCTGGCGTTCATCCGCCGCGCCTGGAAATCTCGCGTGTTGGAGCAGGAGGAAATTTCCCGCCACGCCTTCTGCCCCGGCAGCCAGACCTCCAGGTCGAACGTCTTGGCCGCCCCGAACCCGGTATCCCCCGCGCACAGCAGCATCCGCCGATACGTCAGCCCCAGCTTCTCCAGTACCGCCTCCGCACAAGCCGTCATCCGCTCGTGCTCCTCCTCCGACCGCTCCGGCGCCGTGATGCTCACCAGCTCCACTTTGCGGAACTGGTGCTGCCGCAGCATGCCCCTGGTATCGCGCCCCGCCGACCCGGCCTCACTCCGAAAACACTCGCTCAGCGCCGTCATCCGCATCGGTAGCTCGGCCTCCGCCACGATCTGCCCCATGACCATGCTAGTCAGCGGCACCTCCGCGGTTGGGATCAACCACCGCCCATCTGTCGTTCGGAACAGATCCTCGGCGAACTTCGGCAGCTTGTCCGTCCCATAGGCCGCGTCGTCGTTGACCAGCAGCGGCACCTGCATCTCGGTGTAGCCGTGTGCCCCCGTATGCAGGTCGAGCATGAACTGCCCCAACGCCCGCTCCATCCGCGCCAGCTTTCCGCGCAGGATGGTGAACCGGCTTCCCGACATCCGCGTCGCTGCCTCGAACTCCATCATGCCGAGCGTCTCGCCCAACTCGAAGTGCTCCCGCGCGTCCTCCAACTGCCGTGGCTCGCCCACCTGCTTGACGACGACATTGCCGCTCTCGTCCGCCCCGTCCGGCACCGCCGGGTCGAGCCGGTTCGGCAACACGTCCAGCATCACCTTGATGCTCGCCTCGTGCCGCGCCGCATCGGTTTCCAGCGCCCCCATCCGCTCCCGCAATGCGGTGGCTTCCGCTTCCAGCGCCGCCGAATCCGCCCCCGTCCGCTTGGCCTGCCCGATCTGCTTGGACAGCGCATTCCGTTGCGCCTGCCCCTCCTGCATCGTCGTCAGTGCCGCCCGCCGCTCGGTATCCAGCGTCAGGATCGCCTCCGCCCGACCCGGCAATCCCCGCCGCGCCAGATCCCGGTCGAATGCCGCCGGCTCCGCCCGGATCGCCCGAATGTCATGCATGTCTCAGATCTCGACGGGCTTGGGCTCTAGGATTCGAGCGCACTGGATGGAAACTTCGTACAAAAGAATCAGCGGCACCGCCAACCCGGTCTGCGTAATGACGTCCGGCGGAGTCAGCACCGCCGCGATCACGAACATCCCCACATACGCATACCGACGATACTTCTTCAGCCCGGCCGAACTCACGATCCCGACCTTGGCCAATAGGCTCAACAGCACCGGCAACTGGAACGCGATCCCGAAAGCAAAGATGAGCTTCATCACCAAGCTCAGATACTCGGAAACCTTGGCCTCGAGCTCGATCGGCAACCCGCCCGCCCCGGTCGGCGTCTCGAAGCTCAGAAAGAACGACCAGGCTTCCGGAAAGATGAAATAGTACGCCAGCGCCGCGCCGGCCAGGAACAGCACCGGCGTCGCCACCAGGAAAGGCACGATCGCATTTTTCTCGCTGCGATACAGCCCCGGCGCCACGAACAGATAAATCTGGCTCGCCACCACTGGGAACGACACGAACCCGGCCCCGAAGAACGCCACCCGCAGATAGGTGAAGAACGCCTCGTATAGCTGGGTATAGATCATCCGCCGGTTGCCGCCGCGCGCTTCCAGGATGTTGGCCAGCGGCCGCACCAGGAACGAATAAATGTCCCTGCTGAAATAATAGCAAACCGCGAAGCACACTGCGAACGCCACCGCCGACCACAGCAGCCGCCGTCGAAGCTCGATCAGATGCTCCAGCAACGGCATCGGCTTGTCGTCGATCGGATCGTCTTTTGCGTCGGCCAGGGTGTTCACTACCAGTCGGAGAAGCCGGTCGCGCCGTCAGGCGTGATCGGTCGGGGCAAAGGCCGGCGGGGCGAAGCTCGGCGGAATGAATGCCGGCGGCACCCGGACGGTCGGCTCGGCCCGCGGCGCATAATGCGGTGGCACGAACGCCGGCGCCGGACCCGATGCCGCGCTCGGCAGGGCAGGGAACGCCGCGATCGAATACTCGGGCAGCGGCGCATCGCCCACATTGCCCGACACCACGCCAACCGCCGTGTCATGCACGGTGTCATGCGCGACGTCGTGAACCGGCACGACCGGCGGTGGCGGCGAGAAATTCGACCCCGGATCGGCGATGTTCTTCCGGATCGACCCGTCGCCATCGACGGCGCTCAGGATCTTGCCCTTGATGTCCATCCGCCGGATGTCGTTGAACGTGTCCCGAACCTCGCTCATGTTCGCGTCGCGCATCATCTCGTCGACATGGGTCTGGAACTCACCCGCCATCCGGCGCGCCTTCTTGACCATCTGCGTGACGGCCTTGATCGCCACGGGCAAATCCTTCGGCCCGATGACGATCAGCGCCACGATCCCGATCAACCCGATCTCGGTCCATGCGATGTCGAACATACCCGCCTTCTAGCCCGCTTTGCCCGCCAGCGGTAGCGCACACATCCAAATCACTCCGCCGCCCCTGCTGGCGAAGCGACCGACGCCCCTTTATCGTCGTCGCAACCTACGGAGGCAGACCCCTGTCCATCTCGCGCCGACAGCTCGCCCACCTCGCTCCCACCGTCGCAATCGCCGCGGCGTTCTCCGGCTCCGCTCGCGCCCAACCGCGCCCCCCATCCCGCGACACCCTCACCATCAGCCTGGACATCGCCGACACCAGTACCTTCGACCCCGCCCGCATCGCCAGCTACACCACCCCGCTCACCCTGGCCGCCTGCTACGACACCCTCGTCACCATGGTCCCCGGCCACTACGACGCCGTGGTCCCCAGCCTGGCCACCAAATGGGAACGCCTCCCCACCGCCGCCTGGCGCTTCACCCTCGACCCGGCCGCCACCTTTGCCACCGGCGCCAAGCTCACCCCCGACGACTGCCGCTACAGCCTCGACCGCGCCCGAGCCGCCGCTGATGGTGCCGGCCAGTTCGTCACCAACATCGCCGCCATCACCGTCTCCGGCCCCGCCTCCGTGGACATCGAGCTGCACCGCCCCGACGAAGCCTTCCTCTCCACCCTGGCCTCGCCCCAATTCGCCATCCTCGAGCGCGCCGTTCTCGAAGCCCAGGGTGCCAACGCCACCGAGTGGCTCAACGGGCACTCCGCCGGCTCCGGCGCCTACACCCTCGCCGGCTGGTCCCGCCGCCAATCGATCCAGCTCGTCGCGAACCCGCATCCCTGGCGTGACCCGGCCGGATATCGCCGGGTCACGGTCGTCAACATGCCCTATCCCGCCGCCCAGCTCCGCGCGATCCAGCGGGGCGACATCGACGTCGCCTTCAATCTCATCCCCGAACAGATCGCCACCCTGCAATCCGACCGCGCGATCCGCATCGAGAACGTCCGCAGCCTGGATTTCGTCTATCTCGCCCTCACTGCCAACCCGGTGCTCAGCAAGCCGCTTTCCACTCTCGCCGTCCGCCAGGCCCTCGCCGCCGCCATCGACTACGACGACCTCCTCGGCCGCCTCCTCGGCGGCAGCGCCACCCGCCCCGCCCATTTCCTGCCCGTCGGCGTCCCCGGCTCCACCGAAGCCATCGCCGCCCGGGTTGGCTACCATCAGGACCTTGACCGCGCCCGCACCCTGCTCCGCACCGCCGGATACCCCGACGGCCTCGAGATCCGCCTGTCCTACGCAGACGACGCCATCGCCGGCATCACCTACCACGCCCTCGCCCGCAAGCTGCAGACCGACCTCGGCCGCGTCGGCATCAAGCTCACCCTCGACATGAAGAACCCGGCCAACCTCCGCGCCGACTATCTCGCCGGCAAGCTCCAGGCCGTTCTCGCCTTCTGGCACCCACCCGTGATTGAGAACCGCGTCTGGGCCGAAGGTGCCGTCGACCGCGTCGGCAAACGCCTCGGCTGGACCGCCCCCAACGCCATCCCCCCATTGATCAACGCCGCCGCCGCCGCCCCCGACCCGGCCCGCGCCGCCGCCCTCTGGTCCGACTTCCAATCCGCCATGGTCGAGCAGGCCACTCTGGTGCCGCTCTTCCAACCCACCTACCAGGTCGCCATCCGCACGGCCGTCGCCAAATTCCCCCTCACCGCCGCCGGCTGGATGGCCGATCTCTCCGCCGCCAAACCCGCCTGACCGCCGGCAGGCCAGCCGCCCAATTGTCACGGTTCCGACATAGAAGCCCACCCCGCGATCGGACTATGGACGGTCAACTCTGACCAGAGGTCACCCATGTCCGGCGCAACCATCGATCCCCGAAACGACACGGCGGTGCCGGATTCCCGGCCGCAACTCGACCATAAGCCGCACAAGGCCGGCGCGATCGGCTTCATCCTCGTGCTCGCCGCCGGCCTGGCCTACGCCGCCTTCAGCATCGTCAGCGACGTTCACGGCGTCGGCGAAAACAACATCGCCACCGGTGCCATCATTCTTCTCGGTCTCGCCCTCCTGGTCGCCCTCGGCTTCGAGTTCGTCAACGGCTTCCACGACACCGCCAACGCGGTTGCCACCGTCATCTACACCCACGCCCTACCGCCCATGGCTGCCGTCGTCTGGTCCGGCTGCTGGAACTTCCTCGGCGTGCTCACCTCCAGCGGCGCCGTCGCCTTCACTGTGGTCAACCTCCTGCCCGTCGAATTGATCCTCCAGGCCGGCAGCAGCGCCGGCTATGCAATGATCTTCGCCCTCCTCATCGCCGCCGTGATCTGGAACCTCGGCACCTGGGCCTTTGGCCTGCCGAACTCCTCGTCGCACGCCCTGATCGGCTCCATCATGGGCGTCGGCCTCGCCAACCAGTGGATGGCCCCCGCTGGCCAGGCCACCTCCGGCGTCGACTGGAATCAGGCCCTCGGCGTCCTCAAGGCGCTGCTATTCAGCCCCCTCATCGGCTTCGCCCTCTCCGCCCTGCTGCTGCTGGCGATGAAAATCTTCATCAAATCCCCCAGCCTTTACGCCGCTCCCGAGGGCAACAAGCCGCCGCCACCCGCCATCCGCGGCCTGCTCATCGCCACCTGCACCGGCGTTTCCTTCTTCCACGGCAGCAATGACGGCCAAAAGGGCATGGGCCTCATCATGCTGATCCTCATCGGCGCCGCGCCGACCGCCTACGCCCTCAACCGCGCTTTGCCGGAATCCACCACCCCGGCCTTCATGCAGGCCACCAACGACGGCGCGGCCGTGCTGCACGCCCACAGCGAGTCGCTCCCCGCACCCAGCCCGGCCGACGCCCGCGCTACCGTCGGCGACGCCCTCAAATCGAAGGACGTCAACACCCCCGCCGTCTACGCCGCCCTCTCGGCGTTGACCGATGATATCGCCAAGCAGGTCAAGAGCTACGGCGCCATTAAGGCCATCCCGGCCCAGGCCACCTCCAACGTCCGTAACGACATGTATCTCGCCTCCGACGGCATCCGCGTCATGGGCGCGAAGCCCGCCGGCTTCTCCGACGAGGACATGACCAAGCTCAAATCCCTCCGCTCCTCCTTCGACAGCGGCACGCGCTACATCCCCATTTGGGTCAAGGCCTGCGTCGCCCTGGCCCTCGGCCTCGGCACCATGGTCGGCTGGAAGCGCATCGTCGTCACCGTCGGCGAGAAGATCGGCAAGACCCACCTGACCTACGCCCAGGGCGCGTCGGCCGAGATCGTCGCCGCCGCCACCATCGGCCTAGCCGACGCCTACGGCCTCCCGGTCTCCACCACCCACGTCCTGTCCTCCGGCGTCGCCGGCACCATGGCCGCCAACGGCTCCGGCCTGCAGTGGAGCACCATCCGCAACATGGCCCTGGCCTGGGTCATGACCCTGCCCGCCGCCATGGCCATCGCCGGCAGCCTGTTCGTCATCTTCCGCCAACTCTTCTGACCCCGACTCTCGGGGCTCGGTCCTCTCCCGCCAGCGGGGGAGGGTGGAGCCCCGGGCCGATCCCGTGCCACACTGAACCCCATGACCTGGTCCCCCGCCCAATACACGAAGTTCGAATCCGACCGCACCCGCCCGGTCCGCGACCTCGTCGCCGCCATCACGACCACCCCGACGACCGCCATCGACCTGGGCTGCGGCCCCGGCAACTCCACCGAGATACTCCGCGCCCGCTTCCCCGACGCCGCGCTCACCGGCCTCGATAGCGACCCGGCCATGATCGCCGCCGCGCGCCAGCGCCTCCCCGACATCTCCTTCGAGATTGCCGACCTCGCCACCTGGCAAGGCACCGCCGACCTCATCCTCTCCAACGCCGTCCTGCAATGGCTCCCCGACCACACGACCTTGCTGCCGAGCCTCCTGCGCCGCCTCGCCCCGGGCGGCACCCTCGCAGTCCAGATGCCCGACAACCTCGACGAGCCCGCCTACCGCGCCATGCGCGACGTCGCCGGCCCCGACCTTATGCGCCGCGCCGAAGGCCAGCGCGGCACCATGGAAACCCCCAACGCCTACTACGCCGCCCTGAAATCCCACGCCGCTGCCGTGGACATCTGGCGCACCACCTATTTCCATGTCCTCGAGAGCCACGACGCCATCGTCGAATGGTTCCGCGGCAGCGGCCTCCGCCCCTACCTCGCCGCCCTCGACGAGCCCGGCAAAGCCGACTTCCTCACCCGCTACCGCGCCGCGGTCGCCGAAGCCTACCCGGCCAACCCCGACGGCACCGTCCTGCTCCCGTTCCCCCGCCTCTTCCTGGTCGCCACCCTCTAACGCGTCAGCCTCTAGAGGCGCTTGCCCATCACGACCCGCGGCGCCACCTCGAACCCCAGCCGCTCGTAGAACCCCACGACCCCGGTATTCGTCTCCCGCACCAGCAACTGCGCCTTCACCACCCCGCGCTGCCGCAACCAATCTTCTGCCGCTGCAACCATGGCCCGTCCCACGGACTGTCCGCGCACCGCCGGCGCTGATGCCACGTAGTAGAGCCACCCGCGATGCCCGTCATGGCCGACCATGACGCTGCCGATCACCGCCCCCGCAGCGTCATCGGCCAGGAGCACGGCCGAACACGCCCCCGCCACCGCGAAGCGGAAATCCTCAACCGGATCGTTCGGCGGCGACACCAGCCCGCACGCCTGCCACAACGCCACCGCCGCCGCCTCGTCCGCCCCGCTCGCCTCCCGCACCGTCACAGCAGCCGCACCAACCGGTCCCACTCCGGTATCGTCAGCGTCTCCGCCCGCCGCTCCGGCGCGATGGCGGCCCGCTCCAGCAACGCCTCGCCGCCTAACGGCTTCAGGCTGCCCCGCAGCATCTTGCGCCGCTGCCCGAACGCCGCCGCCGTCAGCCGCTCCATCGTGACGAACAGGTCTGCCGGCGGCTGCTCCGCATGCGGCGTCAGCCCCACCACCGCCGACCACACCTTTGGTGGCGGCGTGAACGCCGCTGGCGGCAACCGCAGCAGCATCGCCGTCTCGCAGCACCATTGCGCCAGCACGCTTAACCGCCCGAACCCGCTGGTATTCGGCGCCGCAGAGATCCGCTCCGCCACCTCGAGCTGGAACATCAGCGTCATCCGCTCCCACAGCCCGGCCTGCCGCAACCACCCCACCAGCAGCGGCGTCGCCACGTTATAGGGCAGGTTCGCCGCCAACTGCCGCGGCGCTCGGCTCATCGCCGCCAGATCCAGCGACACCGCATCCGCCTCCAGCACGTCCAGCCGCCCCGGGTAATGCGCCGCCAACTCCCCCAACGCCGCGATCGCCCGCCGGTCCAGCTCCACCGCCAGCACCCGCGCCGCGCCCGCCTCCAGCAACGACCGCGTCAGCCCGCCAGGTCCCGGCCCGACCTCCACCACGTCCCGCCCGTCCAGCGACCCCGGCAAACGCGCGATCCGAAACGTCGTCCCCGGGTCCAGTAGGAAGTGCTGCCCCAGCGACTTGCGCGCATCCAGCCCGTGCTTGGCAATGACGTCGCGCAGCGGCGGCAGCTTTGCTTGCGGATCATCCCCGTCGCGAAGCGGCGGAAGCTCCGGCGTCAACTGCTCGGACAACGGCTGACTATCGGGCAGCGACGCCGTCGACCCGCATGTCCATCACCGCCCGCCGCCGCAGATCGCGCAGCAACTGCCGTGACGACAACTCGATCCGTTCGCTCAGCAACTGGTTGCTCACCTCCTGCTTGGCCGGCGCCGCATCCGCCTTCACTTCGCGCGAACACACCATCACCACCGCCACGCCCTCGGACGCCACCAGCGGCCGGCTCACCTGGCCCACCGGCAAGGTCCCCATCAACTGCCGCAGCGGTGCCGACCCCACCGCTTCCAGCTTGATCTCGCCCGGATCGGACGGCCGCGTCTTGCCCAGCCGTTCGTTCGCCGCTTCCACGTCGGCGCAGCTCTTCGCCGTCTTACTGATTTCCCCGGCCTGCTCGACCGCCTTCTTCTGCTGCTCCGTCGGCGCCCCTGGGTTCACCGGCGAGGTGAACGGAATGAACACCTGCCGGACGCTCAGCACCGTTGACTTGTCCTGCCCCAGCACCCGCTTGCCGGTCAGCGTCACGATGTCGATCCCGCCTGGAACCCGCACCGGATTGCTCACCGCGCCCGGCGGCATCTCGCGCACCACCTTGGCCACCTCCGGGTCGAGCTGGTTCGCGCGCACCCAGCCGAGATCGCCGCCCTGCAGCGCCGTCTGCGCCTGGCTGAACTGCGCTGCCACCACCGGGAACGGCGCCCCCTGCCGCAACTCGCCGATCACCGTCTCGGCGAATCGCTGCGCGTCACCCGACTTGGCCGGGTCGTCGATCGGGATGAAGATCTCGCCCACGCGGAATTCCGGCTGCCCGGTCTGCGCCTTGTAGATCCGCTGCTGCTCGGCGATCTCGGCGTCCGAGATGTCCGCCTTGCTGCCCAGTTCTTCGCGCAGCACCCGCGTCCACCCGAGCTGCACCCGCACCTGATCGATCAACGTCCGCAGCGCCACGCCGCGCCCTTTCAGCGCCGACCCCAGCGCGCCCGCCGGCATCCCGTTGCGCTGCTCGATCTCCGCGATCGACTGCGCGATCTCCCGATCCCCCACCACGATCTTGCGCCGCTGCACCTCCTGCAGCCGCAGCCGCTCGTCCACCAACTGCTTCAACACCTGCGGCCGCAGCCGGTCCAGCACCTCCGGCGTCACCGGCAGCCCGGTGCTCAGCGCGAACAACCGCCCCCGCGCCGTCACGTCCCCCGACGTGATCGCGTCGCCGTTCACCACCGCCATGATCTTCTCCGACCCGGCAGCCTCCGGCGCTACTGCCGCGGCCAGCGGCGGCCGCCGTCCCTGCGCCGCAACCGGCGCGGCCGACACCACCAGCGCCGCACCGACCGCGGAAAGAAGCAAATAACGGAAGTGAGCCATCGGCAAATCCTATCTCGCGGCGGTCCGCACACCCACTCAGAAAGCGTGAAAGCCGAACTGTCCAACGGTCTTAAAGGTGATTTGGAATAATACGAGCGTCGAGCCCGTGTCACCATTTAACGATGTGTAACGCCGGCTGACGTTCGCGTCCAAGACGAGACACTCGTTCTCATAGGTCGCTCGCACACCCGCCGACACCATCTTGTTCAACTGCAGATCGCGCCGGGCAAAAGCCGAGAACCTATATTGATCGTAATTGCCCGTCGCCGACAGCGTGACTTCATTCCGCGGCTTGAAGTAACTCGCCGGAACCGCCGCCGTGTCATAGAAGAAATACGGATTGACGTCCGAATACAGGTAACCCGCCCCCAGCCGGAAGTGCTCCACCCCGGTCGTTCCCTGGATGTCGGCGAACCTGAGGCTCGCATCCCGCCGGTCCAGCCGCGTCCGCCCCGTCAGGTCCAGCCAGTTCGCCGGCGTGAACGTCGTCCGCGTCACGAAGTCCGACGCCTTATGCTCCAGCCCGCTACCCACCGGGAACGTGTCGGACGCATGCGTCCGGTAGCTCTGCCCCACCAGCTGGTCCAGGCTCATCCCGTTCGGCGCCGTCCACTTCAGGTGCAGCCCGGCGTTCACCCGCCCGCCGCCCTCCTGCCGGTCGATCCCGGGATACTTATTGATGGAAAACAGGTTCTGATCCGTGAACTCGAAATCTAGGCTGTCCTCGTTCGGCACCGTCTGCTTGCGCAACCCGCCCGTATACGGCCCCGCCACCGCCTGCACGATCGGCTCGATCACCTGCGTCCCCTGGCCCTGCCGAAGGAACGGCCACCGCACCTCCAGCGCCACGTTCGGCTGCGCCCGCACTTCCGACGCCGATCCGGTCGGCGAGTAGTTCGGGTTCTCGTTCAACGACGTCGCATTGTAAGCCGCCGCATCCGTCCGTGCCGTGAACTTCCACTGCTGGCCGATCGAGTTCTCGAACGGCCGATCCCAGCTGATTGATGTCCCCAGCCGCTGCGTATTCGTTCCCGTCGAGCGGATGATGTTGAAGTTCTCCGTGTCGAAACTGACCCGGCCCCCCAGCGCATCCGGCTCCCCGAAGTAGCTATACTTATACCGCGGCAGCACATACGGCAGCCGCGCCTGCTGGATGCTCGCCACCAACCCCTGATAAGCTTGCGTGTCCAACCGCGTATACGACCCGGTCCCGAACCCTTCGAGATACACGTTCGAGTTCAGGATGTCGGCGTGGTTGTTGAACTTGTAGTCGCGCAGGTACACCGACGACGTCGCCCGGTTCAGGTTGAAGCCATACCGCCACGTATCGTCGAGCGCGAACTGCCCGTCCGAGAAGATCGCTCCCTGCAGCTTGTTCTGGTCGTACCCCACCCCGAGATCGACGTTCAGCCGCCCGTCGTTGAACCGCCGCCGATACAGCGAATCGACGTTCAGATATTGCTGCGTGCTGAACGTCGGCGTGATCGTCACGTCCGAGTTCCGGTCCAGCGCCCAGAAATACGGCGTTTGCACGAACTCACCCAGGTTCTTCGCATGCCCGTATGACGGGATCAGGAACCCGCTCGCCCGCTTCACCGACGGGTCCACGTGCCAGAAGTACGGCAACCACCCCACCGGGATGCCATAGATGTCCAGCACCGCATCCCGATACTCGATACGGTGGTTCTCCTGGTCCTGCACCGCGTCCCGCGCCCGGATTTCCCACAGCGGCGCCTTGGTCGGGTCCTTCGCGCATAGATTGCACGTCGTGTACACCGCCCGGCTCAGCTCGTTGACCTTGCCTTCCGTCCGCCGCGCCCCATTGGCCACCAGCCTGCCGTTCTCCGCCAGGATCGCGCTCATCGTCCGCAGCACGCCCTCGCGCATCCCCGACGTCAGCTCGGCATACTCGCTGAACAACACCTGCCCGTCCGGCTCAATCATCGTCACGTGCCCGACCGCCGCCACCACGTCGGTGTTCCGGTCGAACGTCACCCTGTCGGCCCGGATGATGTGGTCGTTCTGCCACGCCTCGACGTTGCCCGTCGCCGTCACCAGCCCGTGGTCCCGGTCGTAGCTCACCTCATCGGCTGTGAACGCCACTGGATCATTGCGGCTAATCGGCTTGGCCGGCGGCCCCGCGCTGGCCCGGCGCCGCGTGAACTGCGCCGCCGCTGGGTCGGCCGTCGTCAGGGCGAAACCAGCCACCGTCAAAACCAAGGAAAGTGAGAGCAAACGGCGGGGCGCGCGACGCATCGCGGCTCTATACAGGCCCGGCACCGCTTTCAAAAGCGCTCAGAAAATTCCATGAAACAGGAAACAACGCCGCACGCCCCGGTTGCGTTCCCCACACTTTTGCGCCATCGCTCACCCGCGATGAAACCGCCCCCCAAGACCGAAGTGCCACCTCCCTCCACCCCGGCCGATTTCAACCGCTTCCTTGTTGCCTTCTTCACCACCCTGATCGTTGGCCTCGTCCTCGTCTGGACCTACACCGCGACTCGGCCGGACGCCTTCATGGAGAGCGGCTACGCCTCCTGGACCTCCAAGAAATCCATGCTCGCCCGCTGCGACCTCGGCCAGATCGCCTTTTTCGGCGACTCCCGCCTCGAGGCCGGCCTGGTCCCCGCCGCCTTCCCGGTCCCCGCCACCAATTTCGGCCTCGCTGCCGGCACCGCGATCGAGACCCGTGTCGCCATCGACCGCGCCCTGGCCTGCCCGACGCTCCCCAAGCAGGTCGTCATCTCCCTCGTCCCCGAGCATTTCGGCCCCCTCAGCCGCTTCTACTGGCTGCTCTCCATCCGCTATGGCTTCCTCTCCGCCGGCGACGTCTTCGCCGTCGAGCGCCTTGCCGACCAACTCGGCGACACCGACAGCCTGGCCACCCGCACTCCCGAGGGCCTCTCCGGCAAGCCCCGCGACTGGCTCTACGCCTCCGGCTTCCCGTCGCTCTCCTTTGCCAGCCTCATCCAGGGCCGCGTCTTCGGCCGCACTGAAACCAACCGCACCCGCCTCGCGGCCGTCACCGCCGAGCGCGGCTGGTCTGCTTACACCGGCGGCGAGCCCGTCCAAGCCGAACACCCTGACCGCTTCATCGTCACCGCTCTCCAGAACGCCGAACTCGAAGCCGCCCTGATCGCTCTGAAGGGCAGGGGAGTTCCCGCCGCCCTCCTGATCATGCCCTTCAGCCCCGCTCACCAGGAAACCGACGGGACTCTGGCCGACTATCGCGAGTACCTGACCATCATCGCGCAACGCAACGGCGCCACCCTCTTGGACCCGGCTATCCCCGTCTGGCCCCAATCCTCCTTCGCCGACGGCGCCCACCTGAACCCCACCGCCGCCCAGGCGTTCACCAAATCCCTGTCCAATTGCATCAAGGACGGCACCCTCCAGGCACCTTGCTCCCTGACCGCGCCCTAAATACCACTCATTCGGCGGTCCGAAGCGCCGCATGCCGCAACGGTCGATCCTGGTGAACTAGAGAGTGCCTTGCCAAAGTCAGATGGCTAGGCTGGGCGGCTTTGGCGAGGCGCTCAGCCGTCCTCCAGATGCAGCAGCAGCGCCACTGCCAGCATCAACCCGGCCCCCGCCGGCGCCCAGGCCGCCAACGGCGCCGGCAACGCCCCCGACTGCCCGAACTCCTCCGCCACCTTGCTCACCACGAACAATAGGAACCCGGCTGCCACCCCGCTGCCGATCATCTGCGCCACGCCCCCGCGCCGCGTCGCCCGCATGGAAAACCCTGCTGCCACCAGCGCCATCGTCCCCGCCAGCAACGGCAATGCCAGCAACGCCTGGAAATGCAGCCGATGCCGGATCGCCGAAAACCCCGACCGCTCCAACAACCCGATGAAATCCGGCAGCGCCCAGACGCTCAGCGTATCCGGGCTGGCGAAACTATCCTGCACCCGCCCCACCGTCAGGTCCGTCGGCAGCTTCGCCGTCCCGATCTCCTCCGGTAACCGGTCCGGCAGCATCCGCCGAGCATTCTCCAGCAGCCAATCCCCCCGTTCCAGCACCGCCTTGGTCGCCTCGATCCGCGCCAGCAACCGGTCCTTGTCGTCCAACCGGAACACGCTGACATCGTTCGCCACCATCGTCTTGCGATCCGACGTCACCGTTCGCGCATGGATGATCGCCACCCCGTCCGGCACCAGCTCCCGGTCCGACTGCCGCAACCACAATTGCCCGCCCGTCAACGCCGTCGACCCGGCCGCCGTCTTCAAATACGCATTGTCCAACGACTCCGCCCGCGCCAGCATCCCCGACGCCAGCGGGCTCACCGCCCCCGTCCCCACCGCCCCCAGCAGGATCGCGCACAGCAAGGGCGCTGACAGAAAGTGCCAGGCCGACACCCCCGCTGCCCGCGCCACGATCAACTCGCTCGACCGGGTCAGCCGCCAGAACGCCAGGATTCCCCCCAGCAACACCGCGAACGGCAGGATCTGCAGCGCCACGAACGGAATCCGCAACGCCGCGATCTGCACCACCAGCCCGAACGTCGCATCCGGCTTGGTCGCCGACCGCCGCAGCAATTCGATAAAGTCGAACAACGACACCACGCCCGACAACGCCGCCAGCATCGACAGCACCGCCGCCATGAACTGTCGCGCCACATAAAGAGTAAGAGTAACGGCCATACCGCCTTCTACGCCCCTAACCAGCGCGACACACGCCCCACCCTGCGTCCACCTCTCCCGCTGGCTCGACAGGGCAGGGGGAAGGGAGGGAGCCCCGAGCCGAAAGCCCATCGCAAATGCCCGAAACCGGCTTCTATCACCTCACCCGAACCACCGTCGAAGCCGCCCTCCCGGCCCTCCTGGCCCGAACCCTCGCCGCGGGCGAACGCGCCGTCATCCTTTGCGCCGACGCACCCCGCGCCAACGTCCTCTCCAAATCCCTCTGGGATTGCAAGGACCCCGACTGGCTCCCCAACGCCACCGCCTCCACCAAACTCCCTCCCGCCGCCCAACCCATCTGGCTCACCCACCAGGAAGAACGCCCCAACGACGCCCGCTTCCTTTTCCTCCTCGACGGCCGCACCGCCACCAACCCCGACTGGGTCCGCATCTTCGACCTCTTCGACGGCACCGACCCGGCCATCGTCACCGCCGCCCGCACCCGCTGGACCGCCGCCAAGGCTGCCGGCCACACCCTGACCTACTGGAAGCAAACCGAGCGCGGCTGGTCCAAGACCTGAATCCGGCTGATCAACCGAAAATCATCAAAAAATTAACGACCAAATGATTTCGCGTGCCGAAACGATCGAAATGCTGTAGTTGATGTAATGTGTGGATTAACATCCGCAGGCTTGCCACCGGACTTTGACCAAAAACAGGCCAAAACAGGATTCCGCGGTATGCAGATCAACACAGTCGAGGCCTTCGGCCCGCGTCAGCTCTCCACCGTCCAGTTCAGCCCCGCCCGGCTCAGCCCGGCCGAAAGCCGAGCCCTCCTGGCCAGCTTTCCCAAGCCTGCCCAGTTCTCCATCGACAAGGTCCTCGACCACATCGACGAACACCTCGGCCTATTCGTCGAACACTCCACCTTCTGCTGCCTCGCCACCTCCGACGGCGCCGGCAAGCACGACGTCAGCCCCCGCGGCGACCCGGCCGGCGCTCTCCTCGTGCTCGACCCTAAGACCGTCTGCATCGCCGACCGCTCTGGCGACCGCCGCGTCGACTCGCTGCACAACATCGCCGCCAACCCCCGCATCGGCCTGCTGATCTTCGTCCCCGGCTGCGGCGACTGCGTCCGCATCGGCGGCGCCGCCCACCTCAGCACCGACCCGGCCCTCCTCGACCGCCTCGCCATCAACGGCAAACCCCCGCATCTGGCCATCGTCGTCACCGTGGAGACCGCCTACCTGCACTGCGCCAAGGCCATCAAGCGCGCCGCTCTGTGGGACACCAAGCAACACGTCGCCCCCGGCACCCTCCCCACCTTCGCCAGCATCATCGCCGCCCAGGTCGCCCTGACCACAGCCGAACGTTCTAACCTCAGTGACATCGACGAAGGCCTTGGCCGCAACGGCGCCTGGCAACCCGAGACCGAAACCGTCGGCGCCGCCTAAACCCGTCCAGCGACTGGGCGCGCCAGCCTCCGGCCCAGCCGGATCGCCGGCCGCTCGATCGCCAGGAACGTGAGCGGCGTCACCACCGCGACCACCGCGGCTGCGGCCGGGATCACCACCAGCAATTTCAGCGTCGACAGGGTGTAGATCGCACGCGTGTCGACGAACAAGACCGACAGCACGATCCCGTGCAGCAAGTAGATGCTGAACGAACACTCCCCGAGCACCAGCGCGCTGCGCCGGGTGAGCAACCCGAACAGGCTGTTGCCGCACGCGACGCAGATGAAGAAGAAGCCGAACAGCGGGATCGAGACCCCGTCCGGAAAACGCGTCAAGATCATGCCCGACAGCAGCGCTACCGTCGCCAGCATTCCGGCCGACTTGCTCGCCAGCGCCTCCCGCACACGCCTGGACTGTTGCAGTTCGAACGCCAGCATCCCCGTCGCGAACAGCGGCAGGAAGAACATCACGCTGGTCTCCGCCCGTGGATCCTCGAACGCCGTCCTGGCGATCACCCCAGCAGCCAGCAAGACCGCCGGCACGATCCAGCTCGGCAGCGCGACTCTCCTCGCCAGCTCCATTAGCCCGGCACTCACCGGCAGCACGCACAGGTAGAACAGCCACTCGTACCACAGCGACCATAGAACGTAGGCGTTGATCCGCCCGCTAAAGACGTAGCCGAGCAGATCCCCGTTCTCCCACCCGATGATCCAGCGTCCCGCCTCTTCGAAATACGAACGGTCGAACCCGCCGCCGCCGCGCGCCAGAATGATCGCCGTCATCAGGCCGATCGACGCCACCACCAGCGGCACGATCCTGAACACCCGCGAGACGTACACCCCACGCCAGGACGTCCCACGCAACCCGGCCAGGATGCGCGGATAGAACACGAGTCCGGTGGCCATGAAGAACAGCCCGACCGCCGCCACACCCAACTGGTTCAGGAAATTGATCGTTGGTGGAAGCCAATCGCCGCCCAACCGATACGTCTGCAGCCACACGTACGAGTGGTGCAGCAGCACCGACAGCGCGAGATATCCCCGCAACCCGTCCACGCACCCAATCCGCCGCTCTTCCGCCGGCAGCGGAAACCCCGATCTGCCGACCCACCCCGCGATTCCGGTCGCGATCACCACGCCGATGACCGAGGCCGCCGCATAGGCGGCCAGGAAACCGTTCAACGCGCTATCGCCCGCGCACCTGGTTCTGCAGCCCCGCCGGCACCTCGATAGGGTACGCCAAAGTCGCCGAACACAGCCGTCATTGTCCAGTCATGGGCTGCGCAACACGCCGCCCCGCAGCGCGTCCAGCCCCGGCACCTCGTAACGCGTCACCGACCTGGTGCCGATGCGTATGCCGGACCGTCTACTCGCCATCCTCGGCTCCTCCGCTCGTCGCTAAGGGCAACCATGAGGTGAAAGGACCGTCAACCATTGCTTGGCCAGACCGGCTCCATCTCCGCCACCGGACGCGCCATGGGCACGAGCTATCGCCGCGTCTAGCTGCTCGTCGATGCCCTCAATCAGACCTTCCACTACCCCGTCGTCCACACCGGCGGCGGCGCGTTTCCCACCGAGTTCGGCGTCGCGCTCGTCGTCAACTACCCCACCATGGAAGCTGAAGCGGGCAAGATCCTCGCCCGCCGCATCGCCGAACGGTAGGTGCGGCCATCTAGACTGGCCAGCAGTCTCTAAGCCGCCTCCCACCCGATAGCCCGGCGCAGGAACGCGTATCCTAGCGCCGCGAACCCGGCCACCTCCGCATTAGTGGTCCCGAACCCATGCCCGCCCGCCGCCGGCTCGTAGAATAGCGCGTCGTATCCCAGCGCCTGCAGCTTGGCCGCCATCTTGCGCGCATGCCCCGGATGCACCCGGTCGTCCCGCCGCGTCGTCGCCAGCAGGATCGGCGGATACGGCTTTCCCGCCTCCGCGACATGGTACGCCGACGTCGCCCCCAGGAATGCCTCCCAATCCCCCGTCGCCGGGTCGCCGTACTCTGCCATCCAGCTCGCCCCCGCCAACAGCTGCGAGTACCGCCGCATGTCGATCAGCGGGATCGTGCAGAACAACGCCCCGAACCGCTCCGGATACCGCGTCAGCATGTTGGCGATCAGCAACCCGCCATTGCTCCCTCCCTCCGCCGCGATCCGGCCCGGCCGGGTCACCCCCCGCCGCACCAGGTCCGCCGCCACCGCCGCGAAGTCGTCATGGCTCAGCCGCTTTCCCGCCAGCCGCCCCGCCTCGTGCCACCGCGTCCCGAACTCCCCGCCACCCCTGAGGTTGGCCACCACGCTGGTGCCGCCGCGCTCCAGCCACAGCTTGCCGATCCCCAACGAATACCCCGGGATGCGCGAGATCCCGAACCCGCCATACCCGCCCAGGTGCACCGGCGCCTCGCCCGTCAGCTCCGCCGGCCCCGTCTGCACATACGGGATCCGCTCCCCGTCCGAGGACACCGCCTCGTGCCGCGTCACCACCAGCCCGGCCGCATCGAACCCCGCCGACAGTCGCCGCAGCACGGTCGGCCCCGCCGCCCCCGGCAACAGCATGGACAGCGTCGGCGGCGTCACCGGGTCCTGCGCGCTGATCAGCAGCGTCCCGTCCGCCTCGTCCTCCTCCCGGTCCAGCGGCCAGACGTTCACCGTCCCCACCTCCGGCAAGCCTTCCAGCGGCACCCCCAACCAGTCCGGCGCCCCATGCGCGATGAACTGGGGCCGCATCTCGTCCAGCACGTGCAGGATCAGCCGCCCCGCCAACCAGAAGAACTTCTGCAGCGCCCGCCGCTCCCCCGGCTCGAACGCCACCTCGAAGTCTCGGCTGCCCTCCAGGAACGCCGTGAACCCGATCACCACCACCGTGTCCGGCCCGAATACCTGGAGCCCTTCCGGCCCCTCGACCTCCCAGGTCGACCGCATCCGCACCGCCAGCCAGTCGCCCTCCCAGCTCGCCCAGCAATCCGCCGGCAGGTCCAGCTTCTGCCGCTCCCCGTCCAGCTCCGCGATCCACAGCTCCGTCTCGAAGAATCCCGGCTTGTCGCTGAACACCAGCCGCTCCCCCAGCCGGTCCACCCCGCCCCAAACCCCCATATGCGTCTCCGGCACGGCGAACACCGGTTCCCCTGCGAAAGCCGTCTCGCCCCGCTTCCACAGCCGAACCGTCCGCGCATATCCCGACGCCGTCGCACCTCCCAGCGCGCTCGACAGCAGCAGCGTGTCCGCGTTGACCCAATCTGCGCCGCCCTTGCCCTCCTCGAGCCGGAACCCGTCCTCCACGAACGCACGCCCGCCGAGATCGAACTCCCGCACCACCGACGCATCGCTGCCGCCTCGCGACAGGCTCACCAGCGCCCGCCGGTGCTCCGGCGGCAGCGTCGCCGCGCCGCCCCACACCCACTCGACCCCCTCGGCCGCTGCCAAGGCATCAACGTCGAGCAACACCTCCCAGTCCGGCGTCCCGCTTCGGAACGACTCGATCGTCGTTCGCCGCCAAACCCCGCGCGGGTTCGCGCGGTCCGTCCAGTAATTGTACAGCAGCCCACCGCGCCGCGTCGGAATCGGCAGGTTATCCGGCCGATCTAAGAGCGCCGTCAGCGCATCCCGGTCCGCCGCCCACCGTGCATCTGCCACCCGCTCCCGCGTCCGCATCGTCTGCCCGTCCACCCAGGCGACCGCCCGGTCCCCATCCACCTCCTCGAGCCAGAGGTAAGGGTCCTCGTCGGGTGCCGAGAGGGTAGGGCGCATGTCGATCATGCTACTGGATATAGAACCCTCCATCGCCGACGGGAGAGGCCGGGGTGAGCGCGGGACTGCAAGCCCGAACTCCTGCATTGCCAACCCGCCCGCAGAGGTCGACCCTGGCGCCATGAACCCCCGCAATCTCGGCCGCTCCGGTCTCCGCGTCTCCCCGCTCTGCCTCGGCACCATGAATTTCGGCGGCCCCACCGACGAACCCACCGCCCGGAACATCATCGCCCAGGCCAAGGAGGCCGGCGTCAATTTCATCGACACCGCGGACGCCTACACCGGCGGCAAGTCGGAGGAGATCGTCGGCCGCGCCATCGCCCCCAACCGCGACTCCTGGATCCTCGCCACCAAGCTCGCCAATCCTGGTGCCACCGACCCCAACGGCCAGGGCACCTCCCGCCAATGGATCGTCCGCGCCGTCGACCGCAGCCTCCAGCGCCTCGGCACCGGCCACATCGACATCCAGTACCTCCACAAGGAGGACCACTCCACCCCGCTTGCCGAGACCGTCCGCGCGGTGGCCGACCTCATCCGTGCCGGCAAGATCCGCTACTTCGGCGTCTCCAACTACCGCGCCTGGCGCATCGCCGAGATTTGCCGCCTCTGCGACGACATGAACATCGACCGCCCCGTCGTCAGCCAGCCGTACTACCACGCCCTCAACCGCACCCCGGAGACCGAGCACCTCCCGGCCTGCGACTTCTACGGCCTCGGCGTTGTCAGCTACTCCCCACTCGGCCGCGGCATCCTCACCGGCAAATACGATCCGGCCTCAGCGCCCCCCGCCGACACCCGCGCCGCCCGCGGCGACAAGCGCATCGCCCAGACCGAGATGTCCCCCGCCTCCCTTCATCTCGCCCGCGAGTTCGCCGACTATGCCAACTCCACCGGCCGCACCCCCACCGCCCTGGCCGTGCAATGGGTCCTCAACAACCGCTTCCTCACCGGGGTCGTGGCCGGCCCCCGCACCGAAGCCCAATGGGCCAACTACGTCGCCGCCCTGACCGCCCCCTTCACCGCCGAAGACGAAGCCTTTGTCGACGCCCGCACCGCCGCCGGTCACCACGCCGTCCCCGGCTTCAACGACCCGGCCTATCCCATCGAAGGCCGTCCTACCCGCACCCCGGCATAATCGGCCCTCCCGGCAAATCCTGCCGCCCGAATCCGTCCGGTAAGTTGGCCGAAACGCACCACCGCCGGCTTCGCGAACCCTGGTCCACCCCTTGCATCGTCCTACCCGCACAATCCCGTGCAGGAGAAGGCGATGTACGCCAGCCTAGTGACCGCGGGGGCTTCCGCCCTCTACGACCTCTATAAAAGCGCAACCAGCAAGACCGGCAGCACCGACGCCGCGTCATCCACCGCGTCCGACCAGTCCTCGGCCACCAGCGCCATCGACGCCAGCACCATCGGTGCCGTTGGTAGCACCAGCACCAGCGGCTCGAAGTTCAGCGACGCCCTCAACAAGCTGTTCACCGATATCCAGTCCAGCACCACCGGCGCGGCCAACGCGACCAGCAATGTCGCCGACGACCTCCAATCCCTCTCCAAGGGCCTGAAGACCGGCGGCGCCCACGGCGGTCACCACCATCACGGTGCCGCTCCCGCCCAGGACAGCCAATCGACCTCGACCGACGACCCGTCTTCGTCCAGCCCCTTCCAGGGCCTGGCCTCCTCCCTGGTCGCCTACGCCAAGACCCAAAGTCTCGGCGCCTCCGCCTCGACCTCGCTCACCGCCTGATCGCCCGCCGGAACCGCAAAAAGCCGCTCCGGCCCGCGCCGCCCGATGCTAGTATCCCCCGCGAGGGGGACCGATGCTCGATCCAAAGACGTTGCTCGACTGGCCGTTCAAGGAGATCGTCCAGACGTACACCCGCCGCGACATGGCGCTCTACGCCCTGGGCGTCGGCTACGGTGCCGATCCCATCGACGAAGGCCAACTCCGCTTCGTCCGCGAGGAGGACAACCGCGGCGTCCCCACGATGCCGGCCTGCATGTGCCTCAGCCCGCCCTGGTCCGCCGACCCCCGCTCCGGCGTCAATCGCACCATGATCGTTCACGGTGAACAGGGCCTCGAGCTCCTCCGCCCCATGCCCGCCAGCGGCACCTTCCGTTCCCTGACCCGCATCACCGACATCGTCGACAAGGGCCCCGGCCGCGGCGCGGTCGTCTACGCCGCCAGCACCCTGATCGACGACGCCACCGACGAGCCGGTCGCCCATCTCTGGCGCAGCACCGTCGCCCGCGCCGACGGCGGCTTCGGCGGCAGCCCGGTCCCGCCCCGCGTCCCGCACAAGCTCCCCGACCGTGCCCCCGACACGACCTGCACCCTGCCGACCTTTCCCAACCAGGCCCTACTGTACCGTGCCAACGGCGACCTGAACCCGCTCCACTCGCACCCCGACGCCGCCCGCGCCGCCGGCTTCGATCGCCCCATCCTCCACGGCCTCGCCACCTACGGCCTCGTCGGTCACGCCGTCCTACGCGCGTACTGCAACTACGACCCGTCCCGCCTCCGCGCCCTCGACGTCCGCTTCTCCGCCCCCGTCTATCCCGGTGAAATCGTCACCGTTGACCTCTGGCGCGACGCCGAAACCGTGTCCTTCCGTGCCGTTGTCGAAGCCCGCGCCACCAAGGTCATCGACAACGGCAAGGCTCTGCTCGGCTAGACGTCCTCCATCCAGGTCACATGCCCCTCCTGCAAAGCGTAGTAGGCCGCCACGACCTTCACCTTGCCCGAACTCGCCGCCCCCTGGATCACCTGGCTCTGCGTCTGCAACCGCGTCGCGACCCGGCGCGCATTCGCCCGCACCGCATTGTCCAGCAAGTCGCCCCCTTGCTCCCGCACCGACAGCACTGCCGGGATGATCGGCTGGATCATCTCCCCGATCACTCCTGGGAACGTCGCGTTCTTCCGCACCACGTCCACCGCCGCCGACACCGCCCCGCAGCTCTCATGCCCCAGCACCACGATCAGCGGCACCCCGAGCACCCCCACCCCATACTCGACGCTCCCCAGCGCCGCTGTATCGATCGTGTTGCCGGCGTTCCGCACGATGAACAGCTCGCCCAGCCCGCGCCCGAACAACAGCTCCGGCGGCACTCGGCTATCCGAACACCCGACCAGGATGCAGAACGGCGACTGTCCCCGCGCCAACTCGATCCGCCGCTGCCGCCCTTGCTCGGTCAGGAACGGCGCCTCAAGCTGAAATTGCTCGTTGCCGTCCTTCATCCGCTGCAGCGCCTGCGCCGGCGTCAGGTTGGTATGCGGCACCGGATCCGCCGCCAACGCCCGCCGCGGCGCCCCCACCATCTCCGCGCCAACCAGGGCCGCACCGGCCGCCATCCCCAACAGCCCGCGCCGTCCCGCGAGCAGCCCATGCGATCCGTCCGCACAGCAGAAACAACCAGCCATCGAAGCCCCTGAAAGACTATGGAACCAGCCACATTCCATTGCTTTTGGAGGTCGTCAATTCTAATCGAGAGCTGGATTTACTGGCTACGCTGTTAAAGCAAACCGTTCCGCAAGTAAAAACGGCACTCCAGGCCCGGCCTGGGTGTACAAGCAAATCGACTCGACGCGCCGTGTCTCCTGGAGCGCCGCCGCGAAATGCGCCTCCGCCGCCGCCATCCACCCGGCCTGGTTTTCCAACCGCCGGGTCAGCGTCATGTGAAACCGCCACCGGCCGAACACCCCCGGGTACCCCCACCGCAGCAGCAGCTGATCCGCATCCGGCGGCAGACCCTTTCCCCGCCGCCGCGCCAGTTCCGCCGTATCCGGCAGCGCCCGATGCCGGTCCGGCCACGCCACGCATGAATCCGCCAATGCCTGAAGTTCCGGGCACGGCGTTGTCTCCCGTATCGCCAGGAACCCCGACAAATCCGCCACCGCCAGCTGCGGCATCTCGAACGCCCGCATCGACTGCACCATCGCCGTCACGTCGTCCCGGAACGCCCCATACGACGTCGCCAGCCGCATCGGCGGCTTCAAAGTGCAATGGAACCCATATCCCCGTGCGTCGGCCGTAACCGCCGCGATCTCCTCGACCCCCGGCTGCGGAACGTCCACCCCGCGCTCCGGGTCCCGCCCCAACCACGAACACCCTGCCGCCCAGAGCGGATCATCCAGCTCCGGCGCGTAGTAGAGCGCGACCCGAACCGTCAAATGACGCGCTCACCCGTCCGCCACACCTGCCGCACCACCGGTATCCCCTCGAATTCCCGCACCCGCACCAGATCCGCCCGCATCCCGGCCGCGATCCGCCCCCGGTCCTGCAACCCGGCCATCTCCGCCGGCGCCGCCGTCACCATCGCCACTCCCGCCGCCAGCGTGATCCCCGCCTTCTCCACGCAGGCGAACGCCGCCTCCACCAGGCTCGCCGGCACGTAATCGCTCGCCAGCCCGTCCACCGCCCGCTCGCGCACCATCTCCGCCGCCGACACGTTCCCGGAATGCGACCCGCCGCGCACGATGTTCGGCGCCCCGGCGATCACCATCATCCCCCGCGCCCGTGCCGCCTTGGCCGCGATCATCGACACCGGGAACTCGCTGATCCGGATCCCGTCGCGGTGGTTCTCCTCGATCTCCTCCTCCGTCCGGTCGTCATGGCTTGCTAGCACCACGTCCAACCCCTTCACCCGTGCCAGCAGACGCTGCCGGTTCACGTCGCGCATCTTCGCCCGCTGCGCCTGCAACTCGCCGATCCGCTGCTCCACCCGCTCCGCGCTCACCCCCTCGCGCATCCGCATCTTCCGATACCGCGCCAGGTCGGCGTACTGGCCCACCCCCGGCGAATGATCCATCAGGCTCACCATCCGCACCAACCGGTGATCCGCCACCGGCTCGAACAGCTCCATCACGTCATCGGCCGGCATCTCGCAGCGCAGGTGCAGGAAGTGCTCCGACTTCAGCAGCCCGGTCCCATCCAGCGCGTCCAGATCCCGCACCCCGTCATGGAACGTCTGGATCCGGTCCTTGTCGAAGCCGAGATCCCCCAGGCACAGCGCGTCCAACACCGTCGTCACGCCGCTCACCGCGCATTGCGCATCATGCGTCAGCATCGCCGACCGCGACGGCCACCGTGCATTGCTCCGCGGCTGCACCTGCCGCTCCAGATTGTCGGTATGAACGTCCACGATCCCCGGCATCAGCACGTCGCCTTCGAGATCTACTGCGCCAGGACTATTGCTTCGTCCCGGCTGGAATTCCACGATGCGCTGACCGTCGAGGACTACCGTCCCTTCGATCACCTCGTCCGAGAGCACGACCCGCGCATTCGTCAATATCGTCATGCCGCCTCTCTTATGGGAGCGATCGTCAGCACGCTATCCGCCACCGCCTCGCGCACCGCTCCGTCATGGAAAATTCCCGCCAGCGCCGCCCCCCGCGCCTTGGCCTCGGCGATCAACCCGATCACTACGTCCCGATTCTCCGCATCCAACGACGCCGTCGGCTCGTCCAGCAGCAGCACCGGATGCCCGCCGATGAACCCCCGCGCCAGATTGACCCGCTGCTGCTCACCCCCCGAGAACGTCGCCGGCGGCAACCCATGCAGCCGCCGCGGAATGTTCAGCCGCAACAGCAGCGCCTCCGCCCGCTCCTGATCCCCGTCCGCTGCTTCGGCCACGATCTGCAGCGCCGACACCCGCGGCACCACCCGCAGGAACTGGCTCACATACCCCAGCGTCTCCCGCCTAACCTCCAGCACCAGCCGCGGATCACCTCCCGCGATATCCACCCAAGCCCCCCGATGCCACACCCGGATCGCCCCGCCATCGACCCGGTAACTGCCATACAGCGCCCGCATCAGCGTCGACTTGCCCGCCCCCGACGGCCCCGCCAGCACGGTGCATCGCCCGGCCTCGAGCGCACAATCCACTCCGTCCAACACCGGTATCCGCACGCCCCCTTGCAGGTGCAGTACGAACGCCTTCTCCAGCCCGGTCGCCTCCAGCCGCCTCATGCCTGCAACACCGAACTGACCAGCAACTGCGTATACGGATGCTGCGGGTCCTCCAGCACCTGGTCTGTCAACCCGGTCTCCACCACCCGGCCCCGCTGCATCACCACCATCCGCCCCGCCAGCAACCGCGCTACCGCGATATCATGCGTCACCAGCACCACCGCGATCCCGAGCCGCGCCACCAGCGTCCGGATCAGGTCCAGCAGCCGCGCCTGCACCGAGACGTCTAGCCCGCCGGTCGGCTCGTCCATGAACACCAGCCGCGGATGCGTCACCAACGTCCGCGCGATCTGCAACCGCTGCAGCATCCCGCCCGAGAACGTCGCCGGCAGGTCGTCCATCCGCGCCGGGTCGATCTCCACCTGCGCCAGCCAGTCCGCCGCGATCTCTCGGATCGATCCGTAATGCCGCGCCCCCGCCGCCATCAGCCGCTCGCCGACATTGCCGCCCGCCGACACCCGCATCCGCAGCGCATCCCGCGGGTTTTGCTGCACGAACCCCCAATCCGACCGATGCAGCGCCCGCAGCGCCGGCGCCCCCATCGCCAGCAGATCGTGTGCGCCACCCGCCGGGTCGCGATACTCGATCCTCCCCGTATCCGGCTTGACTCGGCCGGCCAGCACGTTGAGCAGCGTCGTCTTGCCGGATCCAGATTCGCCGACGATCGCCAGCACTTCCCCGGGCCACAACTCGACCCCGACATCGTCCAGCGCCGTCACCGGTCCGAACTGCAGCCCCAGCCCGCTTGCCGTCAGCATCGCCTGCTCACTCACCGCGGCGGCCCTCGCAGAAATCCGTATCCGAGCACACGAACATCCGCGTCCCCCGGTCGTCCGTCACCACCTCGTCGAGGTAACTCTCCGACGCCCCGCACAGCGCGCAATCCGCGGTCGCCCGCCGCGGCTGGAACGGATGATCCTCGAAATCCAGCGACCGCACCGCCGTATAGGGCGGGATCGCATAGATCCTCTTCTCCCGCCCCGCCCCGAACAACTGCAGCGCCGGCATCCGGTCCAGCTTCGGATTGTCGAACGCCGGGATCGGCGACGGCGACATCAGATATCGCTCGTTCACCATCACCGGGAAATCGTAACTTGTGGCGACATGCCCGAACCGAGTGATGTCCTCATACAGCTTCACATGCATCGGCCCGTATTCCGCCAGCGCATGCATCCGCTTGGTCTCCGCCCGGCTCGGCTCCAACCGACTCATCGGCTCCGGCTGCGGCACCTGGTAGACGATCACCTGATCCTCCCGCAGCGCCGTCTCCGGAATGCGATGCCGCGTCTGGATGATCGTCGCCTCGCCGGTCCGCGTCGTCGTCCGCACCCCCGCCGTTCGCGCGAAGAACCGCCGGATGCTCACGGCATTGGTCGTGTCGTCCGCGCCTTGGTCGATTACCTTCAGCACGTCGTCCGGCCCCAGCACCGCCGCCGTCACCTGGATGCCGCCGGTGCCCCAACCGTAGGGCAACGGCATCTCCCGGCTCCCGAACGGCACCTGATGCCCGGGTATCGCGATCCCCTTCAGGATCGCCCGCCGGATCATCCGCTTCGTCTGCTCGTCCAAATAGGCGAAATTGTATCCCGCGCTCATGGCGTCGCCTCACGCCGCATCTGCCGGATCGTCTCCAGCTCGCTCTGGAAATCCACGTAATGCGGCAGCTTCAGATGCTCCACGAACCCGGTTGCCTCGACATTGTCGCAATGCGACAGCACAAACTCCACGCTCTGCGCCGGCGCTTCCGCCACCTCGCCCAGCTCGGTCGCCCGCATCGCCCGGTCCACCAGCGCCATGCCCATCGCCCGCCGCTCCGCATGGCCGAAGCACAGCCCGTACCCCCGCGTGAACTGCGGCGGCGCCGTCTTCGAGCCCCCGAACTGGTTCACCATCTGGCACTCCGTCAGAGTCACGTCGCCGATGTCGATCTCGAACCCCAACTCCGCCGGCACCAGCGTCACCGCGCAGGTCCCGACGCGCATCTCGCCCACGAACGGATGCGTCCCGCCCCAGCCCCGCTGCGTCGAGTAGCCCATCGCCAGCAGGAACCCCTCGTCGCCGCGCGCCAAGGCCTGCAATCGCGCATCCCGTCCCGCCGGAAACGCCAGCGGCTGCCGCGTCAGATCCACCGGTGCCGCGTCTTCGCTCGCATCGGTCTCCACCAGCCCCTCGTTCCCGAGGATCGCGAAGGCCGGCGGCATCGTCGCCCCGCCCGCCTCCATCTCCGCCGGCAGGCCCGGCGCCATCTCCTCGAAATCCATCAGCCGATGCGTGTAGTCCGTCGTCGGCCCCAGCACCTGTCCACCCGGCAGATCCTTGAAGATTGCCGACACCCGCCGCCGCACCGACATCGCCGCCGTCTCGACCGCTTCCGCCGTCCCGAACCGCGGCAGCGTCGTCCGATACGCCCGGATCAGGAACGCCGCCTCGATCAGGTCGCCCTGCGCCTGCCGGATCGCCCGCGCCGCCAGCGCCCGGTCATACAGCGAGCCTTCTCCCATCACCCGATCGACCGCCCGCCCGAGCTGCTGCTCGATCTGCTCGACCTCCAGCGCCGGCACCGCCGGGTCGCCCCGCCGCTCCGCAGCCAACCACGCATGCGCCGCATCGATCGCCTGCTCGCCACCCTTGACCGCCACATACGCCATCAGTTGATCCCCACCGTTCGAGGCAGCGCCGCCAGGCTGTCCCCGGCGCACAGGATCACGTCGATCCCCCGCGGAAATAGTCGCCGGTTCGCCAGCCAGAATCCGGCGAAACCCTCCGGCAATCCCGTGACCTCCAGCACTTCTTCGCCCGCGAGCCCAGGTCCGCTCAGCCGTAACGGCTCTCCGGTCCCCAGCGCCTCCACCTGCAGGATCACCGTCGCCGACCTCTCCGGCTCCTCATCCGACCCGGCGGAGAACCGCTCCAGTGCCGCCGACCCCGACACCACCGCAAACTGCGCCGCCCCGGCCTCGGCCCGCCGCGCGCCGCAATGGAACGCGACCCACTCCCAGGCCGACGCCACCTGGTCGTCGAGCCAGAGCGGCGTCTCGCCATCGGCCAGCGTCAGCAACACCGCCGCCGTCGCCCGCGCCAAATTCGGCACCTCCGGCCCACCGACCCGATGCACTCGCCCCGGCCGCGCCATCGCGTCCATCACCGAGCGGAACACCGCCTGGCTATCCCGCACAGGATCGACGAAGCCTGCTAGCAGATCGCTCATGACCGCCCCACTCATGACCGCATCGTCGCCATTGTGAAGAACTGCACCTGCGTCGCCGCTGCCCGCCGCGCTTCCAGTGCCCGAGCCGCCGCCTGTGCCTCGGCCAAGCCGGCGATGACCCGCTCCCGCAACCGGTCCCGCAACGCCGGATCCTGCAACCCGGCATCGATCGCCGCCGCCAGCTCGGCCTGCCGCAACTCGCGCCCGAGGCAATAGGCATGCCCCAGATATCCCGCCGCGCTCCGCACCGTGCACCGTACCACGCTGGCCTCGCCGACGTTGAACGCCGCCCCGCTGCCGCCCGCCCGGCCCTGCAGCATCACCAGCCCGGCCTCGGGGCCACGGATCAGCCCATATTCCGGCAGCAACCCGGCGCTCGCCTCGGCCAACGTCGCCGCATCCGCCCGCGCCAGCACCGCCATCCATGCTTGACGATCGACAATCCCTGGATCGGCCATCCGGCGCTCCTCATCTTGTCTAGACAACTATCGGCACCGACCGCCGAGGTCAACGCATGAACGCCCCCGAACCGCCCGATCGCGATGACATCTCGATGACGCCGACCGGTCGCGCCGAGCCGCTCTGGCGCCGCATCGCGGGCGAACTCGCTGGCGAGTTCGAAACCGCACGCCTCCCGCCCGGAACGCGCTTGCCGACCGAGTCCGCACTTGCCGCCCGCTTCCAGGTCAATCGGCACACGGTGCGCCGTGCGCTCGAATTGCTCGTCCGCCGCGGCCAGGTACGGGTCGAGCAAGGGAAGGGGGCCTTCATCGCCGATGACCTGCTCGACTACGAGATCTCGACCCGGACTCGCTTCTCCGAGCGGATCCGCCGTCACAACCGTGTGCCGGACGGGCGCACCCTTCGTCTCCGTACGGTTCCGGCCCCCGCCGCTATCGCCGCCACCCTACGCGTGGACGAGGGCAGCCCCCTCATCCTCCTCGAACGGATCGCGTTGGCTGACGGCGTGCCGCTATCGCTGGCCGACCACTACTTTCCTGCCGACCGTCTTCCTGGCCTCGCCGATGCGCTCCAACGCACCAACTCGATCACGGAGGCCCTGCTCGCGGTAGGCGTCGACGACTATGTGCGCCAATCGACGCATGTGACCGCCCGCATGCCAACCGCGGCCGAAGCGGAGCATCTCGAGATCCCCCGCAACCGCCCGCTTCTCGTGTGCGACAACATCAACGTCGACCGCTCCGGTGAACCCATCGAATTCGGCTGCACGCGGCACCCGAGTAGCCGCGTGCAGCTCGTCTTCGAACCCTGAGGCTACTCCGCCGCCTGGGCTGCCGGTGTCATTGCCTTGGCGACCCGCGACGGCTGCCGCTGCTTGGCCGGGCTCAGCCATTGCTGCAGCTTGTCGAGATAAAGGTACACCACCGGCGTGGTATACAGCGTGAGAATCTGGCTCAGCGCCAACCCGCCCACCATTGCGAACCCCAGCGGCCGCCGCAGCTCCGACCCGGCGCCGGTCCCGAGCATCAACGGCAACCCCGATAGCAGCGCCGCCATTGTCGTCATTAGGATCGGCCTGAACCGTAGCAGGCAGGCCTCCCGGATCGCCTCCTCCGGGCTCTTGCCTTCGTTGCGCTCGGCGTTGATGGCGAAGTCCACCATCATGATCCCGTTCTTCTTCACGATGCCGATTAGCAGGATGATACCCACGATCGCGATCACCGTCAGGTCGAACCCAAACCCCAGCAGGAACAGCAGGGCGCCCACACCCGCCGCCGGCAAGGTCGACAGGATGGTCAGTGGCAGGATGTAGCTCTCGTACAGGATGCCCAGGATGATATAGACGGCGATCAGCGCCGCCGCGATCAGGTAAGGCTGCGATGCCAGGGACGATTGGAACGCCTGCGCCGTCCCCTGGAATGCTCCGGTCACCGTCGCGGGCACCCCGAGTTCGGCTTGCGCCCGCTGGATCGCCACAACGGAGTCGCCCAGCGAAACACCTTCCTTGAGGTTGTAGGAGATGGTCACCGACGGAAACTGGCTCTGGTGATTGACCACGAGCGGCTGCACTGGCGCGGTACTCGCATGCACGATCGTCGACAGCGGCACCAGCGCGCCGGACGCCGACTTGACGTAAAGCTTGCGCAACGTGTCGAGCTCACCCTGCTGCGTCGGCGTCGCTTCCAGGATTACGTAATACGCCTTCAACCCGGTGAAATACTGCGCCACCTGCCGTTGCCCAAAGGCGTCATATAGCGTCGAGTCGATTGTCGCCGGCTGCACGCCATACCGTGCCGCCTCCTCCTTGTCGTAGGTCAACGTCAACGTCAGCCCGGTGCCGGCCGCATCCGATGTCACGTCAGCCAACTGCGGAAGCTGCCGCATCTTGTCGAGCAGCTTAGGGCCCCAGGCGTTCAACTCGTCGCCGTCCGGATCGGACAGCGTGTATTGATACTGTGTGCGCGACAGGCGCCCGCCGACGCTGATGTCCTGCGCCGGCTGCATGAACAGCCGTATGCCCTCGATATCCTGCGCTTTCCCACGCAGGCGCGTGATGACCTGGCTCGCGGTATCGGTGCGATCGCTCCAGGGCTTCAGCTGGACATACATCCGCCCGTTATTCTGCGTCTGCCCACCCGCTCCCGCACCCACTGACGACGTCAACCCGGCCACCGCAGGGTCGTCCAGGATCATCTTGTTGATCTTCTGCTGCAGTCCCGACATCGCCGCAAAAGACACGTCCTGTGCAGCGTCGGTCACGCCGATGATGATGCCGGTATCCTGTGCCGGGAAGAAGCCCTTCGGGATAACGGTGAACAGGAACCCGGTGGCGACGATCACGCCGAAGAACACCATCAGCGTGAGGAAGCGGAACTTGAGCGCGACATCCAGGGTCCGCTCGTAGAAGCCCACCATGCCGTCGAACATGGCCTCGACCAGTTTATACAGTCGCCCGTGCTTGCGCCCATGTTCAGAGACCAGAAAACGAGACGCCATCATCGGTGTCAGCGTCAGCGAAACCACCGCCGACGCCACGATGGTGATCGACACCACGATAGCGAACTCGCGAAACAGCCGGCCGACGATCCCACTCATCAACAACAGGGGGATAAACACCGCAATCAGGCTCACGCTGATCGACACGATCGTAAAGCCGATTTCGCCAGAGCCTTTGAGCGCCGCTTCATAAGGCGTCATGCCATCTTCGATATGCCGGACGATGTTCTCCAGCATGACGATCGCGTCGTCGACCACGAAGCCGACCGCGATGGTCAGGCCCATCAGGCTGAGGTTGTCGAGGCTGTATCCCAGCACGTACATCGCGCCGAGCGTGCCGACGAGGGCGACCGGAATCGTCACGCTCGGGATGATCGTGGCCCAGACACTGCGAAGGAATACGAAGATCACCGCGACCACCAACCCGATCGACAGCAACAGCGTGAACTCGACGTCGTCGACCGAAGCCCGGATCGTCTGGGTCCGGTCCGAGACCGTCTCCACCTTGATGTCTGGCGGGATACTCTTGACCAACCGAGGCAGCTTCGCCTCCACCGCGTCGACGGTGCTGATCACGTTGGCGCCGGGCTGCTTAAATACCAGCAACAGCACGGCGGGTTTGCCGTTCTGCCACGCTGCCAGCTTGGTGTTCTGCGGCCCATCAACGGCATGCCCCACATCGCGCACGCGCACCGGCCCGGTGCCGCGATAGCTGATGATGGCGTCATCGTACTCGCTTGCTTTGGTGCGCTGGTCGTTGGCGTAGATGGAATAGGACTGCGTCGGCCCATCGATCAGCCCCTTCGGCGCATTGGCCGTCGAAGCACTCAGCACCGTGCGGACGTCCTCGAGTGTCAGCCCGAGCGACGCGAGTTTGCCCGGATCGACCTGCACTCGCACCGCCGGCGTCTGCTGACCACCGACCAAGACCTGTGACACACCTGTCACCTGGCTCAGCTGCTGCGCCAGGATGTTCTCGGCATAGTTGTCCACCTCGGTCAGCGACAACACGTCGGAGGTGACGCCCATGATCAGGATCGGTGCATCGGCCGGATTGGTCTTGCGCACCGTTGGTGGGTTCGGGATGTCCTTCGGCAGTTGCCCGCCGGCCGCGTTGATTGCCGCCAGCACGTCGGTCAGCGCCGCATCGATACTCCGCGCCAGATCGAACTGCATGGTGATCTGCGACGAGCCGGACACGTTCACCGACGTCATCTGCGCCAATCCGGCAATCTGTCCGAACTGCGTCTCCAGCGGCGTGGCGACCGCCGTCGCCATCGTCTGCGGGCTCGCGCCCGGGAAGTTGGCCGTCACCGTCAGCGTCGGGAACTCGACCGATGGCAGCGGCGCCACCGGCAGGAACGGATACGCCGCCAACCCGGCGAGGAAGATCGCCGCAATAATCAGCGACGTCGCGATCGGACGCTTGATGAAAGGAGCCGAAACGTTCACGGCGCAGCACTCCGGGGCGAGGCATCGGCGACCATGTCTTTGGCCGAAACCTTGGTCCCGTCGCCGATGCGGGATTGACCGGCCGTCACGACGACCGCGCCTGGCGCGAGACCATCCAGCAGAACCGCTTGCTTGCCATCGTCGTGGGCTACCTTCACGTTCTGCCGCTTGGTCGTCTTGTTGGAGTCCACCTCGAACACGAACAGCCCGTCCTGACCGTGCTGCACGGCGACATGTGGGATGGTGACGCCGCTCGACACCCCGACCTGCAGCCTGATGTTGACGAACTGCCCGGGGGTCAGGAGCATGTCCGAGTTGGGAAACACCGACCGTAGTTGGATCGTCCCTGACTCCGAGTTGACCGAGTTGTCCGTCGTGGCCAGGACGCCGCGGTCCAGCACCCGCGTTCCACCCGGCGTGTCGGCAAGCGTCACCAGTTCTCCGACTTTCATGGCGTCGCGCACCGTCGGCAGATCCGTTTCCGCCAGGCTGTAGATCACCGAGATCGGTTGCTCCTGCACGACCGAGAAGATTGTCGTCGCCCCGCCAGCCTGCACCACGTTGCCCGGATCGACCCGGCGCAGCCCAACCTTGCCGGCAATCGGCGCTTTTACGATCGAGTAGCTGAGGTTGATCTTTGCCTCCTCGATCGACGCCTGATCGGCCGCAACCACGCCCTGGTATCTGTTGACCGTCGAATTCTGCGTATCGACCTGTTGACGCGATGCAAAGTCGCTCTTGGCGAGCTGGCTATACCGTTGCTGGTCGGTTTGCGCGTTCTGCAGCTGTGCCTGGTCCTGCGTCAGCTGTGCCTGCGCCTTGTCCAGGGCCGCTTTGAACGGGCGCGGATCGATCACGGCCAACACCTGGCCTTTCTGGACCATGTCGCCTTCCTTGACGGAGACGTTGATCAGCACGCCACCGACTTGCGGATGGATGTCGATGGAATTCAACGAGCGGACGTTACCGATGGCGGTCAGATAGATCGGGACGCTGTCCTGTCGGCTGGTGGCCACCGAGACCGGGACTGCGGCGACGGGTTGGGCCGTTTGCTTGGCAGGCCTAGTGTAATGCCAGGCAGCATAGGCACCGGCCGCGAGCACGGCGCAGATAATCACGGGTCGGACGATCTTCATTCCACCACCTTACGCACGGAGCGTGCTCAATCCACGCCCATCGAGAATACGTGATGCGATTGTGAAACGGGTGGGTAATCGACCGGTAATTAAGCGCCGCGCAACTCGGCCAGTCCGCGCTTGGCCGTGCCGTCTGGGGCGAAGTTCTCCGGGTCGAGCCAGCGGAGCAATCCGCGGCAGCAAGTCGGCCACTCGTTTTCGAGTATGCTGAAATAGGCCGTGTCCCGCAGTCGGCCTTTGACAACGAGATGCGAGCGCAGCACGCCCTCGTAAGTAAAGCCTAGCCGCTCGGCAGCACGGCGCGATGGCGCGTTCATTGCGTTGCATTTCCACACCAGCCGGCGATAGCCCAGCTCGTCCATCGCGAGCCGCATGAGCAGGAACATGGCCTCCGTGGCTGCTCGGGTGCGCTGCATGGCCGGGCCGAACCAGATATGCCCAATCTCGATCGCGGCGTTCTTGGGTTGGATGTCCATCAGCGTCAGCCAGCCGGTGACGGCTCCCGTCGCCACTGGTCGGACGGCCCAGGCTACCGGGTCATGCGTCGAGGCGAAGTCGGCGACGAACGCGCCCAAAGCCTCGCTCGTCTGGAACGGGCCATAGCCCATGTAGTCCCAACTCGCGGCACCGCCGGCAACCTGTCCGGCTTCCCACAGATCGTCGGTGTGCCGACGATGCAGCGGCTCGAGCACCACGTATTTGCCCCGTATTGGCACCCGTGCAGGCAAGGCCCGTGGGATCGTGTCAACTTCCGGGCCGATCAAGCGTTCAATCATCGGCCAATCATGCACGCTTTCTGCTTTCCGGTCTGCGCGATGGTTGCGACACCGCTTTGGGCATCAACCCAATCAGCTTTGGAGAACACCATGTTCCGCACCCTTCTTATCGCAGGCCTGTGCATGACCAGCCTGTCCGCCTACGCGCAGAAGTATACCGCCACGCTGGACGCTGCACAGGAAGTGCCGCCCAAGACCTCGTCCGGAACCGGTACGGCGACCATGACGCTCGACGGCGACAAGCTCACCTACGATGTCACCTACAAGGACCTGACCGGCCCGG
This sequence comes from uncultured Acetobacteraceae bacterium, assembly GCA_964613945.1. GTDB lineage: Bacteria > Pseudomonadota > Alphaproteobacteria > Acetobacterales > Acetobacteraceae > JAVVHH01. The sequence continues at coordinate 114,359 of CAZTJC010000002.1, forward strand.
CGACCGCAGCGCATATCCACGGTCCCGCCGATGTCGGCACCAATGCTGCCGTCATGGTGCCGTTCTCCAACCCGGCCAACCCGATCAAGGGCACGGTCAACCTGACTGCCGAGCAGGTCACGGCGCTCAAGGCCGGCAAGGAATATGTCAACGTGCACACGGCACAGAACCCGGGTGGCGAGATCCGCGGTCAGATCAAGCCCGCTTCGTAACGTCGTGCGCTGCGGTGCGCTCCGGCGTACCGCAGCATGCCTTTCGGAGATCGCCCATGTCTGTCTCACCTCGGTTCAAGCATCGCCCACCCGGTTCGAACTGGGGTGAATTCGGCCCAGACGACCAGCGCGGGCGAATGAATTACGTCACTGCCGAAAAGGTGTTGCAGGGCGTGGCCGAGGTAAAGGCGGGGCGTAGTTTCTGCCTCAGTCTGCCGCTCGACTTACCGGGCGGCAACGATCTCAACCCGCGTCGCTTCCCGCCCGTGCTTCGACCGACGCTGCGCGACGGCGTGCCTAATTTCGTCTGCGACAATGGCGCCTCGGGCCATTCCGACGTGTTTTGCGATGATCTGGCCGTGCTTTACCTGCAATATTCGACGCAGTGGGACAGCTTCGCCCATGTCGGCAGCCTGTTCGATGCGGATGGCGATGGTCGCCGCGAGCGGGTGTTCTACAACGGCTTCCGTGGTGGCGAGCACATCACAGGGCCGGCGGACGCGGCCGATGCGGGCGTGCCGAACGGCCCGGGCCGGAGCACGAGCCGAGCCGGCGCCCTGGGCATCGAGAACATGGCTGAAACCTGCGTGCAGGGCCGGGGCGTCATGATCGACCTCCACGCGCATTTCGGGCGCGAGCGCAAGCTGGTTGGGTTCGCCGACCTTCAGCGGATCATGGCCGCCGATGGCGTCGAGGTCGAGAAAGGCGACATGGTCTGTCTACATACCGGCTTCGGTCAGATGCTGATCGACATGGGCGGAACGCCGGACCCGCATGCCCTGCACAATGCCTGCCCGGTCCTCGACGGACGCGATCACGAACTGCTGCGCTGGGTGACGGAATCCGGACTGTCGGCCCTGATCGCCGACAACTACGCCGTCGAAGCCGCTCCCGCGCAGCCCGGCGGCGACGATTGCGCGACGTTGCCTCTGCATGAGCACTGCTTGTTCAAACTCGGTATCCATCTCGGCGAAATTTGGCATCTCACGCCCTTGGCGGCGTGGTTGCGCGAACACCGTCGCAACCGGTTCCTTCTCACCGCCCCGCCGCTTCGCCTACCGGGCGCCGTCGGCTCCCCGGTGACGCCGGTGGCGACCGTCTAGCCGCTATTTGAGCTGGCTATCCTTGCTGCCGCGGCGATTGATCCCGAATGCTGCGGGCCGGGTATCCCGTTCGGTCTGACAAACGATGCATGTCCGCACTCCGGGAAGTGCCTGGCGTCGCGCCAACGGAATTTCCTCGCCACACTCGGCGCAGTGCGTGTTGGTGCCGCCGTTCAGCAGTTTGGCACGAGCGCGGAGCACCCCGTCCTTGATGGTGTCGTCGACCTGATCCTGAACCGCCCCATCGGGCGCCCATCCGCTCGCCATGACATCCGTCCTTACTTGGTCGCGGCAGGATGCGACTGTCAGAGACGGTGAAACAAGAGCGTCAGGTTGTCCGACGGCATTTCGGCGATCGAGGGATCGCCGAAACCGTGGGACCTCGCCACCGTCGAGACGGCGTCGACAGTGCGTAATCCCCAGGCCGGGTCGCGGCTGCGTAGATCCTGGTCGAAGGCCTGATTGCCGGGTCCGAGCGGCCGGTCGCCGCGGCGGAAGGGGCCGTATAGTGCCAGCAGACCCCCTGAAGGTAGGATGCGCGCCGCGCCGGCGAGCAGTCCAAGGGTAGCCGACCATGGCGAGATATGGATCATGTTGATGCAAAGGACGCCGTCGGCACGCGAGACCGGCCACTCGTCCCGTTGAGCATCGAGATCACAGGCAGGCCGCACGTTGGGCAGATCCGCCGTCCACCCATCGATGCTGGTGCGCCGGGCTGGATCGGGGTCGCTCGGCTGCCAGGTCAGCCCGGGGAGGGCAGCGGCGAAATACGCGACGTGCTCACCGGTCCCGCTCGCGATCTCGAGCATCAGACCAGCAACGGGAAGATGTGGGCGGAGCGTTTGGAGGATCGGGCCTCGGTTACGTAATGCCGACGGCGCCGATAATCGGAGATCTTCGGCCATGCGGTGCGGCTCATTCATCGAGGAGGGAGACTGTCGAAAGGCTAGGCAGTTTCCACGGGTGCTGCCAGGACCAACGGATCCAGCCCGCGCCCGAGAAGCGGCACTTGCTCGCCAGGCAGCGATTTGACATGTTATATCATGCTAATTTCTCGTCGCTCGACATTCGCTGCTCCACTCGCGCTATTGCCGCTTGCAGCCCGCGCACAAACCGCGCGGCCCCGGGTCGTCGCGTCGTTCTCCATCCTGCAGGAGATGACGGGCCGCATTGCCGGCGACGCGATGCAGACTGCCACGCTCGTTCCGCGCGATGGCGACCCACACGCCTTCGAGCCCCGACCCGGCGACTTGGCAACGCTGCATGGCGCCGCGGTCATGGTCGAAAACGGGCTCGGCCTTGAGGGCTGGCTTAGCCGGATGGTCCAGGCATCGAGCTTCAAGGGTGTGCGTATCGTCGCCAGCACCGGCATCAAGCCGCGTAGCCTGCAGGAGGACGGCGCCACCGTCGCCGACCCGCATGTCTGGCAGGATCCTGCCCTCGGTCGCCAGATGGCGCAGACGATCGCGGCCGGGCTGATCAAGGCCGACCCGGGTAATGCCGATCGTTACCGCACCGCCGCAGCCGACTACGTCGCCGAACTCAAGCGCGTCGAAGACGAGATCGTGCACGAACTGGCCAATATCCCCAAGGAACGCCGCATCGTGCTGACCACGCACGATGCGTTCGCCTATTACGGCGCCCGGTTCGGCATTCGCTTTGTCGCCATTGAAGGCATCAGCACGGAAGCCGAGCCCTCGCCACGCGCGTTGGCCCGCGTCGCGGCACAGGCCAAGAAAGACGGCCTGCGCAGCGTGTTCCTGGAAAACATGACCGACCCGCGGCTCGCCCAGGCACTCGCCCGCGAAGCACACCTCACGGTTGGCGCTAAGCTCTACTCTGACAGCCTGTCAGCCATCGACGGCCCGGCGGCGACCTACATTGACCTGCTGCGGTACAACACCAAGCAGCTCGTGGCCTCCATGCGGGCTGCCTAGCCGAGACATCAGTGGTCCAGCAGCAGCCGGATCTCGTCCAGCACCGCCGGGTCGTCGATGGTCGGGGGTGGAGTCGCGTCCTCGCCGTCGGCGATCTTGCGGATGGTGCCCCGCAGGATCTTGCCGGAGCGCGTCTTTGGCAGGCGCAGCACCACCCGAGCGTCCTTGAAGGCCGCTACCGGCCCGATCCGATCGCGCACCAGCGCGACCAACTCCGCCGTGATCTCCCCTTCGGCCCGGTCCACCCCGGCCTTCAGCACCACCAGGCCGAGCGGCGACTGGCCCTTCAGCGCATCCGCCGCGCCGATCACCGCGCACTCGGCGACGTCGGGATGGCTGGCCAGCACCTCCTCCAGTGCGCCAGTGCTCAGGCGGTGCCCGGCGACGTTGATGATGTCGTCCGTCCGTCCCATGACCCAGACGTCACCCTCGACGTCGATCTCGCCGGCATCGCCGGTGCGATACCAGCCCGGGAAATCGGACAGGTACGCCGTACGATAACCCGCATCGTTCTGCCACAACGTCGGTCCGCAGCCGGGCGGCAGCGGCAGTCGCAACGCCAGATTACCCGAGCTGCCGCGCGGCAGTAGCGCGCCGTTGTCGTCCAGAGCGTGAAGGTCGTAGCCGGGGCAGGGGCGGCCGCCGGAGCCGGGCTTGAACGGGAACAGACCGAAGCCGCGGAACCCGGCGGTGATCGGCCAGCCGGTCTCGGTCTGCCACCAGTGATCGACCACCGGAATGCCGAGCGTCTCGGCTGCCCACAGCGCCGTCGGCGGGTCGCAGCGCTCGCCGGCCAGGAACAGCGTCTCGAGCTTGGACAGGTCGTACTCTTGGGTCATTGCCCCCGCGGGATCGCGCTGCTTGATGGCGCGCAATGCGGTCGGCGCCGTGAACAACGCCTTGACCCCATGCTCGGCGCACACGCGCCAGTAGGCACCGGCATCCGGAGTGCCGACCGGCTTACCCTCGTACATGACGCTCGTCGCGCCGACTAGAAGCGGGGCATAGACGATGTAGGAATGACCCACGACCCAGCCGACGTCGCTGGCGCACCAGAAGGTGTCGCCGGGTTGGATGCCGTAGATCATCGCCATGCTCAGATGCAGCGCCACGGCATAGCCGCCGGTGTCGCGGACGACGCCCTTGGGCTTACCGGTCGTGCCCGAGGTGTAAAGTATATAGAGCGGATCGGTGGCGGCGACCGGCACCGGCGCGTGCGGCGACCCTGCGGCCTCGGCGGCGGCGAAATCCTCGTCCCGGCCCGGCATCAGCGTGGCGGTTAAAGCGGGGCGTTGATAGACGAGGCAGAAGGCCGGCTTGTGCGCGCTCTGCTCAATGGCGGCGTCAAGCAGCGGTTTGTAGGCCACGATCCTGCCGGGCTCGAGGCCGCACGACGCCGACAGGATCGCCTTGGGCGTGGCGTCCTCGATGCGTTTGGCCAGCTCTGCCGCTGCGAAACCACCGAAGACGACGGAGTGAATGGCGCCAAGCCGCGCGCAGGCCAGCATCGCAACCACGGCGGACGGGATCATCGGCATATAAATCACAACCCGGTCACCGTATCCGACGCCGCGGGCCGACAGCGCGCCGGCCAGCCGCGCGACCCGGTCCCGCATCTCGCGATAGGTGAACCGCTCGACGCACTGAGCCATCGCGCTGTCCCAGATCAGCGCGACCTGGTCACCCCGACCGGCATCGACATGGCGATCGAGGCAGTTCTCGCTGATGTTGAGCGAACCGCCGACGAAATACTGGCCATAGGCACCCAATGCGGGATCGAAGCCGTTGGTCCAGCGTGTATTCCACCGCAGCGCGTCGGCCTGGCGTTCCCACCAGCCGACCGGGTCGGCTTGCCACGCCGCGTATTCGGCACCGTATGTGTCCGCCGTCATTTCAGCCTCCCTGCCCATGATCCGGTCCTGAGCTATGCGTTTGTAGATAGGCAGGTGCTTGCGATAAGAACATGAAACGTGCAACAAAGCTTGCACTGAGGCATAAAAACGCGCCCGCGATATAAATCGTCATTTGGAGGAAATATGACCGCGGCAGAAATTGCGCGTATTAAGTCAGACCCGCGTTTTCGCGAGTTGGAGCAGAAGCGAAACGCGTTCAGCTGGACGCTCTGCATCATCATGCTGATCGCTTATTTCGCTTTCATCTTCCTCGTTGCTTTCGGCGCTCATCTTATTTCTACGCCCGTCTGGGGTGTCGTCACGCTCGCCTTCCCGATCGGGCTTGGCGTCATCGTGTTGGCGATCGTCCTGACGGGGGTCTACGTCATCAAGGCGAATGGCGAGTACGACGAACTGACCCGCCAACTCGTGTCGAGCCTGGCCAGCCGGAGGACTTTCCCGTGACCACCGCTTTTTCTGGCGTCATGATCAAGCGGGTCGTCGCCGGTGTCGGCGCGACGCTGTTCGGGGCCAGTGCGGCCTATGCCGCCGGTGCCCTCGAAGGCCCGGTGCAGCAACAGGCGGTGAACGTCACGGCGATCGTCATGTTCGTCGGCTTCGTCATCCTCACGCTGGGCATCACCTATTGGGCATCGCAGCGGACCCGGTCGGCCGCCGACTTCTACACCGCCGGCGGCGGCATCACCGGCTTCCAGAACGGCCTGGCCATTGCCGGCGATTTCATGTCGGCGGCGTCCTTCCTCGGCATCTCCGCCCTGGTGTATGCCAACGGCTATGACGGCCTGATCTACTCGATCGGCTTTCTCGTCGGCTGGCCGATCATCATGTTCCTCATGGCCGAGCGGCTGCGCAATCTCGGCCGGTTCACCTTCGCCGACGTGGTCTCGTTCCGGCTCGCGCCCACGCCGATGCGCTCGCTCGCCGCGACCGGCACGCTGGTCGTCGTCGCCTTCTACCTCATCGCGCAGATGGTCGGCGCCGGGCAACTCATCCAGTTGCTGTTCGGACTGCCCTATCTCTATGCCGTCATCATCGTGGGCGTGCTGATGATCTGCTACGTCACGTTCGGCGGCATGTTGGCCACGACGTGGGTTCAGATCATCAAGGCCGTGCTATTGCTCGGTGGTGCCAGCTTCATGGCGCTGATGGTGCTGCACTCGGTGGGCTGGAGCGTACAGGGTCTGTTCGCCAAGGCCGTGTCCGTCTCACCCAAAGGGCAGGCGATCATGGCGCCCGGCAGCTTCGTGACCGACAAGGTGACGACGATCTCTCTCGGCATTGCGCTGATGTTCGGCACCGCCGGGTTGCCGCACATCCTGATGCGCTTCTTCACGGTCGGTGACGCCAAGGAGGCCCGCAAGTCGGTGTTCTGGGCGACGACGTTCATTGGCTATTTCTACATCCTGACCTTCATCATCGGCTTCGGCGCCATCGTGTTGGTCAGCACCAACCCGGACTACCTGGTTGCCGGCGGCGGGCTGAAGGGCGGCACCAACATGGCCGCGATCCATCTCGCTCGCGCCGTGGGCGGCGACGTGTTCTTCGGCTTCATCTGCGCGGTGGCGTTCGCGACCATCCTGGCCGTGGTTTCCGGGCTGACCCTCTCCGGGGCCAGCGCGGTCAGCCACGACCTGTATGCCAGCGTGTTCCGCCGCGGCGCGGCCAACGAAGCGGCGGAAATCCGGGTTTCCAAGGTCGCCACCGTCGCGCTCGGCATCCTGGCCATCATTCTCGGGATCGCGTTCGAGAAGCAGAACATCGCCTTCATGGTGGGGCTCGCCTTCGCCATCGCCGCCAGCTCCAACTTCCCGGTGCTGCTGCTGTCGATGTACTGGCGGGGTCTGACGACGACCGGGGCCGCCGTGGGCGGCTGGCTCGGGCTGATCACCGCGGTCGTGCTCACCGTTCTGAGCAAGGCGATCTGGGTGACGGTGTTCGGCAACGCGGCGGCGATCTTTCCCTACGACAACCCGGCGCTGTTCTCCATGCCGCTGGCCTTCCTGGGCTGCTGGCTCGTGTCGAAGATCGATACGTCGCGACGGGCTAGGACCGAGGCTCAAGAATTCGACGCGCAGTATGTCCGTTCCCAGACCGGGATCGGCGCGTCCGGGGCCAGCGCCCACTAGCGCTCGCGCCGAACTTCCCACGAAGGAACGGGGCTGTCGCACATGCGGCAGCCCCGTTTCGTTTCGGCCTAGCCCGCGCTTTCAGAACCGCCCGGTAAGCGCCGCCGCCGTTACCGCAAGCTTATCGGCAAGGCCGCGAACCTTGACGGCATTCGCCCGGCCCAGGTCACGTGCCGCGAAAACGGCCGGCAAGGCGGCTGGGAGGCCGATACGGGGCAACGGTCCCTGACGTGCCAACCGAAGCGCTTCGGTTGCCGTATCGCGGAGGCCAGCAATCGGCGCTTTACCGCTCAGGGCCCGGTTACGGAAGATGCCCGTCGCTCCGTATGCGACGCCGGCGGCTCGGACGGCGTCGACCGGTTCAGCGCCCAGGGCGTGCGCCGCGGCGACGGCCAGGGTGCCGGCCGTGCTGTCCACGAAACCCGCCCATCCCGCTTCCTGTTCAGGCGCTTCCTCCTCGCGGGCGTCGATCAAGCTGAGAAGGTCCGCCTCGCGCAGAAGGCCGGCGTCCAGCGCCTCGCGCAGCGGCGTGGCGACCTCATGCCGTTTGTTCTGTCCCTCGACGACCTCCCGCCACCATTGCAGGCGGATCATGGCCATCATGGGCTCGCGGACGCTTTCGCGGGCGCGGACCAGCTCGTGGTTGAAGGCATACAGCGCCCAAAGTGCGGGACGGGCGGCTGCGGGCGCGAACAGCGTCGTGAAGAAACGGTCGGGGTCGTGCTGCCGGGCCAGTTCGCCCACACGAGAGAGTGTGCTCATTGATTTCAGATGGAAGCGGGTTTCGCGGTTCGCAACCTTGACCCGGTGCGCCCCTGCGCCGAGTCTGCGGCCCGTCGTAACCGATAGGAGACATCATGGCTTTCGAACTGCCGCCGCTGCCGTATTCGCATGGGGCGCTCGCCGAGCGCGGCATGTGCCAAGAAACGCTCGAGCTGCATCATGACAAGCATCACCAGGCCTATGTCACGGCGCTGAACGGCTTCGTCGAGAAGAATGCTGAGCTGCAGGGCAAGTCGCTCGAAGAGATCGTGACGATGACCAACGGCAAGGCCGACATGGCGCCGGTGTTCAACAATGCCGGGCAGCACTGGAACCACATCCTGTTCTGGGAGAACATGTCTCCCAACGGTGGGCAGATGACGCCGAAGCTGCAGGCCAAGATCGAGAGCGATCTCGGTGGCATCCAGAAGTTCAAGGACGACTTCAAGACCGCTGCGACGACGCAGTTCGGCTCCGGCTGGGCATGGCTGGTTCAGGGCAGCGACGGCAAGTTGAAGATCACGAAGACCCCGAACGGCAGCAACCCGGTCGCCACCGGCGACGGCACGGCGCTGCTCGGCATCGATGTGTGGGAGCACAGCTATTACCTGGACTTCCGCAATCGCCGGCCGGACTACGTGACCAATTGGCTCGATAAGATCGCCAATTACGAATACGCCGAGTCGAAGCTGAAGTAAGACGGTCCGCGCAGAATCCCAATCGGGGTTCTGCGCGGCATCCGCTACTTGGTGTCGTTGGCCGCCACCGGCTTGATAACGGACGAGATGGTGTCGCGGAGGACGATAACACGGACGTTCGGCGCGATCTCCACTTCGATCTCGTCGGATCCTTCCTTGACGCGCTGAACCGTCGCCAGGATGCCGCCGGCGGTGATGATCCGGTCGCCGCGCCGGACTGCTGCAAGCGAGGCTTTCACCTCACGCTGCCTGGTCTGTTGCGGGCGAATCAGCAGGAAATAGAAGACGCCGAAGATCAGGATCAGCGGCAGGAACTGCACAGCCGGGCCAAGTAGGCCGGCGGCGTCCTGAGCGTAAGCGGGAGAGATGAACATCGGACGTCCTGGGTTGCCTGTAGTGCGGCGGGACCATAGTTAGGCGCCATTCGGCGTCAAGACGGACGCCCGCTAGGATGACCATGGATACGGTGTTGCTTACTACGCTCGAACGGATCGCCGACGCATTGGAGCGGCTCGCGCCGTCCAGCCCTAGCGGTGCCGATCTATCGGCCGCGGATGCGTTCGTATGGCAGCCAGAAAGCGGTCGGTTGGTGCCGGTCCCGCACGTCTCGGGCGTGGGTATCGACATGCTGCAGGGGGTGGAGCGGCAGAAGCAGTTGGTGCTGGAGAACACCCAGCGTTTCGCGGCTGGATTATCGGCCAACAACGCGATGCTGTGGGGCGCGCGCGGCATGGGCAAGTCGAGCCTGGTCAAGGCAGCGCATGCGGCGGTCAATGCCAAGCATCCCGGCACGCTGGCGCTGATCGAGATCCAGCGCGAGGACATCGGCACTCTGCCGACGCTGCTGAATCTGCTGCGCGATGAGAGCAAGCGCTGCGTCGTGCTATGCGACGATCTGAGCTTCGAGCGCGAGGATGCCGACTACAAGGCGCTGAAATCGGTGCTCGATGGTGGCATCGAGGGGCGCCCGGCCAACGTGCTGTTCTATGCCACCAGCAACCGGCGGCATCTGATGCCGCGCGACATGATCGAGAACGAGAGCTCCAAGGGGATCAGCCCGTCCGAAGCGATCGAGGAGAAGGTCTCGCTGTCGGATCGCTTCGGGTTGTGGATCGGCTTTCATAACTGCGACCAGCCGACCTATTTCGCCATGGTGGACGGCTATGCCGATCAACTTGGCCTGGTCCTCTCGCGGGAGGCGTTGCATGCCGAAGCGGTGGAGTGGTCGATGACGCGGGGGTCGCGCAGCGGCCGGGTCGCCTGGCAGTTCATCCAGGATCTATCCGGCCGCCTGGGGTTCGCCGCGCTTCAGAGCGCCTGAACGGTTCAGGGGCCTGAGACAGGGGTTTCAGGGGGGATGGGCCACTTCCCCGTGAAGTTTGGCCGCGACCGGTAGCCCCATTCGACACGAGCGGGCGTCGATCACGGCCAGTAGGATGGCGTTGGCCCAGAACCGTGCCGGCACCTGACCGGAGGGTCGCGTGCCGGGAAGCACGAGGCGCATGACCAGTTCGGCCGTGTCATGGGCCAACCCGTGCAACAGGAAGCCGACACGCTGGTAAAGGCGAAGCGCACCGGCATTATCCGGCGCGACCAGCAACCGGATCTCTCGGCAGGAAGGGATGCGTTTCAGGCGTGCCACCACGTCCCGCATCACTCGGGCGCCGCGGCCACCCCCCTGATGCGACTGGTCGATGCCGAACCAGCCGAGCCACCAGCGGCTGAAATCCCGCTTGTCCGGATGGATGGCATAGAAGCCGACGAGCGCACCGTCGTCCTCAATGCCGATGAGGCGATGTGCCGGACCATGACGGACGGCAGCGATGATGTCTTCGAGCGAACCGAGGTAACGGTCGAGTTGCTCGAACGGGAAGTTGAGTGACAAGACGCGGTCAAGTTCGGCATTGCCGAAGACTCGACACGTCAGTCGGGCATGGCCCGGAACGGTAGACATGAAATCCTGTGCGTCAGGAGAGAGGAATAGCCGCCTGTAGCCTCGCGCAAGCGCGAGTTAGCCGTCGTTCCTCAAATGCACGCCCGGTATCTAACCGGGCAGGATCCTTTACGCATGAGTACAGAATAACACTGTCCGGGCCCGGCGACAACAAAACTCGCGGCTCCATGGCTGCGGGCTCGCTGGGTCATCCGCGACGGTCCGGATTGTCGACGTCGGCGGGCGACGCAGCGGGCCCAGGGCGCAAGTAGAGGCGGTTGGCGAGAATGCTCGACTGTCCGGCCCGTCGCATCTGCGCCGCGGTCAGGCGGCTGTCGATGTCGTCGGGTGCGGTGTCGGACATGGCGGCGGCGATGTCGTCGCGGATGGCGGGGTTGGTGCGGTAGTAATGGTGGAGCTTGTAGTTCCAGGTGGTCTCGCCGGGCGGGATCGGTGTCTGGTCGGCGGTGATGGCGAGCGTGTAGTCGACGATGCGGACGTTGGCAGGGATCTTGGCCGGAGCGGCCGCGCCCGATGATCCCAGGCGGGGACGCTTGAGCAGGTCGGCCGCCATGATGCCGGTGGCGAAATCGGTGCGGTTGACGCCAACCGTCAACCAGGTGCTGAGCCGGGCCAGTTGGTCGAGGCCCTGTCCAGGCTCGAGGGCGTCGGTATCGGCATCGCCCCCCATGACCAGCGCCTGGTCAAACAGATCGGCAGGAAGCGTGCTGCCGCGGCCAGCGGCCAGGGCGCGGCAACCGTTCTGGGTCACCCAGGTGCCCATGGAATGCGCCAGATACAGGCAGCCCGGCGATCCCGCGGCGGCGCGGGCGGCGGCGAAGGCGAGCATGAAGCGGCTGTAAGCGTTTGCCGAAGCCGTGGCGCGGGTGCGGTCGGCGAGGTAGTTGTCGGGGGACAGCCCGTCGACCGACGGCCAGGTGAACGAGATCGGCGCCAAGGCAAGCGGGGTGTCGCCAGCTTCGAACCAGGCGCAGAGGTCGGCGGTGAGGATGATCGCTTCGGAGAAGGCGTAGTTATAGCCGTGCACCATGACGATGGGTGTCTGACCGGCCTGCACCGCGGATGTGAGCACCCGGGTGAGGTAGCCGACGAGCGCCGCGTCGGTGCCGGCGGTTGAGCAATCGACGGCGCCGGCCAGAGCGAGCAAGGAGGCGAGCCGGCCGGGGCGCGCCGGGTCGGCGGAAGGCAGGGTGGCCAGGGTGCCGAAGGAAAGGGTTTCCGGGACTCCGCAGGGTGGTGGCGGCCCGAAGCCGCCGGTCATCGGTGGGCGGTTGGTGACAAAGGGGATGGATCGCATCGTTCTGGCCTCCGGAGCGGAGGCGAACGATGGACTTATCGATGCGTCGTGGAAAGTATTCCTAGATCAACTACCCCGGTAGGTGGAGTAGCCGAATGGGGCCAGCAGCAGAGGAATGTGGTAGCGGCCCTCCGGTTCGGTGATCTCGAACGGGATCGGGATCGAGCCGTAGAGCGTTGGCTGGTGTCGTGTGGTGAAATAGGCGCCCGCGTCGAAGCTCAGCGTGTGCTGCCCTTGCCGCAGAGGCCCGATCGGCAGCAGGGCGGGTGGACGTCCGTCCTCGTCGGTCGTGACCGCCGTCAGCACCCGTCCTTCCTGGCGCAGCGTCACCACCAGCCCGGCAGCCGGTCGCCCGAGCGACGTGTCCAGGACATGTGTGCTGAGATGCCCCGTGGTGGACGGCATGCCGGGCCCGGTCACGCGGGCGACCAGGCGCAGCCGGGTGATCCGGCGCACCTCGGCCAGCGCTGCGGCACGCTCCTGCGCCGGGCTGCCATCCAGTCGTGCGACGAGGGTGCGGAGGACGCTCTCCGGGGTATGGCGCGCGACGCAGATGATGAACGGAATGCCGAACCGGTCCCGATAGGCGCGGTTGAGCGCCGGCAGGTCGGCCGATCCGCTGGCGCCGGCCATCGACAGGCCGGCCTGCTCGGCGGTGGAGTCCGCGGTCAGATCGGGCGGCAGCGCGCGGGCCGAAAGCTCCGGGTGCGCGCCCAGGAATAGCACGACCCGCTCGGCGGGTGCGGTCTCGACCGCCTGCATGAGCGCATCGTGAAGTGCCGTCACGGTCGGGAACGGGCGCGCCGCGACGGCGCTCTCCGCCACCCAGGGGGCGAACTCGAACACCCCGTCCAGCGCCGCGACGAAGGCGGCGGCGGACGAGGTGTTGAGCGTGTCGAGGTCGGTCAGCCCGGCCTACTCGGCGGCCAGACGTTGCTGGGCGCTGCTGAGCGCCTGATCGAGGTCGGCGAGGATGTCGTCGATGTGCTCGATCCCGACCGAAAGGCGGACATAGCCGGGGCTGACGCCCGACGACATCTGCTCCTCGGCGGCAAGCTGGCTATGCGTCGTGCTGGCCGGATGGATCGCCAGGGTGCGGGAGTCGCCGAGATTGGCGACGTGATAGACCATCTGTAGCTTGTCGATGAAGGTGCGGCCGGCATCGGCACCGCCCTTGAGCTCGAAGCCGACCAGGCCGCCAGTGCCGTTGGGCAGGTATTTGGCGGTGCGCTCGGCGGCGAGGCCGGTGTGATGGGCCGGGTGGATGACGCGGGCGACTTCGGGATGACCGGCCAGGTAGTCGGCGACCGCGCTGGCGTTGCGGCAGTGCTCGCGCATGCGCAGCGGCAGCGTCTCGAGGCCTTGCAAAGTAAGAAAGGCATTGAACGGGCTTTGCGACGGCCCGAGATCGCGCAACAGCGTGACCCGCAGCTTCAGCGCATAGGCGATCGGGCCGAGCGCCTTGGCGGCCTCGACCCAGACGGCACCGTGGTAGCTCGGGTCCGGCCGATGCAGCGCCGGCTGACGCGCCGGGTGCGCGGCCCAGTCGAAGTTGCCGCCGTCGATAATGACGCCACCGATGCTGTTGCCGTGACCACCGATGTACTTGGTGGTCGAATGCATCACGACCGCGGCGCCATGGTCGAAGGGACGCACGATCAGCGGCGCGGCGGTGTTGTCCATGATCAGTGGAATGCCGAGCGGCCGGCCGATGGCGGCGACCTCAGCGATCGGGAAGACCTCGAGCTTCGGGTTGGGTAACGTCTCGGCGTAGTAGGCGCGGGTGCGATCGTCGGTGGCGTTGGCGAACGCCTGCGGGTCCTTCGGGCTGATGAAGCGGACCTCGATGCCCTGGTCGCGGAAGGTGTTGGCGAACAGATTATAGGTGCCGCCATAAAGGTCGGTGGAGGCGACGATGTTGTCGCCGGCATGCGCCAGGTTCTGCACGGCCATCGCGCTGGCTGCCTGGCCGGAGGACACCGCGACTGCGGCCGCTCCGCCCTCGATGGCTGTGATGCGCTTCTCCAGCACGTCGGTCGTGGGGTTCATGATGCGGGTGTAGATGTTGCCGAGTTCCTGCAGCGCGAACAGGCGTGCGGCATGGGCGCTGTCGGTGAACTGGTAGCTGCTGGTCTGGTAGATCGGCACGGCGACGGCGTTGGTCGCCGGGTCACTACGCCAGCCGGCGTGGAGCGCGAGCGTTTCCGGGTGTTTGCTCTTCATTCGAGGACCCTCCGAGCGTTTTCAGCGCGAACCGAACCACGGTGGCCCTGTGTTCGCAACCGGGTTGTTAGCCGGGTGGGGCAGAGACCGTGCTGGCGATAGTTGGCGGGGTGCCGGGCTGCAGCGAGGTGGATGCCTCGCGGTAGTTCAGCAGGATGGCGCCCACCACGACCAGTGCGCTCGGCCAGACCCAGCCAGCCCGGCGGCGAACCTCCCCATCGGCCCGCAACTCGAGCCAGCGAGACCACCCGGCCGCGACGCCGGCCAGAGCCAACGGCGTGTGCGACACTTCGATCAATAGCTGTTCGCGGGCATTGGCGATGGCGTGGTTATGGGTCAGCAACAAGGCCGCACCGACCGCGGTTAGCAATGGAAACACCAGTGCCATGCGCGGCGCCTTCAGCTTGCCCGTGCGCACGCCCCATTCGAACATGGCGAACGCCACCAGGAGCAGCACGAACACCCGGTGCTGCAGCACCTCGACGTCCCGGAAGCTTTCAAAGAAGCCGATATGGCCTAGTGGCCACACTTCTGGGTCCGAGCGCACGAACAGAAACACCGCCATTCCCAGGAACGCGAGCGGCCAGTGTTTCGCCCATCGCACACCGGCACGGTTCATCAGCGCGAGCACGCCAACAATGACGACGAAGATGCCGGCCCAGTGATGGTTGTATTCGGACCAGGCGATGTCCTCGGCATTGCGTTCCGGCAGCGCGCCGGAGCCCGGCGTGAACGCTTCCGCGGCCGGATGCCGTTGCGCGGCCGCCTCGCGGTCGAGCTGCGCCTGCAACTCGGGCAGTGCGAGGCTGTCATGGTCCGGCGAAGTCAGGCGCGGCCATTCGGGAAGGTTGCGGTCCACGATCTCGTGAAACGTCACGCGATCCTGCGTGAGGTCGATCGCGGGCGGGACGCTGGTGAGCGAGGCGGCGGCGAAGAAGATGGTGATGCCAATGCCGATCTCGACTTCAGCGAAACGGCGCAGGCGCAGGGTGGAGGTGGCCGGGTCCCGCCGGAGACGCTCGACGACGAAGAAATTGCCGAGGCCGAGCAGCAGCAGGGCGGCGAACATCGCACCCTTGGCGCCCACCATGACGCCGTAGGCGGTGCCGTACAGCCCTTGCAGCGAGCCGATGTAGAAGATGCTGAAGGCGACGGCCGAGAGCAGGATACAGCCGACGCCAGCCATGCTCATGCGGGAGAAGCGCGCGCCGACCAGGCGCAGTGCGGCCGAGCCATGGCTCTGGCGGATCGCCATGATGAAGGCAGGGATGCCGCCGATCCAGATCGAAGCGCCCAGGATGTGCAACAGGCTAGCCACCATCAGTAGGCCCTGGTCATCGAGCCGAGCAGCGGCATGCGTCGTCATCACTGCGGCGCCCAGGATGATCGCCACCAGAGCGAGCAATGCGGGCCAAGCCGGCGGTCGCGGCCGGAACAGTGCCGCGGCGAGCACTCCGGCCGCTACGATCTTAACTGCTCCGGCCAGCGCGAAATTGGCCGGGATCAGGTCGGCGAGCGGCAGATCGAGCGTGGTTTGCAACACGGAGAGTTGCAGCGCCAAGGCAAGCGCTTCGCAGAAGATGAGGAATACCGCGCTCCACGCGCCGAAGCGCGCGGTGCGGCGGACGATCTCGGTGCCTTCGGCCAGGCGATGCTCGAACGGGCGCGCCAGCAAGATGAGGAAAAGGGCGCTGCCGACCGCCATGCTCTGCCCGACGATCACCAGGCCATGCAGGATGATGCTCAGGTAACCGAAGACGTCGACCAGCAGCGACATGGGTTTGCTTTACTTGACGGTGAAGCGAACGTCGCCGCGGGTCATGTGGCCGTCTGTCGCCAGGACCTGCCAATGCACCACGTACGTCCCAGGCGTCAGGTCGGCCTTGGCGGTGAGCGCGTCGGCAGCGGCATCCTTGTCGAGGGTGAGCGTCTTCTGGGCATTGGTGCCCTGCAACGTCAGACGGGACAATTGGTGATCGATGCGGCTGTTGTAGCGCAGCGTCAGGGTGCGCTCACCGGGCTCGACCGTGGCCTGGTCGGCGGGCTGGCTCTGCAACAGGATCGCGTGAGCGAGCGCCAGTTTCGGGGCGAGGAGCAGAAGGCCTGCAACTAGAAGGTTTCGCATGGCCGCGGTCTAGCGGTGAGCGTCATCCCTGTCCATGATCGCGACCAGTTGGAGGATACGTCATGGATCTGGGTTTGCACGGAAAACGGGCATTGGTATGCGCCGCGAGCAAGGGGCTGGGCCGGGCCTGCGCGATGGCGTTGGCCCAGGAAGGCGTGGCGGTCACGATCACGGCGCGCACGCGCGAGACGCTGGAGCAGACGGCGGCCGAGATCCGGGACGCTACCGGCAGCGAGGTGACGATCGTCGCCGGCGACATCACAAGCGAGGCCGGGCGGGCCGAGGCGCTGGCCGCCTGCCCGGATCCCGACATCCTGGTGAACAATGCCGGCGGCCCGCCGCCCGGCGACTTCCGCGACTGGGAGCGCGAGGACTGGATCAAGGCGGTCGACGCCAACATGCTGACGCCGATCTTCCTCATCAAAGCGGTGATCGACGGCATGATCGGGCGCAAATTCGGCCGCATCGTCAACATCACCTCGGCCTCGGTAAAGTCGCCGATCCCGATCCTCGGCATGAGCAACGGCGCTCGCGCCGGGTTGACGGGTTTCGTGGGCGGACTGTCGCGCCAGGTGGCGCAACATAACGTGACCATCAACAACCTCCTGCCGGGTCCGTTCATGACGGACCGGCTGAAGCAGACGACGGCGGGCGCGGCCAAGGCGTCGGGACGCAGCGTCGAGGAAGAGCTGGCGACGCGGGCGAAAGCCTGGCCGACCGGGCGGGCCGGCGATCCGGTGGAATTTGGTCAGGCCTGCGCGTTCCTGTGCGCTGCCGGTTCGGGCTATATCGTCGGACAGAATTTGCTGTTGGACGGTGGACTGTTCAACTCGACGATGGGCTGAGCGCTGGCCCTGGAGTTGCATGGTTTGAACGGGTTGGAGATGCGGGCGATGCGCAAGCGGTTGGGTTTCGGCATTGCCGTGATGGCGTTGGGTCTCGGGCTCAGCCCGGCATCGGCGCAGAAAAGTGCAGACACCCTTCGCATCGCCTGGCGCGATGCCATTCCGAACGTCGATTTCTACTACAACTCGCAGCGCACCGGCCTGATCGTCTCGCATCAGGTGTGGGACACGCTGGTTTATCGCGACCCGGAAACCTTTCAGCTCAAGCCGCAACTGGCGACGAGCTGGAAGAACGTCGACGACACGACGATCGAGTTCGAACTTCGTCCCGGCGTCAAATTCCAGGACGGCAGCCCGCTCACCGCAGACGACGTCGTCTACACCGTCAACTTGGTGATGACCGACAAGCAGCTCGCCGTTCCCAGCAACTACACCTGGCTTGCCGGCGCGGAGAAGGTCGACGACCTCCATGTGCGCATCAAGCTGAAGCGGGTGTTCCCGGCGGCGCTTGAATATTTGGCGATGGTGCTGCCGATCTACCCGCAAGCCTATCGCGAGCGGGTCGGCGCCGATTTTTCGCAGCATCCGATCGGCAGCGGGCCGTACACCATCACCAAGGTGGATGGCGTGACCGAGATCGACATGGTCCGCAACGAGGGTTACTTCGATGGACCCAAGGGTAAGCCCGCGATCAAGAACCTGGTCATCAAGGAAGTCGCGGACTCCACCGGCGAGCTGACGCAACTGCTCAGCGGGCAGGTGGACTGGGTGTGGAACGTCAGCGCCGATCAGCTTCCCAAGCTCGCCGCGATGCCGATGCTGCAGACGGCCACCAGCGAGAGCATGCGGGTCGCCTACATGGACATCGATGCTGCCGGGCGCACCGGCGACAAGATCCCGCTGACCGACGTGAAGGTGCGGCAGGCGATCCTGTATGCGCTGGATCGGCAGACGATGGCCAAGCAGTTCATGCCGCCGGGCTCCCGCGTGTTGGACACGCCGTGCTACCCGACGCAGTTCGGCTGCGACACGTCCGTCGCCACCAAATACGAATATGACCCAGCCAAGGCCAAGGCGTTGCTCGCCGAGGCCGGTTACAAGGATGGTTTCGATACCGAGCTGGTGGGCTATCTCCTGCCGCCTTGGATGCAGGCGGTGCAGGGATACCTCAGCGCGGTCGGTATTCGTGCCAGGCTGACGCAGCTTCAGGTCGGCGCGGTGGTCCAACGCAGCATCGAGGGCAAGAACCCGCTCGAGGCCGGAAGCTGGGGCAGCTACTCGATCAACGATGCCTCGGCGTTCATGCCGTATTTCTTCGACGGCGGCGCCCACGACTACACCCGCAATCCGGAAATCACCAAGCTGGTGATCGAAGGTGGCGCGACCACCGATCTGGACGCGCGGCGGGCCGCATACAGCGCAGCCATCCGCCTGGTCACCGAACAGGCGGACTTCGTGCCTCTGTTCACCTATGTGACGACCTACGCTTTCAACAAGCAGCTCAACTTCAAGCCATTCCGCGACGAACTACCGCGCTTCTACCTATCCAGCTGGAAGTAGGTCGCCGTCACTGCGAGTAGCGCAGCGGCGCGGCAGGAAGGGGCCGTACTGCCGTGGGTCAGTCTGCCAGCAGCAAGCACTCGGCGAGTCGCTGGCCCTGCCGCCGGTTGTTGGGTGCCTCGGTGCTGCAGCGGTCGACGGCGACCGGACAACGCGGATGGAATCGGCAGCCCGGCGGGATGTTGGCCGGGTCCGGGTAGCCTTCTCCGAGCCCTGATTCCGGCAGCCCGCGGCCGGGCTCGGGTGTGAGCACACTCGCGAGCAGGGCCTTGGTGTACGGGTGCAACGGATGGGCGAACACCTGATCGACCGTCGCGTGCTCGACGATGCGGCCGAGATACATGACCGCGACGTCGGTTGCGATGTGCTCAACCACGGCGAGGTTGTGGCTGATGAAGATCAGCGTCAGGCCGAAATCACGGCGCAGTTCGGCCAGCAGGTTGAGGATCTGCGCCTGCACCGACACGTCCAGTGCGCTGGTCGGTTCGTCGCAAACGATGATGCGTGGGCGCCCGATCAGCGCGCGCGCGATGGCGACACGTTGGCGCTGACCACCGCTGAGCTGATGCGGGTAGCGGCCAGCCATGTCGGGCGCGAGACCGACGCGGCCGAGGATCGCCAGCACCCGCTCGTCCACGTCGCGCTCACCTTGGGCGCGGAGCGGAAGGGCGACGATGTCGCGGATGCGCTGCCGCGGATTGAGCGAGGCGTAAGGGTCCTGGAAGATCGGTTGGATCAGGCGGGCGCGGGCGCGCCGGTCCAGGGTGTCGAGGCGTTGGCCGGCGACGCGGATCTCACCGGTATCCGAGGGCAGCAGGCCGAGGATCAACCGCGCCAGCGTGCTCTTGCCGCAGCCGCTCTCGCCCACGATGCCCATTACGCTGCCCTCGGCGACGCTGAGGCTTACCCCGTCGACCGCGGTTACGGCCCCGAAGCGTCGAGCGACGTCGCGGATTTCGATGATGGGCGTCATGGCAAGATACAACGATACAGATGATCCGGTGCCGCCTCGCGCCACGGCACGTCAGCGGCGCAAGCGGGCGCGGCATGAGCGCAGCGGTCGCGGAACGGACAACCCACGAAGCCCGGCGCCAGGCGCGGCACCGTGCCCGGGATACTACCGAGCGGTTCGCCGCGCGCGGTCTTGCCGGGAATGGGTAGGCTGTCGAGCAGCCCGCGCGTGTAGGGATGG
The DNA here is from genome assembly GCA_964613945.1 of uncultured Acetobacteraceae bacterium. Classification (GTDB taxonomy): domain Bacteria; phylum Pseudomonadota; class Alphaproteobacteria; order Acetobacterales; family Acetobacteraceae; genus JAVVHH01. The sequence continues at coordinate 134,306 of CAZTJC010000002.1, forward strand.
CTGGGGCGGGCGAACAACGCAGCGACCGGCGCGTGTTCGACGATCTCGCCGGCATACATGACGCTGACCCGGTCCGCGATGCGGGCGACCACGCCGAGATCATGCGTAATCAGCAGCAACGCGAGGCCGAGTTCGGATTGCAGGCGTTGCAGCAAGCGTAGGATGTCGGCCTGCACGGTGACGTCCAGCGCGGTGGTGGGCTCGTCGGCGATCAGGAGTGCCGGGTTGCAGAGCAGGGCGGAGGCGATCATCACGCGCTGGCGCAGGCCGCCGGAGAGCTGGTGCGGGAACTGGCCGAGGCGACGCTCCGGGCCGGAGATGCCGACGCGGGCGAGCAGGGCGGCGGCGCGTTCCGCGGCGGCGGCCCGGCTGCCGCCCCGGTGCCGGCGGTAGATCTCGGTCATCTGCGACCCGACGGTGAAGGCCGGGTTGAGGCTGGTCATCGGCTCCTGGAAGATCATGCCGATGCGGTCGCCGCGCAGCCGGTTCATGCCGCGATTCGACAGCCCGGCCAAGTCGGTTCGCTCGAAGCGGAGATGCTCCGCGCTGCGGCGGGCGGCGCGGGGCAGCAGGCCCATGACGGCCAGCGCGGTCATCGACTTGCCGCAGCCGCTCTCGCCCACTAGGCAATGCGTCTCGCCGCGGCCGACGGTGAGCGACACGCCGCGCACCGCCTCCTGCCGCGCAAACCCGACCCGCAGGTCTGTGACATCGAGTACCGACTCAGGCATCACGCTTGGCCCCGAGCAGATCGCGCAGCCCGTCGCCGAGCAGGTTGACGCCGAGCACGAGGGTGAACAGCGCGACACCGGGCACCATGATCACCCAGGGCTCGAAGAACATGTAGTCCTTACCCTCGGCGATCATCAGCCCCCAGCTCGGCAGCGGCGACGGCACGCCGAGCCCGAGAAAGGAGAGCACTGCTTCCAGCAGAATCGCCAACGCCACCTCCAGCGTCGCGACCACCACCAGCGCCGGCGCGATGTTCGGCAGCACCTCGCGCAACAGCAGATGTGGCAGCGATGCCCCGGCGGCGCGGGCGGCGGCGATGTAATCCAGGCCACGGATCTGCATGGTGGTGGTGCGCGCGACCACGGCGAAGCGTTCCCACAACAGCAGGCCGAGCGTGAGCACGACGATGGTGAGCGAGCTGCCGATCGCCGAGACCAGGGCCAGCGCCACCAGGATCAGCGGGATGCTGAGCCGACAGGTGATGACAAACATGACGACCTCGTCCACCCAGCCGCCGAAGAAGCCGCCGAGGATGCCGATCGCCGTGCCGATCAGCCCGCTGGCCAGCGCGGCGCAGACGCCGATCAGCAGCGAGATGCGGGCGCCGTAGACCATGCGCGCCAGGTAGTCGCGGCCGAGCTGGTCGGTGCCGAACGGATGCGCGGCCGTGCCGTCGAGCCAGAGCGGCGGCTGCAGCCGGGCGGCCAGATTCTGCGTGAACGGATCGGCCGCGACGAGGCTGGGGCCGATCAGCGCCACGATCACGGCGAACAGGATGATGGCCGCGCCGAGCCAGGTGGTAACGTGCCTCATGCGCGGCGTAGACGGGGGTCGAGCATGGCGTTGAGCAGGTCGGCACCGAGCGTAAGGCCGATGTAGATCATCGCCAGCAGCAGCACGACGGCTTGCACCACCGGGAAATCATTCTTGCTGATGCTCTCCCAGGCCAGGTAGCCGATCCCCGGCAGATTGAAGATGCTCTCGATCACGATAGAGCCACCGAGCATGAAGCCGAGCTGCACGGCGGCGATGGCGACCACCGGCATGGCGGCATTCCGCAGCGCATGCCGCAGCACGATGCTCCAGCCGGACAGTCCGCCGGCCCGCGCCGTGCGGATGTAGTCGGCCGACAACGCGTCGATCATGCCGGAGCGGGTCAGCCGCATCAGCGCCGGGACGGCGGAAAAGGCCAGCACCAGTGACGGCATAACGTAGCCGGTCCAATCATCGAGCCCGGCGATCGGGAACCATTGCAGGCGCAACCCGAACTCGATGATCAGCAGCAGCGCCAGCCAGAACGACGGCAGCGCCTGACCCAGCAGCGCCAGCAGCATCGCGACCCGGTCGACCAGGGTGCCCTCGAACATCGCCGCGACGATCCCGAGCGGCAGTGCGATCGCGACGGCGAACACGATGCCCAGCAGCCCGAGCCGCAACGTGATCGGCAGGCGGGCGGCGATCAGCGTGCTGACCGGGGTGCGGTAGAGGTAGGACCGGCCGAGATCGCCGCGCAGCGCGTTGCCGGCCCAGGTGACGAATTGCAGCGGCAACGGCCGGTCCAGCCCATTGTCGCGCCGGATGATGGCGAGGTCCTCGGCCGTCGCCTGCGGCCCGGCCGCGGCGAGCGCCGGGTCGCCGGCGAGGTGGGTGAGCGAGAAGCTGAGCACGAGCACCGTGACCGCGACTAGCAAAGCCAGGACCGCGCGGCGGAGGGCAAATGTAAGCACGGGACGAGTCTATGGGCGACGCTGGTTGGGAGCAACGACCGCGACCCCGATTGAGGTCGCTCGGCTCGGATCGGTAAAGGGTTTACGGGAACGTGATGCGCGAAGGCCACTTATCAGACCTGCCGCGCTTGCTGTGCTCATTCCCAGTAGCTTCTCTGGATCCAACCGGTCACGTTGGTGACCAAAAAATGGGGAGCAGACGTGATGACTATCGGGCGTAATGCGGCGATCGGCTTGGCGATATTGGCTGCGACGAGGGCGGCGCAGGCGGCGCCCTACACGGCGGCTTACGTGTTCGGCGACAGCCTGTCGGATAACGGCAACCTGGCCGAGTTGTTAGGGGCCAACTTCCCGAACCCGCCGAGTTATCAGAACAGCTTCACCAACGGACCCGTCGCAAACGCCCTGCTCGCCAACCAGATCGGCCAGACGCTGACGCCGTCGCTCTGGGTGACCGGCTTCAAGGATATCCACAACCTGTTCGGCGGTGCGAGCTACGTGCCCGGAACCAACTACGCGGTGGCAGGTGCGACGTCCGCGGCCAGTCCGGTGGGTGGGCTGGCGCCGACGATCAACCTGCCCCAGCAAGTCGCGGCGTTTGGAGCTGCTACGGGAAACAAGGCAGACCCGAACGCCCTTTACGTGGTCGAGATCGGTGGCAACGACATCCGTCAGGCGGCGCTGCAGGGAACCGGCTCTGCCGCGGTTACGGCGGGAGTGGCCGCCGAGTTGCAGGCGGTGCAGACCTTGGCGCAGAACGGCGCCAAGAAGTTCCTGGTCGTCAATGCCCCCAATGTCGGGATCATCCCGGAGTTCACGCAGGACAACGCGAGCAAGGCTGCGGCCGCGACCCTGTACAGCCAGCAATACGATGCCCAGTTGGCGAGCGGTATTTCCAGCCTGACGCTGCCTGCCAGCACCAGCGTGACGCAGTTCGATCTCTACAGCTATAATTCGGGTCTGCTCGCAAACGCCGGGGCTCTCGGCTTCAGCGACACGACCGATCGCTGCTTCATCTCGACGCCGTCCTCGGCGGCGACCATCCCGCAATGCGGCCCGAATGGCGCCAACATCAGCCAATTCTTTTACTGGGACAGCATTCACCCATCCGCACGGGTGCAGGCGTTATGGGCAACCGGCTTTGAGAACGCCTTGGGCCTGACGCAGGTAGCCAGCGTGCCGGAGCCGGGAAGCCTGGCCCTGCTGGGCGTCGGCATCGCCGGACTGGTCGGCCTCCGGCAGCGCCGCAAGGCTGCAACCGCCGCCTGATGTCGCTTCAGCGCAACGCGCTCAAGCTCTCAGGCGTATCGAAGTCGCGCAGCGCGGGGTCACCGAGTTCCACCGTCGTGATGGCGTCCGGGTTGCCGTCCAGCAGCGCCCGGGCGCCGCGATCGCCCCCGAGCGCGGCGAGGTCGGTGAAGTAGCGACGATCCCAAAGCACCGGGTTGCCGAGCGCGCCGGAGGCGGTGGGGGCCACGATGAGGCGGCCTTCGTCGGAATCGTGCGTCTCGATCAGCCGGTCGATCATGCGGCCGGTGACCAGCGGCATGTCGCCCAGGCAGATCAACGCCGCCGCGGCCGCGGCCGGCACCGCGGCGAGCCCGGCCCGCAGACTGGCCGACAGCCCGGCCTGGTAATCGGATGCCGTCACGAACGTCACCGGTCGGCGGCCCAACGCGGCGCGGATTTCCGCCTCGCGATGCCCGGTGACGACGATGATCGGCCGGGCGCCGCTGGCCAGCATGTTGTCCACCGTGCGCGCGATGATCGGCTTACCGGCACGGTCGGTCATCAGCAGCTTGTGGTCCGGCGCCATGCGCGTGCTCTGACCCGCCGCCAGAACGATGGCGGCGACCGACTTGGCGTGATGCTGCGGCGCTGCCTTGGCGCGTGGCAGCGGGCGCGGCGAGACGTCCTTCAACAGGCCGCCGACGCCCATGCGGCTCAGCTCGGCCCCACCCAGCGGTAGCCCGGCGAACAAGCGGGCCAGCACCCAGTCGATCCCGTTCAGCTTCGGACTCCGCGCGCAACCCGGCAGCACCAGTGCCGGACGCTCGCCGATGCGGCCGAGGCAGATCAGGTTGCCGGGGTCGACCGGCATGCCGAAATGCAGGATCTCGCCGCCGGCGCGCACAATGCCGGCCGGCCCGACATCGCGGCGGTCGACCACGGCGCTGGCGCCCGCGATCAGGAGGATATCCGCACCGGCTCCGACCAGCCCGTCGAGCGCGGCGGCGATGGCGATCTCGTCATGCGCGCACTCCACAGGTGGCAGCATGGTGCCGCCGAGGCCGTCGATGCGTGCTCCCGTGGCCTCGGCGGTGCCGGCCAGGATCGACGGCTTCAGTCCCGGCAGCGTGCTCATCACCAGCCCTACACACAGCGGCCGGAACGGATGCAGCGTCATGGCGCCCGCCGCATCGGCGATCGCCCGATCGAGCACGTCGCCCGGAACGGAGAACGGGATGATCTTGATGGTGGCGACCATCTCGCGGGCGGTGACGGCGGCGTAGTCGGGCAGGGTGCCGATGGTGATCGCCTCGTCGGCGCCGTTGATGGCGTCGATGATTTCACTATCGGCGCGCAACAAGCCGGCGCGGCTCGCGGTCAGGTTGACGCGCCCGGTGCCGGCGCCGGTGCGCGTCAGCCCCGGGGATAGCAGCGCATCGGCCAAGCGGGCCGCCGCCACGTCCTCCGGCACGTCGCCCGGGTCGAGCCGGGCGCAGATGACGCTGGACACTCCGGCAACGCGTAACGCGTCGATCGCGACTGGATCGAGCACCGCGCCTTTCTTGATCACGCGACCCGGCAAGCGCTGCGTGTGGGCCAGGACCGCACCCGCAGCGTCCTCAAGCGGGACGCGGCCGAACTTCATGTGGGCCGGCGCCGGGTCTCGACGATCTGGGCCAGGATGGAAAGTGCGATCTCCGGCGCGGTAACGGCGGCGATGTCGAGGCCGACCGGGCCGCGGATGCGGGTCATCGCGTCGTCGCCGTGGCCCAACTCGCGCAGCCGGTCGAGCCGCCTGCCATGGGTGCGGCGGGAGCCGAGCGCGCCGATGTAGAAGGCCGGCGACTTCAGGGCGCGATCCAGCGCGGGGTCGTCGAGCTTGGGGTCGTGCGTCAGGGTGACGATGGCCGTGCGGGTGTCGGGTCGCAGCGCGTCCATGGCGTCGTCGGGCCACTCGGTGCTGACCGTCACGTCGGGAAAACGCTCATCGGTAGCAAAGGCGCGGCGGGGGTCGACAACGGTGGTCGCGTAACCGAGTTGCGCCGCCATCGGCACCAGCGCTTGCGCGATATGCACCGCGCCGACGACCACGAGTCGGAGCGGTGGGTTGTAGGCGTGCAGGAACCAGCTCAGCCCGTCGATGTCGGCAACGGCGCTCTTGTCCTGATGAAGAACGGTTTTAGCGGCCGCGAGCAACGCGTCCGGCGCCGGGTCGAGCGGCAACAGCAATTGGTCACCGGCGGGAAGATGCGTTGCCAGCACGATCGGCTGCCCAGCGGCACGGGCAGCCTGTAGCCGCGCCAGGATGTCGGGCGTCATCCGAGGCGCTCGACGAACACCTTCAGCTTGCCGCCGCAGGCCAGGCCGACCTCCCAGGCCTGCTCGTCGGTGACGCCGAAATCCAGCAGTTGCGGCGTGCCGCTCTGCATGGTGGCCTTTGCGACGTCGGCCACCGCGCCCTCGATGCAGCCACCGCTCACCGATCCGGCCATGCGGCCCGACGCGGTGACCGCCATCTGGCTACCCGGCGGTCGCGGCGAGCTGCCCCAGGTTTCGGTGACGGTCGCCAGGGCGACAGTCTCGCCGGCACCGAGCCAATCATGGGCAACGGTCAGCACGTCTTCGGCCTGAGTCATAGGACTGGTCATGCGGCAGGTCTCCAAGTGTCGGCGGGGCGGCGCTGGGCCGGGCGCGACAGCAGGTCGATGAGGGCGCGGATGCTGTCGAGGCTATGGATAGTGCGGAACTCGTCCACATGCGGCAGCATTGCGCGGATGCCCTGAGATTTGGGTTGGAAGCCGTCCCACCTCAAGAGCGGATTAAGCCAGATCAGCCGGCGGCAGGAGCGGTGCAGCCGGTCCATGTTCTCCGCCAGCCCGGCCGCGCCATCACGGTCCAGCCCGTCCGTGACCAGCAGCACTACCGCGCCTTGGCCGAGCACGCGCTTGGCCCAGCGACCGTTGAACTCGGCCAGCGTCTCGCCGATGCGGGTGCCCCCGGACCAGTCCGGCACGGCATGCGCGACCATCTGGAAGGCAACTTCCGGATCACGGTTCTTCAATTGCCGGGTGATGTTCGACAGCCGGGTGCCGAACAGGAACACGTGCACGCGGTCGCGGTCGTTGGTCACCGCATGCAGGAAGTGCAGCAGAATCTGCGCATAGCGGGCCATGGAGCCGGAGATGTCGCACAGCACCACCAGCGGCGGCGGGCGCACCACGGCGCGGGCGCGCGCAAGCTCGGTCAACTCGCCACCGCGCCGCAGCGAGCGGCGCAGCGTGCCGGCCATGTCGATCTTCGGGCCGGCCGGATCGCGGCGCAGGCGGCGGGTGCGGCGCAGGTCGAGCGGCAGGCGAAGGCGGCGGATCTCCTCTTTGGCGCTGCCGATCTCGTCGGCGGACATCTGCTCGAAATCCATGGTCTGCAGCATCTCGCGCTCGCTGACGGTCATGACCGCGTCGAGTTCGGGCGCCTCCGCCTCGCTCTTGGGCGTCTCGCGCGACGGCGCCATCGCTTCGGCGACCCGGCGCTGACCCGGTGGGGGCTTGGTGGGCGGTGCCGCGACGGTCTCGCTGAGCATGGCAAAGGCGGCTTGCTGAAGGGCGGCGGCCGGGTCGCGCCAGAACAGGGCAAAGGCCTGGTCGAAGATTTCCTGGTGCTCGCGGCGGGTGGTCAGCAGCGCCCGGAGCGCCGCCTGAACCTGCTCGCGGTCGCCGAGATCGATCAGCGCCAGGGCGTTGGCGGCGGTCACGGTCGCCGCCGGCCCGACCGGAAGCCCAGCGCGGCGCAGCAGGCGGACGAAATGCATGACGTTGAATGGGAGGACGCCGCCGGACGGTTGCAGCCTCGGCGGGGGAACGGGTTGCGGCGGGATCATGCCGTCACGCCGCCTTCACCTCGTCGAGGATGCGGGCGGCCTCGGCGCCGCGGATGCGGGCGATGTCGTCCTGGTATTTCAGCAACACGCCCAGCGTCTGGTCGACGGCCGAGGCGTCCAGCTCGTGCTGGTCGAGATATTGCAGCGCCCCGGCCCAGTCGATCGTCTCGGCCACGCCCGGCAGCTTAAACAGATCCATCGACCGCAAGCGCTGCACGAAGGCGACGATGTGGTCCGACAACCGCTCCGGCAGCCCAGGTCCCTTGGCGGCGAGGATCGCGCGCTCGCGGGCGGCGGTGGGGTAATCCACCCATTGATACAGGCAGCGGCGGCGGATGGCGTCATGCACCTCGCGCGTCCGGTTGCTGGTCAGCACGACCACCGGCGGCACGGCCGCGCGAATGGTGCCGAGTTCGGGAATGGTGATCTGGTAGTCGGCCAGCAGCTCGAGCAGGAACGCTTCGAACGGCTCGTCCGCCCGATCCAGCTCGTCGATTAGCAGCACGGCGGGGCCGAGTTCCGGGTCGATCGAGGACAGCAGCGGGCGGGATTGCAGGTACTCGCGGCCGAAGATGTCGCGCCCGAGCTGGCCGCGATCCGTCTCGCCGGTGGCTTCGGCGAGGCGAATGGTCACCAGCTGCTTGGCGTAATCCCACTCGTAGGCGGCGGCGGCGAGGTCCATGCCGTCATAGCATTGCAGGCGCACCAACCGGCGGCCGAGCCCGGTGGCGAGCACCTTGGCGATCTCGGTCTTGCCGGTGCCGGGCTCGCCTTCGAGGAACAGCGGTCGCTGCATCGCCAGGGCGAGGTGAACGGTGGTGGCGAGCGCCGGGTCGGCGATGTAGCCGCCAGCCGCCAGGAGATCGGCGGTGGCGGCGACGGTGACAGGCAGTGTCGGCTCAGAGGCCGACATAGGACTTGAAGACGAGGAAGAACACGAACAGCCACAGCACGATGCCGATGATCGCGATCCGCGGCAGGCCGAATGGCTCGGCGGGGATCAGGTCGAGAATGCTGAGCTTGACGGCTGCAGGCACGACGGGCGCGCTCGCCGGGCGCCTGGTGCTGTCCGCATCGCCGGTCAGGGCTGCGATGGCACCGATGGGACCATCGGTCATCACGGAGGCGGCGGTGTCGTCCACGGCCACGGTACCGGCAGGCGCTGCAGCGGTGGTCGTGGTGGCTTCCGGTGCGGCAGGCGTCGCCAGCTTGGCCGAGAACCGGTCAAAGAACAGGTCGGCCATCTGTTTGCTGGTCGCGTCGATCAGGCGGGCGCCGAGCTGCGCGATCTTGCCGCCGACCTGGGCATTGACCTTGTAGGTCAGCAGCGTGTCGGCGCCTTGATCGGCCAGGTTGACGTTGGCGCCGCCCTTGGCGAAGCCGGCCACGCCGCCCTGACCTTCACCGCCGATGCGGTAGGAGGTCGGCGGGTCCAGGTCGGTCAGCTGCACCTTGCCGGTGAAGCGGGCGCTGATCGGGCCGATCTTGATGGCGGCCGTCGCACGCAGCTCGTTGTCGCCGACCTTCTCGAGGCTTTCGCAGCCGGGAATGCACTCCTTGAGGATCGCCGGGTCGTTCAGTGCATCCCACACGCGCTGGCGCGGAGCGGGAATCAGCCGCTCGCCTGTCATATCCATCAGTTCCGCACTCCAATCGGTATAGGGACGTGTAGTGGCGGCCCGCGCGGGGTGCAACCTGCCGGACCGGGTGGTAAAGCATCAAGAACTGACAAGATCTCCAGCAAGGATGCCGTATGACCTATCTCGTAGCCGCCGATTGCCCCACCGAACCAGCCGGCGAGCGGTTCCGGGCCTTGGTCGAGGCAGGTGGAATCGTGCGGATTCCCGGCGCGCATAACGGCATGGCCGCGTTGCAGGCCAAGGCAGCCGGGTTCCCGGCGCTGTATCTGTCCGGCGCGGCGATGACGGCGAGCATGGGCCTGCCCGACCTGGGCATGATCACGGTCGACGAGGTGTGCTTCTTCGTGCGCCAGGTCACCCGGTCAGCCGGCCTGCCGGTGCTGGTCGATGGCGACACCGGCTATGGCGAGGCATTGAACGTGATGGCGATGGTGCGCTCGTTCGAAGATGCCGGTGCGGCGGCGGTGCAGATCGAGGACCAGGTGCTGCCGAAGAAATGCGGCCATCTCAACGACAAGCGGCTGGCCGACGTGCAGGACATGGCGACCAAGGTGGCTGCGGCTCGCAAGGCACGGCGGCACCTTTACATCGTCGCCCGTACCGACGCCGCCGCGAGCGAAGGCATCGATGGCGCCGTGGCGCGCGCCGAGCGCTACATGGAAGCCGGGGCGGACGCGATCTTTCCCGAGGCGCTGCATACGGCCGAGATGTTCAGCGAGTTCGCCCGCCGCATGCCCGGCGTGCCGCTGCTGGCCAACATGACCGAGTTCGGCCGCACGCCGTTCTTCACCGCCGACGAGTTCGAGTCCATGGGCTACCGCATGGTGATCTGGCCGGTGAGCAGCCTGCGCGTCGCCAACAAGGCGCAGGAGACCCTGTATGCCGCGATCAAGGCCGATGGCGGCACGCAGAACCAGGTCGACCGCATGCAGACCCGGGCCGAGCTGTACTCGACGATCGACTACGCCGGCTACGAGTCGCTGGACGCCAGCATCGTCAGCACCGTGATCCCGCACGGGATGCCGCAGCGGGGCTGAACGGCTTTACAAACCCGGCACCCTGTTTCAGAGCGTTGCCGAACCACAACAGGGAGAAACCGACATGGCCAAGGGTTACTGGGTAAGCTGCTATCGCGCAGTGCACGATCAGGACAAGCTGGCCGCCTACGCCAAGCTCGCCGCACCGGCGATCCAGGCGCATGGCGGTGCATTCGTCATCCGCGGCGTCGCCACCGAGGCGCATGAGGCCGGCATCGTCGGGCGAACGGTCGTTGTCGAGTTCGACAGCGTCGAGGCCGCCAAGAAGGCTTACGCCAGCACCGAGTATGCCGCCGCGTTGGAGGCATTGAAGGGCGGCGTCGAGCGCGACTTCCGTATCGCCGAGGGCGTGGGCTGAAGGCTCCGCTCTACATCGGCAGCGAGATCTACCGCGGGTCGACCTATGGCCCGACGCACCCGCTGGCGATCCCGCGGGTGACGATCTGCACCGATCTGTGCCGTGCGATGGGCTGGCTGGACGAGAGCCAGTTCCGCACGGCGCCGATGGCGGACCTCGATGCCGTGCTGCGGTTTCACGACCCGGCTTACGTCGACGCCCTGCGCCTCGCCGAGGAGACCCAATCCGTCTCTGACGCCGACCGCGAGCGGTTCCGCATCGGCGCGGAAGGCAACCCGGTCTATGCCGAAATCTACCGTCGCCCGATGACCTCGGCTGGCGGCGTCATGCTCGCCTGCCGCCTCGCGCTCGAGGGGGGCATCGTTCATTGCCCCGGCGGCGGCACGCATCATGGCCGGCCGGCGCGGGCGAGCGGGTTCTGCTATCTCAACGACCCCGTGCTCGGCCTGCTCACCTGGTTGGAAGCCGGGCTCGACAACATCGTCTACCTCGACATCGACGCGCATCACGGCGACGGCGTGCAGGACGCGTTCCACGATGACGACCGGGTGCTGACGATCAGCATCCACGAGGCCGGGCGCTGGCCGTTCACCGGCAAGGTCGAGGATCGGGCAGGCGGGGCGGCGCGCAACCTGCCGGTGCCGGCCGGGTTCAACGATTCCGAGATGCGCTGGGTGATGGAGCAGGCCGTGCTGCCACTGATCCGCGAGCGGCGGCCGCAGGCCATCTTTCTGCAATGCGGGGCGGACTCCTTGGAGGAGGACCCGCTGGCAAAGCTGTCGTTGAGCAACAACGCGTATTTCGCCGCGGCGGCGGCGGTGATGGATCTGGCCCCGCGCCTGGTAGTCACCGGCGGCGGCGGCTACAATCCCTATACGGTCGGGCGCTGCTGGGCCGGCGTATGGGCGGTGCTGAACGGCATCACCATCCCAGATCGCACGACACCGGCGGCGGAAGCCATCTTGCGTGGATTGGTCTACAACCGTGCGGCCGGGCGCAATCCACCGGTGCATTGGTTCACCACGATCAGGGACGAGCCGCGCGACGGCGTCGTCCGTGACGACGTCAAGCGCGTGGCGTCGCTCACATTCCCGGAAAGGCTCGAGGCATGAGGCGTAGATCGTTGATTCTAGGTTCGTTAGGCGCTGCAGTGATTATTCAGGCCGAGGCGCAGGAGATTACCGCGCCGCAGCCGGAGCTGCCGAAGGAGAAGCTCACAGTCGTCACCCGAGACGGCAAGCGTCATGAGTTCAACGTGGAGATGGCTCTGTCGCCGCAGCAGCAGGAAACCGGCCTGATGTTCCGCAAGACGGTGCCGGCCGATGGCGGCATGCTGTTCGACTGGGGCAGCCCGCGCGACAGCATGATGTGGATGCGCAACACGGTTTCCTCGCTCGACATGCTGTTCATCAACCAGGACGGCACGATCCGCCGCATTGCCGAGAACACGACGCCAGAAAGCCTGGCGACGATCGATAGCGGCGGCGCCGTCCGCGCCACTCTGGAACTGGCGGCGGGCACTGCACGCCGGCTTGGCATCCATGCTGGCGACAAAGTCGAGCAACGGATCTTCGAAAAGAGCTGAGCCTAACGCTTGCGCCAGAGCCCGGCCCGTTCCATAGGAAGGGCCTGGTCCGGGGTGTAGTACAGCCTGGTAGTACGCCTGCTTTGGGAGCAGGAGGCCGGAGGTTCGAATCCTCTCGCCCCGACCAACTCCACTAGCTTACTGGACGCGCAGCCGCTCGTGACGAGACGCGATCCAGCAACTCCCAGACCCGCGACGCCTGCATGGGGACGTCGGGGTCGTTGAGCAGGCGGTCGAGCTCGGTAAGATCACCGTCGTTCGGGTCGGAATTATCCATCGTTGGAAAACGCCGACCCTCAACTCGGGTTTCAGCGATTCATCATCACCGGAATGGTAGAGCGTTCCAGCACGTGCCGGGTCACGCCGCCGAGGATCAGTTGGCGGATGCGCGAGTGCGAGTAAGCGCCCATGGCGAGCAGGTCGGCACCGAACTCGCCGGCCGCGGCGAGCAGGCCGCGCCCAACATCCCGGTCGATCGACTTGAACGGTACCGTCTCCGCCTTGATGTCGTGCAGCGCCAGGTAGCTCGCCACCTCCGGTGCTCCGGGGCCGCGGCGTTGATACTCGTCAGACCATAGGATCCGCACCGCCTCCGCCCGCTGCATCCACGGGATCGCGGCCTGCACGGCGGCGGCACTCTCGGCCGAGCCGTTCCAGGCGATGCAGACGCGCGTACCGATAGCGGTCGGCGGCTTTTGCGGGGCGATCAACACGGGGCGCCCACTGTCGAACAACACGGCATGCAGGGCGTCGCTGCTGCTGACGTCGTCACCGGATTCAGGGTGCGGCACCACCGTGAGGTCGGCTAGCCGGGCCAGCTGCGCCACGAGATCCTCCTCGCGGCCGGTGACGCCGTAGAAATTGGCCGTGGCACCTCGTGCGGTCGGCTCGGCGACGGTGACGCCGTGTTGGGCCACGAAGCGCTGGAACATGCTGCGCACGGCATCGCTGCGCTCGCTGCTTTCCTTCTCCGTCGCCGACATCATCTCCTCGATCATCGCGCCGGACAGGCCCTCTCCAGCCAGCGGCGCCACGTCGCGGCTATCGATGCGGACGTGCAGCGCCGTCAGGTGCGCGTTCCACATCCGCGCGACCATCAATGCACTGCTCAGCGCCGCCTCGCCCACGGCAGTGCCGGTGAGCGGCAGGAGCAACCTACGAATTGGCATCGAACACCTCCTCCTGATTGTTCCCGAACTTAGTACACGGGCGCGACCGCTCAGGGATAGAGGGCCGTCTTGCGCCAGCCTTCCCCATCGCGCGTGAAGACCCGGCGATCGTGCAACCTGAACGGCATGTCCTGCCAGAACTCGATCGTCTCCGGCGTCACGCGGAAGCCTGACCAATGCGCCGGGCGCGGAATGGTGTCGCCCGGATACTGGGTGTCCAATTCCTCAACCCGGTGTTCGAGCGTGTCGCGCGACGGCAACGGACGGGATTGTGCCGATGCGATGGCGCCTAGCCGGGAGATCCGCGCGCGGGAGCCGAAATAAGCGTCAGCCTCGGCGTCGCTCACCGGGCTGACGACACCCTCGACGCGGACCTGGCGGCGCAGCGACTTCCAATGAAACAACATCGCCGCGTGTGGATTGCCCTGCAGCTCGCCGCCCTTGCGGCTCTCGTAGTTGGTGTAGAACACGAAGCCATCGGCATCGAAATCCTTGAGCAGCACCATACGAACTGATGGGCGGCCCTCCGCCGTCGAGGTAGCCAGCGCCAGCGCGTTCGGGTCGTTGGGTTCGCTGGCCTTGGCTTCCTCGAGCCAAGCCTTGAACAGGCCGAACGGGTCGGTGACATCGGGGATCCCGGATGTGCCAGAAACGGGGGCGGAGATGACGGTATCGGGCATGGCGACCTCGGGCTTTCGATGCTGCCTAGAAGCTATGACGCGGGACCGCCATCGTAACCCCCTTTCCCTCGTGTCTCGGCTGTGTCACCACCCCTGTTCTGTTCGATTATCCCATTCGTCCGATTTCGAGGTGAGCCACCATGCCCGATGCACCCCAGCCCGTTAGTGGGTCCGCGACGGGTATGTTGATGCAAGGCAAGCGCGGCGTGATCATGGGCGTGGCCAACGAGCGGTCGATCGCCTGGGGCATCGCCGCTGCTTGCGCCGCCCAAGGGGCCGAACTGGCCTTCACGTTCCAGGGCGATGCGCTGGAGAAGCGGGTGCGCCCGCTGGCGACCGGCATTGGTAGTGAGCTGGTGTTTCCCTGCGACGTCAGCGACGACGCCAGCATCGACTCCGCCTTCGAAGGCATCAGCCGCAGTTGGGACAAGATCGATTTCGTGCTGCACGCGATCGGTTGGGCCGATAAGCAGTATCTGCGGGGCAAGTATCTCGACACGCCGCGGCAGGCGTTCCTGACCGCGATGGATATCTCCTGCTTCTCGTTCACCGCCGTCGCTCAGCGCGCCGTGCCGATGATGCGCGATGGCGGATCGCTGCTGACGTTGAGCTATCTCGGCGCTGAACGGGTCATGCCCCACTATAATGTGATGGGCGTCGCCAAGGCCGCGCTGGAGAGTTCCGTGCGCTATCTCGCGGCCGATCTGGGCGGCCAGGGCATCCGTGTGAATGCGCTATCCGCCGGGCCGATGAAGACGCTGGCGGCCAGCGGGATCGGCGACTTCCGCTACATCCTGCGCTGGAACCAGTACAACTCGCCGCTGGAGCGAAACACGACGCTGGAGGATGTCGGCGGTGCCGGCATGTATTTATTGAGCCCGCTCTCGTCCGGCGTGACCGGCGAGGTTCACCATGTCGACAGCGGCTACCATATCGTCGGGATGAAGAACCCGGCGGCACCCGACATCAACGTGGCGGAATCTTGAGTCACAACAGTTTCGGGCATCTTTTCCGCGTCACTACCTGGGGCGAAAGCCATGGCCCGGCCATCGGCTGCGTGGTCGATGGCTGTCCGCCGTTGCTGAAGCTCGACGAGACCGACATCCAGCCCTGGCTCGACCGTCGACGGCCCGGCCAATCCCGCTACACGACCCAACGGCAGGAGCCGGACGAAGTCCGCATCCTGTCCGGCGTCTTCGAGGGTTGCACGACCGGCACGCCGATTTCGCTCGAAATTCAGAATGTCGATCAACGCAGCAAGGATTACGGCGCCATCGCGCAGCAATTCCGCCCCGGCCATGCCGACCTCACCTACGAGCTAAAATACGGCACGCGCGATTACCGTGGCGGCGGGCGCAGTTCTGCGCGCGAGACGGCGAGTCGCGTGGCCGCCGGTGCCGTTGCCCGGCTGGTGCTCGGCAACGAAGTCAGCGTTCGCGGCGCGCTGGTGCAGATCGGCGCGCGCGCCATCGACCGGTCCCGGTGGGATTGGGAACAGGTTGGACAAAACCCGTTCTTCTGTCCTGACGCGGAAACGGCAGCGCTGTGGGAGCAGGATTTGGCGGAGGTGCGCAAGACTGGCTCCAGCGTCGGCGCGGTGATCGAAGTAGTGGCCGATGGCGTGCCACCCGGTCTCGGTGCGCCGATCTATAGTAAACTCGATGCCGATCTGGCCGGCGCCCTGATGGGCATCAATGCCGTCAAAGGTGTCGAGATCGGCGACGGCTTCGCCTCCGCAGCCTCCCGCGGCGAGGACAATGCCGACGAGATGCGAATGGAATCCGGAGCGGTCCACTTTTCCGCCAACCATGCCGGCGGCGTCCTGGGCGGCATCAGCACCGGACAACCGATCGTGGTTCGCTTTGCCGTCAAGCCCACCAGTTCGATCCTGACAACGCTGCAATCGGTCGATCGTCACGGTGCCGACGTGGACATCGCGACCAGGGGTCGGCATGATCCCTGTGTGGGTATCCGCGCAGTTCCTGTCGGAGAGGCAATGGTCGCATGCGTGTTGGCGGACCATCTGCTGCGTCATCGGGCACAAAACCCGACAGCGCCGGCGCGCGCGATGCTGCCGAGGAACTGACCATGGCATCCTCCACGCCACCCGCATCGCTCGCCGATTTCATTGGTCTCTGTGGACTCCGTGCCTGGAACGAGCGCTTGAGCCAGCTTCGCGCCAGCGGCACGTCGCGGGAAGGCAAGAGCGCGCAACAATTCCACGCGATCGAAGTCATCCTGGATCGCCTGTCTCGCGGCCGTTCCAACCGGCCGTTGACAGAACCCGAACAGCGCATCGCCACGATCGCCACCGATGCCGTCACCTTGCACCAGCATCTCACCCCTGCCGGCAAGACGCGCATGACTGCCATGCTGACGCAGGCTCTGACGGCCGGTCAGTGCCTCGTGCCGGCATTTCATCTGTTTCGCACTGCGGCATTGCAGCGCTCGCGGGAGTTCGAGGTTGCGTTCGCCGGGTTCGAGGATGCGGCACCGTTTGACCTGATCATCCGCCGCGGCACGTCGGAGGCGGAAGTCGCCTGCGACGTGGTTTCCGCCGAGGAGGGCAGGGGCGTCCATCGCGGCGCCTGGTTCCGCCTGGTGGATCGGATCGACCCCGAGTTGCAAACCTGGTTGCGCGCGCATCCCGGTCGTTACCTGCTGAAGCTGACATTTCCGCTCGGGCTGAAGCAGCCGGGCTGCGACGATTCCGGGCTGATGCCGGAATTGCACCGCCGGATTTCGGTGATGCTATCCGAGCAACGTCGGGCCGATAGCGATGCCGCGCTGGTGCTGCGGCTCGACCCGCTGATGCTGGCAGCAGCCCAAGCCGACGAGTTGGGCCTCATGCCGCGGTTGCGGGAGGAGTTCGGCCCGGAGGCGCACTTGGCCGTCTCGACCGCGTCAGGCGGCATTTTCGTGCTGGCTGCCCGCGCCGGTCAACAAAATGAGATCGCTGCTGCCGTCCGGCGTCGTATGGCCGCGATCGTGCCGACACGGCTGACCGGCCAACGCCCAGGCATCCTGGCAATGTTCATCGAAGATACCGATCGGCTGGAATGGCGATTGTTGCGCGAGAAACTTGATCTCGAGGGTGAAGCACGGCAGTTCCTCACCCATCCGGAAGCCCGCTCCGTGGTCGCCGTTACCTGTTGCTCGCGGCTGGAGTTGTTCGGCATCGGCGAGAAGGATGCGGTCCAGGATGGGGAGTTACGCTTCCGCAACCAAGCCCATCCGGCAGCCAAGCAGCTTGACCTGGCGCCGGCCGTCCTTTCCTCTATGTAAACCCTGCACAATAGGCCAAAACCGGCAGTGCTGAGCGAGGCCTAGCGTGCGGATAAATCTCGATCATCCTCTTATTCTGGCAGCTCTCGCCGCCGTCGGCCTGCTGGTTGTCACAAAGTCCGATCAGTCTCTTTCGACGGCGGACGGCGTGCACGCACACGCCAAATCCCTGCCATCGCAATCCCGTGCCGCCGATCCCGTCACGCCGAAACCGGTGCCGGGCTTGTGGCCGCTGACCAAGCGGGTCGTTTCGGAGACGATCGACAACGATCTGATGACGCAGGCGGCGGCGATCACCTTCTATACCCTGCTGTCGATCTTTCCGGGCCTGACCATGCTGGTCTCGCTCTTTGGCCTATTTGCCGACCCGGCGACCATCATGCACCAGGTCGACAACCTCAATTTCGTCATGCCGGGTGGCGGTATCGATCTGCTTCGCGACGAGTTGAAAACGCTCACCTCTGCCGGTGCGTCCGGTCTTGGCTGGGCGGCGATCATCGGGCTCCTAACGTCGCTCTGGACCGCGAACCAGGCCATGAAAGCCATGTTCAATGGGCTCAACCAGGTCCACGAGGTCAAAGAAAAGCGTAGCTTCATCGAGCTCACTGGTCTGACCCTGTTGTGCACGGCGGGAATGGTCGTCCTGATGATCGTAGCGCTCGGCGCCGTTATCGTGGTTCCGGCAGTGCTGGCCTTCGTCGGCCTAGGCACGATGTTCGATCAGGTGCTGGTCTTGGCGCGGTGGCCCCTCCTGCTGCTCGGGATCGCCGGCATGTTGGCTGTCGTTTTCCGCTTCGGCCCCTGCCGCACCAAGGTCGTCTGGCGTTGGATCACCTGGGGCAGCGGATTTGCCTCGGTGCTGTGGCTGATCGTGTCGTTCGCGTTCTCGTACTATGTCTCCAACTTCGGTAACTACAACAAGACCTATGGCTCGCTTGGAGCCGTCGTCGGGTTCATGACCTGGATCTGGATATCCAGCACGGTGATCCTAATCGGTGCGCAACTCGATGCGGAACTGGTCAAGAGCACGGTCGGCAAGCAGCGCTCCCGGCGGTCGGAGGACGAGGCGCCGGCCGTGCTCGCGGTCTCATGATGCCGCTTCGACATGCCCGTGGTGGCGCACAAGCCCGGTAGCGCCCGACGCCATCATGATGGCCCCGCAGCCGAGAATGAACGTCGAGGCCGCCATCGCATGCAGCAAAATCGGCGCTACGAGCAGGGCGACCAGCGTTCCGGCGCTGGTCGTCGCGATGTAGGCCCTTACGCCGGCAGCCAGATCGCGCGCCGGAAGGCGCATCTGGCGCAGCACGGCGAACGGGATGTCTTTCATCGGCCCGCCGATCGCGGCAATCCCGGCAGCGCCTGCCAGCCCGGGCAGGCGCCATTCCGCCGGTAAGGCCGGTACCAACATGATCAGTGCCGTGCCGAGCCCGGTGATCATGCTGCCGCAGAACATCAGCCGCTGCGGCTGCACCGGCATCGGACGGCCCCCGAGCGTCAACGTCGATAGCAGATTGGTGCTGCCGTAGGCGGCGATCACCAACCCAAAGGCTCCAAGTCCGGTACCCCCGGGTCCCCGAATGGAAAAGCGTTCGATGAGCAACGGAATCGCCAGGAAATAGGCGGCGTACCAGGCGCCGTTGTTCATCGCGTTGGTGCGCAGCACGTAGCCAAGCAGCGGATGCGCGGTCATCGCACGTACACCGCGGCCGATCGCCTGCCGTGTGGTCTCGCCTGATGGCGGCCGCACCTGCTCGACCCGGCGCTGCCGTCGGATCAGCACCAGTGCACCGGCCGAGAGCAGAAAGCTCACGGCATCGAGCGAGACGAAATGCACCGGGGGTAGGGCGCCGGCCAGAATGGCGATCAGCCCGGGCCCGAGCAGGCGCGCGCTGCGATCGGTCGCGTCCAGCAGCGCGTTCGCAGCCGGCAACAGCGCGCGGTCCGGCAGCAGGCTCGGCAGCACGAACTGTAGTGCCGGCTGGAACACGGCCTGCGCTGCTGCCAGCACGACCACTGCGACGATCAGCGGTAGCGCCGCGAGCCGGCCGAGCGCAAGCCAGGCGGCAACCAACGCCAGCAGCACGGTCATGCGGACCAAGTCGGCAGCGATCAGCGTGGATTGCGCGTTCCAGCGATCGGCCCATCGCCCCAGTCCGAGGGCGGCGAGCAGCACCACCGCGGCTTGCAGGGCCGTCAGGTAGCCGGCGGCCGGGCCAAAGACGGCAACGGCGACCCAGCTGAGCGTGACCGCGTAGAGTTGATCGCCAATTGCCGACAGCGACAGACCAGCCCACAGCAGCGCCACCTCCCGCGTGCGCAGCGGTCGGAGCAGGCGCATGTCAGGCTGGAAGCAGGCGGTAGATGGTCGTGGTACGGGTGGTCCGGTCCTCGAGTTCGAGGGTGGTCGGAACGTTGTATGTCGCGAGCTTCACCATGCCGTCGGTCGGCATATAGGCGCGGCCGGGGTCGGCGATCCACACCTCGGCGGTGCGGGCGAGCTCGCGCAGCCAAGGCATGATGTGCTGCGTCATGGGCGCCTCGTAGCAGACGTCGCCACACAGGATGAGGTCCCACCGACCCGGCACGCCGACGACGTCGCCGGTATGGGTCGTGATCTCGACCCCGTTGAGGGCGGCGTTGGCGTTTGTCGCTGCGGTGGCGAGCGGGTCGAGTTCGGCTGTCTCGGCAGCGGCACCGGCCATGACGCACGCGATCGCCGCCAGTCCGCCGCCGGCGGCGAAGTCCAGCACGCGGCGGCCATGGACCAGCGCCGGGTCGTCGAGGACGCGCCGGGCGAGGGCCTGGGCGCCGGGCCAGGCAAAGGCCCAGAACGGCGGCGCCGCGCCTTCGCGCTCGAGCCAGGCCTCGGTGGCCTGCCAGATCGGCGTGATCTCCGTCGCGAGGTGAAGCCGGATTTCGGGCACCATCGGGGCCGTGTCGATGGCGGTGTGACTGGCGACGAAGGCTTCGGGCGTCACGTCCAGAGTGCGCCGACGAGGATGGCCAAGCCGATGAGCAAGCCGGTTTCGCGGTTCGACTTGAAGCGAGCGAGACAGCCAGCGGAGTCGTCGACATCGAGGGTGACGGCCTGCCAGGCCAACATCCCCGCCGGCAGCAGCAATGCGGCGTAGAAGGCCACACCTAACCCGGCCAGCGCACCGGCCAAGGCGATGAACGCCAGGGTCGCCGTGTAGCAGACGGCCAGGAACGGCTTGGTGGTGGCCGCGAATAACCGCGCGGTGCTGCGAACGCCGATCAGCGCGTCGTCCTCGCGGTCCTGGTGCGCGTAGATCGTGTCATAGCCCAGGATCCAGCAGAAGGCGGCGGCATAGAGCGCGGCAGCGGCCCAATCGAGGCGGCCGGTCGCTGCGGCGAAGCCCATCGGTGCAGCCCAAGAAAAGGTGATCCCGAGGATCGCCTGGGGCCACCAGGTCACGCGCTTGGCCAAGGGATACAGAACCACCAGCAACAGCGACGCGACCCCGAGCAGTTGCGCCAGCCGGTCCAACTGCAGCAGGATCGCCAGCCCGATCGCCAGCAGGACCGCGAGGAACACCCACGCCTCACGCATCCGCAGCGCGCCGCTGGCGAGCGGCCGCGTGGCCGTGCGGGTGACCAGCCGGTCCATGTCGCGGTCCCACATGTCGTTTACGACGCAGCCGGCACCCCGCATCACGAGCGCACCAACCCCGAACAGGAACAACAGCCAGAGCGTCGGCTGCAGCGGCTGGCGTGCCAGCAGGATCGACCACAGGCCGGGAAGGAACAGCAGCCATGCGCCGATCGGCCGGTCGGCGCGGGCCAGTACGGCATAGGCCCGGGCCTTGGGCGGCAGCCGCGCAACCCAGCCCGAAGTGGGGATATCGGTCCAGCTCGTCACGTCTTTGCCTATAAGCCGCGCATCGCCCGGCGACCACCCTACCTTGACGCGAGTAGCTGCTAAAGTGTTGTGTTCGCCCGCCGGCCGGGTTGGCGAAGTATGACCGGGCCTTCCTTTCATCCAATCAAGGAAACCACCGCCCCGATGTCCAATCCTGGCGACGTTGACGACACGCCGATCAGGTCGGTGCAACAACTGGCCGACTACATCGCCGAGGGCTGCAAGCCGAAATCCGAATGGCGCATCGGCACGGAACACGAGAAGTTCGGCTTCTACCACGACACGCGCCTGCCGCCCGCCTACGAACCCGGCGGTATCCGCGCCGTGCTGGACGGGATGGTCGAACCCGGGCGGTGGGAGCCGATCGACGAACGCGGCGTGCCGATCGGCTTGAAAGGGCTCGGCACCGCCAAATCGGCGTCCGTGTCGCTCGAACCGGCCGGGCAGCTCGAGCTGTCCGGCGGCACTGCACGGACGCTGCACGAGACCAAGGCGGAGTTCGATGCACATTTCGCCGAGATGCACCGTGCGGCCGATCCGCTGGGCCTCGGTTTTGCGCCGCTCGGCCACCATCCGACCATGCGGCGCGACCAGATGCCGATCATGCCCAAGGCGCGCTACGGCATCATGCGGCGCTACATGCCGCTGGTGGGTGCGTTTGGTCTCGACATGATGACCCGCACCTGCACGGTGCAGGTCAATCTCGACTACGCGTCCGAACAGGACATGGTGCGCAAGCTGCGGGTCTCGCTGGCGTTCCAGCCGGTGGCCACTGCGCTGTTCGCCAACTCGCCGTTCATCGAGGGCAAGCCGAGCGGCTTCCTGTCGAGCCGCGCACGGGTTTGGACCGATACCGACAACGAGCGTTCCGGCATGCCGGCGGTAATGTTCGAAGACGGCTTTGGGTTCGAACGCTACGTCGATTGGCTTCTGGACGTGCCGATGTATTTCGTGTTGCGCGACGGCGTTTACCATGACGTCGCCGGGCAGTCGTTCCGGACATACATGAAGTCCGGCCTGCCCGATCTTCCGGGCGTGAAGGCGACGCTGGGCGACTTCGGCGACCACATGACCACGGCGTTCACCGATGTGCGGGTGAAGCGGTTTCTCGAGATGCGCGGTGCCGATGCGGGCCGTCCGGACATGATGCTGGCCCAGAGCGCCTTCTGGACGGGACTACTTTATGACGATTCTTCGCTCGCCGCCGCCGAGGCGTTGATTACACAGCATTCATGGAATGACTATCTCCGGTTGCGGTCCGAAGTGCCGGCTCTCGCGATGGATGCGCCCATTGGGAATCGCACCGTCCGTCATTTGGCCCGTGACTTAGTCGTCATCGCTGCTGATGGGCTAAAGTCACGTTCTTGTATCGATGAGCAAGGGCGAGACGAGCGGTCCTATCTCGATCCAATCCAAGCAATATCAGCGGGCGAGCCAACGCAGGCTGAATACTGGCTTAACAAATACCATGGGGATTGGGCGGGAGATGCCTCGCGCATGCTGGTCGAAGGCGCTGTATAGTTTTTGAGACGATGGTATGTAGAGTGGAACTGGTGTGATTAGTCGGTAAGGAGGCGGTTCCAAACATCGGTCTTGCGTTAAACCACCGTTCTACGACTATGCTGCCGTGATGATAGGTGCATCAATGACCTCCCAAAATCAGGGACACGGCAGCACGACCGGGCATGGTTTCGCCGACCTGGACAGCATCGCAGTCCGGCTGCGCCTCATCGGCCAGATGGAGGCCTGGACAGTCAACAGCGACAGCGTTTTGCCGCCGGGTCGCAAGACCCGCGCGCTGCTCGCCATCGTGGTGTTGTCGGCACCGCGGCCGGTGCTGCGGTCGCGCTTGGCCGAACTGCTTTGGAGCCGTCGCCCCGAGGAGCAGGCACGGGCATCGCTGCGGCAGGAGATCCACCGTTTGCTTGAGGTGCTGACTCCCGCCGGCACCGAGATCCTCACCATCAACCGGGACAGCCTGGTCCTGCGGCCAGGCGTCGTCTGGGTCGACGTCGACGAGGTGCTCCGGGCTACCACGGCGCATCCGGGGGCGTTGGCCTTGCTGGATAGCGAGTTGCTCGAAGAGCTCGACGGCGTCGACCCGGCGTTCGACATCTGGCTGCACGGCGAACGCGAGCGCCTGCGCGACCGCGCCCGGAGCGTGGCGGAAGCGTTGCTGAACGAGCAGGTCGCGCCCGAAACGCTCATCCCTGTGGCCCAGCAGCTTCTCGCCATCGACCGCGCGCATGAGGGCGCCTGGCGCGCCCTGATGCGGGCACACGCCGAGCGGGGCGAGCGTGGCATGGCGATCCAGTCCTATGATCGGTGCCGGGCCGTGCTGGCCGATCTGCTGGATGCAGCGCCGTCGCCGGAGACGCAGGGATTGCTGGCCGAGATACGCAGCGGCAAGACCGTGCGCGCGCCCACGCTACCCCCGCCGCTGATCGGCGCCGAGGCCCGCGCCGAGTTGCGCCCGGCGGTAGCTCGCTCCGGCGCGCGCATCGGCGTGCTGCCGCTCACGCTCGTCGGGCCGGACCCGGTGCACAACCACCTGGCGATGGGCCTCGCCGAGGAGATCACCTCCTCGCTCAGCCGCTTCCGCTGGATGTCGATCGTCTCCACCTCGTCGCTGGTCCAGACCGTAGGCGACTCGCGCGACGACACCGTGCTGCGTCAAACGCTCGGGCTCGATTACCTCATCGACGGCACCGTGCAGCGCGGCGGGGACCGTATCCGCATCGCACCCCGCTTGATCGACCTGCGCGACGGCAATCAGGTGGTCTGGACGCGACGGTTCGATCGGTCGATGGACGATCTGCTCAGCGTCCAGGACGATGTCGCATCGGAGACGGTTGCACAGGTCGAGCCGGAACTGCTTCTGCTGGAAGGCCGCCGGGCGCTGCTGACGCCGGTGGCTGATGCCGGGCCGTGGGAGCTGACGATGCGGGCGCTGCCAAGCATGCGCCGCTCGGATCGGCAGCAATTCATGGAAGCCGGCGTCCTGCTGCGCCGTGCGATCGAGATGCAGCCCGACCTGGCTCCGGCGCACACCTGGCTGGCCTATTGGCACTGCCTTCTCGACGAGCACGGTTGGGCCGAGGATCGCGCCGCTATCGCCGAGCAGGCGGCCCGGCACGCCGAGCGTGGCATCACGCTGGACCCGCAGAATGCCCGCAGCTTCACCGTTGCCGGTCATGTCCGCGCCGCCCTCGAGCATCGGTTGCCGGAGGCCCTGTCGCTGCACCAGAGGGCATTGGCGTTGAACCCCAACCTCGGCATGGCCTGGGCACTCTCCGGCTTCGCCCACCTGTATGCCGGTAAACTGGACGAGGCGGCCTCACGCTTCGACCGCTACCGCGAGCTGTCACCGGCGGATCCGTTCGCCTTCCAATACGACGTCGGTTTCAGCCTACTGGCGTTTCTACGCGGCGATGACGAGAAGGCGGCAGAGTTCGGGCGCGCGGTAAACGAGCTGAACCCGGATTACGCGCCGGGCTGCAAGGTTTACCTGGCCGCCCTGGGCCGCCTGGGACGCGACGCCGAGGCCGCAGTGGTGCGAAAGCGGCTGATCGGTTTCGACCCGAATTTCCGGATCGATCGCTTTACCGCGGAAAGCGCTTTTGCCGACGCGGGAAGTACGGAACGCCTGGCGAGCGGGATGCGTCAGGCCGGGATTCCGGAGACGATTTCGGCCTGAGGCTTACTGGGATGCGCTGACCCTGGACGACAGCGGCCCGAGCCCGTCGAGTATCGACCCTGCCAGGGCTTTGGAGAGGCAGGCATAGCCGAGATCGTTGTGGTGGACTCCGTCATTGGCCAGGAACTCCGAATACGGATGACCGGCCTCCTGCCACAGCTCCATTAGCCGTCCGCGTGCGAACAGGCGGGCATCTTCGCGGCGAGCGATATCGGCGAGGGCCTGGTCGATCTGGGCGTGTAGCGGCGAGGCGAGCACGGCCGGCGAGCGCTGGTTGTCCATCAGGATGACATCGGCGCCGCTCCGCTCGAGCTTGCGCACGCCCTCATCGACGAGGGTCTGGAACAATTCCAGGTCGACGCCGCGCATGGCACTGTTGGCACCGACTTGCCAGATCACCAACGTCGGCCGCATCGCGATCACGTCGGCGTCCAGGCGCGCTATCATCTCGGGGGCATCCTGCCCACCAACACCGCGGTTGATGACGGCGACGTGCGCATCCGGCAGCGCCGCTTCGAGCTCGAGTTGAAGAATGGCAGGGTAGGTATGCCGCATGTCCGATGCGTGCGACCCTTCGGTGGACGAACTGCCAAAGGCGACGATCGTCACCTCCTGAGCATTGGACAGCGCCCGGCGAACATTGGGCAACGCGATCGGCGGTAGCTTGGTGGCGGGGCAGGTGACGGGCGGGACCGTATCGGCGTAAGCGGCCGGGCCGAACAGGCCGAGCGCAACGACGAGTGCCAGTCCTGCCCGCCAAATCACGTTGCGGTTCCGCCGACGGTCAGGCTCGACAGTTTCAAAGTCGGCTGACCGACACCGACCGGCACTCCCTGGCCGTTCTTGCCGCATGTCCCGATCCCAGGGTCCAGGCCCGGATCGTCGCCGACCATCTCGACCTTCAGCAACGCATCCGGCCCGTTGCCGATCAGGGTCGCGCCCTTGACCGGCGCGGTGATGACGCCGTCCTCGATCAGATAAGCCTCGTTGGCGGAGAACACGAACTTGCCGGAGGTGATGTCCACCTGGCCGCCGCTGAAGTTGACGGCATACAAGCCGCGCTTGACCGAGCGGATCATGTCCTCCTGCTTAGCGTCGCCACCGAGCATGATGGTGTTGGTCATCCGCGGCATCGGCACGTGCGCATAGCTCTGACGGCGTCCGTTGCCTGTCGGTGCGACGCCCATCAGGCGGGCGTTCAGGCGGTCCTGGATATAGCCGGTGAGGATGCCGTCCTCGATCATGACGGTGCGGCCGCCCGGGGTGCCTTCGTCGTCCACGGTGATGCTGCCGCGGCGGTCGGGAATGGTGCCGTCGTCGACCACGGTGACGCCCTTGGTGGCGATCCGCTTGCCCATCAGCCCGGAGAAGGCCGACGTCTTCTTGCGGTTGAAGTCGCCTTCCAGCCCGTGACCGACGGCTTCGTGCAGCAGGATGCCGGGCCAACCCGGTCCGAGCACTACCGGCATGTCACCGGCTGGCGCCGGACGGCTGTCGAGGTTGACCAGTGCCTGGCGCAACGCCTCGTCGACTGCCGCCTTCAGGTAGGCGTCATCCAGCAGGGCAGCGTAGCCGAAGCGTCCACCACCGCCGAAATTGCCGCTCTCCCGGCGTCCATCCTGCTCGACGACGACCGAGACGCCCATGCGCACCAGTGGTCGCAGGTCGGCGACCCGAGTACCGTCGGCGCGAACGATCTGCACCGCCTGCCACTCGCCGGCGATGCTGGCCATCACTTGCTTGACGCGCGGATCCTTGGCCCGGGCGTAGTCGTTCAGCATCGACAACGCGGCCGTCCGATCGGCGAACTCCGTCGTGATCAGCGGATTGGCGTCGGAATACAGGCGCGAGTTGGTTGCCCGCGGCGGCTCGGCGGCCGTGCCGGTGCGCCCGCCCTTAACCCCACCCATCGCAGCGGCAGCCCGGCGCAGTGCCGCCTCCGACACCTCGCCGGCATGGGCATACGCCGCTTCCTCGTCGAGCACGGCGCGCAGGCCGAAGCCGAGATGCGTGTCGAACCCCGCGCTGCGGATGCGGCCGTCGTCGAGCGAGATGCTCTCGGATTCGCGGTATTCCAGGAAGAGCTCACCATCATCCATGCCGGACAACGCGTCACCGACGATGGTTTCCACGGCAGCGCGATCAAGGGTGGCGCCTGGGCGATCAAAGAAAAGGCCGTCGGTGGCGGCCAAGGCGGAAAGTGGCGAAGTCTGCGTCATTCGTTCCTACTCTGACTCAGCGATCGCCCCACGACCAGCGGAGTCGTGCGGCGCGTCGCAAGATTCGCTCATTAAAGAGACTGCGGCCGCCGATCCCCGCTTCCGGCACCACCGTGCAGATAGAGCGTCACCAGTGCCGATGAAAGGAGAAGGATGGCAACGCCCTGGTGCAACGTCGCCAAACCGACGGGCACCACCATCAGCAAGGTCGCGACCCCGAGCACATATTGAGTGCAGACCAGCGCACCGATGGCGCCCAACGCCACCCGTCCCGCTCCGGCCGATCGGCGCCACACCAGCGCCACCGTCGCCAGCGCGAACGCCGCCGTCAGCGTCGCCAGCAACCGGTGATCGAATTGCACCGCGGCCAGGTTCTCGGTGAGATTGCGCAGGAACGGCTGTAGCGCGCCGTAATCGTCCGGCACCAGGCTGCCGCCCATCAGCGGAAAGGTATTGTAGATCATCCCTGCCTTCAGCCCGGCGACGAAGCCGCCCGCCGCGATCGTCAGCGCCACGGCGGCGCAGAGCGTTGCCAGAACACGCCGCGTGCCACCGGCAATCGCGATCCGCGCCGGTGCCAGCGTCTCTAAGGCGGTCCAAAGGATTGCCGAGTAGAGGGTCAGCGCCAGCATGAGGTGCATCACCAGGCGATAGGCGGACACGGCGGTGCTGCCGGCTGCAAACCCGCTGGCCACCATGAACCAGCCCACCGCACCCTGAAGCGCGCCGAGGCAGAACAGCACGCCGAACCGGATGCCGAGCCGGGCCGAGATCTGCCTGCGCACGGCGAACACCACCAATGGCACGACGAACACGATCCCGGTCAGGCGGCCCCAGAGACGATGGGTCCATTCCAGCCAGAAGATCGACTTGAAGCCATCGATGCCGAAGCCGTGATTGATCAGCGCGTATTGCGGGATCTGCTGATACAGCGCGTAGAGCCGGTCCCATTCGGCCGCCGAGAGCGGCGGGATCATGCCCATGATCGGCGCCCACTCCATGATGGAAAGGCCGGAGCCGGTCAGCCGGGTCGCGCCGCCGAGCGAGATCATCACCAGCAGCATGAAGCATACCACGAATAGCCAGATCGCGACCGGGCGACGGGAGCGGGTGACCCGGGCCGTTCGGGCTCGTCCTGGGCTGGCGGTGGTCGTGGCGGTCGTCATCTATATTCCTATCGTGCCGACGGTGGGCCGGGTCGCTATCAGCACAGATACGCCGTTCGGCCCAGGTTGCGAGGTGGGCAAACCTTGCGAGGTACGTTCGCGCGATGCTACCGCGCCTCCGATGCAGAGAGCCGGGCCAGTCTAAGTGCAAGAACAGGTGCGTGCGCACGATCGATCCACCCCGCTGTTGACCGTGGTAGTGCCGGTGCGCAACGAGGCGGCCAACATCCGGCCGCTGATCGAGGAGATCGTCTCGGCGCTGCCGCACGTCGCGCACGAGATCGTCTATGTCGACGACGGCAGCACCGACGGCACGCTGGCTGAATTGCGGGCGATGCAGCTGGAATTGCCGACGCTGACGGTGCGGCGGCATCGGGCAAGCTGCGGCCAGTCGGCCGCGATCATCACCGGCGTGAAGGCGGCGACGGGCTTGTGGATCGCCACGCTGGACGGCGACGGGCAGAACGACCCGGCCGATATCCCGGCGCTGCTGGCGCAGGCGCAAGCAGATAACGGCGCCTCGCCGGTGCTGTTCGCCGGCCACCGCACGACCCGGCGCGATACCCAGATCAAGCGGATCTCCTCCCGCGTCGCCAACCGGGTGCGGGCGACGCTGTTGGGCGACGCGACGCCTGATACCGGGTGCGGACTGAAGCTGTTCCAGCGCGCGGTGTTTCTCGAGTTGCCGCACTTCGATCACATGCACCGTTTCCTGCCGGCGTTGTTCATGCGGGCCGGCGGGCGCGTGCGTTCGTTGCCGGTCAACCATCGACCGCGGCTGCGTGGGCAGTCGAATTACGGCACGTTGGATCGGCTAGCGGTCGGCATCGTCGATCTGGCCGGCGTGGCTTGGTTGCAGCGGCGGTGGCGGCGGCCGGAGATCGACACGTTTTGAGCCGCGCGGCGGTGGGCGTCGCGCGGCTGGTCTGGAAGCCGGCGCTGATGCTGCTGACGTTTGTCGCCATCGCCGTAGCATTGCGGGAAAGCGGCTTCGATCCCCGGGCGGCGATGGCATCGGCCGGGTCGCATGGGCCGGCGGCGTTTGTGGCGATCGGGGCGGCGGCATGTGCCGTTGCCGTGCCGCGGCAGGTGGTGGCGCTCGCGGGTGGGTATGCGTTCGGGTTCTGGCCCGGAGCGGCGCTGACGTTGGTGGCGGAAATCGTCGGGTGCGCCATCGATTTCGGCTGGGCGCGGCTGCTGGGCCGGCGGGCGGCGCTGGCATTTCTGCAGCGGCGTGGCGGCGGGCGGCTCGCACGGCTGGACCGGTTCCTCACGGGGCGGGCGTTCACGGCGACGCTGACGCTGCGGCTGCTGCCGGTGGGGAGCAACGTATTGCTCAACCTGGTGGCGGGTGTCTCGGGCGTGGCGACCGGGCCGTTCCTGGCGGCGTCGGCTATCGGATACGTGCCGCAGACCGTCGTGTTCGCGTTGGCCGGTGCCGGTGCCGGGCTGTCGAACGCAGTGCAGCTTTGGGTGGCGGTGGGGCTGCTGTTGCTTTCGGTCGGGATCGGTGTGCTGCTGCTCAAGCGCGGTGGTCCGCTCCCGGATGGCGAGTGACGCTCGCCATGCCGGGACGTCGCGTCAGTTCAGGTATTTAAGATGATCGGCGTGCCGCATGGCGCCAGTGCGCATGATCTCGGCACAGGCGACGCGGATGGAGTGCAGCTTGCCGTCGAGGTTGTTGCGCCAAAAGTTTAGAAAGCGGCGCAGCTCGGGATAGTCCGGCGCGATATCCATGTTCTGCCAAACGTAGCTTTGCAGCAGGGTAGGATGATCGGGGTAGTGGTAGAGGATTTCTGCCGTCGTAAGCCGGTAGTCCTTGATCTGCAGCAACGCCATGCCCGAGCACTCCCAGGTTGAAACATTCCGTCCTCTCGGCCAGCCCATTCCGTGTTGGCCGACAGTTTGATGGTGCAATATCAACGCTTAAGAAGTCACTAATATTTCAAACTTTTTCAGCCACTTAGCACTCGGGCCAGCAAAGTGCTGCCGGGCGGTTGACTTGCCGCCAAGCCTCCCCTAGATGCTCTGGCACTCTCCCTACGAGAGTGCTAACGCCCCCTGATGGGGCCAAAAATTCTGGAGCATCCACGATGAAGTTCCGTCCGCTGCATGACCGTATCGTGGTCAAGCGCATCACCGCCGAAGAGAAGTCCCTCGGCGGCATCATCATTCCCGACACCGCCAAAGAGAAGCCGATGGAAGGCGAAGTCGTCGCCGTCGGTCCGGGCGCGCGTAACGAGCAGGGCCAGGTTGTGGCGCTCGACGTGAAGGCCGGCGATCGCGTGCTGTTCGGCAAGTGGTCCGGCACCGAAGTCAAGCTCGATGGCGAAGAGCTCCTCATCATGAAGGAGAGCGACATCATGGGGATCATCGAAGGTTCAGCGACGCCGGCCCAGAAGGCCGCGTAAAGCCGACCTCCCGATAACTGAAGAAGGAAGACAACATGTCAGCTAAGGACGTACGGTTCGG
Organism: uncultured Acetobacteraceae bacterium; assembly: GCA_964613945.1. GTDB lineage: Bacteria > Pseudomonadota > Alphaproteobacteria > Acetobacterales > Acetobacteraceae > JAVVHH01. Next base: position 165,063 of record CAZTJC010000002.1, read on the forward strand.
CAGCGATGCCCGCCAGCGCATGCTGCGCGGCGTAGACATTCTCGCCGACGCAGTGAAGGTCACGTTGGGCCCCAAGGGTCGTAACGTGGTCATCGACAAGAGCTTCGGCGCCCCGCGCATCACCAAGGACGGCGTTACCGTCGCCAAGGAGATCGAGCTCGCCGACAAGTTCGAGAACATGGGCGCGCAGATGCTGCGCGAAGTCGCCACCAAGACCAACGACATCGCTGGCGACGGCACGACCACCGCGACCGTTCTGGCGCAGGCGATCGTCCGTGAAGGCTCCAAGGGCGTGGCCGCTGGCCTCAACCCGATGGACCTGAAGCGCGGCGTCGACGCAGCCGTCAAGGCGATCGTCGATGAGCTGGCTGCTCGCACCAAGAAGATCACCACCCCGGCCGAGACGGCCCAGGTCGGCACGATCTCCGCCAACGGCGAGTCCGAGATCGGTCACATGATTTCCGAGGCCATGCAGAAGGTCGGCAACGAGGGTGTCATCACCGTCGAGGAAGCCAAGGGCATCCAGACCGAGCTCGACGTCGTCGAGGGCATGCAGTTCGACCGCGGCTACATCTCCCCGTACTTCATCACGAACGCGGAAAAGATGGTCGCCGAGCTCGACCAGCCGTACATCCTGATCCACGAGAAGAAGCTTTCGGGCCTGCAGGCGATGCTGCCGCTGCTCGAGACCGTGGTTCAGAGCGGCCGTCCGCTCATGATCATCGCCGAGGACATCGAGGGTGAGGCTCTGGCCACGCTCGTGGTGAACAAGCTGCGCGGCGGCTTGAAGGTCGCGGCCGTGAAGGCGCCGGGCTTCGGCGATCGTCGCAAGGCGATGCTCGAGGACATCGCGATCCTGACCGGTGGCCAGGTGATCTCCGAGGACCTCGGCATCAAGCTCGAGACCGTGACCCTCGACATGCTCGGCCGCGCCAAGCGCGTGCTGATCGAGAAAGAGAACACCACGATCGTTGAGGGCGTTGGTTCGGCCGACGATATCAAGGGCCGTTGCAACCAGATCCGTGCGCAGATCGAGGAGACCACCTCGGACTACGACCGCGAGAAGCTGCAGGAGCGTTTGGCCAAGCTGGCCGGTGGCGTCGCCGTCATCCGCGTCGGTGGCTCGACCGAGGTTGAGGTCAAGGAGCGCAAGGACCGCGTCGACGACGCGCTGCACGCGACCCGTGCGGCCGTTGAAGAGGGCGTGGTTCCGGGCGGCGGCGTTGCGCTGACGCGTGCGAGCCTCGTCTTGGCCCACCTGAAGCCGGAAAACGAAGACCAGAAGTTCGGCATCGAGATCGTGCGCAAGGCGGTTCAGACCCCGCTGCGTCAGATCGCCGAGAACGCTGGTGAAGACGGTGCGGTCATCGCCGGCAAGGTGCTGGAGAATGACAGCTACAACTTCGGCTTCGACGCTCAGTCCGGTGAGTTCAAGGACATGATCGCGGCCGGCATCATCGACCCGACCAAGGTCGTCCGCACGGCGCTGCAGGATGCGGCTTCGGTGGCGAGCCTGCTGATCACGACCGAGGCGATGATCGCCGACCGTCCTGAGAAGAAGGGTCCGGCCGGTGGCCCTCCGGGCGGCGGCATGGGCGGCATGGGCGACATGGACTTCTAAAGTCCAAGTTTCCAAATCAGGGGGGCAGGCTTTCGGGTCTGCCCCCCTTTTTTTTGCCTCCGGCATGCCGATTGCAGGCTGGTGCAGGCCCGCTGATGACGATAGCGTGATTGACTTAGGTGGGAAAACCTGCTCGGTGCGCGGTTGTATGGTTTTGAACTAACGGCTGCAAAAACGTCCAAATCTGTACATAATATTGTATATTTACGCATACCGGCACGCTCGCCGGGCTCACTACTGGAGAGACAACGGTCATGGCTACGGGTTCGGTGAAGTGGTTCAACGCCACCAAGGGTTTTGGCTTCATAATGCCTTCGGATGGCGGCAAGGACGTCTTTGTACACATCACCGCAGTTCAGGCTGCAGGTCTAAAGGGCCTCAATGACGGCCAGAACGTCAGCTATGACGTGGTTATGGAGCGCGGCAAGGCTGCAGCTTCCAATCTCAAGCTCGAGTGACTTACTTTTGCGGCGCGACTGTTAGTCGTTACTGACGTCGTTGTCGCACTGTTGAGAACTGATTGCTGAACTTTGGCAACCTATGCCGAAGTCCAGCAATGGCAGGCTCTAAACCCCGACGGGCTACCTGCGCCGTGCCGGTGTCGGGCCTGCATCCCAGAACCCGGATTTCGTCGAACCCGGTGCGGGCGATGGCTCGTTAGTCACCGCCGGTGCTGCCGTGGTTTCGGCCTCCTTCACGCTGGCGCGGGTCTGGATCGAGGGTGGCGCCTCGGTGAGCATGATCATCACCTCGACGCCGCCGAGGGAGATCGCGGCCATGATGATGAAAGCGATCACATAGCGGCCGATTCCAACGCCGGACCGCCGTGGCGGCTTCCCACGGGGGAATGGCGGGGGAAATGGCGGCGACATCGATTGCGCCCGTAAATACGGCTCCGCATACGGTGCTGGTGGGTCCGCCGGCGGCGTGGGCGCACAGGCGCGATCATAGGCGGCCCGGTCGAGCGGATCGCACAAGGTATCGTAGGCGCGCTTGAGCAAGATAAAGGCGCTCGCATCGCCGGATTGCGCATCCGGGTGCAGTTCCTTGGCCCGGCGGCGGAAGGCGACGCGAATGGTCTCGACCGAGGCCAGCGGGTCCACCCCGAGGACCGCATAATAGCGTTTCGCGTCGGTACTCATCGATTCCATCTAATGCTACGTCAGCCTTACCACAGTCTGGCCCGGCCGCGATTGGAGTTTGGTGCGTGCTCGGCTAAGCAAGTCGTAGCAGGAGAACGAGATGCTCAGTTCATTCGATCTGACCGGGCGCACGGCGCTGGTCACCGGGTCGTCGCGCGGGTTGGGCCGCGGGATGGCCGAGGGGCTCGCGCGCGCCGGTGCGCAGATCGTGATCAATGGCGTCGATGCCGCCCGGGCGGAGAAAACGGCGGCCGAGCTAGGGGACACTGGCGCCATCGTGCATTGCGCTGCCTTTGACGTGACGGACGAGGCTGGGATCATCGCTGCGTTCGAGCGGTTCGATCGCGAAGGCATCGAGATCGACATCCTGGTCAACAACGCCGGCATCCAGTTCCGCAAGCCGATGCTGGACCTCGACCTGGCCGATTTTCGTCGCGTGGTCGACACCAACCTCACCAGCGCCTTCATGATCGGGCGGGAGGCGGCGCGTCGCATGGTGCCCCGCAAATCCGGAAAGATCGTCAACATCGGTTCGTTGATGAGCCAGTTCGCGCGGGCGACGGTGGCGCCCTACACGGTCGCCAAGGGCGGCATCAAGCTGTTGACGCAGATGATGGCGGCCGAATGGGCCGAGCACGGCATCCAGGCCAACGCGATCGGGCCGGGCTACATGGCCACCGACATGAACCAGGCGTTGATGGACGACCCAAAATTCGACTCCTGGGTTAAGGGACGCACGCCATCGAGGCGATGGGGCCGACCGGACGAGTTGGTCGGCGCCTGCGTATTCCTGTCGTCGTCTGCGGCGGATTACGTCAACGGCCAGATCATCTACGTCGACGGCGGCATGTCGGCGGTATTGTAGGAATGGGAACCACCATGCGGGCTGCAATCATCCACGGCGCGCGCGACCTGCGCATCGGCGAGGCGGAACTGCCGCCCTTGGGCGCGCGCGACGTGCACGTGCGCATCCGCAACGGCGGCATCTGCGGCTCCGACCTGCACTATTATCAGGATGGCGGCTTTGGCGCGATCCGCATCCGCGAGCCGCTGATTCCCGGCCACGAGATCGCCGGCGAGGTTGCGGCGGTCGGTGCCGAGGTCACGCGCGTGGCGGTCGGCGACAAGGTCGCAGTAGATCCAAGCAACCCGTGCGGCCATTGCGAATACTGCATGGAGGGCAAACCGCGGCATTGCCTAGACATGCGGTTCTTCGGCAGCGCGATGCGGTTTCCGCATGTCCAGGGCGGGTTTCGCGAGATATTGGCCTGCACGGAGGCGCAGGCGGTCAAGTTGCCACCCGGTTTGAGCACGGCGCATGCCGCCTTTGCCGAGCCGCTCGCGGTCTGTCTGCATGCGGCGACGCAGGCCGGGCCGTTGCTCGGCAAGCGCGTTCTGGTCACCGGCGCGGGGCCGATCGGGGCTCTGTCGATCCTGGTGGCGCGGCAGGCCGGGGCGCGGGAGATCGTCGCCACCGATCTGGCCGATGCGCCGCTGACCCTGGCGCGGAAGATCGGTGCCGACGCCACCGTCAACGTCCGCAACGAGCCTGCCGGGCTGGACCGGTTCTCGGGCGGCAAAGGCTATTTCGACGTTGTGTTCGAAGCGTCCGGCAGTGCCGCGGCGCTGGGGGCCTCCATCGCCGTCGCGCGACCCGGCGCGGTAATTGTCCAGGTCGGTCTCGGCGGCGACATGACGCTGCCGGTCAACGCGATCGTGGCCAAGGAAATCCAACTGCGCGGCACCTTTCGTTTCGACCGCGAGTTCGAATGGGCGGTCGGCTTCCTGGGCAGCGGCGCGATCGACGTGGCCCCGTTGCTGACCGAGATCGTGCCGCTGGACGATGCGGTGCGCGCCTTCGAGTTGGCCGGCGATCGAACCAAGGCGATGAAGGTGCAGGTCGGCTTCTGAGATGAGCGGCTGGCAGTTCTGGATCGACCGTGGCGGCACCTTCACCGACATCGTGGCGCGTGCGCCGGACGGGGCATTGTCGACCCACAAGCTGCTGAGCGAGAACCCGGACCGCTACCGCGACGCTGCCATCGCCGGCATCAAGCAGGTGCTCGGCGTATCGCCGGGCGACGCGATCCCGCCGGGGATGATCGACCAGGTCAAGATGGGCACCACTGTTGCCACCAACGCACTGCTGGAGCGCAAGGGCGAACGGACGCTGCTACTGGTCAACCGCGGCTTCGCCGACGTGCTGCGGATCGGCAACCAGGCGCGGCCGCAGCTGTTCGACTTGACCGTCATGCTGCCGACGATGCTGTACGAGCGGGTGGCCGAGATCGGCGGCCGGGTCGCGGCCGATGGGCGGGAGCTCGAAGCGCTCGACGAGGTGGCAGCGCGTGCGGCCCTGAGCGCGGCGCGGAACGACGGGATCGAGGCGTGCGCGATCGCGCTGATTCATGCGTGGAAATACCCGGAAATGGAGCGCCGGCTGGTTGAACTAGCGGCCGAGGCCGGTTTTCGGCAGGTCTCGGCCAGTCACGCCGTCAGCCCACTGCTGCGCTTGGTGCCGCGCGGCGATACCACCGTGGTGGATGCCTATCTGTCGCCAATCCTGCGGCGCTACGTCGACCAGGTCGCGGCCGAGCTGGGCGGCACCCGGCTCTACTTCATGCAGAGTAATGGCGGCCTGGCCGAGGCGCACAGCTTCGGCGGCAAGGATGCAATCCTGTCGGGTCCAGCCGGCGGCATCGTCGGCGCGGCGCGGACGGCGGAAATGGCCGGGCTCGACCGCATCATTGGCTTCGACATGGGTGGCACCAGCACCGACGTCGCCCTGTATGACGGCGAGTTCGAGCGGGCGTTCGAGACGGAGATCGCCGGCGTGCGGATGCGGGCGCCGATGATGGCCATCAACACGGTCGCGGCCGGCGGCGGCAGCATCCTGCATTTCGATGGTGCCCGCGTACGTGTCGGGCCTGACAGCGCGGGCGCCAATCCGGGCCCGGCCAGCTATCGCCGCGGTGGCCCACTGACGGTGACGGACGCCAATGTCTGCGTCGGCAAGGTGCAGCCGGCGCATTTCCCGGCGATCTTCGGCCCCGGCGGCGACGAGCGGCTCGACGCGGACACCGTGCGCGCCAAGTTTGCGACCATGGCGGCCGAGATGGGTCGGGCCGACCCCCGCGAGGCGGCCGAAGGGTTCCTGCGGGTGGCGGTGGCGAACATGGCCAATGCCATCAAGCAGGTCAGCGTACAGAAGGGGCACGACGCGTCCCGCTTTGCGCTGCAATGCTTTGGCGGTGCCGGCGGGCAGCATGCGTGCCTGGTGGCCGACGAGCTCGGGATGCAGACGGTGTTCATTCACCCCTATGCCGGCGTGCTGTCCGCCTACGGCATGGGGCTCGCGGACCAGGCGGTGCTGCGCGAGCAGGCGGTCGAGCTACCCTGGTCGGACGAATCGCTGGCCCAGGTGCGCCGGGTCTCGGCGCGGCTGGCGGAAACGGCTCTGGCCGCCTTGCTGCAGCAGGGTGCCGACCCGGCAGTCGCAACCGTCCAGCGCTCCGTGCACCTGCGCTATGCTGGCACAGAGGCGGCGCTGCCGGTTCCGCTCGAGGGTGACGTGGCGTCTATCAATGCGGCATTCACTGCCGCGCATCGCGCGCGCTTTGGCTTCGTCACGCCGGGCCGGGCGCTGGTGGCCGAGCTGGTCGCGGTGGAAGCCGTCGCTGCGGGCGAGGCGGTAACCGAAGCAACACTGCCTGCGCGCAATGGCGGCGCGCCGGAGCCGGTCGACACCGTCTCGATGTGGAGCGGCGGCCGGACGCACGAGACGCCGGTGTTCGAGCGGACCTCCTTGCGGGCAGGCGACCTGATCGCCGGGCCGGCGCTGCTGCGCGAGGCTACTGCGACAACGGTGGTCGAGCCCGGCTGGACGGCGGAGGTGACGGTGCAGGACCACGTGCTAATGCGGCGCACCGTTGCCGCCGCCGGCCGGGTGGCGGCCGAGGACGCCAAGCCGGATCCGGTGCTGCTGGAGCTGTTCAACAACCTGTTCATGAACGTGGCCGAGCAGACCGGGGCGGTGCTGCAGAACACGTCCATGAGCGTCAACATCAAGGAACGGCTGGATTTCTCCTGCGCGCTGTTCGATGCCGCCGGCAATCTGGTGGCCAATGCGCCGCACGTGCCGGTGCATCTCGGCGCGATGGGCGAGAGCGTGAAGACCGTGCTGCGCAGCCGCGGTGCCTCCTTGCGGCCCGGCGACGTCGTCGCGCTGAACAATCCGTTCAACGGTGGCACGCATCTGCCGGACATCACCGTCATCACGCCGGTCTTCGATGCCGACGGGCAGGAGATCCGCTTCTTCGTCGGCAGTCGTGGGCATCATGCCGATATCGGCGGCACCACGCCGGGCAGCACGCCGCCCGACAGCCGGACGCTGGAAGAGGAGGGGGTTGTGATCGACGATTTCCTGCTGGTCGCGGCGGGCGAGTTCCAGGAAGCCGGGTTCCGGGCATTGCTGAGCGGTGCGCGCTATCCGGCGCGCAGCCCGGACGTCAACGTGGCCGACATCAAGGCGCAGGTCGCGGCAAACGCGCGCGGAGTGCAGGAGTTGGGCCGGGTCGAGCGGCAATATGGCTGGCCGACCGTGCGGGCCTACATGCGCCATGTGATGGACAACGCCGAAGAGGGCGTGCGCCGGGTGCTGGATCGCATCGGCGACGGCAGCTTCGACTACACGATGGACGATGGCGCGAAGCTACGGGTGGCGATCCGGGTCAACCGGGCAAACCGGTCGGCAGTGGTCGACTTCACCGGCACCGGGCCGCAATCGCCGGCCAACTTCAACGCACCGCCGGCGGTGACGCGGGCGGTGGTGCTGTATGTGTTCCGTTGCCTGGTGGGCGAGGACATCCCGCTCAACGACGGCTGCCTCAAGCCGATCACGCTGGTGATTCCGCCCGGAACGTTCTTGTCGCCAGCGCCGGGCGCTGCCGTGGTGGCGGGCAACACCGAGGTCAGCCAGGCCGTGTGCAACGCGCTGTTCGGGGCGCTGGGCCGGTTGGCCTGCAGCCAGGCGACGATGAACAACGTGCTGTTCGGCGATGCGACCCGGCAATATTACGAGACGATCTGTGGCGGCATGGGGGCCGGGCCGGATGGCGACGGCGCGTCGGCGATCCAGACCCACATGACCAACACGCGCATGACCGACCCGGAGGTGTTCGAGCTGCGCTATCCGGTAGTGCTGGAGCAGTTCGGCATCCGGCGTGGCTCCGGCGGGGCAGGGGCGTCGCGGGGCGGCGATGGCTCCGTGCGGCGGATCAGGTTCGAGGAACCCATGACGGTGGTGGTCGTCGCGAGCCGCCGCGATGTGCCGCCTTTCGGCCTGGACGGCGGTGCGGACGGCTTGCCGGGTCGCCAGTGGGTCGAGCGGCACGGGGGCGGCCGAACCAAATTGTCCGGCCGCGACCGCGCGGAGCTAACGCCGGGTGACGTCTTCGTCATCGAGACGCCCGGCGGCGGCGGGTTCGGCCCCGCCGCCTGACTTCACCGACTACCAGGACCAACTACCGGGCGCGACGGCCGAACGAGATCACGTATGCCTGCACGCGCGCCTGGATCAGCGGATCGTTGGAAACCTCGATCCCGGGCTCGAGTTGGTTTGGCAACAGCCGGATCGTGCGCTCCACCTTGTCGCTGTCGGTAACCGGCTTGGTCAGCGTCATGGTGCCGAGATCGGCGAATTTACGGCTCTCTGGCCATGGCTTGGTCGCGTCCTCGATCGGGTCGCCGTCCTCGGCCAGTTGCGCCAGCACATGGAACTTGACCGGCTTGGTGGCCAGCCGCGTCTTGATCTCGTCCATCAGCGCGTTCGGTCCTCCGGCCTTGGCCTGCTCGGCGCTGATGTAGTCGAGGCCTTCGTCGGGCATGAAGCGGAAGCGGAACGGATGCTTCTTGCCCTCGCTGTCGACGAGGTAGAACGCGTCCACCCCGTTATAGTGCTCGCGGGCTAAGCTGCTCGGCGTCTTGACGGTGGCGAACGCGGCCGGCGCGCTGGGGTGGGCGGCCATGAACTGCTCCACCGCGGTCGGCTTGGCCGAACCCGGCGGGCTCGCTGCCACCGCCTGCAGCAATTGCAGGAATTCCGGACCGTCGCGCACCGGGAAGAAGCCGAGCGAGTTCATCACCAGCTGGACCCGGCCGCCACCCTTCAGCTCGAACTCGACGCCCATCCCGTGCGGCGCCGCGTTCGGGTCCATATCGGGGATCTCGGGCAGGCCGGTCGAATCGGAGAATCGTACCAGGACCGACACCGGCTCGCCGGAGAAGATGCTCGCCTTGCTCAGCTTGGCTGCATCCGGCGATGCCTGAAACGTGCCTTCGACCACTTGGCCCTTGGCATGGTTGGCGCGCATGCCCGGATGTTTACCCCACAAGCCGTTCATGACGTCAACGGTTGCGCCGCCGACGTTGGGCGGGGTCGCCGGGCTGGTCTGGGCCCGGAGCGGGCCGATGCCGGCGACCCCGATTAGGGCCGCCGCCGCGAGCACCTTGACGCACGATTTCATATCGACCCCCTCCGAAAACTATCGCCTACCGATACAATCGTCCGGCGTCGGAAACAATATCATGCGTGAAATTGTTAGTGCGCGAACTGCACTAGCCGTCCCGCCGGGCCGCCCAGCACCTCGTCATCCTGCATGACCAGCTGCCCGCGGATGATCGTCGCCTGTGGCCAGCCGGTGACTTCGGTGCCGTCGAACGGAGTCCAGCCGCAGGGCGAGACGATCCAGTCGTTCTCGATCCGCCGGCGGCGCTTCATGTCGACCAGCGTGAAATCGGCGTCGTAGCCCGCGGCCAAGCGCCCCTTGCCGACCACGCCATAGACCCGCGCCGGACCGGCCGACATGAGGTCGACCATCCGGCCAAGGCTCAACCGCCCGGCATTCACGTGGTCGAGCATCAGCGGCACCAGGGTCTGCACCCCCGTCAGCCCGGCGGCGGTATCGGGCCACGGACGTTCCTTGGCGGCGCGTGGATGCGGCGCGTGATCGGAGCCGATCGTGTCGGCGGTCCCGTCGGCGACGGCGGCCCACGCCGCGTCATAGTGCCGCTTGTCGCGGATCGGCGGGTTCATCACGCCGTAGCCGCCGAGCTTGTCGTAGACGTCGGGCGCCCACTGGGTCAGGTGGTTGACCAGCAACTCGGCGGTTGCAACGTCACGGAAATCCTTGAGGTAGGCCAGTTCCTCGGCGGTCGAGACATGCAGGATGTGCACGGCGCGGCCGGTCTTGCGGGCCAATGCCATCAGTCGGCGGGTGCCGAGGAAAGCGCATTCGACGTCGCGCCAGACCGCGTGGTCGCTGAACGGGTCGCCCCGTTTGAACATCGGCTTGCGCTCCTGCAGCCGATACTCGTCCTCGCTGTGGAAGGAGATGCGGCGATGGCCGGACCGCATCACAGCCTCGAGCGACGGGTCATCCTCGATCATCAGATCGCCCGTCGACGACCCGGCGAACACCTTCACGCCACAGACGCCGCGCTCCATTTCCAATGCCGCCAGGTTCGGCGTATTGGCGCGCGTGCCGCCTACGTAGAGTCCCATGTCGCACCAGGCGACCCGCTCGACGTAGTCCTGCTTCCAGGCAATCTGCTCGGCGTTGGTGATGGACGGCGCCGTGTTCGGCATGTCGAACACGGCGGTGAGCCCGCCGAGGATGGCGGCTTTGGTGCCCGTCGGGATGCTCTCGATGGCGGGGTCACCGGGATCGCGAAGATGGACGTGCGGATCGATCAGCCCCGGCAGCACATGCAGCCCGGCGGCCTCGATCGTGCGCTCGGCCGTGGCAGCCCCCGACGCCCCGATTGTCTGGATACGGCCGGCAACAACGCCAACATCGGCGGTGACCTCACCCCAGGGTAGGATGCAGGTGCCACCCTTGATCAACAACTCGTAACGATCGGCCATCGCGTCACTCCATCTTGGCGATGTGTTGGTGCCGGGTTGGCGGTCGGCGCGCAAGCAAGGGGTTGACCAAAGCGGCGCGGAGCATCACATCGGTTCAATCCGGACCTCACTGGTCCGCTTAGGCAAGCTGAAATGTTGAGACTGTCGAAACTGGCGGATTATGCCGTGGTTGTGCTCGCGCAACTCTCTTGCGAGGGTTCCGTACAGACTTCTCCGGGCATCGCAGCGGCAACCGGTTTGCCGGAGCCGACGGTGGCCAAGGTTCTGAAGGGCCTCGCCGGCGGCGGCCTCGTCGCCAGCCAGCGTGGTGCACGTGGCGGGTATCGTCTCGCCAGACCGTTGAGCGCGATGCATGTCGCCGATGTGGTTGCGGCGATTGACGGTCCAGTTCATTTGACGGCCTGCGTCGACGGTGCCCGCGATCGGTGCCAGGCGCAGGATAGTTGTAGTTGCAGCGGTGGGTGGGATCGAGTGAACGAGGTCGTTATTCAGGCACTCGGCACCATCTCCATCGCAGATATCGCGGCGCCTAGGGCTTCGCCCAGTGCCAACCCGGCTCGTCCCGAGCTAATTAGTCCAGCCGAGTAGGTCATCATGCCCGCAGTCGCTGAAACACTCGATACCGTCCAGTCGCTCACGCAGTCTGGCTATAAGTTTGGCTTCGAGACGAACATCGAAATGGAGATCGCGCCGAAAGGCCTGTCTCCTGATACCATCCGCATGATCTCGGCCAAGAAGGACGAGCCGAGTTGGATGCTCGACATGCGTCTAAAGGCGTATGAGACGTGGTTGAAGATGGAAGAGCCCAACTGGGCCAAGATCGGCTACCCGGCGATCGACTTCCAGGACATCCATTATTATGCCGCCCCCAAGCGTGCGGCGCCGAAGAGCCTCGCCGACGTCGATCCTGAATTGATCGCGATGTACGAGAAGCTCGGCATTCCGTTGCGCGAGCATGCGCGTCTCGCCGGCGTTGAGACTGACGAGAACGAAGAGAACCGGCTGCAGCCGCCGAGCGGCTCCAACATGGCCGTCGACGCCGTGTTCGACAGCGTCTCGGTTGCGACCACCTTCCGCGAGTCCCTCTCCAAGGTCGGCGTAATCTTCTGCCCGATCAGCGACGCGATCCGCGAGCATCCGGAGCTGGTGCGCAAGTACATGGGCTCGGTAATCCCGGCTGGTGACAACTACTTCAGCGCACTGAACTCGGCCGTGTTTACCGATGGCAGCTTTGTCTACATTCCCAAGGGCGTGCGTTGCCCGATGGAGCTGTCGACCTACTTCCGCATCAATGCCAAGAACACCGGGCAGTTCGAGCGGACGCTGATCATCGCCGAAGAGGGCAGCTACGTCAGCTACCTCGAAGGCTGCACCGCGCCGCAGCGCGACGAGAATCAGTTGCACGCCGCCGTGGTCGAGCTAATTACGTTCGACGACGCGCAGATCAAGTATAGCACGGTGCAGAACTGGTACCCGGGCGATGCTGATGGCAAAGGTGGCATCTACAACTTCGTCACCAAGCGTGGTGCCTGCCGCGGTGCACGCAGCAAGATCAGCTGGACGCAGGTCGAGACCGGGTCGGCGATCACCTGGAAGTATCCGAGCTGCATACTGCAGGGCGATGACAGCGTCGGCGAGTTTTACTCGGTGGCCGTCACCAACAACCGCCAGCAGGCCGATACTGGCACCAAGATGATCCATATCGGCAAGAACACGCGCAGCACGATCGTCTCCAAGGGCATCAGCGCGGGTCACTCGGACAACACGTATCGCGGTCTAGTCCGCATCATGCCGAAGGCCTCGGGCGCGCGTAACTTCACGCAGTGCGACTCGCTGCTGATCGGCGACCAGTGCGGTGCCCACACCGTGCCGTATATCGAGAGCCGCAATCCGAGCGCGAAGATCGAGCACGAGGCGACCACCTCCAAGATCGCCGACGATCAGCTGTTCTACTGCCGTAGCCGCGGTTTGTCGGAAGAGGATGCGGTCGGACTGTTGGTCAACGGCTTCTGCAAGGACGTCTTGAAGGAGCTTCCCATGGAATTCGCGGTCGAGGCGCAGAAGTTGCTCGCCGTTTCGCTAGAAGGATCTGTCGGCTGATGTTGCGTATCAATGAGCTGTGTGCCTCGGTGGAGGAGAAGCCCATCCTTCGTGGCATCACGCTCGAGCTGCCTGCCGGCGAAGTGCATGCGATCATGGGCCCGAACGGGTCCGGCAAGAGCACGCTGGGATATGTTCTGGCCGGCAATGACGGATATGAGGTGACCGGCGGCGAGGTTTCCTTCGGGGATCACAACCTGCTGGACATGGAGCCGGAGGAGAGGGCCGCAGCTGGCCTGTTTCTGGCGTTCCAGTCGCCGCTGGAACTGCCAGGCGTCAACAATGCCAACTTCCTGCGCACGGCACTCAACGCGGTGCGCCGTGCGCGCGGCGAGCCGGAACTGGATGCGCCGGCATTCCTGCGGCTGGCACGCGCCGAGAGCAAGCGGCTGTCGTTCCCGGACGACATGCTGAAGCGCAACGTCAACGTCGGCTTCTCCGGCGGCGAGAAGAAGCGCAACGAGGTGCTGCAGATGGCGATCCTGCGGCCGAAGCTCGCGATCCTCGACGAGACCGATAGCGGGCTCGACATCGATGCGTTGCGCATCGTCGCCGATGGCGTCAACGCGCTCCGTAGCCCCGATTTCTCCGCCCTGGTGATTACGCATCATCAGCGCTTGCTGGATCATCTCGTGCCGGACCGGGTCCATGTGCTGAGCAAGGGCCGCATCGTGCGCACTGGCGGGCCGGAGTTGGCCCGCGAACTCGAGGCGAACGGCTACAGCCAAGTGGTGGCAGAGGCAGCATGAATACCGAAGTCCTTGGCGGCGCCGACGCCTTCCTTGCCCGTTTCGAGGGGCTGCGCGAGCGGCTGCCGGGCGACGTGTCGGTTCGCGATGAAGCGGCGGCGCTGTTCAAGGCCGCCGGGCTGCCGACCGTGCGCGACGAAGCGTGGCGCTACACCTCGCTCCGCAGCCTGGCGTCGTCCAGCTTCGAGGAGCCACTGACCGCGGTCGGTTCTGCGCCGGACCTTGCGCCCACTTTGGACGCGCCGCGTCTAGTGACGATCGACGGCCGCTATCAGCCGGAGCTGTCGAGCCCGCCGGACACTGTCACGCTTGCGACGTTCGCCGACAACCCGGTGTTTGGCCACAAGCCTGACGCCAAGCAGCCGATGGTCGCGCTGAACACGATGATGGCCGATGACGGCATCCGTCTGCATGTTGCCGCCGGCGTCGATGCAGGCACGATCGTGCTGCTGTCGATCGGCGTCGACAATCACCGTCCCGTCGCGTTCCACCCGCGTCATCGGATCGAACTCGAAGCTGGTGCCAAGCTGACGATCGTTGAGGTCGCTCGCGGCGAGGGCACGTACCTGCATAACGCCGTGCACGAGATTGTCGTGGGTACCGGAGCGACGCTGGCGCACGTTCGCCTGCAGGAAGAATCGGCCGAGGCATTTCACGTCCAGACCGGCTTCGCCGAGATTGCCGAGGCTGGCACTTACGATGCGTTCGTGCTGACGCTCGGGGGCCGTCTGTCGCGCACCGAGATCCATGCGCGCCTCACCGGCCCGACAGCAGCGGTGCACCTTAACGGCGCCCAGTTGCTCGGTGGCGATCAGCATGGCGACATCACCACCGTGGTCGCGCATGACGCCCCGAACTGCGCCTCGCGCCAGACCATCAAGAACGTTCTGTCGGACCGCTCGCGCGGTGTGTTCCAGGGCCGCATCGAAGTGGCGCGCATCGCGCAGAAGACCGACGGCTACCAGATGAACCAGGCGCTGCTGCTGAGCCCCGGCGCCGAGATCGACTGCAAGCCGCAACTCGAGATCTATGCCGACGACGTCAAATGCAGCCATGGCGCTACCGTTGGCGAACTCGATGCCGACCAGCTGTTCTTCCTGCGTTCACGCGGGATTCCGCTTGAACAGGCACGGTCGATGCTGGTGCGTGCCTTTCTGGCCGAAGCGTTGGACCCCATCGCCCATGACGACGCCCGCGCGATGCTGGAAGCCGCCGTCGAGGGATGGTGGGCTCGGCGCGAGACGGCAGCGCCTCTACCGAAGCAGGTGTCATGAACTCGATCTCGCGTCCCACCTTCGACCTCGACCGTATCCGCGCCGACTTCCCGATCCTCGGGCAGACGGTACATGGCAAGCCGTTCGTGTTCCTCGACAGCGCCGCCTCCGCGCAGAAGCCGCGCCAGGTGATCGGCGCGATGGTCGAGGTGATGGAAACGCAATACGCAAACGTCCATCGCGGCATCCACTGGATGAGCGAGCGCACGACCGAGGCCTATGAAGGTGTCCGCACCAAGGTCGCCAAGCTGCTCAATGCGCCGGATGCCCGCGAGATTGTATTCGCGAAGAACTCGACCGAGCTGATTAATCTCGTGGCGCACTGCTATGGCCGTGGCGTCATGCGACCCGGCGAAGCCGTCATCGTCTCGGAGATGGAGCATCACGCCAATCTCGTGCCGTGGCAGATGTTGCGGGACCAACATGGCATCGAGCTGCGCGTCGCGCCGATCACCGATAACGGTGAACTCGACATGCCGGCATTCGAGCGTTTGCTCGAGGACGGCAAGGTCGGGCTGGTGGCGGTCACGCACATGAGTAATGTGCTTGGTACTGTCACGCCGGCGACACGCATTGCCGCAATGGCGCATGCCCATGGCGCGAAGGTGCTGTTCGACGGCAGTCAGGCCGTGGTGCATCGCCGGGTCGACGTGCAGGCGTTGGACGCGGACTTCTATGTGTTCACCGGGCATAAATTGTACGGGCCCACCGGTATCGGCGCGATGTACGCCAAGCGCGAGTTGCTTGAGCGGATGCCGCCCTTCATGGGCGGTGGTGACATGATCGGCAGCGTCAGCTTCGAGCACAGCACATGGGCCGAGATCCCTCACAAGTTCGAGGCCGGGACACCGCCGATCATCGAGGCGATCGGGCTCGGAGTGGCGATCGATTGGGTCGAGGCGATCGGCTATGACGCCATCGCTGGCCATGAGGCCGACCTGGTCGAATACACGCTGCGGCGGATGGCGGAGATCCCCGGCATCCGCGTTCTCGGCACGGCACAGGATCGTGGCGGCGTATTCAGCTTCACGATGAAGAATGCCCATGCCCACGACATCGCGACGTTGCTCGATCGGGGTGGCATCGCCGTTCGCGCGGGCAATCACTGCGCCGAGCCGCTGATGCGCCGCCTCGGCGTCGACAGCACGGCACGCGCCAGCGTCGGGATTTACACCTCGACCGAGGAAATCGATGTTCTGGCGAACGCACTCGTCCGGGTCGGGGAGTTCTTCGCGTAATGTTCGATGACGTCCGCGCGCTCTACAGCGATGCCATCCGGCAGCACGGGCGGCATCCCGTGCATGCTGGGCGGCTTCCTGACGCGGATGGCTCGGCCAAAGGCGACAATCCGATGTGCGGCGACCGCGTGACGGTCTTCATTCGGCGTGCAGGGGCCATTATTTCCCAGGCGTCGTTCGAGGCGCGCGGATGCGAGATCAGCCTGGCGAGTGCTGACCTGATGTGTGACGCCGTGGCTGGACAAGCTTTGGAACGCGTCCGCGGTCTTGCGGGCGAAGTGGAGACGATGGCGCGGACTGGTCAATGTGACGTCTGCGATGCGGTAATGACCCGGCTGCAACCGCTTGCGGCAGTGCATGATTTTCCATCGCGGGTGAAGTGCGTGACTCTGCCATGGCGCGCGTTGATCGCGGCGATGGATGGCAGCGAGGAGATGGCTCAATGAGTGACACAACAGTCGAGAGTTGGACGCCGGACGGAACGCCCGGCGGCAAACCGGACGAGGATGCGATCGTGACCGCGATCTGCACCGTTTACGACCCGGAGATTCCGGTCAACATTTACGAACTCGGGCTGATCTACGCCGTCGAGATCGATGATGCCAATGCGGTCAAGGTCGAGATGACACTGACAGCGCCGGGTTGCCCGAGTGCACAGGAGTTACCGATCATGGTGCGTGAGGCGATCATGACCGTGCCATACGTTTCGGGGTGCACGGTCGACACAGTGTGGGATCCGCCGTGGGATCCGAGCCGGATGTCCGAAGACGCCCGCCTCAGCCTGAACATGTTTTGAAGGAAGCATGATGTCCGACATCGCTGCGCCTACCCGCAAGCCCCGCGTCTTGCCACCATTGATGAGCCTCACCGATGCCGCAGCCAACAGGCTCCGCTCGCTCTATGAGAATGGCCAACAGGGCATGCTGCTGCGCATCAGTGTGAACACCAAGGGTTGTTCGGGCATGTCGTACACGATGGACTGGGTGCCTGGCCCGGGGCCTGGGGACGAGATTGTCGTGAGCCAGGGATTGACCGTGCTCGTGGATCGAAAGGCCAGCTTGTTCCTGATCGGAACGCAGATGGACTACGAGACAAAGGCGCTGACCAGCGGGTTCACCTTCGTAAATCCAAATGAGAAAGGTCGATGCGGCTGTGGCGAGAGTTTCCACGTCTAATTCTTGCTAATAATGGTGCAGTAAGAGCACAAAAGAAGCTTTGTCGTTTTAGTTGCGACGTATCCATGTTTTCACGTCAGGGTTGTAGGTTTGATGTGTCGCATGGTAGTAGTTTGATCTGACTAAATAACTCTCAGGTCCTGGACGAGACCGCGTGGAAGGCATTTCAGCTCGAGGTGAGAATACCACTCCAGCGACGATCCAGCTTTGCCTGATCGGACCGCTTCGCGCGCTGACGCCCGATAACACGGATGTTTTGCCGTCTTTGCGCAAGGCACGTGCCATCCTCGTCGTTCTCGCCTTGTCCGATGGACAGACCGCGACCCGGCGATGGCTTGCCAATCTTCTCTGGAGCCGAAACGACACCGTGCAAGGCCTGGCCCGGCTCCGTGACACCCTCAGCACGCTTCGCCTGGGTTTGCGCGATGCCGTAGGCGACGCGGACATCATCCAGGTCACGCCCGACCGGGTTACCTTGCGACCAGGGGCAGTCAGGGTCGATTTCTCCGCGGCCACTCTCGACGGACAAGCCTCGTTACAAGCCGACGGAGATGTCGCTGCCGATCTCGACGGCATCGACCCGGCGCTCGATGAATGGCTGCTGCTATTGCGTCGCCGCTACCGATCGAGACTCCACGAAACGGCTCTCGCGCCAGCCCGCGCCAAGGTGGCGATCAGGCGGGGTGTCGTGATTGGCGTAACGGCTCTGCATGCTGTGGGAGCGGATAGCGAACTCGCTTCCGCAGTGGCTGAGGAACTTGCAACCTCGTTGGGCCGCATCAGAGGGGTCAGCATCGTTTCGCGCGTGAGGTCGCCATCGTCCGGCGTGAGCGAAACCGAACTGGATTTCAGCGTCGAGGGATCGCTGCAACGCGTCGGCGAGCGCGTCCGGGTTGCGGTGCGCTTGGTCGAGATGCCGTCCGGCGTCGTCTGCTGGTCGTCGCATTTCGACTACGAACACGACGACGTTTTTCACATCCAGCAGGACGTTGCCGCCCTGGTGGCCGCCGGGCTGGAGCCGGAGATGCCGACCATTGCCGCCGAACGCATGCGTCGGAACGGCGATGTCGACGAAGGCGCCTATGTGCTGCTGCTGCGAGCGATTTCGCTGATCCACTTGCTGGATCGCCGATCGTTCAACGAGGCCGGCGCGTTGCTGAGCCGCGTCATCGAACTCGAGCCGGATTACAGCACCGCCTATAGCTGGTTGGCGCTCTGGCATGTGTTCCTGGTGGGACAAGGCTGGGCTCGCGACCCGCGCGCGAGCATCACCCGTGCTGGCGAGGTCGCCGAACATGCCGTGATGCTCGACCCCAACGATGCCCGCGGGCTGACGATCGCCGGCCATGTGCGGGCGTTCCTACACCGGCGGCTGGACGAGGCATTGCCGCTGCACGAGCGGGCACTCGCCATCAATCCGAGCCTGCCACTGGCCTGGCACCTGAGCGGGGTTGCCCAAGCCTACAAGGGCAATCTGGACGAGGCGCGGCGGCGGATCGAGCATTGTCGCCGTCTGGCGCCACGCGATCCGCACAGCTTCTTTGCCGACGGTGCCGCGATCATCGTGGCGTTGCTGAGCGGCCAACATGAGGCCGCAGCCGAGATCGGGCGCAAGGTGACGCAGCTACATCCGCGCTTTTCGGCGGCCTATAAGCCCTATCTGGCCGCCCTCGGTCATCTCGGCGAGCAGCGTGAAGCTGGCGTCGTGCATCGCCGCTTGCTGCAACTCGAGCCTGATTTCAGCCTCCGGAGTTTCCGCGCCACCGCTCCGTTCGCACGCCGTGAAGACCTGGAGCACTACAGCGCTGGGCTCAATCTGGCCGGAGTTGTCTGACCGCCGGCGGATCGGCACGACGGCGCCGACGGACTTCGGTGGCATCATGTCCCAACGGACGCGCCGCCGCGTCGCCGGAACGCACCGCCGTTCGGGCATAAGCGTCCCAATCTTCCGGAGCTAGACCGTCGAGCCCGACGCTGCAGGTGAAATCGTTGAGTTGATCGTCGGAATAGGTGGAACGATGCAACGGTTGCGCCTGGAACAACGGATAGTCGGCGTCGAAGGTGACCGGGGTATCGGTTCGGGTCAGCCGCACGTTGGTGAATAGCGGGCCGAACCAGCGGTCGGTCTCGACGATTCCTTCGAACAGATCGTATCCCGGGCGTGGGAGGTTCGCCGCCGGTCGCAGCAGCATGCTCCAGTCTGGAGCCGTTCGCGCAAGCAGGCCGGACCAGACCTGAACCACCCCCGGCTCCGGCAACGCGGCGAGAAACGGCGGGGCGTAGCCACGAACGGCTTCGGGCGCGGCATCGTCGAAGGCGTCCGATAATCCAGGAAACTGCGCGCGGCCGAGCGTGAACCAGTCCTGCGCGCCGTCGAACGTCCAGGCAATCTGCTCACCTGTCCAAAGCAGACTGAAGCTCATGGGCGGGAACACGTAGTAGCCGAAGGCTGACGCGGTGGTGACGGCCTCGCAGAAGCGAAAAGCGCGCGTCGGCAACAATCCACCAGCGGAGCGGTCGGCCCGTAGCGGCGGGCGGGCGGTGCCGATCAGCTGGTGAAAGCGAACCAGTGGCTGGGACAAAGGCTCGGTCATCGACGCTAGGGCTCCACCGACATTGCACACCAGCGTAGTCGCTTGCCGGCTGGTTCACACCCGGCAAGCGACACTTTGGTCACCGACTGATCTGTTCAGATCAGCCGGTCGACAAAAATCCTAGCGGAACAGCTTGCCCTGACCGCCCAGACGAACCTTGCCGGCATCGGTGATCGACGCCTGGCGGAATACCGGGCCCTGCCCACCAAGGCGAACACGACCGGCGTCGGCGATCGACGCTAGACGAAACGCCGGACCCTGGCCGCCCAAACGAACCTTGCCGCCATCGGCGATCGCGGGGTTGCGAAACACCGGCCCTTGGCCGCCGAGCACCACGTGGCCGGCATCCTTGATCATGGCCTGGTTGGCCAGCGCTGGTAGGCGGAACGCAACAGTAGCGTCAAAACCGACCGAAATACCATTCTGGGTTGCATCGACCATGGAATCTAACCTTTTCTGAAGTGGATCAATCTAAATTCTTGCTAGGCTAACAACCGCAGATTGCCTTTGTGTTCGCTTTAAGTCCACTGTTTGTTCTCATCCGTGGAAAATATTCTTCATGCCCGCTCGTATGCTGCCTCGCACCTCCGCCCGATCGCTGCTGCTGGCCCTGCTCGCTCTCAACGGCGTCACGGTATCCACCCTGTATTGGGCGCAAGCCGTGGCATCCGCCGTGAGGCTGGAGTTCGGACCTTCGGTATGGGCGAGCCTGATGCCGAGTGCGACCTTGGCGGGCTACGCCATCGGTGTCGCGTTGCTCGCTGGCCTGGCTCGCGACCTCACCACTGCAAATGGCCTCGGTCTTCATGCGCTGCTGCTCGGGGTTGGACTCGGCACGGCTGCGGTCGCGCCGGCCGTCCCGTTGATCGCGCTTGATTGCGTGTTGATCGGTATCGGTTGCTCGCTGACGCAGCGGCTGCTGGCCTGTGCCACCAGCGCCGTCTCCTCCCGTGCTCGGGGGCCAGTGATCGGCGGCGTCATCGCCAGCGGCCTGCTCGGGATCGTTGCCGCACGCGCCCTTGTTCCCGTCGCATCGGCTGCCGTCGGATGGCGGACCATGTTCATGCTGGACGCCGGCTTGATCTGCACATGCGGCATCGTCGCGGCGATTGCGGCATTGCGGGTCGATCGCCATAACTGGGAAAGCGACGCGGCGCCGCTCCCGAGCTGCTGGACATTGTGGCATCGCGAGCCAGTCCTGCGCCGCGCAGCGCTACAGCAAGCCGTCGTCTTCGCGTCGTTCAACCTTGGATGGGCCATCTTCCCCAGGATCGTCGCCGCCAGCCATGGGTTCACTTCGTCGCCGATGGGCATCATCGCGTCGCTCGGGGCCTGTGCCGCGCTTGGGGCCGGATGGGCGTGCAAGAGATATCCTGCGGCTCGCATCGCGAATGTCGGCTTGTGCTCCGTGCTGCTGGCCGGCGTTTCCGCAACGGTGGCCAGCGGGGCGGGGCCGATCCTCTACGCGGCAATGACGCTGCTCGACATGGGAACGCAAACGGCGCTGGTCGCCAACCAGGCACGGGGCCAAGCGGCCGCGACGACGCCGGCGATGCGCGGCAGATTGGCAGCGATCGTCACGACGATCGGGTTCAGCGCCGGCGCCCTTGGCGCTGCGATCGGCAACGCCTTGCTTTAAGCCGGCGTTAACGTCCGTCCTGCAGACTGTAGGTCACAACCGACGCATTTCCGACGCTCGGCGACGCCGGTTAGACGAGCGCGGGGACGCCCGGTTGGATACCGTCAACCATGCAGTCAGGTCAGGGGCGTGAGATGCGAGACGTATTAGCTGGAGGTATCCTGGTCACGCGAGATGCGGCCGTGCTGGTGCCCTGCCGATCCCCATACGCTCGCCGACGTCGTTTGACGCGGAGCCGCAACGGGCTTTGCGCCGTGCCACCTCCGCCGTCGAGCGCCGTGCAGCCAGGTCAGCTCGCCTCGCCGTTATTGAAATTCGGCTTTCCGTCCCTGTCGCTGCACTAGGTCAGGTCTTGGTCATGTTCCGGTAGACGGTCCGGTCCGAAAGCGGGCCCTGAACCAACCCGGCTGCCGGTTTGCGCATCACCACGCTGCCGACTTCCTGCAACATGATCGCGAACGGCCCACGTTGTTGTAGCTGACGCTGCATCGATTGATACATCGCCACACGCTTGGCCGGGTCGAGTTCCCGCACCGCGGCCAGGCTTTCCGCCGTCAACTCCTCGTCACGCCAACTCGTCTGCCAGGCCGTGGTGCGATTCTTGGAGGCGTCGGAGTTGTCGGTATTCTCGCAGAACGTCTGCGCGTTGCTGTTCGGGTCGAAATAGTCGGCGCCCCACAACGCGATCGCGAGCTGATGCTGACGTGCCCGGATCCGGGTCAGCACCTGCCTACCTTCACCTGCCATAAGAGTCAGCTTAATCCCGACAAGAGCCAACTGGGCCTGCAACGCTTGCGCGATCTCTGCGCGTGGCGAGCTGTTGGCGTGATCAAACGTCAGCTCCAGCCCGTTCGGAAACCCTGCTTCGGCCAGCAAAGCTTTGGCCTTCGCCGGATCAGCCTGGAACGGGTTCTCATCCAGCGCAGCCGGGAAACCACCCGGCAAGAACGCCTGGTGCACCCGGAACGTGTCTTTGACGAGGCTCTGCTCGATCGCGGCATAGTCGACCGCCCAGCGGATCGCGTCACGCACCTGTGGCTTGGCCAGCGCCGGATGCGCCACGTTCATGGAGATATACATCAGGCTGGCTTTCGGTCGGGAATCGACCGTCATGTCCTTATTTGCCCGCGCAACGGCGAGCTGCTCCGGCAACAGGTCGCGCGCGACGTCCGCATCTCCCCGCTGCACCAGCAGCAGCTGCACCGACGGATCGGCGACGTGCCGGATGATGATCCGCTTGACCGGCAGCACCTGCGGATAGTTCGGGTTGGCGTCCAGCGTCACGACTTCGCTGGCCCGCGCCGTCCGCAGCATGTACGGGCCTGACCCGGCGCTGTTCCCGCGCAGCCACGCGTTGCCCAGATCGCCGTTCTGCTCGTGCTCGAGCGCCACTTTCTTTTCGACGACACCGCCCACCGCCGCGCTCAGACAGTAGAGCAGGAACGTCGGCGCCTGCTGTTCCGGCACGTCGATCTGCAGCGTCCGCGGATCGATCGCCCGGATGCGCTGCGTGACGTTGTCCTTGTCGAAGCCGAGCTGCGCGATGATAAAGCCCGGCGATTTGTTCATGATGACGGCACGTTGCAGGCTGAACGCTGCGTCGTCAGCCGTCACCACGGCGCCGCTGGCGAACTTGCGGTCGGCCCGTATCTTGAACGTCCAGCTCTTGCCGTCCGCGCTCGTGGTCCAGCTTTCGGCCAGAGTCGGCACGATCTTGGTCGGCTCGGCATCATCGGGCGTGACGAGCTTGTCGTAGATGTTGCCCGTTATTTCCGAGCCCGAGTATTCAAACGCTTCCTGCGGATCGAGGCTGATGATGTCGTCGATCCGCTTGGCCATGACGATCGTGTCCTTCGGCGTCTCGCCAAACGCACGCGTGTAGAGCAGCGGGCTCGCGGCGGCGGCGGCCAGCAGGGTGCGGCGGTCGATCATGGTGTCACTCCTCGTCGTCGAGGAAGAACTGATCCGCCTCTTCGTCATACGAATACAGCTCGGCGAACCGACCCCAGCTGATCACCGCCAGCAGCGTCTCGTCGGCATAATCCGGCGACATGGTATCCTCCAACTCGT
Organism: uncultured Acetobacteraceae bacterium; assembly: GCA_964613945.1. Classification (GTDB taxonomy): domain Bacteria; phylum Pseudomonadota; class Alphaproteobacteria; order Acetobacterales; family Acetobacteraceae; genus JAVVHH01. The sequence continues at coordinate 188,589 of CAZTJC010000002.1, forward strand.
CGCGGAACCGCACCGCCGACGCCCGATGACCCGGCCGGTCGTCCAGCACCCGGCGGATCTGCGCCGCTAGCGGCACGTTCGCCCGCAGCGCGGCCGCGAAAATCTGCTTCCGGTCGTCGGTATCCGCATCCACGAAGGCGCGACCGCTTTCCGTGATCCGCAAGTCGCCTTCCTCGAGCACCCCCATGCCGAGGAGCTGCAACCCGTCGCCGATCGGCAGCAGGTCGTCCAGTTCGAGCTGCAGCGGCCCGGCCAGCGCGGGCAGGTCGGCGCGGCCGTTATACGGCGCGCCGGCCAGCACTTCGAGCAAGCCGGCGAGCAGGTTGGACGACACCGGATGGATGCGCACGGCCTCCGTCGCCGACAGCGCCGTCGTGGTGCGCGGCACCGGGCGCCGGGTCATGACGGCGTAGATGTCGTCGACGACCTTGCGGAACGCCGGGTCGAGCCGGTTGCGCGGGTGCGGGAACTTCACGCGCATCTCGGTCGCCACACGCCCTGGATTGCTGCTGAACACCAGAATACGGTCACACATCAGCACCGCTTCCTCGATGTTGTGCGTCACCATCAGCATCGACTTGACCGGCAGCTTGCCTTCGCTCCACAGGTCGATCAGGTCGGTGCGCAGTGTTTCGGCCGTCAACACGTCCAGCGCAGAAAACGGCTCGTCCATCAGCAGCAGGTCGGGGTGCACCACCAGCGCGCGCGCCAGACCGACGCGCTGGCGCATGCCGCCGGACAGCTCCTTTGGATAAGCGCTCTCGTAACCACCGAGACCGATCAGGTCGATCGCTGCCTCCGCCCGCTCGGCGCGCTTGGCCTTGACGATGCCCTGCGCCTCAAGGCCCAGCTCGACGTTCTCGTCGACGGTCAGCCACGGAAACAGCGCAAAGCTCTGGAACACCATCGCCACGCCTGGCGCCGGGCCGCGCAGCGGTTGACCGCGCCAGATCACGTCGCCGCCGGTGGGCGTCAGCAGGCCGGAGATGATCCGCAGCAGCGTCGACTTGCCGGAGCCGGAGCGTCCAAGCAGCCCCACGATCTCGCCAGGTCGCAATTGCAGATCGACATCCTCGAGCACAACCAGGTCAGCCGCGCTTTCCTTGCGATAGGCCTGTCGAACCCCGCGGATCTCGAGCAACAGGTCGGGAGATGTCTCTCCGTGGGCATTCTGGTCCATCCGCGTTATCCCAGAGTCAGTCGCCGTGTGGCATAGCCGTAGAGTGGCCGCCACAACAGCCGGTTGAAGGCGACCACGAAGGCCGACATCATCGCGACGCCGAGCACGACCTTTGCGGTCTGTCCCTCGGCGGTCGCATTGGCGATGTAGGCGCCCAGCCCGCGCGCTTCGAGTTTGGTATCACCCCAGCTCGCTACTTCGGCGACGATGGCCGCGTTCCATGAGCCACCGGATGCGGTGATCGCGCCCGTCACGTAATAAGGGAACACGCCTGGCAGGATGACCCGGCGCCACCACAGCCATCCGCCGACCCGGAAGCACTTGGCCACTTCCTGCAGGTCGCCCGGGAAGGCGGACGCGCCGGCGATGACGTTGAACAGGATGTACCACTGTGTGCCCAGGATCATCAGCGGCGTCAGCCAGATGTTCGGGTTGCCGTGACCCCGTACGATCAGCACGACGAAGATGGGGAAGAACAGATTGGCAGGGAACGCGGCGAGGAACTGCGCGATCGGCTGTGCCCGCCGTCCCCAGACCGGGCGAAGGCCGAGCCAGACGCCGATCGGAACCCATACAATGGTCGCCAGCACCATCAGCACGACGACCCGCACTAATGTCAGCAGCCCGAGCAGGAACGCTTCCAGCACTTCGGACCAGCTCAGCGACGTCGAGGTGAACTGAACGATCAGGTACAACGCGTACAGCAGCGCCAGGCCCATGACGCCGAGGAAGAGCGCGTCGGCCAGCTTGGAGGGAACCCGTTCCTTGGCCGCCCGTCGTGGTAACGCCAGGCGCAGACCGGTCAGCACGTTGAAGCCCGAACCGATCACGTCCGTGGCCGCCCGCAATAGCCGAGTCCGGCGCAACAGCTTCAGCATCCACGGATCTTCGGCGTCCTCAGATGCGGTCAACTCAAAGCGGAACTTCGAGGACCATGCCACCAGCGGACGGAACAACAATTGATCGTACAGCAGGATCACGACGAGCATTGCCAGGATCGCGTAGAACACCGCCGGAATGCTGCGCTGCTCGAGTGCCAGCGCCACGTAGCTGCCGATGCCGGGCAGTTTGAACGTCGTGTCGCCCACCGTGATCGCCTCGCTGGCGACCACGAAGAACCAGCCGCCCGACATACTCATCATGGTGTTCCACACCAGGCCTGGCATCGCGAACGGCACCTCGAAGCGCCAGAACCGCTGCCACGTCGACAGGCCGAAGCTGCGGGTCGCCTCGTCCAGGTCGTTCGGCAGCGTCTTGAGCGACTGATAGAAGCTGAAGGCCATGTTCCAGGCCTGGCTGGTGAAGATGGCAAAGATCGCCGCCAGTTCGGCACCAAGGATCTGGCCGGGGAACAAGCCGAGGAAGAACACCACGGTGAAGGTCAGGAAGCCGAGGATCGGCACCGATTGTAGGATGTCGAGCAACGGGATGAGGATCAGCGCTGCCCGACGGCTTTTCGCCGCCCAGGTCGCATAGGTCAGCGTGAACAGCAGCGAGAAGGCCAGCGCCGCGAACATCCGTAGCGTGGTGCGAACCGCATAGGCCGGCAGGTTGGCCGGATCGAGGCTGATTGCAGTCGCTTCGGGCGCGTCGATCGGCCCAACCGTACCGCGGGCCACGCTCGCGACGTAGATCAATGCCGCGAGAATACACGCACCCGCCACTAGATCGAACAGGTTGGGCAGACGGCGTTGCGACGCGAACGCGGGGAAGGGCGTATCCGACATGGTTCGGCTGTTAGCTGGTCCTACTCTGCCTGTCAGCAGTCCATGAGTGTCGGTTATGTGACGGCGGAACGCGGACGGGTCGCCAGGATCAGCACGGCGGCGAGCAGCAAAGCCGCGGCCGCTAGGGCCGACGCGCTCCAGAAGCTGCCGCTGGCTTCGGCCAACGCGCCGCCGAGCAGAGGGCCGAGCGCCTGGCCGACGCTGAAGCCGGTAGTCAGGATGGCGATCTGCCGCTCCTGGGCGCCCGGTCCCAACTCGCGCGCAACGGCGAAGCTGAGTGCGGTCAGTCCCATGAACGTCCCGCCCAGCAGCGCCGCGCCGGCCAGCAACCCGGCGGGCGTCGGCCAGCCGCCTGCCATCAGCACGCCGGCGGCCTCGAGCAGCGCGGCGGCGGCATAGGCCCGCCGGGGCCCGATCCGCGCCGACACCCACAGCCAGAGCAGCAGCGACGGAGCGGCGGCGAGGCCGACGACAGTCCAGATCAGCGGCTCGACCGCCCGTGTCGCCGGCGCGCTGCGGACCATCGCGATCAGGAATGTCGCCGTGACCGCATAGCCGGCGCCATACAGGAACTGGCAGAACGTGAGCGGCAACACGCCCCGGTGCATCGGAGCCGCCTGAGCCGCGGCGCCGGCGACTGGCGCGCGCCAGCGCAATACGCGGGCTGGCAGCGGGACCAATACCAGGGCGATCAGCCCGGCGACGATCCACAACGTCCGCCAGCCGGCCCCACTTGCCTCGAGCATGGCGACGATTAGGGCCGACAGCACGATCCCGACGCCGACGCCGGCATAGTGCAAGGCTCCGAGCCGCGAGCGCCCGGCCTCCGCCAACGTCTCGAGCACCGCCGCCGTGGCCAGCACGAGCACGAACGCGCCCGAGGCTCCGCCGGCGAAGCGCAGCGCTAGGTAGGCCGGCAGCCCGCTCGCCACGCCCATCGCCGCCGTGCTTAGCGCGCTGACGCAAAGGCTGCCGACGAACCAGGCGCGCCGCCCGCCGGGCAGCCGCTTGGCCATCGCCGCGATCGCCCCGCTCAGGTAGCCGAGGAAGTTGGCCGACGCGATCAGGCCCGCCGTGCTCGGCCCCAACCCGAGCCCCGCCGCCATCGCCGGCAGGATCGGCGTGTAAACAAAGCGGCAGATGCCCTGCGACGACGCCAGCGCCAACATGCCCGCGAACGCGGCAAGCATCGGGCTCGGTGTGGTGAGTCGAATACGGCCTGTTTGCTGGGGTGTACGCACGCCAAAACTCTTGCGCGGCTCCTCTGCCGACACAACCGTTAGCCTGCGCACGCCAGACGTGCTTCGATCCGGGCATCGTTTCGGAGATCCGGATGCCTGCCAAGCTGCCTCAGCACGATTTTGCCGCCTTGATCCACCGGGCTGGCCTGGAGTTGCCATCGGCGGAGATCGAGGAGCTTTACGCTGCTTGGGAGAACATCGAGCCGATGCTCGACCGCATCCGCGGCCGCGCGACCCGGCCGCGCGAGGCGGAGCCGGCGACTATTTTCCAGCCGGAGGACTTGGCATGACATTCCCGACCATTGCCGACGCCTCGCGCGACCTCGCCGCGCGCAAGGTCTCGCCTGTCGAGTTGGCGCAAAGCTGTCTCGACCGCATCGCCGCGCTCGACGGCACGTTGAACGCCTTCATCAAGGTTACGCCGGACCGCGCGATGGCCGACGCCCGCGCCGCCGAGCAGCGGCAGATGAGCGGCACCGCGCGTGGCAAGCTCGACGGCATCCCGATTGGCCACAAGGACATCTACGGCACCGCCGGCATCGCCACGACCGCGCACTCCAAGCTGCTGCAAGACTGGGTGCCGGACACGGATGCCACGACGGTCCGACTCCTGCACGAGGCCGGGACGGTGATGCTCGGCAAGCTGGCGACGCACGAGTTCGCCTTCGGTGGCCCGAGCTTCGACTTGCCCTGGCCGCCGGCGCGCAACCCGTGGGACCCCGATCACTTCACCTCCGGATCGTCATCCGGCACCGGTGCGGCCGTGGCGGCCGGATTGATCCTGGGCGGTACCGGGTCGGACACCGGCGGCTCCATTCGTGGGCCGGCCGCGCTGTGCGGCATCGTCGGCATCAAGCCGACCTACGGCCTGTGCAGCCGGGCCGGTATCCTGCCGCTGGCCTTCTCGCTCGACCATGCCGGCCCGTTAGCCTGGACGGTCGAGGACTGCGCGATGCTGCTGCAGGCGATGGCCGGCCATGATCCGCAGGACCCGGCCAGCGTCGACCGGGCGGTGCCGAACTACACGGCCGGACTCGGCGACGGGGTGAGGGGCGTGCGCGTCGGCATTGTGCGGAATTGGCACGAGCGGGACCGTCCCGTCAGCTCGGCCACGCAAGCCGGGATCGACCGGGCCGCCGCGGTCTGGCGCGATGCCGGTGCGATCGTGTCGGATGTCGAGTTGCCGTCACTGTTGGACTTCCAGGCCGCCAACTTCGTCATCCTGACTGCCGAGGCCTACAGCCTGCATGAGCCCTGGATGCGCGAGCGCTTCCACGATTACGGCGAGCGGCTGCGCAGCCGCATGGTGTTCGGCGGCCTGTTCGCCGCCAGTGACTACATACAGGCCCAGCGGTTCCGCCGCGAACTATGCGCCGCGACCTCCGAAGCGTCGCGGGACGTCGACATCCTCCTGACCGCCGGCGCCCCGGCGGAGGCACCGCGGATCGACAACGTGCCAAAATTCGATGGATTGCAGCAACCGGGCTTCACGGCGCCGATGAACCAGACGGGGTGGCCGGCGATGGGCGTGCCCGCTGGTTTCGGCGAGGGCGGATTGCCGGTCGGCGTGCAGATCTGTGCCAAACCGTTCGGGGAAGCCCTGCTGTTCCGAGCCGCTCAGGTGCTCGAACATGCCATGGGCGAGCGCAGCAAGCGTCCGGCACTCGCATGCTGACCCCGTTGATCGTCGCCGGCGTCGTGGCGCTCGTCGTCACCGGTGCCGGCGGCCTGCTCACCGAGATCGGGCCGTGGTACCGCCAACTGCGCAAGCCGAGTTGGCAACCGCCGGACTGGCTGTTCGGCCCGGCATGGACGCTCATCCTGGCACTTGCCGCTTGGTCGGCAGCCGACGCCTGGGTTTCCGCGCCAAGCGCCGGCCAGCGCACGCTGGTCGTGGTTCTATACAGTTTCAACGCGCTGTTTCACCTGCTCTGGAGCCCGTTGTTCTTCAAATTCAAGCGGCCCGATTGGGCCTTGATCGAAGTACCGCTGCTGTGGCTCTCGGTCTTGGCTCCAATGGTCGTCGTCGCGCCGTTCGCACCGTTGGCGAGCTGGTTGCTGCTGCCCTATCTGCTCTGGGTCACGTTCGCCGCTTACCTCAACCTGACCATCGTCCGGCTCAATGGGCCGTTCGCGGTCAGGTGACGAAGTAGAAGCCGAGCCCGAACAGGATGTAGACGCCAATCAACAGCGTGCCTTCGAACCAGGTGACTTCTCCGTCGCTGGCGATGCTATTGATGATGAAAGCGGCACCGGCGATGGCGAACAGGTCGAGCGGGTTGGAGAACACCAGCGTCATCGGCTTGCCGATCGCCCACGAGATCAGCACCAGCAACGGCGCCAGCACGAGCGCCACCTGGATCGCCGAGCCGATACAAACGCTCAGCACCAGCCCCATCTTGCCCTGACGCGCGAAGAAAGCGCCAGCGAACAAATCCGACGCGGTACCGATCAGCGCGAGCACGATCACGCCGAGGAACACGTCTGATAATCCGAGCGACTGCGCCGCCTGTTCGAGCGAGCCGGAAACCAGCTCCGCTTCCAGCGCGATCACCACGGTGGCCGCGGCGAGAACGCCCAGCGACACGGCAAGTGGCCAGGAGGTTCCGCTTTCCTCGTCCTCGCCGGAGCCGAAGACGTCCCGATGGGTCACGAGCGTATAAACCGTGTTGCCGGCATAAAGCAGCAGCAACACCGCAGCGACGCCGAGGCTCAGCGCCTCATCCGAAGCCGCTGCCTTGTCGGCATGTCCGGTCGACCGCAGTGTGAAATCGAATATCGCCGGCAACAGCAACGCGATCACCGAGAGTAGCAGCAGGCTCGAGATCAGGCTGGCGCGCTCGCGTTTAAACGTCAGGCTCTCTCGGCCGATGGTGCCGGCGACGATGGCGATGCCCAACCCGAGCAGGCTTGTCCCGATCATCGACCCGGTAATCTGCGCCCGCACGACATTGATCTTGCCGTCCCACAACACGAACAGCGCCAGGATCAACTCGGCCAGGCTACCGAGACTGATGCTCAGCAAGCCGCCGATCGCGGCGCCGACATGCGACGACACATGCTCGGTGCCGCGCCGCACCCAGTCCGCCAGCACTGCAATCGCGGCGGCTCCGGTTGCGAACTCGAGCAACGGCATGCCACCGACGAAATAATGCAGGATCGGCGCGATTGGGATCGTGAGCAGAAACAGTAGCGGAAGCTTTAACTCACGTAGGAAGCTCAACGCGCTGTGCCTGGCGGCGTGATGACCGGCATCCGGTGACGCGGCTGGACCGGCGGTCGGGTCACCATCCCGGAATCGACCGGACGGTTGGGCCGGATCACGCCGCGAGCGACTCCGTTCGGCGGCGTCGGTTCCTGCGTCGTCGTCGGCACCTCGGGGGCGGGTTGAACGCTGGGCGTTTGAGCCTGCACCGTTCCAGCCACCAACATTGCGGCGAACACGGTCAGCGAGGTTTGAAGTTTCATCATCTTAGCGTCTCCAAGGGTCGACGTGGTCAGGAACGCGAGATGCTCGGCAGATTTCCCTCGCCGTGATCGGCCATGTCGGTTGGCTTGCCTTGTCGCCTGGCCACCAGCGCGCTCGCGATCGATCGTGCCGCCGGTACCCGGCTCTTGCCCGCCGGCCAACCTTCGCGCTGGCGGGATCGGTCGCCATCGGACTCTTCGGTCTGGTCGTGGAACAGGATCTGCCGCGTCGGAAACGGCAGGTCGATCCCCGCTTCGGCCAATGCATCCTTGATGGCGTGCAACGCGTCGCTCATGCTTTCCATCGTATCCGCCCGGCGCGGCGGATCGATCCACCAGCGGACGCGAAGGGTGACGCTGTAGTCGGCCAGACCGACCACGAGCACCTCCGGCGCCGGTGTCGACATGATGCCGTGGATGCTGCCGATTGCCCGCAGGATCACCGTTCTCGCCGTCGCGATGTCGTCACCATAGCCGACACCCACATCGTATTGCAGGCGCCGGCTCGGAAAGGCGGTGTTCACCGTCACCGATTGGGTGAACAGATTGGTGTTCGGGATCACGACGCGGCGGCCGTCATAAGTCCGGATCGTGGTCGCGCGCGACTCGATTTCCTCCACCGTTCCCTCGAAACCGCCGACGACGATCTGATCGTTGATGCGGAAGGGCTCGGTCAGCAGGATCAGCAACCCGGCCAGGAAATTCTGCAGAATGTCGCGAAAGGCGAAACCGATGGCGACGCCGCTGATGCCGAGCAACTGGATCAGCTGCGCCGGCTGGAATGACGGTATGGCGATCACCAGTGCGACGAGGACGCCCACCAACATCATGCCGCCCTCGGCCAGCCGGCCCAGCACCAGCCCGACGTTCATGTGCTTGCGCCGCCGCTCGGCGAAGTGTCGGATCACGCGGCGAACCGACCGGGCGGCAAAATGGAAGCACGCGTAAACGAGCAGCGCGATGACGATGTAGGGAAGGTGCCTGAAGAACGAAGCGACCAAGCCTTGAAGCGAGGCGATGGCTTGGGAAAGATCGAAGGTCATGCCCAGTAAAGCGCGTACACGCTAACGGGTTGCCGGGTCACACCGTGTGCATCAGGGCGAGATCGGGTCCGGCCGCTGCATGCTCGGCCGCACCGCCTATCGAAACGGTGCGCCGCAGGTTGATGGAGGTCGTGAGCGCCAGACAGTCCGCGATGAGGCTCAAACGCTTGTCCGAGCGCGTGGAGAGCGGAATGCGTGCTCTTCGGCAGAACAGCAGAACCGCACTCATCAAGTCCGCCGCGTCCATCGTGTGCTGTTCCACCTTCGTGCCCGACCGAACGGTGACCACCGCGTTGACCTTGGGCCCTGTCAACTCGACCTGCGTCACCTCGCCGGTCAGGCGTGCGCCGACTTTCGCGATCATCAATTGCGCGACGGCGGTGCGGCATTCTTCGGCAGTGAATAGGATCGACCGGACTTCCTGAACCAAGCCAAAACTCCTTTGCCGCGAACAATAAGCGGCAAAGATGAAGCCTTCGCTAACTCAGCGGTCGGCGGCTGCGATGTCGTGGAACAGCCGTGCCGGTAGCGAACTGCCCGTCACCCCGCGCATCGGCCGGTCGTCGTCATTGCCCAGCCATACCCCGATGATGGTCGACCCGGCTTCGCCGATGAACCACGCGTCGCGATAATCCTGCGTCGTGCCGGTCTTGCCCGCCACGAAGCGTCCGGCTACCGCCGCCGCCCGCCCGCTGCCGCGCGCCACTACCGCCGCCAGCATCTCGCGCATCTCCCCCGCCCGCTCCGCTTCGATCACGCGGGCAGGCCCGGGCCGATCGAGCACCAGCCGCTGGTTGTTCGCGTCGACCCGCTCGATGCCGGTCGCGCGGACCCGCAGACCGCCATTGAGCAGCGCCGCATAGGCCGATGCCATGTCGATCAGCCGAACCTCTCCGGTGCCGAGCGCCAGCGACAGGTCCTCCGGCATCGTGCCGCCGACGCCCAGCCGCCGCGCGATCTCGGCCGCCGCCCGCGGTCCGCCCGACGCCTGCAATAGCCGAACCGACACCGTGTTGAGCGATTGCGCCAGCGCGTCCTCGAGCGTGACCTCGCCATGATACGTGCCGTCGAAATTCTGCGGGCTCCATCCGCCGATCCGCAGCGGCGCGTCGAGCACGCGGTCCTCCGGATGCATGCCGTGCTCGAGCGCCGCCAGCCACACGAAGGGCTTGAACGCCGACCCGGGTTGCCGTCGTGCCGTCACTGCCCGGTTGAAGCCGCCGGCCCGGTAATCGCGCCCGCCGACCATCGCCCGCACCGCGCCCGTGGCCGCGTCGAGCGCCACAACGGCACCTTGTCCGACCCCGGCCTTCACGCCGGGGCCGTCCAGCAATGCGGACAACTTCGCCTCCGCCACCGCCTGCAGCTTTGCGTCGAGTGAGGTGTGCAGCACCGCATCGGAGCCGATCGGCACCAGCGTCTGCGACTCCTCCGCCACCCAATCGGCGAACCATCCCGCCACGGCCGGCGGCGGCGTGAACACGATGGCAGCCGAGGCCGCGGCTGCCTGCTCCTTGCTGATGACGCCGGTCTCGGCCATCGCCGTCAGCACCTCGCGGCCGCGTGTCGCCGCAGCCACCGGGTCGACGCGAGGATTGAAGCGCGACGGCGCCCGCGGCAACCCGGCGATCACGGCGCTCTGCCACAAGGAAAGCTTGCGTGCCGTGATGCCGAAATACAGCCGCGCCGCCGCGTCGACGCCCCAGGCGCCGCTGCCGAGATAAACCCGGTTGAGCCAGATCTCGAGGATCTCCTGCTTGCTGAAGCTATGTTCGAGCCAGAGCGTCAGCAGCAGTTCCTGCACCTTGCGCCGGAAAGTCCGCGCATTGGTGAGGAACAGCGTCTTGGCGACCTGCTGCGTCAGCGTCGAACCGCCCTGCACCAAGCGCCCGGACCGCAGGTTGACCGTGAGGGCCCGCAGGATGCCGACCGGGTCGAGCCCGAAATGCTGGTAGAATCGCCGGTCCTCGACCGACACCGCGGCTTCCGGCAACCAGCGTGGCAACTGCGACAGTCGCAACGGTTCGCCCACCAGGTCGCCATACGTCGCGAAAACATGGCCGCCCCGATCCTGCAGCGCCAGCCCGGGTCGGCGCGCGGCGTCCAAGGCGGTTTCCGGCCGCGGCAGGTCGCGCGCGAACCACACCAAGATCACCCCGCCCGCCAGCACGCCCCAGATCGACACGATCAGCAGGAAACGCATCAACCGCCAGACGATGCGCCGCCGTGGGGCTGACCTGCTCCGCGCTGCTACCGGAAGCACGTCAGGTAGACGGTTGACGGATTGGCCACGGCATCGATCTCATCAGCGCGCTTGTCCGGCCCCGTGCTCGCCGCCACCGCCGGCTGCACGTTGTTGGCGCGCAGGAAGGCGAGCGCCTGCTCACCCTTGACCGCGAAGTTGACGTTCTGCGGAATGTCGCCGCCGGTCATCTCCGCCACCCGTGCGGCGTTGAGCTTGGAGACCACGACGCCGATCACGTGCCCCTGTGCATCAAATAATGGTCCGCCGGAGTTGCCGGGCTGCACGCCGGCGCTGATCTGGTAGTTGTTCGGGTTGTCCCGCAGCCCGGCCAATGCATTGACGTTGCCCGTTGTCAGCGTGGGCCCGGAGGACAGCAGGCCCGAAAGCGGAAAGCCGTAGGCGATGACGCTCTCGCCGCGCCGAACCGCCGGGCTGTCCCGGAACGTCAGCGGCGGCCCGGCCGGTTTCTCGATGCTCAGCAATGCCAGGTCGCGCCCTCGATCGGCCACGACCAACTTGGCCGGCAGGCGCGTGCCGGCCGCATCGCGGGCCACGACGCGGGCGCAACCCACCACGACGTGCCGATTGGTCAGCAGCCGTCGATCCGCGACGACGAAGCCGGTGCCGCTCCCATAGGCTTGGTCGAACGGCACATCGTCCGGATCGCCCCCGGGCAGGGTCGGTGCGCCCTCCCACGGCACGCCGAGCGGCGGCGGCTTGCCGCTGGGCAGCGTGCCAGCCGCAGGCGGCGTTTGTGCGACACTCGATGGCGGCTTCTGCGCGACCGCCGGATGGGCGCTCAAGACAGCCAAGGCAATGAACGCTGCCGAAAGCGGGACCCGCATGCGGCGGACCATGCGCATCCCGCCCTTGCCGCGTCAACGGCGGACACGCAGGATCGGCGCAACGATCTGGAGCGTTGAATGCGCGGTATTTTCTTGGACGCTGGCGATGAGTTGGCGGAAATCTTCCAAGCGGTCTCCCGGCCCGGCGACCCGGAAGTCACGGTCAACAAGCAGGAGCATATCGACCCGGCGGATCTGCCGCGCCTGCTGGCCGGCTACGACTTCGTGCTCGACGATCACAGCGCGATGCCGGTCGAGGCGATGCGCCGTTGTACCGGCCTCAAGCACGTCATCTTCCTCGGCACCGGTGCGCGCAGCTACATGGATCCCGAGGCGCTGGCCGATCTCGGCATCACCGTCCACACCATCAAGAACTACGGTGACACCGCGGTCGCCGAGCATGCGATCGCGCTGATGTGGGCCGCCGCGCGTGGGCTTGCAGCGATGGACCGCGGCATGCGTGCCGGCCAGTGGGTCCGGACGGAAGGGTTGCAGCTCACCGGCAAGACGCTCGGCCTGATCGGGTTCGGCGGCATCGGTGCCGAGGTCGCGCGCATCGCGTCTGGCAGCGGCATGCGCGTCCTGGCGTGGAACCGCACGCCGCGCCAGGCCCCAGGCGTCGAGTTCGTTTCGCTTGATCGCCTGCTGGCCGAAAGCCACGTCGTGTCGCTGCACCTGCTGCTGACGGACGAGACGCGCGGCTTCATCGGCGCTGAGCAACTGGCGCAGATGCGACCCGGCGCGATCCTGATCAACACGGCGCGCGGTGCAGTGGTCGATGAAGCCGCCATGATCGACGCATTGCGCAGCGGCCGACTCGGGCATGCCGCGCTGGACGTGTTCGACGTCGAGCCGTTGCCGCCGGGTCATGCTTTATCAAGCTTGGAGAACGTGACGCTGTCGGCGCACAGCGCCTTTCGAACGGCCGAGGCGAGTGAAAATCTGATCCGTCTGGCGATGGACATCGCCTGCCAGGTTTCCGCCGCCTCGCCGAGTTGATACAAGGTCGGCGCGTGCCCGCCTGGCGGAATTGGTAGACGCAGCGGACTTAAAATCCGACGTCCGTGACAGGGCTTGCCGGTTCGAGTCCGGCGGCGGGCACCACGATACGAGTATGCGAACGGTCTGAAGATCCTAGAAACCTTCAGACCGTGATGCGTATCACAATATTGGTCTGGCTCTGAGATTGTTTCGCACGTATGAGATTTTGGCCACCCCAAGTCTCTTTCTTATACGGGCATCAAAATGACGCTGGACGACAAGATGAAGACTCCCGGAGGCTTCACCACGGGCTTCGACTATCTTAGGATTATACTATCCGTCAGTGTGCTGGTATTCCACAGTATCGCGCTTTCTAGCGGATCGGATACTTTCGTGTGGGCCGGACCGTTTCGGTTTCTGCCGGCTAGCATACTGCCGATGTTTTTTGCCCTGTCGGGTTTTCTGGTCACCGGCAGTTTGAAGCGGGTGCAACTGCATCAGTTTGTGATGCTGCGTATTCTTCGACTTATACCAGCACTGGCGGTCGAGGTAGCGCTTTCAGCCCTTCTCATCGGACCGATCGTCACGACGATACCGCTTTCCGCATATTACACCGATCATTTGGTCTGGAAGTATTTTCTGAATATAATCGGTAGCATACACTACTTTCTACCTGGTGTATTTGCAGACAATCCAGCTCCAGGCGTAATGAATGGACAATTGTGGACGATTCCGTTCGAGCTTGAGAGCTATTTGAGCCTGACAATCCTTTCCATTCTGACGGTTGTCAGGCGTAGGTTTTGGTTTGCCATGGCAGTGATCGGCACCTGCCTGGTTGCAACCACCTTTGTGAATGTGAACCATACTGGACAAGCATTCGACAATAATCTTCCAGGTCGTATGTTGGTTTTATCGTTCCTAGCTGCAGTCGTTGTTTATCTTTACAGAGACAAACTGCCGTTTTCCAACATGGCTGGCGTAGTTTCCATGGTCATCTCCATGGCCATGCTGGAATACCCACAGCTATGTTATCTTGCTCCGCTTCCGATCGCCTATGCAACGGTATGGCTCGGTTTGATGAGGCCGCCGTCCATCCCGTTCGGAGACTTGTCATACGGAGTTTATCTATTTCATTTTCCGGTCGAGCAGACACTCGTGCACTACTTCCCATCCATTCAGACATGGTGGCAACTCACCGCAGTCGCGCTGCCCATAACGGCACTGTTCGCATGGTTGTCATGGACGGTGATTGAGCATCCTGTGCTGCAACGTAAAAAGCAGGCGTTGGCATTGTCCGATCGTTTGATGAATACTGCAGGGCTACGAACAAAGTTCGGCTAAGGCGGATCACTACTCGATCGCTGCGGCTTCATCGGCACTGCCTTCGTGGTGCCGATGTGGGCTGCCACGACCTGTCTGTCCGCGGCTAACTCACAAATTCGCCAGCGTGCCCCGGCCCATGTCTACGAACGATTTCCGAAGACGTTCGTGGTTGACGACGCCTACGCTGATGGCTGACCCATGAACCGGATCGGCTGCGCACCCTGCCAGAGCGTCATCTTGCCCAGCGGTTGCAGGTTCTCCAGTCCGTCGACGATGGTCAGGAAATGGTTGCCGGAGAGTTGGCCGGCCTTGCTCGCGAAACAGACTGGGCCATAGGCGAGCAGGATTTCGGTTTCGCTCACGCCGCCCGGATATAGGATGACCTGGCCCGGTGCCGGGAAACTGGTGTTGTTCTCGTAGCCGAGGCCGAGGTCCAGATCGCCGAGCGGGATCCAGCAGCCCTCACCGCTCCAGCGCACATGGATGATCCGCTCGTCATAGGGCAGTAGCGCGCGGAACCGTGCACACGTCTTCGGCGCCAACTCGTCCTCGAGACGGGCGCGGAAAGTGAACGGGCCGGCGGTGATGGTGATCAGATCCATGACGCACCTCTATGGATCAGACGGTCGGCCATATCCATATCGAAGTGGTGGCCGAGTTCATGTTAAGCTGCGAACGCAGAGGGAGTGCTTGCAGGTGAAGAGCAAACAATCGGCGATCGTGGTCGAAAAGATGCCACCCGTGCGCAAGGCCAAAGCCAGCGTCGCCAAGCAGACCGATCGGCGACAAGAAACGCGGGAACTTCTTGATCAGATCAAAGTGCGTGGCGACCAGTTGAGCGCCGAGATCAAAGAGCTTCTCGTTCGCATGCGCTGAGAGTCGACTTGCCACCCGGCGAGATCTCCTTCGACGACATCGCTGATGCGGTCGAAGCGGTGAAGAAACTTCAGGATCAGTTATCGGACTTGTTGACCACCATCTCCTTGCTCGGCAAGCGCGTCGAAGCATTGGAAAACAAGAGTTCCGCCAGTGGCTGACGTGCCGCCCGACTGGCCGCCCGACGTCAAGCCGATGGTCCTGCAGGACCTCAAGCGGCTCGGCACCGACAAGAACAATCGCCTCTACTGGGACGGCAAGCTTGTCCGCACCCCATTCATCTTGACGACGCCGCAGGTGGCTCTCGCCGTCCTCGCTGCGCTGGCCTCGATCGCCACCGTCTTCACCGGCTTGAACAACGTGTCGGTTTTCCTGTGCGCGCGCGGCGTGACCTGGATGACCTGCCCGATCGCCGCGCCGCCGCTGCCCAAACCCTAGATCACGCCGCGCGCCGCCAGAGCGTCGATCTCGTCCGGCGACAAGCCGAGCCGGTCGCCGAGCACGTCCCGCGTATCGCGGCCGAGCGCCGGCGGTGCATGCCGGTACGACACCGGGGTCGCCGACAGGCGCACCGGGTTGGCGACCAGCTGAACGGTTGCGCCGTCGCGGTCCATCGCCTGTTGCATCCCGCGCGCCTGCACCTGCGGATCGGCGAACACTTGGTCGAGCGAATTGATCGGGCCGCACGGGACACCTTTGGTCTCGAACAGGCTGACCCACTCTGCCGTCGTCTTGGTGCGGGTGGCGGCGCTCAGCTGCGGGATCAGCGAGTCGCGGTTGACGATTCGGGCGGCGTTGCTGACGTAGCGCGGGTCGGTCGCCAACTCCGGGACGCTGAGTGCAGCGCAGAGCCGGCCGAACTGCCCGTCATTGCCGACCGCGATGATGACGTCGCCATCCGCGGTGGGGAAATCCTGATACGGCACCACGTTCGGGTGCGCGTTGCCCATCCGCTGCGGTGCCACGCCGGAGGCGAGGTAGTTCATCGGCTGGTTCGCTAGGCTCGCGATGCCGACGTCGAGCAACGCGAGATCGATATACTGCCCGACCCCGGTCCGGTCGCGATGCGCCAGCGCGGCTAGGATGGCGGTGGTGGCATACAGCCCGGTCAGCACGTCCGTCAGCGCCACGCCGGCTTTTTGCGGCCCGGCGCCGGGCTCCCCGTCGCGCCGCCCGGTGATGCTCATCAGGCCGCCCATGCCCTGGATCAGGAAGTCGTAGCCGGCGCGCGGCGCGTAGGGGCCGGTCTGGCCGAAGCCGGTGATGGAACAATAAATCAACCCAGGATGCACCGCGCTCAGCCCGGCGTAATCGAGTCCATAGGCCGCGAGCCCGCCGAGCTTGAAGTTCTCGATCACCACGTCGCACCCGGCCGCCAACTCACGGACAAGGCGCTGGCCCTCGGGCTGGGTGAAATCGATGGTGACCGAGCGCTTGTTGCGGTTGGCGCAAAGGTAATAGGCCGCGTCTGGCCCGTCGCTGCCGTCGGCGTTCTTGACGTAGGGCGGTCCCCAGCCGCGCGTATCGTCGCCGGTGCCGGGTCGTTCGACCTTAATGACGTCGGCGCCATAATCGCCGAGCAACTGACCGGCCCAGGGTCCGGCGAGAACCCGGGACAGGTCAAGGACTCGAATGTGCGCGAGTGACCCTGCAGTGGAATTCGACATATTCGGACACTGGCGAAATTTCTGGACCCTGGGTAGTCCGTGCTTTGACCCCTGCGTCCGCGCAGGTATCCTAGGTAGATAGTCGTCAGGGAATTATTGATGCTGAACCGCCGCACTCTCCTCGGTGCCGCCGCCATGGGCCCGTTGCTCGGCACCGCCGCGTTCCGCCCGGCGGTCGCCGAAACGCCCAAGGACGTCATCGTCATGGCGTATCAGATCGACGACATCATCAGCATGGACCCGCAGGAAAGCTTCGAGTTCAGCGGCAACGAAGTCACCGGCAATATCTACGAGAAGCTGATCCATCCGGATCTGAAGGATCCGACCAAGATCCTGCCCAAGCTGGCCGAGAAGTGGGAAACGACGCCCGACGGGCTGACCACCACCTTCCACCTGGTCGCCGGCCGGAAGTTCGCCTCCGGCAATCCGGTCACCGCCGACGACGTCGTTTTCACCTACACGCGCGCCGTTGCGCTGAACAAGGCGCCGGCGTTCATCATCACCCAGCTCGGCATCACCAAAGACAACGTCGCCGAACGCGTCACCGCGCCGGACCCGCAGACCGTGGTGATCAAGCTCACCGAGCAGTTCGCGCCGACCTTCCTGTTCTACTGCCTGTCCGCCAACGTCGGCGGCATCGTCGACAAGAAGACGGTCATGTCGCACGAGACGGCCGGCGACATGGGCAATGCTTGGCTCAAGACCAACAGCGCTGGGTCCGGCCCGTTCGCGCTGCGGTCATGGAAGGCGAGCGAGTCCGTCTCGCTGGACGCTAACCCGAACGCGATGCCGCTTCCCAAGGCGAAGCGCATGCTGATCCTGCACCGGCCGGATTCGAGCGCCCAGTTGTTGGCGTTGCAGAAGGGCGACGTCGACATCGCGCGTAACCTCAGCCCCGAGCAGATCAAGACGATCGAGACCAACGGGGACTACAGTCTCGTCAAGGGCACCAAGGCGTCCGTGCTGTATCTGGCGATGAACCAGAACCATCCGAATCTCTCCAAGCCGCAGGTGCGCCAGGCGATCAAGTGGGCGCTCGATTACAAGTCGATCGCCACCAACATCACGCCGAACATCTTCGTCGAGCAGCAGGCCTTCCTGCCCAAGGGGCTCCCTGGTTCGTTGACCGACAAGCCGTTCTCCAAAAATATCGACAAGGCCAAGGCGCTGATGAAGGAAGCCGGGCTGGAGAATGGCTTCGAGGTCACCCTCGATACCCAGAACGTCTCGCCCTATGCCGATATCGCGCAGGCACTGCAGGCCGATCTGGCTGCCATCGGCATCAAGGTGAACCTCCTGCCGGCCGAGTTCCGCCAGGTCATCACTAAGACCCGCGCCCGCAAGCACGAGCTGGCGCTGCTCCGCTGGGGCTCGGATTACATGGACCCCAACAGCAACGCCCAGACCTTCTGCGAGAACGTCGACAACGGTGAGGACGCCAAGGACCGCACGCTCGCCTGGCGCTCGTCGTGGCAGAACAAGGAACTGACCGACCGCGCCATCGCCGCCGTTCGCGAACAGGATGCCGACAAGCGCGTCCGCGCCTACGAGCGCCTGCAGGGCGACCTGCAGGAGGTCGGCCCGTTCGCGGTCCTGCTGCAGCAGGTCGAGATCGCCGCACTTCGCAAGGGCGTGACCGGGCTGGAGATCGGGCCGCTATCCGATAGCACCCGCTACGTGGACATCTCCAAGGCTTGAAGCGCTTCCGATCGCTCGCCGCTGCGGTGGCGAGCATCCCCATCACGCTGTTCGGCTTGGTGCTGATCACCTTCCTGATCGGTCGCGTCGTCCCGATCGATCCGGTGCTCGCCGTCGTCGGTGACCGCGCGCCGCAGGATGTGGTCGAGCGGACGCGGCACGAGATGGGGCTCGACCAGCCGCTACCGCAGCAATTCGCGCACTACGTCGTCGAACTGGCGCAGGGCAATCTCGGCCGCTCCGTGATGACCAGCAACAGCGTCACGACCGACATCGCGCGCTTCTTCCCTGCCACGCTCGAACTCTCCAGCGTCGCGTTGATCATTGCCACGCTGGTGGGCGTGCCGTTGGGCGTTTACGCGGCGGTGCGGCAGGGGAGCTGGGTCGATCAGATCATTCGTGTCGTCTGCCTTTCGGGTCATTCCATCCCGGTCTTCGTCCTGGCCCTGCTCGCGCTGTTGATCTTCTACGCCACGCTTGGCTGGGCACCCGGACCGGGGCGGCAGGACGTGCTGTACCAGGACATGGTGCCGCAGGTGACCGGCGTGCTGCTGATCGACGCGGCATTGGCGATGGATTGGGATGCGCTGCGCGACGCTGTGGCCCATCTCGCGCTGCCGGCCCTGGTATTGGCGGCGTTCAACATGGCCTACATCGCTCGTATGACCCGCGCCTTCATGCTCGACAGCCTGCGCGGCGAATACATCGTGACGGCGCGCGCCAAGGGCCTGTCGGCAACGACGATCATCTGGCGGCATGGCTTCGGCAATATCCTGGTCCGTCTGGTGACCGTGCTGGCGCTCACCTATGCCGGTCTGCTGGAAGGTGCCGTGCTGACCGAGACGATCTTCAGCTGGCCCGGTCTCGGCCAATATCTGACGGGTAGCCTGCTGAACGCCGACATGAACGCCGTGCTCGGCGCAACGCTGGTGGTGGGGCTGAGCTACGTGATCCTGAACCTGTTCGCGGATCTGATGTATCGCGTGCTCGACCCGAGGGTCCGTTGATGTCCGCCACCTCCCGCGACTGGCTCCTCACCGAAACGCCAGCATCCCGCCGCCAGGCGGCTTGGGGTAGGCGCTACCGGCTATGGCTACAGTTCCGCTCAAACCCGCTGGCGATGGCCGGGCTGATCGTCGCGTTGTTCCTGATCGTCGTTTCGCTCGCTGCCCCGTTGCTGACCAACCAGGACCCTGGCGCCCAGGATCTGGCGCACCGCCTCGCCAAGCCGTCGGCGCAGCACTGGCTCGGCACCGACGAACTCGGCCGGGATATCTACAGCCGCGTGCTGTTCGGCGGCCGGGTCACGCTGGGCATGGTGGTGGCCATCGTCATCCTCGTCGCGCCGTTCGGCCTGGCGATCGGCTGCATCGCCGGTTACGCCGGCGGCATCTGGGACCGCTTGCTGATGCGGATCACCGACGTTTTCCTCGCCTTTCCCCGCCTGGTCCTGGCGCTCGCCTTCGTTGCCGCGCTCCGACCCGGCGTTACCAGCGCCGTCGCTGCCATCGCGCTCACCGCCTGGCCACCTTACGCCCGGCTCGCGCGTGCCGAGACCCTGGGCCTCCGCGGCACCGACTTCGTGGCTGCCGTGCGCATCACCGGCGCATCCGGCGGGCGCATCATCCTGCGGCACATCGCCCCGCTCTGCCTGCCGAGCCTCATCGTCCGCGTGACGCTGGACATGAGCAGCATCATCCTCACCGTCGCAGGCCTGGGCTTCCTCGGCATGGGCGCGCAACCGCCGGCGCCAGAATGGGGCACCATGATCGCCACCGCCCGGCGCTTCATCCTCGAGCAATGGTGGGTTCCGACCATTCCCGGCATCGCCATCTTCCTCGCCAGCCTGGCGTTCAATCTCCTCGGCGACGGCTTGCGCGACGTGCTCGACCCGAAGCAGGGCGGCTGATGCCCATGCCGTCCACGCTTGTCGACATCCAGAACCTGCGCATCGCCTTCCCGACCCCATCCGGCCCGGTGCAGGCCATCCGCGGCGTTTCGATGACGCTCGGCCGCGAGAAGCTCGGCATCGTCGGCGAGAGCGGCTCGGGCAAATCGCTCACCGCGCGCTCGCTGCTCAAGCTGCTGCCGGGTCACGCGATCATTGAGGCGGACCGGCTTTCCTTCGACGGCATCGACGTTCGTGCCGCGTCGGAACGGCAAATGCGCAAGATTCGCGGTCGCCGTGCCGGGCTGATCCTGCAGGACCCGAAATACTCGCTCAACCCGGTGATGACCGCTGGCGACCAGATCGCCGAAGCCTGGCGCGCCCACAAGGGCGGCAGCCGCCGGGTCGCGCTGCAGGCGGCGACCGACCTGCTCGACCAAGTGCGCATCCGCGACCCGGCCCGCGTCGCCGCCAGCTATCCGCACGAGCTTTCCGGCGGCATGGGCCAGCGCGTGATGATCGCCACCATGCTGGCGCCCGACCCCGAGTTGCTCATCGCCGACGAACCCACCAGCGCGCTCGACGCCACCGTGCAGGCCGAGATCCTCCGCCTGATCGAGGACCTCGTCAGCCGCCGCGGCATGGGCTTAATGCTGATCAGCCACGATCTGCCGCTGGTCGGGCATTTCTGCGACCGCGTCGCCGTAATGTATGCCGGTCGTATTGTCGAGGAACTGCAAGCCGGCGAGCTGCAACGGGCGCAGCACCCCTACACGCGCGGGCTGCTTTCCTGCATGCCGTCGCTGACTCATCCAGCCGACCGGCTACCCGTGCTCACCCGTGATCCCGCTTGGTTACGCCCATGATCGACGTCGATGACCTCCGTATCCGGTTCGGCGCTAATGAAGTCGTTCGCGGCGTCTCTTTCACCGTGCCGGATGGCGGTAGCCTGGGCCTGGTCGGTGAAAGCGGCTCCGGCAAGAGCACCATCCTGCGCGCGGTGTCGGGCCTCAATCCGGACTGGTCCGGCCGCATGGCGATCGGCGGCACCGCCCTGACTAAGCGGCGCGGCCGCGACTTCTTCCGCCGGGTCCAGATGGTATTTCAGGATCCCTACGGGTCGCTGCATCCGCGGCAAACGGTGGATCGGGCGCTCAGCGAGCCCTTGATCGTGCATGGCCTGGGCGATCGCGACGCCCGCATCGCACGTGCCTTATCCGACGTCGCGCTTCCGGCCAGCGCACGGTTCCGGTTCCCACACCAGCTTTCGGGCGGCCAGCGTCAACGCGTGGCCATCGCTCGCGCCCTCATGTCGGAGCCGGACGTGCTCCTGCTCGACGAGCCCACGAGTGCGTTGGACGTTTCCGTACAGGCCGAGATTTTAAATTTGTTGAAGGATTTGCAGCAGCAAAGACGGCTGACGTTCATCCTGGTGAGCCATAATCTGGCCGTCACCGCCCATTTGTGCCCGACCATCGCCGTTATGCAGGCTGGTCGTATCGTCGAAACCGTGGGTGCAGAGGACCTCCGGGCCGGCCGGGTGCAAAACGCGCACACGGCCGAACTCCGGCGCCTCAGCGTAGAGTTAGAAAGCTAGGACTTCAGTTCCAGACCCGGTGCATCGAACGGCGATGTAGACTGCCCGTCCGACGGAACCTGCCCCGTCGGGGTCATCTGATCGACAGCATGAGGAAGGATCCGGGAAAGTTCGGACAGGATGGTGTCGTGCGGCATTCCGGTCTGCTGCGACCACTGATCAACCTGATCATGACCGAGAACCTGCCCGAGTTGGCCGGGCTCGATGGACTGGTTGCTGCCGCCACCAACCCAGGAACTCACGACATTGCCCAGGCCAGCCTGGTTCATCTTCTGCACCAAGCCGCCAACGCCCCCCTGGCTTTGCAGCACCGATCCGAGAATGGACCCTAGAGCACCTTGGTTAGGATTGTTCCCACCGAGAACGCTTCCGATGATGGTATCGAGCAGACCCATTGAACTCTCCTGTTACGTCTGACTAGAGGGTCGACCGACGGCCCACGATCGCGTGGTAGATCCACAACACGACAACGGCACCGACCACGGCCACAAACAGGCTGTAGAAGTTGAACCCAGTCGTGCCGGCAAAGCCGAAAGTGTTGAACAGAAAACCGCCGACGACCGAACCGATGATGCCGAGAATGAGATCGACGATGAACCCTTCGCCGGCCTTATTGACGATCTTGCTGGCAATGAAGCCAGCGACGACGCCCAGAATTACCCAGGCGATAATGCCCATTCCCATAACGCTCTCCGTTCACGTTGACACGAGAACGTTAACCGCAGCCTGCTGACTAGGTTCCGTGCTGCTTAGACATTGAACCGGAATAGCAACACGTCGCCGTCCTTGACGATGTAGTCGCGGCCTTCGACGCGCATCTTCCCCGCCTCCTTGGCGCCAGCCTCGCCATTGCCGGCGACGTAGTCGGCATAGCTGATCGTCTCGCAGGCAATGAAGCCGCGCTCGAAATCGTTGTGAATGACGGCGGCAGCCTGCGGCGCCTTGGTTCCGGCGGTGATGGTCCAGGCCCGCGTCTCCTTGGGACCGACGGTGAAGTATGTCGCCAGGCCCAGTAGCGCGTAACCAGCGCGAATGACCCGGTCGAGCCCGCTATCGTGCAGCCCGAGCCCATCGAGGAACTCGGCTCGCTCGTCTTGGACAAGTTGCGCCACTTCAGCCTCGATCGCCGCCGACACGATAACGGTGCCGGCACCCTCTGCCGCCGCCCGCTCCGCCACGCGGGCCGATTGCGCATTGCCCGTCGCCGCCGCGCTTTCCTCGACGTTGCAGACGTAGAGCACCGGCTTGCTGGTCATCAGCTGCAACTGCTTGGCCGCCTCAACCTGGTCCGCCAGAATCGCCGTGCGCGCCGGTAACCCGGCCTGCAGCGCGACCACAATCGGCTCCATCAGCGCCACCATCGCCTGCGCTTCACGGTCGTTGCCGCGCGCCTTTTTCTGCAACGCCGGCAGACGTCGCTCGAGACTGTCGAGATCGGCCAGCATCAGCTCGGTTTCCACCGTCTCGGCATCCCGCAACGGGTCGATGCTGCCCTCGACATGGGTAACGTCCGGGTCCTCGAAGCAGCGCAGCACGTGGATGATGGCGTCGACCTCGCGGATGTTGGCGAGGAACTGGTTGCCCAGGCCTTCACCCTTGGAGGCGCCCCGGACCAGCCCGGCGATATCGACGAACTCGAGGCTGGTCGGCACGATCTGCTTGGACTTGCCGATGCTCGCCAGCGTGTCGAGCCGCGGATCCGGCACCGCGACCCGGCCAACATTCGGCTCGATCGTGCAGAACGGATAGTTTGCCGCCTGCGCGGCGACGGTCGCCGTCAGCGCGTTGAAGAGTGTCGACTTGCCGACGTTCGGCAGACCGACGATGCCGCAATTGAAGCCCATCTATTTGGTTCCCAAGAGCATCCTTAGGATGCTCGTTTTCTCAGAAGCATGTTCGCGATGCTCGTCAGACCGAAGTCGCCAATGCGATCCGGCTCATGAATTCTTCCGGTTTCCCGCCGACCAACAACGGCGCCTCGTCGGCCACCGCGTCGAGCAGCTCGGCAAGCCAGCCCTGATCGACCTTGGCGAAGTCACCCAACACATGACCCGTCACGCGGTCTTTGTGCCCGGGGTGCCCGATACCGAGGCGGATGCGCCAGTAATCCGGCGTGTTGAGGCAGCGATCTATGCTGCGAAGGCCGTTATGTCCGGCGGCGCCGCCACCGAATTTGACCCGCACCTTGCCGGGGATCAGGTCCAGCTCGTCATGGAAGGCGGTGATCTCAGCCGGCGCGATCTTGAAGAACGACGTCGCCGCCTGCACGCTTTCGCCCGACGCGTTCATGTAGGTAAGCGGCTTGAGGGCGAGGATTTTGACCCCGCCGACGGTGCCTTCGGCGATCAGGCCCTTGAACCGCTGGCGCCACGGGCTGAACCCGTGGCGCTGCGCGATCCGGTCGACGGCCATGAAGCCGATGTTGTGACGCTGGCGCAGCATGCCGGGCTCGGGATTACCGAGCCCAACCCAGAGCAGCATCGGCCCAGCCTACTTACTTCTTGGGCTTGGCCGGCGCCTTGGTGCCACCCTTGGCCGGCGCGGCTGCGGCGGTCGCATCGGTTGCGACTTCTGCGGCCTTTACCGGCGGCGTGATGGTGGCCAGCGTCGTCTCTTCGGTAATGCTGACCGGCTGCACGCCATCGGTGCCCTTGAGGTCGGACCAGTGGATCGACGTGTTGATGTCGAGCTGGCTGATGTCGACCGTGAAGTACTCCGGCACCGTCTCCGGGTCTGCCAACACTTCAACCGCAGCGCGGACGACGTTCAGCAGGCCACCGCGCTTGATGCCGGGGGAGGTTGCCTCGCCCTCGAAATGCAGGCTCACGGCGATGCGGATCTTCTCGCCGGCGGCGAGCCGCTGGAAGTCGACATGGATCGGCTTATCCGTGACGGGGTGCAGCTGCACTTCGCGCATGAGCGCGCTCACGGTGGCACCACCGCCGACGCTGAGCTGGTAGGGGCGCGAACGCCAGCCGCCGCGATGCAGCTCGCGCATGATGATGCGCGGGTCGAGCTGGCAGATGGTCGGCGTCTCTTTGGCGCCGTAGATAACGGCGGGAACCATTCCCGCCCGACGAGTTGCGCGTGCCGCCCCCTTACCGGCTCGCTCGCGCGCCTCGGCCTCGATCGTTGTAACATTGGCCATGGGTTGCTCCTGAACACAAAAAGCGCCGGCCTCCAGGGGTGCCAGCGCGGTCGGTGCTGTAACCGAACGGCCCCAAAAGGGCAACCGGAAGTCATGTGGGGCTGCCCGGCGCCACCCGTAGAAAACGGGCGATCATGGGTCGCAAGGAGAAGACGATGAGGAAATATCTATTGATCGCCACGGGCGTCGCCATTCTGGCCGGCAGCGGCGCGGCAGTGGCGCAGGTGCCACCTGGTGGCGGACCCGGCGGTCCGGAAGAGCATCACGAGCGCTGGGGCATGATGCGGCATCGTCATGAGGGCGATGGTGCGGCGTTCTTTCGTTTCCGCCGCGGCGACGCCGAGATGGACATCAAGTGCCCGGCTATGGAGAACGTTCAAGCCTGCGTCGCCGCGGCGAGCACGCTGATGGACAAGGTCGCTAGCACACAGCAACAGAAGTCTCAGTAGGCCCTTACCGCAGGGCCGACAGACAAATCTGCTCGAAGCGCTTGGTGACCACCGGCCAACCAAATCGGCTGGTCACCAAGTCTCGTGCATCCGTCGATAGTCTCGTCTGTAACGCCGGGTCGGCCAGAATGCGGTCGAGGGCGGCGGCGAATGCCTCGGCCGTGTCGGCGGCGAGGTAATTTACCTCGGGCGTGACGTCGAGCCCTTCGACCCCCAGGGCGGTGGACACCACCGGGCAGCCCATGGCCATCGCCTCGAAGACCTTGATCCGCGTGCCGCTGCCGACGCGAAGCGGGATTGCGTAGACATGGCCGCTCTCGACGAACGGGCGGACATCATCGACAAAGCCGGTGAACGTCCAATCGAAGCCGCGCGCGGCTGCCGCCTCGGTCAGCCGCTCCGGCGGGTTTCGTCCGGCGATGATCGCGCGGACCTTGGGCCGTCGCTCCACGAGCTTCGGCCACACCTCATCCATGAGAAACTCGATGCCGTCGATGTTGGATCGCGAGTCCATCGACCCGGTGAATACCACCGTTCCACCCTGCGCCGGCGCTGCGGCCGGCGCGTTAAATGCGTAGAAGTCGGTATCGACCCCGGTCTCGATCGGTTCGACGCCGCTCAGCCCATACAGCGCCTCGAGCGCCCGCGCATCGCGCTCGGACACCGCGATCACCTTGTCGCAGCGGGCGATGGCTTCGCCTTCGAAACGGCGCATCTTGCGAGCCTGGTCCTGCCAGACCCGGCGCATCGGACCCTTTGTCACATCGGCATGGCGGGCGAAGATCTCCGCCTCAACGTTATGCGTGAAGATGATGGCCGGGATGTCGAGTTTGGGCGGCAACAGGATCGCTGCATGAGGAAAGTCGACCAGGATGGCATCGGCACCCTTGGCGAGTTCGGCCGCCACGACCGCCCGCCCGTGTGTGGAGTCGTCCGTTGCCACCGCGACCGGCACGGCGCCGGCGAGGGCAACGACCTTGCGCGGTGTCGACATCGTCGTCTCCGGCCAGGACACGAAGCGGTCGCACAAACGCGCTGTTTCCGCCGCCCAGCGATCGGCGTCCGGTGGTGCAGGGGATAGCAGCGTGATCTCGAACGCGCCGCCTTTCATGTGGCGAAGCGTGTTGGCGGTACGGATGCGGCCGCCCTGGTCGAGCGGAAACAGGAAGCGGGGCGAGAGAACCAGGAGCCGCTTGGGCATTACCAGCAGAGGCCCTGGTAGGTGATGCCCTTGTGGTCTCGTAGCTCGGCGATGCCGCCGAGATCGAGCACATGCTGACCGTCGAGCGCGGCGAGCAGGGCCGGCCGGTCCGGCTTGGCGACGTGCCCGACCACGACGAGCTTGGCCCCCACGAGTGCATCGGCGGGTTCGGCAGCGAGGAGGCGCTCGAGATGCGGGATCTCGCGCTCGATGTATGCCCGGTTGCTGCCGGTCAGTCGCGCGATCTGCACCGAACGGTCGAAGATGCTGACGTCGTAGCCCTTGCCGATCAGCTTTTCGGCCAGCACCACGAACGGGCTCTCGCGCAGATCGTCTGTACCCTGCTTAAACGCCAGGCCGAACAAAGCCACGCGTTGGCGACCATGCTTGGCGATGGCCTCAAACGTCCCTTCGATCAGCGCCTGGTTGCTCGGCATCACGCTCTTCAGGAACGGCGCCGGCACGTGCGCGTGGTCGGCAAGCGCCAACAGGCTCCGCATATCCTTCGGCAGGCACGACCCACCGAAGGCGAAGCCCGGCGTCAGGTAGGCCGACGAGATGTTCAGCACCCGATCTTCGCAGAACAACTTATAGGCCGCCCGCGCATCGACGCCGAGCGCGGCAAGAATGGCACCGCCCTCGTTGGCGAAGGCGAGCTTCACCGCATGATAGGCGTTGGCCAGCATCTTGACCGACTCCGCCACCTTGAACGGCGCGACATGAACGTCCCCGCTAACGCTGCGGTAGATCTCGCGAACGGACGCGGCATCGTCTCCCGGCGCAGCGCCGATCAACGTGTAGGGCGGCGCCCGGAAATCCTTGACCGAGCTGCCTTCGCGCAGGAACTCCGGATTGGAGTAGTAGCGAAATCCTTCACCGTGCCGCTTGCCCGAATGACGCTCCAGAGCAGGGATCACCCGGTCCTCGGCGGTGCCGGGAGGCACGGTGGAGCGCATGACCACGACATGCGTGCCCGGCTTGTCCCGCAGCGCGGTGCCGATGGTGGCGATCACCTCGTCGACGGCATGCAGGCTGACGCTGCCATCCGGCCCGCTCGGCGTCCCCACCGAGATGAACGACACGTCGGTGTCCCGTACGGCGCCGACGACATCCATCGTGGCGCGCAGCGTCCCGCGACCGACCGCATCGGCGATCAGGGTGTCGATCTCGTCCTCGACGATCGGTGACTGGCCACGGGCCAACATGGCGACCTTGTCGGCCGAGACGTCGACCCCGACCACGTCATGCCCGGCCGAAGCGAGACAGCCGCACGACACCGCACCGACGTAACCAATGCCAAAAACGGAAATTTTCATGGGCGCGTGCCAAACCTATCCCGAGCGTTTCAACCAGGCCCAGACGTTTGTGCCATACAAACGGAAACTTAAAGTTAAGGCACCGCGTCGGTCATGGGAACGAGTGACCACGAGTCATCATGAATATTTGGCTCGCAGAAAAATGGCGTGCCGTTGGCGAGCCGAACCCCTGGCTCGAGCCCCATGGCGGAGCGCAATGCCCGAAACACCGCGCCATGCGCGACGATCAGCACCGGTGACTCCAGCGTCAGCGCACGATTGACGGCTGCCACCGTCCGGGTCCGCAGATCGGCGAACGATTCGCCACCGGCCGGGGTGTATTTTTCCGCCACCCAATCGTTGAACCAGTCCGCCAGCATCGGCTGGGCCTCGTGATCGCCGAACGAGACCTCCTGCAATTCCGGATCGAACTGGATCGGCCGCCCGATCACCGCGGCGGCGGCCTCGGCCGTTGCCTTGGCGCGAACCAGCGGCGAGGCGACGATCGTCCGAATACCGCGATGGAACAGCAACTTGGCCGCGGCATCCGCCTGCGCCAGCCCGATCGCGTTGAGCGGGATGTCGGTCCGTCCCTGCGCCAGGTTCTGCGCGTTCCAGTCGGTCTGGCCATGACGCAAGTACCAGAATGCTTGCCGGGTCAGCTTCATGGTGGTGCTCCGATCAATCAAACAACGAGCTGACCGAGGTCTCGTCGGAGATGCGCTGCATCGCCTCGGCCAGGATCGGTGCAATCGTCAACACGCGGATCGTCGACGCGTCGCGCGCGCTGTCGGTCGGCATGATGCTGTCGGTCATCGTCAGGCTTGTGATGGACGAGGACTCGATCTTCGGCACCGCCTGACCCGAGAGCACGCCATGAGTGACGTAGATGTCGACCGACGATGCACCATGCGCCATCAGCGCATTGGCCGCGTTGACCAGGGTACCGCCGCTATCGACGATGTCGTCGATCAGGACGCAGGCCTTGCCGCGGACGTCGCCGATGACGTTCATCACTTCGGAAACGCCGGCCCGCTCGCGCCGCTTGTCGATGATCGCGAGGTCGACGTTCAGACGGGAGGCGATGGTGCGCGCCCGGGCCACACCGCCGACGTCGGGCGAGACGATCATCAGGTCGCGGTTACCCAGGCGGTCGTGGATGTCGCGGCTGAACAACGGTTCGGCGTAGAGATTGTCGACCGGGATGTCGAAGAAGCCTTGGATCTGCCCGGAGTGCAGGTCCATCGTCAGCACCCGGTTTGCGCCGGCTTCCGTGATGAGGTTGGCCACCAGCTTGGCGCTGATCGGGGTACGCGGGCCGACTTTACGGTCCTGCCTGGCATAGCCGAAATACGGGATCACGGCGGTGATGCGCCGGGCCGAAGCCCGACGCAAGGCGTCGAGAGTGATGAGCAATTCCATGAGGTTGTCGTTGGCGGGGAACGACGTGCTCTGGATGACGAAAACGTCCTCGCCGCGGACGTTTTCGTGGATCTCGACAAACACCTCGTTGTCGGAGAAACGGCGGATCGACGCGTTGGCCAGCGGAAGGCCGAGCACTTTGCCGACCGCCTCCGCCAGTGGGCGGTTGCTGTTGCAGGCAACGATCTTCATGGATGTAGTCTTCCTTAGTCGCTGCGCGGACTGGCTGGCCGGGGTGTAGCAACCCGGTCTGTCAATGTCACCCCAACGTCACTTTTTAGCGGTCGTCTCGGCACCGACGCGCGGGCCCGCCGCGTTGAACAGCACGTCCTTGATGCCGCCCGCCGCCTGATCGGCCGCCACCACTGCGACGTCGCCCCAATAATGATCGAGCGATCCGCCGGGAACCTCGTTCAACTGCACGACCCGGCCCCGCTCGCCGCGCGAATCGTCCACGATCCACTGAAGTTCCACCTTCAACTGCCCGCCTGAACCCGGCGCCGTCCGTATCTCCCCGCGCAAGCGGTAGTCGGCGCCCGTCGCCGTGTCCTGGACCGTGATGCCGTAATTGGCCAGCTTCAGCTTGATCTGCGCGCCTAGGCTGCTGTTGCCGTCGCCCGGCGCGCCGGTGATGCCGGCCACATAGACGCGTGCCGGCCGGTTCTGCAGGCTCGTCGGATCCGCATGCAGCCGGGCTGCCTGAATGCGGGTGAGTAGCGCGTCGATCCCGGGTGCCGCCTGGGCCGCAGCCGTCTGCAACACCGGGCCGTCGGCTGCGGCCCAGGCGGAGGCGGCCACGGGCGCTCCCTGGCTCGTGCCCTGTGACGTGCCGGTCGCGTCGAGCACGTCATAGGACGGGATAACGTCCTGCCCGCGCATGGTGGCGGACAGCAGGAGGCTCCAGTCGCCTTTCTGCGCCGGGCCAAATCTCGCGGGCAACGCGATGTCGGCCAGCGCGGTGGCTGTGGACTTTGCCCATAACTGGCTGCCGGCATCGGTCAGCAGCGATTGTGCCGGCGCCGGGACGGCCAGCCGGGCAGGGGGTGGCGCCGTGAGCAAGGCACCTTCCCGACCAGGATTGCCGAAGAATGGCTGCGGCAGCGCGCCGCAGCCAGCGAGCAGAAGAAGGATGACGAGCAGGAGGGCGCGCATGACGGGGCGGGCTATAGCACGATCGCCGCGTCTAGCGCGGCTTAAGCACGATCGCGCTGATCTGGTGGCCGATCGGCCCGCTTGCCTCGAGCGTGCGGCGGCGATGGCTGAAGAAGCGGTCCGGCTCGGCGGCAGTGTCGGCGTCGATCGTGTCGACGCTGGCCAGGCCGGCGAGACGCGCGGCGCAGTAGCCGGCGAGGTCGAACTGCCAGTGTTCGGGCCGTCCGTCGGCGAAGAAGCGGGCGTCGGCCGGGTCGCGGGCCAGGACGGCATCGCGGAGGTCGGCGCGGACTTCATAGCTCGGTTGCCGGATCGAGGGGCCGATGGCGGCAACGATCCGGGTCGCGCCCAGCGCCCGCATGGCGTCGACCGTCGCTTCCAGCACCCCGGCCAGCGCGCCGCGCCAGCCCGCATGAACGGCGCCGACGACACCGGCCTCCGCGTCGGCCAGCAGCACGGGGGTGCAATCCGCGGTGATGACGCCCAGCGCGATGCCGGGCTGGGCGGTGACCAGCGCGTCGGCGCGGGGACCATGGCCCGCCGGCCATGGATCGGTGACGGTGGCCACGTCGATGCCGTGTACCTGGGTCGCGCCCAGCAGGTGCGTCGCCCCGAGCCAGTCGGCGACGGCGGCACGGTTGGCGGCGACATGGGCCGGGTCGTCGGCACTGGAAAGGCTGCAGTTGAGGCTGGCGAACGGCCCGAGGCTGACGCCGCCGCGCCGGGTGAAGAAGCCGTGGCGAACGGGGAGGGCTGGGCTTTGAAGGCTATCTGGCGTCATGTCATGTCTCGGCTGTGAACCCGGCCGGGATCGGCAGGCTGGAATGAGTCAGTGCCATCGCCTTAAATAGCCGGCCCATGTGGACCGGCTCGGACAGGCGATCGGCAGCGGCGAGCAGGGCGCCGGCGCGGGCAGGCTGCTGTTGTTGCGCCAGGCGATAGGAACGTTGATGCAGGCCGAGCCGGGCCAGGAAGATGCCTTGCGGGATCGGCCCATGCACGGCCGCGCCGCACGCTGCCGCCACGCCGGCAAGGGCGGCGAAGTCGACATGCGCGGTGAGGTCGGCCTTGCCGGGGGTGGCAAGCGGGTCGGCTGGGCGAGCGTTGCGGATCGCCTGCAGCGTATCACCGCCACCTTCCGCGGCGCCGTAGTCGAGGCAGATGGCCGCGCCGCCATCCGATGCGATGCGGGCGGCAATGGCGGCCATCATCGATTCGCCCACTTCGCTGGTCTCGCGCACGGTACCTTCCGGTGCTTCGTCGAGCAGTGGCGCACCGGGCCGTTCGACAAACCGGCCGCCACCGACCCAGCGCTCGGCCCAGCCTGTCCCGCGCCGGACGAACTGGCGGATGGGCAGCGCGTCAAAGAACTCGTTGGCCAGCAGGATCAGCGGTCCCGGCGGCAGCGAGGCCACGCCGTCGTGCCAGGTCGCAGCCAGGCGGTCTGCCTGAATGGCGCGCAGCCGCGGCGAGGTCTCCACCAGATGCAACGAGATGGCTGCCGCGAAATCCGGCGAGACGGCGCGGACCGTGCGCAGCGCATCCTGCATCAGCGTGCCGCGGCCGGGCCCGAGCTCGGTGAGGATCACCCGGGCCGGCCGGCCCATCGCCTCCCATTGAACCGCGGCCCAGGCACCCAGCAACTCGCCGAACACCTGGGAGATCTCGGGCGCCGTCGTGAAATCGCGAAACGGATCGTGCGTCGAGTAGTAGAGCGTGTTGCAACGCCCCATGAACGCGTCGAGCCGCTCCATACCGTGGCTAGCGAGCGGGTGCCGAACGGCGACGACCCGGCGGTGGGGCCGGCACGTAGGAAGGGTGCGGCTTGGCGCGGACGATCAGATACAGCCCGGCCAGGATCATCGGCACGCTCAGTACCTGGCCCATGGTGAGGCCCTCCCACAGGAAACCAAGAAATGCGTCGGGCTCGCGGAACATCTCGCCGATGATGCGGGCGCACCCGTAGCCGATCAGGAACACGCCGGTCAGCGTGCCGAAGCGGGCGCGGACGCCGGGTCGCTGGACGAGGATGAGCATGATGGTGAGCAGAACGAAGCCCTCCATGAACGCCTCGTACAGCTGGCTCGGATGCACCGGGACGGAGAGCGGTGTCGGCTGCATCGCCCAGGGCAGCCAATCCGGCGCCTCCCGGCCCCAGAGTTCGCCGTTGATGAAGTTGGCGATTCGCCCGATTCCGAGGCCCATCGGCACGATGGCTGCGATACGGTCGGAGAAGCCCAGCAGGGGGATGCCGTGTTTGCGGCAGAACAACACCAGGGCGATCGTCACGCCCAGCGCGCCACCATGGAAGCTCATGCCGCCTTGCCAGACCATCAGCGCATCGAGGGGATGCGCGAGATAATGGCTGGGCTGGTAGAATAAGATGTAGCCGAAGCGTCCGCCGAGCACGACGCCGAGCGTTGCCCAGGTCAGGAAGTCGTCCACCTGCGTCTCGGTGGCGACCTGCGGTGACAATTTCGCGAAACGGCGCACGATCAGCCAGCCCAGGACGAGCGAGACGATATAGGCCAGTGCATACCACCGGATCGCCAACGGCCCGACGTGGACGAGCACGGGATCGAAACCGGGATAGAGAAGGACGGGAATCATGGGGCTGCGGTCAATCCGGAATGCTCGATTCCACTTATAGGAGCGCGGGACGGGCTGACATAGTGCTTGAGCAATTCCATTTATACGGCTCGATAGGAGAGCAGCATGACCGAGCGGCCCAAATTCTTCGACGACCTCGCCGGTGTGGCCGGCGGCGCCATGTCGGCCCTGGCCGGACTGCGCGAGGAAGCCGAGAGCACGATGAAGGCGCGGGCGGAGGAGATGATCCGCAAGCTCGACCTGGTGCGGCGCGAGGATCTCGAGGCAGTGCAGGAGATGGCGGCCAATGCGCGGGCGGCGCAGGCGGCATTGGAGATACGTTTGACCGTGATGGAAGCCAAGCTGACGGCAGCGCTTGCGATGAACGCCAGCCCACCATCGGCGGCACCCGCACCGGCCCCGATCTTGCCAGCCGATCCCATTCCGCCGCGGCCCGGTGACGACGCGGCCGAGGGCTCGCCTTCCTGACCACACCGGTCGATGGTGAAATGCCGTGACTTGCTGCGGTAGCGAATGGGCCGTTACTCTGGCAGGATGACGAGTCGCGGCCAGACCGGGCGCTAGACTGCCCGGCCCGTTTTACTTCGGCCTGCCTTTATTTCAGGGAGACCTTGCATGTCTGCAACCACCTACGCCGCCGAGAACGCGGCGAACCCCCTGGACATCGTCGAACAGCTCGTCAGCGCCAACGAGTGGGTGTTTGATCGTCGCACCGAGTCCGAGATGGCGGCCGAGGCGCCGGGCAAGTGGTGCGATTACGGGCTGCATTTCTGCTGGTCGCAGGAGATCAGCGCCATGCATTTCACGTGCGCGTTTGACCTCAAAGTGCCGGAAAAGCGGCGCACGGCGCTTTACGAGTTGCTGGCGCTGGCCAACGAGCGCCTGTGGATCGGGCATTTCGGCATGGATAGCGATGACGGCATGCCGTTGTTCCGGCATTCCGTGCTGTTGCGCGGTGCGCCCGGCGCGTCCGCCGAAAGCCTCGAAGACATGGTCGACATCGCGATCACCGAGTGCGAGCGCTTCTATCCGGCCTTCCAGTTCGTGCTCTGGGGTGGCAAAGCCCCGGCCGAAGCGCTGCAGGCGGCCATGCTGGAGTGCGTAGGCGAGGCATGACCGATGCTCTGCCGCCGATCCTGTTGATCGGCAGCGGCAAGATGGGTGGGGCGATGCTGGCAGGTTGGCACGAGCGCGGCATTTCCCGCTGCGTCGTCATCGACCCGGCGGGCGAGGTCGGCACCACCGACGGCATCGAACGCGTCCTCTCGACCGCCGATGTTCCGGCCGGGTTTCGCCCGGCCGCGGTCGTCCTTGCCGTCAAGCCGCAGGTCGCGACCGACGCGATCCCGCACGTAGCCCCTATTTTCGGCGACGCGGTTGTGCTGTCCATCATGGCGGGCAAGACCGTGAGCGCGATCGATGCCATGGTGGGCGGCAAGAACGCGGTCGTGCGCGCAATGCCGAACACGCCGGCCGCGGTGCGGCAAGGCATCACAGTCGCCTGCGCGGGACCCGGCGTCTCGCCCAGCCAGCGCGATCTCTGCCACGCTTTGCTCGAGGCGATCGGCGCCGTCGAATGGGTCGACGATGAAGCGCTGATCGACCCGGTCACCGCCGTTTCCGGCGGCGGCCCGGCCTATGTGTTCCTCTTGGTCGAATTGATGGAGAAAGCAGCCATCGAGCAAGGTATCCCCCAGCCGCTCGCCCGCCGCCTCGCGCGCGTCACGGTCAGCGGTTCCGGCGCGCTCCTCTCGGCCAGCGAGCAGGACGCGGCGGACTTGCGCATCGCGGTGACGAGCCCAGGTGGCACGACGCAGCGCGCGCTGGCCGTCCTGATGGAGGAATGGCCAGGATCCGTGTCGCGCGGGATCGAGGCTGCGACGGCGCGGTCTCGGGAGTTGGGGAGTTGAGCATGGACGACGCTGATTTCGATCGCGCCGCGATCAAGGCGGTCTTCGAGCAGGCCGCGTTGCGCGGCTGGCAGGATGTGAATCTGGTGGAAGCCGGGCAGGATGCCGGGCTGGATCTGGTGCGCCTTCGTCGCCGCTTCCCCAATCGCGGCGCCGTGCTGGTGCGGTTCGGTGCCGAGGCTGATGGCGCCGCCTTGTCGGGTGTGCCGAGCGGGACGCCGCGGG
This sequence comes from uncultured Acetobacteraceae bacterium, assembly GCA_964613945.1. Taxonomy (GTDB): domain Bacteria; phylum Pseudomonadota; class Alphaproteobacteria; order Acetobacterales; family Acetobacteraceae; genus JAVVHH01. Next base: position 223,780 of record CAZTJC010000002.1, read on the forward strand.
AGCGCCTGTTTGACATTTTGATGAACCGGTTTGAGGCGCTGCAGGTCCATCGCGAGGGCGTGCTAGCGTTGCTCAATGCGGTGCGGACGGATCCTGCGACCTCTTTGCTCCTGTACGGCGGCACGCTACGAAGCATGAAGTGGCTGCTCGAAGGTGCCGGCGTGCCGGCCAGCGGCATTACCGGAACACTCCGCATTCATGGGCTATTGGCGTTGTGGCTCTACGCGCTGCGTACCTGGGAGCAGGATGACAGCCTCGACCTGTCGGGCACCATGGCCGCCGTTGATCGTGGACTGGACCGCGCCTTGCAGGCAGAACGCAGCCTGCCGGGCCGGATGCCCGACCCGGTTTATTACGAACCGCCGCCCGTCGATCCGGCGATGGATCCAGCCTTCTCGCCAGAGCCGGTGCCGCTGATCGGCGATTTTCCTGATGACGGCCCGATCGTAGTGTGAGACTAGCCCATTCGCGAGAGTGAGCTTCCACGACTAAAGGCGAAGCTGATCGTAAATCAGGAGGGTGTCATGGCAAACGAAACCGACGACAAGCCGGGTAACGCGGCCAATAAGATGGCCGAGCAGGCAGCACAGAACATGGAGCGTGGCAGCCAGGCCATGCAGGACATGACGCGCAAGGCGCAAGACGCTGGTCAGGCCGTCAGTCAGAAGGCCGTCGAGACCTCGCGTCAGGCGATGGACTCCGTGGCGCGCAACACCCAGGAGATGGGCCGCAAGGGTGCCGAAGCGGGCATGGCCGGCATGGCCGAGTTCACTCGCATGTTCAGCGACATGAAATTCCCGATGATGCCGGACATGGAGGGCTTCCTCTCGGCTCACCGCCGCAACATGGAGACGCTAGCGTCGGCCAACCGCGTCGCCCTTGAAGGCGCTCAGACCGTTGCCAAGCGGCACATGGAAATCGTCCAGCAGACCATGCAGGAGATGACCGAGACCATCCGCGAGCTGACCACCACGGAAAGCCCGCAGGCACGCGCTGCCCGCCAGGCCGAACTGGTCAAGCAGGGTTACGAACGGGCGGTCGCGCACATGCGTGAGTTGGCCGATCTGATTCAGCGCTCGAATGGCGAGGCGCTCAGCATGCTGAACCACCGCTTCACCGAGGCGATGGACGAGGTCAAGGCGATGGCACAGAAGGGCGGCACCAACCGCTAAAACCGATGTGATCAACCCCTGGTAATTACCCGGGTCTTCGTCTTCTCTGGAAGTCATGGGGCGGCACGGATACATCCGAGCCGCCCCATTTTCATTAGTAGCGGGTGGTGCCGACGTTGCCGGTGCTGTTTACGACCGGGGCCGAGACGGCGGCGCCAGCCGGCAGGCTGTTGGCCGACTGCGGCATGCTTGCCGATCCGCGCGACGTGGAGGCGGCGCCGGCCGGGGTCGCGCCCGTGGCTGTGGTTCCCTGGAAGCCCGAGCAAGCGGCGAGGCTGACGAGGAGGAGCGAGCCGGTGAGGATGGATGCGAGACGCATAAAGACGAACCTTTCGGGTGAGAGCGTTTTCCGCCCAGCTGCTATGCCAAACGTGTTTGTGGAACGTGAGGCATCACGCGAAGTTTCTTTGAACGTTAGTGGAAATCGGAGTCCACAATCATGGTTCGCTGGAGCGCTACTTGCGTCCCAAACCGGCAAAGGTCGGTTCAACCTTGGGTTGAGTAAATCTCACGTCAATACCAGGTTTCGGTGTTGGCTTCGGCTTTCGAATCGATTGCCGGCCGTTAGTTCGGCATCGTCCTGAAGTCATCAAGCCGACCAACTTGCAGTAAAAGCTAGCTGCTAGACCCCAGTCGCGAACCAACATCAGCTTTAATACCTGCGAGTTACGAGCTTGGAGTAACGCGGGCAGCAACCAACTTGTTCTATTCACACTCTGCGGTTATATATCTCACAACAGAATTAAGTTAGATTAAACGCAGGAGTTTTGGCGTGGAGCTTACGATCCTTATGCCGTGTCTCAACGAGGCTGAGACGCTGGCAACGTGCATCAAAAAAGCTCAGTCGTTCATGGAGCGGGCCGGTATCGACGGTGAAGTCGTCATCGCCGACAACGGCAGCACGGATGGATCGCAGGGTATCGCGACGGAGTTGGGCGCCAGGGTCGTTCCCATCGACACCCGCGGCTATGGCAGCGCGCTACGCGGCGGCATACAGGCCGCGCGCGGCAAATACGTCATCATGGCCGATAGCGACGACAGCTACGATTTCGGCAAGCTCGAGCCGTTCGTCGAAAAGCTGCGCGCCGGCTGGCAGTTGGTCATGGGCAACCGCTTCCGGGGTGGCATCGTCCCTGGCGCGATGCCGAAACTCCACCGCTATCTCGGCAATCCGGTGCTGACCGCGGTGGGGCGCATCTTCTTCCGCAGTCCATGCGGTGATTTTCACTGCGGACTTCGCGGCTTCGACAAGCAGGCCATCCTCGGCCTCGACCTGCAGGCGCCGGGCATGGAGTTTGCCAGCGAGATGGTCGTGAAGGCGACCATCAACAAATTGCGTATCACCGAAGTGCCCACGATCCTGTCGCCGGACGGGCGTAGCCGCCCGCCCCATCTGCGCAGCTGGCGTGATGGATGGCGGCATCTCAGATTTCTGCTGCTGTTCAGCCCGCGCAGCCTGTTCTTGTATCCCGGGTTCGCCCTCTTCAGTCTCGGACTGCTATCGACGTTGATATTGCTGCCCAAACCGATCGTGCTCTTCGGGGTGTCTTTCGACATTCATACCCTGGTCTACAGCTCGATCATCACGGTTATCGGTCTGCAATCGATGCTGTTCTGGGTTTTCGCGAAGATCTACGGCCAGCGCGAAGGGATCGTCCCACCGGACCCGGCCTTCGACGTAACCCTCCAGCAAGTCACGCTCGAGCGCGGACTTATCACTGGCGTCGCGGTTCTCCTTGTCGGCTTCCTGCTGGGTGTCTACGCGCTGGGCACGTGGAACTCGCAGGACTTTGGACAGCTCTCGCCGGACACGACGATGCGGATCGTGATTCCGTCCGCGACGGGCATCCTGCTGGGGATGCAGTTGATCTACAGCTCCTTCTTCCTGACCTTGCTGGGCATCTCGGCTTCACCGAAGAACAGCGCCCCGTATGTCGCCAATACGTTTCGCACCGATCAGCCCAACCCGACGCTGACCTGAGGCGACGCTGGCGATGAACGATACGGTCATGTTGAGCGGGCAAGAGCTTCGCCAGGCGGCACCGGCGAGCTCTTGGAAGACATTCGTTCAGCATACCTGTCGACACGTGGCGGGTGCGGTGATCCTGTGCCTGCCAGCGATCATCAACGGCTACCCGCTTATCTTCTCCGATCTGCTCGACTACCTGGGTGACGGGCAGCAGATCGTCCGCAAGCTCTGGCCGAGCGGCAGTCACCCACCAATGTATGGCGTGGCGATCGAGCCGCTTCACTTCGAGCACAGCCTATGGCCCGTGGTATTCGTCCAAGGGCTGCTCATCTCGCACCTGATCGCAACGGTTCTACGCGTCGCCAAGGTCGATTTCACATGGCCGAAATACCTGTGCTTCATCGGCTTTCTTTGTGCGCTGACCTCTCTGCCTTGGTACGTGTCCACTGTGATGCCCGACATCTTTGGCGGCATATTGATACTCTCGTTCTTCTTGCTCGCCTTTTGCTATGCGCAGCTGTCCAGATACGAACGACTCTACTTCTTCCTGCTTTCCTTCGCGTCCCTCGTCGTTCACGTGTCTTTCGTCCCGGTCGGGCTCGCGATATTTCTCATCGTCTTGGCGCTGAAGCTCGTGACCAGGTCGAATTTTCTTCGCCTGACGCCGTTCGTTCTCGCCGCCAGCCTCGTCATGTCACTCGGACTGACCTCGGTCGTATCGTGGAAATTCTGGGGCAATTTCGCTGGCCCCCCATACGCGCCGCCGTATCTGCTGGCGCATGTCCTGGTTGATGGCGCCGGCAAGCGATTCTTGGAAAAAGAGTGTCCGTCCACGAATTTCGCGCTGTGTGGTCATCTGGATCTGATCCCGCAAGACGTCGAAGAGTTCATGTTCCGGAACTACAGCCCGTTCCGCGCACTCGGAAAGGCCAAGCAGATCCGCGCGGAAAGTTCGAAGATCGTCGTCGGGTCCGCATTGATGTTTCCCGTGGAGACGATCGGCGCGGCCATTCGAGAGGCCGGGCTGCAGATCGCGACGTTCTCGACAGAAGTGGCTCAGTTGAACGACCTGCCGGACGGCAGAGGCGGCAGTCTTGCCGATGCGTTCTCCGAGAGCTTCCCGTTTGTCGCCGCTGGCTATGAAAACACGCTGCAAAGCGAAGGCAAGCTCGACGCCGATGGACTGCAACCGATGAACACCCTCGACGCGATCGTCGTCGTCATCTCCGTGCTGGCGATGGTTCCGCTCATCAGGAAGGCTGCATCGAACAGAAATCTGCTGATGATCGCGCTGCTCGCGACCGTGGTCGTCTCGGTCGTCGTCAATGGTTGTGTGACCGGGGCAGCGGTCGGTGTGTTCGGTCGGTTCGGCGCACGGGTGATTTGGCTGCTTCCATTCGCGGCGGCGGTCGCGTTCCTGTCACTCTACACAAGGCGAGATCGGACGGAGCCAGTATCGGGGCTGCAAGCGCGCTGAACACCGATACGCTTCGAGGCCTGGGCAGCCACCTTGCCGCCGCTTGTCATCTTGGTCGTGGCGTGCGGGACCGAATGGTCGTGATGCACTTGTGTTTGCCAGATTGCCGGGCACGTCCCGGGTGGCCCTGAACGCTGCCGCGATGGGCGGCTTGTTCGGTATCTACGATCGCTACCAAAGCCGGTTCATCTAGCCAGCCGTACTTGGCAGCATGATAGGGATCACGAGCGTCCGTCAATCGTCCCAACCTGATTCCGCCGACGCCGGCGCTTGATGATGATGGGCGCAAGTGAGGCTACGGCCAGGAGCAGAAGCGGGCCGACGATCTGCCACCGGAGGAGGATGTTCAACTCGGGCGGCTGACCGCCCGCGATCGTGTCGCCGATCCCCGCGCCCGTGGCAGCGAGGATAAACGTGATGGGTGCGAGGCCCAGGAACGTCGCGGCGACGTATGATCTCAGACGGATGTCGGTCATCGCAGCAGCGATGTTGACCACCCAAAACGGCGTGAACGGGACCAGGCGGATCGCCAGCATGTAGGAGAAGCCGTCACCCTCCAGGACGGGCATGTCGCGGCCGAGGATGCGTCGGGCGAGCCGCTCGGTGAACGGGCGCAGGGCGGAGCGGGCCGCGAGAAACAAAATCGTCGACCCCAACGTGATCGCCAGCAGGGCGTAGAAGCCGCCCAACGCGGTGCCGAACATCGCACCTGCGCCAGTGCTCAGCACGAGGCCGATCGGAATGGCACAAGCGACGACCGCCGTATATAAAACGACGAAGCCCAGTGCGGCCGTGACTGGATGGGCCGCAACGACCAAGTGAAGCGTCTGCTGCTGTTCGATCAACCGGGCGAGGCTGACATAGCGGTACAATCCGCTGAAATAGCCAGCGACAGCGAGAGCGAAAATCGCGACTAATGGCCACCATCGCGCGGCCAATCGGGGCAGTTTGCTTGCCAGAGTAGCGCCCACCCTTTATGCGATTGCAGCGTATTACCTCGTGCTGTTCGATGGCACAACTCTGGAGCATGCGTCTTATTCATGCCGACAACCAAGCGTGTCATCATTTTAACCGGCGCAACCGGCTACATCGGGAAACGCTTGGTTGAAATACTTCTGCAAGAAGGCCGCCAGGTTGTGGTGCTGTCGCGCGCGCCGAAATCCGGCACCGCAACGCGCGAAATCGCCTGGTCGTTGGGAGATCGCCTGCCCGCCGAGGCCCTGACGCAAGGGGTGGCGCCGGCAGAGCATGCCGTCATCCACTTGGCCCATAACTGGCGCGATACGTCCGAGGATGGCGAGGACGAACGCTCCAACCTTGCCGGGACCCGAGCGCTGCTGGACAGCGCGCACTCGGTCGGCATCGAGAGATTTGTCTTCGTCTCCTCGCAGTCGTCGCGTCAGGACGCGGCTAACATCTACGGCCGGCTCAAATGGCGGATCGAGCAGCTCCTGCAGCAACCCGGCGACGTCGCCGCCCGAGTGGGTCTCGTCTACGGTGGCAGCAAGGACGCGCAATACGGGTTGCTGTCCAAATTGACCAAAGTGGCGCCGGTCCTGCCGATGATCGATCCGTGGCGCGAAGTGCAGCCCATCCATCTCGACGAGGTCTGCACCGGACTGCTGAAGCTGGCAGACGGGTCGCAGACGGGATGGGTCGGACTGGCAGGTCCGCGACCGGTGCGGTTCGGCGTCGTCCTGCAGACGCTCGCACGCGAATTGCACGGCAAGCGCCTGCCGATCGTGCCGATACCGCTGCGCCTCGCTCTGCTTGCCTGCAACATCAGTGCGCGCATCCCGGTCGGGCCGACGATCGACCGCGAGCGCGTGCTCGGATTGGCGGGAACCCGCAACATGGAGTGCGCGGCTCAGCTCGCCGAGCTTGGCCTCGAGGTCCGGTCGCTCGAGAATGGGCTGCGCGGCGAACGCGAGAACCGACGGCTATTGCTCGCCGAAGGGCGCACGCTGCTCCACTACGCGCTTGGCCGGCCGCCGAGTTCGGCGCTCATCCGCCGCTACGTGCGTGCGCTCGACCTGACGGGTCCTCATAGTCCGTTGCCGATCTCGCAACTCTCCAAGCGGCTTCCGGCGCTGGTCAGGCTCGGCGAACCGATTGGCGCGCGCTCGGAGGCGGGGCGGCGGCTGGCGCTGGCGACCGCGCTGGTCGAGGCCGATCCAGCGAGCGAGCATTTGGCGACGAGCAGCACGACACGCCGACTGACCGGTCTGGTGGGCCACGTCGCCGTGGACGTGATGATCATGCCGGTGCGGCTCGTGCGGCATCTACTCAGCCGCCGCGCATGAACGCCGACGACGCGGCCGACGTCATCATCGTGGGCAGCGGCCCAGCCGGCGTCAGCGTCGCTTGGCCGTTGATCGAAGCCGGCGTGACGGTTCTCATGATCGATGCCAGCGGGGACCAGGCACCGCCGACCGCACCCACGGGCACGATCGGCGAGTTCCGCCGCGCGCCCGAGCGCTGGAAGATGCGCTTTGGTTCGGGTCTGGCTGGCCTCATTTCTGGCGGGGACCTTTCCCCGAAGCTGAACACGCCATTGGCGCATTTCGTGCTGAAGGATTTCCAATCCGCACAACGGCTCGACACCGACGGGTTCCACGCGTTCGGCAGCCTCGAACGTGGCGGGCTTTCCTCGATCTGGGGCGGCATGACCCCGCAATTCGACGCGGCGGATTTGGCGAACTACCCGATCAGCCTGGACGATCTACGTCCGTCCTATCGCCGGGTCATGTCGCGGATCGGGATGAGCGGTCCTGGCGCCGAGATGCAGGGGCCGCCCCTCACCGTGGCGGCGCAACGCCTAATCGATCGCTTCGAGCGGAAAATCTCCGACCAACTCGTGCTCGAGCGCGCCACCAACGCGATCTTGATGGAAGACCGCGGCGAGCGACAGGGATGCGCCTCCTGCGGACTATGCCTCTGGGGATGTGCGCGCAAGAGCATCTACAGCGCCGCTTATGAATTGCCGCAGCTGAGAGGTGCGCCGAATTTCACCTATCGCAGCCATGCTCGCGTGAAAGCGGTCGTGAAAGACGGCGCTGGTCATGCCATCATTCTCCAGAGCGGCGAAAGGCTCAGCGCGCGCCGGGTCATCATGGCGGCCGGCACCGTGGCGACGACGTCGCTCGTCGTGGGGCGGCTCGGCCTCTGGGACAAGGACATCAAGCTGCTGACCAATCCGGTCGCCGCTGCAGCGTTTCTGCAACCCTCGTTGGTGGGGACCTCGCTTCCCGAGCGGAGCTTCAGCCTGGCGCAACTTCGCTGGGAGGTCTCCGTCGACGGGAGCGAACCCGTGGGCGGAGCGATCTACGGTGGCGACACCCTGCCGATCACCGAGGTCGCGAGCCGGATCCCGCTGAGCCGTCCCACGGCGCTTCGCATCAGCCGGGCGCTGGCGCCGGCACTCCTGCTGTCGACGATCTACCTGCCGGGAAGCGCGAGCGACAACACGATGCGGGTTGGACGTGACCGCGTCGAGATCACGGGCCGCATCTCGGATGCGGCGCGGCAGACCTTTCGTCAGGCCTATGGCAAATTGGCGCGGTCGATGCGAACACTCGGTGCCTGGCCGGTGCCGAAATCGTTCACGGTCTCCGAGGCGGGTGCCGACGCACATTATGCTGGAACGATCCCGATGGGGTCGGCCGGCCCACTCTCCTGCTCGGCGTTCGGAGAAGTGACGGGATGCGAAGGGCTCTACGTCGCGGACGGTGCGGCGCTGTCCAGCCTGCCATCGAAGCACTGCACGCTGACGATCATGGCCAATGCCGACAGGATCGGCCGGCACATGGCCGCCATGGCACTGGCCCCCGCGATGGCCTGATCGGCCCGCAGACGCTTATTGCTTGAGGCGGATCTGCCGGTCCCAGCGAGCGAGAGCGTACTGCAAAGCAGCGCCGAATAGAGGCGGCACGAAACGGCCATTCTCCGTCAACGCGGTGAAGTCCTTGCTGTCGGCTGCTCTCGTACTCTCAGGCAGCGATGGATCTGGCGGCGGGACGGAGACGTCGGCGATCGCTGAACCTGGAAACAGGCTCCCCTGGTGAAGTGCGAACGCCTGCGCTTCTTGCCCGAGCATGAAATCCAAGACGTCGACGATCGCCAGAGTTCTCTGCGGCGTGACCTGCTTGGGAATGGCTGCGAACTGCGCTTCGTTGATCCAGTGGCTATCGTCGAACGCGCCGATCCGTATGGCCGACTTGGCGGTGGCTCGTGCAGCGAAGATTTCGCCAAAGGTGCAGATGGTCAAATCGAGTGAGCCCGTCTCGAGCCCGGCGATGAGCGGTTTCACCGAGAGCGGATAATCGCCGATACGGGTTCCGATGTTGGCCAGGAATGACCAGGTGCGCTCCCACCCGTTCACCGGGTCGGACGGCGCCGTGTCACCGAGGAGGTAGGGAAGCGATATGAGGAAATCGCGACCGGACCGTGACGTCGTCGGGCGGGCATAGCCGAAGCGACCGGGGTTGGCGCGGGTCCAATCCGGAAGATCAGACGCCTTCAGGGTTGCGGGAAGCACGCTCGATGCTGAGCGAGCCAGCACCGGGCCGGTCACGAAGTAGGACAGGACCAGTCCATGACCGTCCGCGTAATTCTGCATGTTCCACGCCCGCGGCGCGTAGACGGCGCGCAGATCCGGCAAATGCGACGCGAACTTCGGAAGCAGTTCCTGCCATAGCCCGTCGCGCGACCCTTCCACCATGCGATCGATGCCGACCATGATGAGATCCGGCAGGGTCCCGGGAATCTCGACGGCTTTCTTGATGATGTCTTCGATCTTCGACGCCGGCGCTTCGTCGAACTTCAATCGGTTGAAGGAGTCCGGGTGTTCCTTGGTGTAGAGTTCGAGGCCTAATTCCGTCAGCGGCAGGTTTCCGATGACGTCCAAAATCCGCAGCGTCTTGCCCCCGGTACCTTGCGCGCGGGCCGCGAGCGGATCGGTGAGACCGGCAGCAATCGTGCTGCTTGCAGCCGCGCCGAGCAATCGGCGGCGTGAGATAAGGCTCACAGATACCAATCCAATTTTCTCGCCTCTGTCTACTCTGGAGAGATAGCACAACAGCCGAACTCTGCCGAGTGACAGCCCGTGTGCCGGCTCCCCGGCTTACAGGTCAGCCGGGGAGCCTGGGGCGCGAGCGATGGATCGGGCTTAGAGCGACCGCTCGTAGGCGGCAGCCTGTTCGGCGACCGAGGCGACGTTTCGGCTCAGCATGGAAGCGACGAACCCGGCGCCCGGCACGTCGCGGAGCATCGGCTCCGGCTTGCGGAAATGCCATGGCCGGGCGAAGGGCCACAGCTTGAGATACATCAGCTTGGTGCCGGGCCGCGGCAGCAGCGTGATGTCGCCGGTGCCATCGTTCCGTGTCCGCACTGCGACCGCGCCGACCTTGTGCAGCGGAATGCCAATCTTCTTGGGCAATGCCAGGCCGCATTGCATAACCACACGATGGCTGGTGACCGTGTATCGCGTGGTTCGAGCGCTGCACCAGGCGAGCGCTGCAAAGATCGCCATGCCGCCGGCCATCGTCAGCAGGCTCGGCCCGGCGGCCTCGAGTGCCGGCCACAGCGTCAGTCCCTGCATCTTGGCCTGCACGATGTCGGCCAGGATGAGGAACACGCCATACGCGGCGACCGCGCGAATATGATAAAGCCGCACGGCCATCGACGAGAACGTTGGCCCCCCCTGCCACAGCATCTGCTCGTCCGGTGCCAGCCGAACCGGCGGCGGCGGCGACCAGGGCCATGGCGAGGCGGTCTTCAGCCGCGGCGTCGCGGCGCCGTGGGCGCGGGAGATGAAGGACGGGGCAACTCGCTCGGCGTGAGCCGGAAGACCACCGGTAGGGATCGTGGCGCTCATCCTGGGAACCTCGGCAACAGGGTTTCAGCCGGATCGGAGACGACGCTGCCGCCGGCATGGCCGCGGCCATACATATGGGCGGCGCTGAAATATGAGTTCACCTGGTCCTCCTCACGCGCGCTGATCACATCCGGATCGGCCAAGCGCGGCGCCAGGCGGACGTGACCGGCCAGCATCGCTTTGATCAGCACGACCCGGCGTTTCTCACGCACGTCGGTCTGGAAAATCGGCACCAGAATATTCGCGCCGGCGGCCTGCTCGCCATGCAGCTTGACCTCGAGATAGCGCAGGATCTTCACCCCGCGATCGATCCAGAGGTCGACAACGGTGCCGACCTCGACCTTGCCGGCATCGAACACCGCCATGCCACGCGGGTCGGCATCGCCCTTCATCACGTTCCACCCATGTGCCACGCGCATCGGCTGCACCTGGGGTTCGCCTTCGGAGAGCAGTGGCGTGGTCTTGCGCATCGGGTAGGCGCCGGGCCCGACCTCGGCCAGCATCGCATCGCCGATCGGGATCAGCGGCGCGCCGAAATACGGTTCGGCCGGGATCGCCCGCGTGGCTGACGGCTCGAAGCGGTGCGGCATGGTCGTCGTGCCGCCTTCCATTAGTAGATAAACCTTGGTCGGCGGCACTGGTGGGAAGCCCTCGATTGGAACATTGCGCGGAGAGACGTCCCACAGCGGGTAGCCTTCCCGCTTATCCTCGCGGCGTAGGTAATAGATCAGCGCGGCGAAGAGGAGGAAGAACAGCGCGACGAGGATCTGGACCGCATCGAGCTGGCCGGTCAATGCACCTGGGAGCATCACTTGGCCTCCGCTTCTTGCCGTGGGGCCGGCACAGAGTTTGCCTGCGCCGTGGTGTCGGGATGCGGCAACGGCGAGCCGACCAGCGAGGGATAGGTGCTGATCACGTCGGCGCCGCCCATCGGCTTGGGCTGCGAGTAGTGACAGGTGGCGCACACCGCCAATCCGTTACCGTTCTGGATTCCCGCCTCGCTCGCCGGGATGACGGGCAGGGTCGTCTCGTTGACGCGGGCCCGCTTCATCGGGATCGCCTCGGCGAGTTTGAGCAGGAAGTTGTTGTTCAGTTCGCGGATCTGCCGGAGCGCATAATAGGCCGTCCAGCGCTGCGGCGTGCTCTGCGACCAGTCCCAGAAAGCGCGGCTGTTGTGGCAGAAGCCACAGTTCACGCCCATACCGTCGGACATCTGCATCATCATCTCGTAGATGCGAGTGACGACGATGACCGCATGGACTTGGTTATCCGGCAGCGCCGACAGCGACTGCCCGGAGATGTTCTCGTTCCCGACGTAGAACAGACCCCAGCCATTGTCGGGGAAGAACTTGCGGACCGTGTCGGCCGATTCGTTATAGGGCTGCTGGATGGCGACCCACGGCTTGGCCGGCTTGGGCGGCTGCGGGAACCAGGTCTCGGCCGGGATCGGCTGACCGCGATGGCAGGTGTAGCACGTGACGCCGGAGGGAGCGATGTGGTTGGACCAGTCGGCATTGATCGTCCGCGTCATCGACAGCATCAGTCGGGCGGCGATCTTCTGCGGCTTGGCGTCGGACGCGTAGTCCTCACCGGTATGACAGAAGCCACAGCCTTGCTTGGGCGCTACCCACTGGGTGATGGCTTCCTGCAGCCGCATGAACTCGGCCTGGTCGACGTCACCGAGCACCTGGACGTTCTTGTAGACCGCCTTGGAGAGCTGCCCGCTGGCCGCGACCGGAGGCAGCGGCGGCGGCGGCAACTGCGACACCGGTTCCACCTTCTGACCTTGCGGGAACAGGATCATCGACGTCGGCGGCGGGCCGACCTGGATGCCGGCGGCCGACGGCGCGGTCCATTTCGGCACGGCCAGGATAAAGGCGACGCCGACGACGGTGCCCGCAGCGGCGGCCCATTTCAGGTAGGACGGGATCATCGGAAGCCTTCCGGAGTGGCCAGGGAGGGAAGCTTGACCATGCCCGGCGGCAGGATGTCGGGCCGGCCGCTGATGACCGCGTAATCCGGCGCGATGCCGTGCTTGACGCCCCACAGATACCAGTTGTCGACCAGAGTCCCGGTGATGAGAATGCCGATGCCGCCGGTGATCGTGGTCAGGATGGCGAACCAGTAGATCCAGCGGTGGATCGACTCGAAGTTCGCGTTGAACCCCATCGTCCAGCGCCAGAATAGGGCCGACCGTTCCATGGCCGTGCCGCGGTCGGCGATTTCGTGGGCCTCGCGGTCGCCACCGAATGGGGTGACGGCCAGGATGGTGCCGGCATGCATGGCGAACAGCAGCGTCGAGCCATACAGGAACACGATCGAGAGCATGTGGAACGGGTTGTAGTAAAGGTTGCCGTAGCGGACCGAGAACGTTGCCGTCCAGTTCAGGTGCTCGACGATGCCGAACGGCACCGCTTCGGACCAGCTGCCCATGCAGATCGGACGGATGAAGCCGAGCACGAGATACAGCCAGATGGCCGAGGCGAAGGCCCAGGCGACGTGCGTGCCCATGCCGAGCGCCCGGGCGCGGCGATACATGCGGACCCACCAGAGTAGGATTGAGGCGGTCAGGAAGAACCCGGCGAGCAGCCACCAGCCGCCTTCGGCCAACGGCGGGAACAACGTCAGCCCATACTTGGCTGGTGGCGGTTGGATGGCCAGGAACGGCAACATCTTGATGAAACGGACGACGTTCCAGTCCACCGCGGCGAGGAAGTTGAGGCCGATGATCTCGATGGCGATGAAGCCGCAGATCAGCGACAGAACACCGGTGATGCCGAGATAGACCGGGAACACCTGCGTTTCGCCGATGATGCCGAGCAGCCTGGAGGTGATTGGCTTGCCGAGCCGGCCGCCAAAGGTCGAGCCCGGGATCGGGATCTCTTCCTCTTCCGGGCCGGTAACCTGGATTGCCGTATAGAGCGTGTGAAAGCGAGCCATCTCGGCCTCCCTATCCGTTAGAAGCCATGGAAGCCGTAGGCGTCCCAGATGGGCATGTTCAGGTACCAGCTCATGAAATACGGCCAGCCGCGGGTCCAGAACGGGCCCGAGATCAGGATGCAGATCGCGCTCCAGACACCGGCATTGATCGCCACGAAGTAACCGAGCCGGTGGATGCCGAGTTCGCCGATCGAATAGGTGATGGTGTCGCGGAAATAGACGCTCTCGTGCAGGTCGGCTTTGAGCGTCTTGCCCTTGCCTGGGTTGGTTGCCGAGAGGATCTCGCCACCATGCAACGCTAGTGCAAAAGTCGTAGTAAAGAAGCAAGTCACCGCGATCATGTGCGCGGGATTGAAATGAAAGTGTAAGTATTGGTAGCCGACGTTGGACACCCAATCGAGGTGGCTCATGATGCCGTAAGGGAAGCCATAGCCCCAGGCGCCGAGCAGCATCGGGCGGAATACGACGAGCGAGGCATAGGCGAAGATGGCGGCGCTAAAGGCGAACGGCACATGCAGCCCCATGCCCAGCTTGCGCGCGATCTCGACCTGCCGCAGCGCCCAAGAACAGAAGGCGCCAAGGGCGCAGATGGTGATCAACTGCCACAGCCCGCCATCGGCTAGCGGCGCCCAGCCCAGCCCATATGAAATCGGCGGCGGATTGATGCTGATCTTGAATAATGCCCAAGTTGGACCAATCGCGGCGCCGTAGACGATCAGTAACGTGCCTAGGGTGGCGAAGAAGATCGTCGTGACGCCGAAAAATCCTACATAGAATGGGCCGACCCAGAAATCGAACAGATCGCCACCGATCAGCGTACCGCCACGCACGCGATACTTGGCCTCGTAAGACATCAGAGCCATGAGGCGCCTCGCTCGATATTCATAGTTGTTCCGACTTTGTAGGTAGCGAACGCTAACCCTACCTGTCATTATGAGTTGACACTGCTAACTGTCAATCATTCAAGACAGAAGTAAGGAACTCACAATGCGCGTTTGGCATCATCACCGAATTGACTTAGTCGTGAGTGGCTTGGCTATGCTGCTGGCGGTGGCGCCGATCGCGGCACACGCTCAGCTCGTCACCCGTTTTGCCGTCTATGTGCATTCCGGCCCCGGCTACCAGTATGCCGTCACGGACGAGCTCAATAACGGCACGCCGCTCGCCCCGGAATCCTGCAAGGCCGGTTGGTGCCTGGTCAGGACCAGTGGAGTCCCGGGCTACGTGCCGCAGAATATGCTGATCAACGGCCCGGCCACAGCCCAGCCGAAGCCTGGCGATCGGCCGCTCGAGTGCATGGATTTCGCGCGCACCGGCTGGCCGAATTCCGGCGACCTCGAGCGCGTCTGCATTTTCGCGCCCAATCAACAGATCGAGCTGAGCAAGCCCTAGGTGCGCTTGATCCCGGTAAACTGCACCAGGCCCTTCGGCACGTTGGTCAGCGTCGAAGTATAGGCAACCGGCTGATAGTAGGAGCCGAGCGGCAGATAGGGCACGTCCTGTAGCGCTTGCTCCTGCATCCTGCGCGCCATCGGCATGTCCTGTGACCGGTCCGGCGCGTACAGCCAGTCGTCGCGCAGGGCTTCCAGCGTCGGCATCGTCGGCCAACCGTTATAAGCCTTGGCACCGTTGCCGCGCATGAGCTGGTGGCACCCCGGGTTGCTCATATCCCAGCCGCCGGAGAATGCGGCGAACATATGCCAGCCGCCCTTGTCCGGCGGTTGTCGGCTGACCGAGCGCTGCACCGTGGTGCCCCAATCCGTCGCGATCACGTCCACGTTGAAGCCGAGCTTGCGCATCATGTCGGCGCCCACCTCGGCGATGGCGTTGATCCGCGGCACGTCCGTCGGCTCGAGATAGGTGATCTTCTCGCCCTTGTAGCCGGCATCGACGATCGCACGTCGCAGCGTGGCCAGATCGTGCTTGCCGTCGAGGACTTTCATGCCGGCATCGTTGGCGAGCGGCGTGCCCGGGCTGAACAGGCCGGTCTGGCCGTCATACGGCGACCCGCTACCGATGACCGCCTCCATGAATTCACGCTGGTTGACCGCCTGCAGCACGGCGTGGCGGATCGCCGGGTTATCGAACGGAGCAAAGGTCTGGTTGAAGCGCAGATAGCCGATCAACCCCTTGGTCTCGACCACCTCGACGGTCAGGCCACGAGTCTTCTGCAGCGACGGCACCAGGTCCATCAGCGGCTGCTCGACGAAGTCGACCTCGCCGTTCTTCAACGCTGCGATCTGCGTGCCCGGGTCCGGCATGGTGATCCATTCCACCCGGTCGAAATTGACCACGCGCGGCCCGGCGCAGAGGCTTGCCACGCCCTCGCGCGGCACGTAGCGGTCGAACTTGGCATACACGTTGCGGGCGCCCGGCACGCGATCGGCGGCGAGATAGCGGAACGGCCCGCTGCCGACCATCTCGGTCAGTCGCTTGTCGGCCGATGTCGTCGCCAGGCGTTCCGGCATGATCGCCGCCATCGTGTTGGTGGGGTGCGCCAGCGCGTCGGGTAGGAGGGGGAAGGGGCGCTTGAGGCGGAAGCGGATGGTCTTGTCGTCGGGCGCCGATAGATCATCGGTCGCCACCGCCAAGGCCTGGCCAAAGGCGTCGGCGATCCACCAGCGCTTAATGCTGGCCACCGCGTCGCGCGCCAGCACCGGCGTGCCGTCGTGGAACATCAGCTTGTCGCGCAGGGTGAGCGTCCAGCCGAGGCCGTCCGGGTCGGTCAATGATCCCGCCAGCATCTGCGGCCGGGCGATGCCATCAAGGTCCCACGCGAACAGCGTGTCGAACACCATCAGCGCATGGTTGCGGGTGACAAAGGCGCTAACGGCCGGGTCGAGCAGGGCCAGGTCGGCATATGGCACGAATTTGAGCGTGGTCTGCTCATCCGCGCGCACGATGGCGGGGCGGGCGAGGGCGGCAGCGGCAAGTCCGCCGAGCAATGTGCGTCGTTTCATCGGCATCGGCCCTCGGTGGAGCGCAATGCCATGCAAGTTCAGTGCCGGCGATCGCCCAGCATGGCGGCCACGACCGGCTCGATGGTTTCGGCCAGCCTGCGCTGCGCTTGCGCCGTGGGATGCAGCGGCGGGTCCGGCGGCGTCAGTTGGTCGTCGAGGAACTGCGTCCGGTCGACCTCGCCATCCCGCATGAACAGGTTGGTGACGTCCAGGTAGGTCACCGGGCCGCCGGCGGATCTGAACTGCTCCGCCAGTGCGCGATTGATCTCGACGGTGGTGCGCGACACGTATTTGCTGCGGATGCTCGGCAGCACGCTGAGCAGCAGGATCTTGGTGCTCGGCAGGCGGCGGCGCAGGTCGGCGATCACCGCCTCGATGCCGGCGACCGTCTGCTCGGCATTCCAGTGCACGCGGCCCATGTTGTTGGCGCCGATCAGCACGATGGCCACCTTGGGCTGGATGCCGTCCAGTTCGCCGTTCTGCATCCGCCACAGCAGGTGCGAGGTGGTGTCGCCTTTGAAGCCGAGATTGAGGGCGTGCCGGTCGCCATAGAAGCGCTGCCACACGGGCGCGAAGTTACGCCAGTCCTGTGGACCGTCGAGTTCCCAATCCTGGGTGATGCTGTCGCCGAGCCAGACCACATCGACCGGCCCGCGCTTG
The DNA here is from genome assembly GCA_964613945.1 of uncultured Acetobacteraceae bacterium. Taxonomy (GTDB): domain Bacteria; phylum Pseudomonadota; class Alphaproteobacteria; order Acetobacterales; family Acetobacteraceae; genus JAVVHH01. The sequence goes on from CAZTJC010000002.1 coordinate 240,833, forward strand.
AGGGCGGCCAGCTTCTCGGCATGGCGGGCCTTCCACCACGGGGTGTCCAGCCGCGAGATCGGCGTCGCGGCAACCGGTAGGCGGGCTGGCTGGTCGGCCGCGGCCAGCAGCAGTGCCGCCGGCCCGAGCAGCAGCGCGCGACGATGCATCAACGTAGCAACAGGTAGGCGGCCGACCCGGCGCCGAACAGCAGGCAGTAGATCGCGAACGGCGTCAGCGCCCAATCGTCGTTGTTGCGGAACCAGCGCATCAGCAGCGCCGTCGCGACAAAGGCGGTGATGCCCGCCACCACGGCGGCGATCAGCGCTTGCTGGAACACGCCGGCCGGCACGCCTGCATGCAGCAGATGCGGCACCTCGAGCACGGTGGCGCCGACGATGATCGGCAGCGCGATCAGGAAGGAGAAGCGGGCGGAGTCGTAATGGCTGAATCCGCGCAACAGCCCGCCGACGATGGTGGCACCGGAGCGCGAGATGCCGGGCAGCAACGCGCCGCACTGCCAGACACCGATGATCAGAGCGTCCGCCGTGGTCATCTCGCTGCCGGGCCGCTCATTGCCGGTGGTCCGTCCGCGCAACTTCTCGCCCAGCAGCAACAGCAGGCCGTTGGCGAACAGGAAGCAGCACGCATAGATCGGCGTGGCGAACAGCGAGCGGAAGAAATGGTTCAGCCCGTAGCCGAGGACCACCGCAGGGATCGTCGCGACGACGATCAGCACGAACAGCCGCCGTTGCTCGCTGGCGACGACCGGGCCGTCGATGCCGAGCACGCCGGTGGCCAGGCGCAACCAGTCGCGCCAGAAATACAGCAGCAGGGCCGCAGCCGTGCCGGTATGCAGCAGCACCAGGAAGGGGAGGTATTCCGCCGACTTCTGATCCAGCGGCCAGTTGAGCAAAGCGGGGATCACCACCGCATGCCCGAGGCTGCTGATCGGGAAAAGCTCCGTCGCACCCTGGAGGATCGCGATGGCGATGGCGTGCAACGTATCCATGGTGCGATGCAATGAAGAAAGCGGCGCGAAATGGCAACCCGTCTCTCGCGCAACGAGCGGGGAGGGCGCTAAAGTTTCACATCACCCGCGAGGCACGTCGATGACCGAAAAAGTTGGGACCAGAAAGACCGGCCGCCAGTTCTTCAGCAATCCGGGCCCGACCAATATCCCGGACAGCATCCTGCGCGCCATGGATCGCCCCACGGTCGATTTCATGGATGGCGAGTTCGTCGACATCTACAAAACCGCTGTCGCCGGCCTGAAGCGCCTGCTGGGAACAAAGGGCGAGCTGTTCTTCTACACCGCCTCCGGCCATGGCTCCTGGGAGGCGACGCTCGCCAACCTGCTGTCCCCGGGCGACACGGTGCTGACGATCGAAAGCGGCTGGTTCAGCGAAGGCTGGTCCACCATGGCCGCCAAGTTCGGCATCGAGGTGCAGACGATCGCTGCCGACTGGCGCCGCGGCATCGACCCGGCCACCATCGAAGCCGCCCTGCGCGCCGACACCGCCGGCCGCATCAAGGCCGTGCTTGCCGTCCACAGCGAGACCTCGACCGGCATGGCGACGCCGATCGGCGCCGTGCGCGACGCGATGGACGCGGCCGGGCACGGTGCCCTGCTCCTGGTCGACTCGATCTCCTCGCTCGGCTCGATCGAGTTCCGCATGACCGAATGGGGCGTCGATGCCGTGGTCGGCGGCAGCCAGAAAGGCCTGATGCTGCCAACCGGCATCAGCTTCACCGCGACCTCGGAAAAGGCGATGGCGGCACACGCGGAGGCCAAGATCGCCCGGCACTACTTCGACTGGTCGGAGATGATGAACCGCGGCTTCCGCAGCTTCACCGGCACGGTGCCGACCAGCTACTTCTACGGCCTGTGCGAAAGCATCCGGCTGATCGAGGAAGAAGGCTTCGACAACGTCATCGCGCGCCATCACCGCCTCGCCGAAGCGACCCGGCGCGCCGTCCGCACCTGGGCCGCCAATGACGGGCCGCAACTCTACTGCCTCGACCCTGGGCGTTACTCCGACAGCGTGACGGCTGTCCTGATGCCGGACGGCCATAACGGCGACGCGCTCCGCAAGACGTTGATGGACCGCTTCAACGTCTCCATCGGCGGCGGCCTCGGCATGCTCGGCGGCAAGGTGATCCGGATCGGCCACCTCGGCGACCTCAACGAGCCGATGATCCTCGGCACGCTCGCGGCCGTGGAGATGAGCCTGGCCAAGAACGGTGTCCCCCACGGCAAGGGCGGCGTTGCGGCGGCGATGGAGTTCCTCGCCGCCTGACGCTCTAGGCGCTCCGGACGATCTGGAGCGCCTGGTCGGCCGTGAGCCCGTCACGCAGGCGTGGCAACAGCAGGCACGTCGCCCGCTCCCGCTGGCAGGCCAGCACGGCATTCACCTTGCCGTCGCCGACGAAGAGGGCGACGAAATCGTGCTCGCCGAGCACACCTTCGACGATCACCTCGTTCCACTTCTCGGCGTGGCCGAGATACTCGAACCGCTTGCCGACATGATAGGTCCAGAAGAACGGTACGCCGTCGTAGCTGGCGTCACCGCCGGCGATGTTGCGGGCGGCAACCCGGGCATGTTGCTGCGCCAGCCGCCAATGCTCGATCCGGGCAGTGTCGTCGCCGAACGGGAAATGCGCGACGTCGCCGACCGCATAGACGTCGGGCGCGGCCCGCATCCCGGCATCGACGGTGATGCCGCCATCCGTTTCCAACCCGATATCCTCGACAAAGAAGGTAGCCGGCTTGACGCCGATGCCGATCACCACGAGGTCGGCCGGCAGTTTCTCGCCGTTTTCCAGCACCACCGTGTCCACGGCTTCCCCGCCAGTGAGCTGCACGGCCTTTGTGCCAGGGTAGAACTTGGCGCCATTCCGTTCATGCAGACGGCGGAACATGGTGCCGATCTCCGGCCCGAACTGCTTGGCGAACGGGATCTCGTCCGGCGACACCACTGCCACCTCCATGCCGCGCTTGCGCAGGGCTGACGCGGCCTCGAGCCCGATGAAGCTGCTGCCGAGGATCACGGCTTTTCCGCCGGGCTTGGCTTGCGCGACGATGGCCGCGGAGTCGGCTTTCGAACGAAGTGTGAACACTCCCCCGAGATCCGCGCCCGGAACGTCTAGCGATACCGGCGTCCCGCCGGTGGCAACCACGGCGACCGCATAGTCGAGGCTGCCCCCATCGGTGAACGAGACCCGGTGATGGGTCGGCTCCAACGCAGCGATCCCGCCATGCACCCGCTCGATCCGGTGTTCGGCATAGAAGCCGTCTGGCCGTAGCGGTGCGACCTCGTCCGGCGCCTTGCCGCCTTCCAGCACGAACTTGCTCAACGCGGTGCGGTCATACGGCGCGTCCGGCTCGGCGCCGATCAGGGTGATGTCGCCGCCGAAGCCGAACTCCCGGAGGGCCGATGCGCAGGCGGTTCCCGCGGCCCCGGCACCGAGGATCACCACATGGCGGTAGTCGGAGGTCGCGTCGGGCGCCGGGCGCGGCTGCTTGACCGTATCGACGAACACGGCGCCGTCGCGGATCTCGGTGCGGTAGCTGGCCAGGCCGTTCAGCGCCGGCGGTTCGGCCAGCGCCCCATCGGTCACGGCGAACGCCGCCTTGTGCCACGGGCAGATGATGTAGCCGTTGCACACGGCTCCCTTGGCCAGCGGCGCCCCGGCATGGGGGCACTTGCCCTCGAACGCCCGCACGGTGTCGCCATCCCGCACCAGGATCAGCGTCTCGTCGCCGAGCTTTACCTCGGTGCCGCGATCTCGGGCGATGGTTTCGAACATGGCGACTTGTTGCATCGGACGGCTCCGCTGGACGACAGGCCGGGTTAACGGCTGAGCGGGGAGGTAGGGTTGCCGGGCCGGCGTGCAATTCGGCGTCAGGTTGATGCGCTGGGGCTGGTCCGGTACAGGGACGGAAGCATCTTTTTTGGAAGCAGGCCTTTGTCGGAACTGTCGCGCTACTGGCTCGCAACGGCATTAGCAGCCGACCGGGACGTGTTGGATGTCGGGTGCGGCGCCGGATTCGGGGCGGCGTTGCTGGCGCGGTCGGCCCGGTCCGTGATCGGGGTCGGCGATGCGCCGCCCATTGAAGGCTGGCCGGCAAACCTCCGCTTCATCCAGGGCGACCTCGCCGCGATGCCGGTGGCCAGCGCGAGCGTCGATCTCGTGCTCGCCTTTGCGGCGCCGGCGACGGATCAGGATCAAGGCCTGGCCGAGATCCGCCGCGTCCTGCGTCCCGGCGGCCTCGCGCTCATTGCCGTGCAGCCCGACTCGGAAGCGTCGGCTCGCCGGCAGCTCGCGGAAGCCGCGATCATCGACCGTGGCGCGACCCTCCTTCTGGCCGTCTCGGACGCGACGTTGCCGGCTGGGATCCGGCCGATGACCGACGCGCCAGCAACGGTCCAGCGCCCGCCAGTACCGGGACAGCGCGAAATTCGCCGGCTACGCGCCCAAGTCCTGTCCAGCTACGCCGAGGCGCGCACCGCCACGGCGGTGGCGACCGAGCGATTGCACGAGATCGGGCGCCTGGAGGACCGACTGATCCAGGAGGTCAACGGCCAGCGCGAGGCGATCGCGGCGATGCACGAGGCCGTGGCGGCGATGCATCATGCGGTGGGCGAGCTGAACACGATGCGGGCCAGCACGCTGTGGCGCGTCATGCAGCCGTTGCGCGCGGTGGGGCGCCGGGCACCGGGTCTGGCGAAGATCGCGCGGCAGGCGCTGCGATTGCTTCGCTGGATGGTGTCGCTTCGCAGAGGTCGCCAGGTCCAGCTCGTACAGGAGCCGGTGACAATGCCTGTGACCGAGGCGCCGCTCGCTGTCTCCGCGCCACCGATCGAGCGCCCCCTCGCTCTCACGCTGTCCGAAACGCCGGTGGTCTCGATCATCATCTCGACCTACGGCCAGCCGGCGATAACCCTGGGCTGCCTCCGCTCACTCGAAGCCGCGCCGCCGGCGACGCCGCTCGAGATCATCCTGGTCGACGATGCGGCACCCCGCGAGTCCGCGCTGGATGCCTTCAACGCGCTGGCCGAGGCCGCCGGGGTCCGCCTCGTGCGCAACCCGGAGAACCTCGGCTTCCTGCGCAGCTGCAACATGGCCGCCGGGCTCGCCCGCGGCCGATACATCCATTTCCTCAACAACGACACCGAGCTCCGGCCCGGCGCGGTTGACGCCCTGGTGGACGTGCTGGAGTCCCGGCCGGACGCGGCGATGGTCGGCTCGAAACTGCTGTTCCCGAACGGCACGCTGCAGGAGGCCGGCGGCATCCTGTGGGATGACGGCAACGCCTGGAACTATGGGCGCGGCTTCGACCCGGCGAGCCCCGAATACAACTACGTTCGCGAGGCCGATTACTGTTCGGGCGCTTCCATCATGATCCGCCGCGATGCCTTTGAGCAGATGAACGGCTTCGACGAAGCCTTTCTCCCGGCCTATTGCGAGGATAGCGACCTGGCCTTCCGCCTGCGCGCTGCCGGGCACAAGGTGCTTTACGCGCCCCGCTCCGTCGTCGTGCACCACGAGGGCATGTCGCACGGCACGGATCACGGGACGGGCATCAAGGCCTACCAGGCCGTCAACATGGCCAAGATGACGAATCGCTGGCTGAGCGTGCTGCAGCGCGACCACTATCCCCGCGGCACCCAGTTGTTGCGCGCGCGGGATCGGGCCAGGCATCGCACCGTGGTGCTGGTGATCGATCACTACCCGCTGATGCCGGACCGGGATGCCGGGTCGCTGGCGCTGCTGGCGTTCATGCAAGGATTGCTGGACGCGGGATGGGTCGTGAAGTTCTGGCCCGAGAACCAGGCCTACGACCCGGTTTACACGCCCGGAATGGAAGCCCTGGGTATCGAGGTCATCGATCAGCGCGGCGGCGAGGAGTTCGTGCGCTGGCTCGAGCGCGACGGGCCGACCCTCGATCACGTGGTGGTCGCACGGCCCGAAACGGCGGCCAACATGGTCGGCCCGCTGCTGCGGCTGACGACGGCACGGTTGAGCTATTACGGGCATGACCTGCACTTCGCCCGCATGCGTAGCGAGGCGGCGGCGCTCGGCGATGCGACCCTGCTCGCGGCGGCCGACCGGATGGAGCGTCTGGAACGCCGCATGTGGCGCTCGTTCGATACGGTGATCTACCTGTCCGACGAGGAGGCGCAGACAGCGCGGACGCTGGAGCCGGGGATCACGGCAGTGGCGACCGTGCCGTTCTGCTTCGAGATCGCGCCGCCGCGAACAGCACCGCCGGCGGAACGGCTGCTGTTGTTCGTCGCCGGGTTCGCGCGCTCGACCAACGTGGACGCGGCGGAATGGTTGGTGCGCGAGATCATGCCGCTGCTGGTGGCCGAGATCGGTCCGGTCCGCTTGATCCTCGCCGGCGCCGACCCGGCCGAGGCCGTGCTGGCGCTGGCAGGGCCGCAAGTAGAGGTGACCGGTTTCGTCACGGAGGCGGAACTCGCCGCCCTGTATCATCAAGCCCGGGTGGCGATCATCCCGTTGCGCTTCGGCGCCGGGGTCAAGGGCAAGGTAGTCGAGGCCCTGAGCTTTGGGCTGCCGGTGGTGACGACGCCGGTCGGTGCGCAGGGAGTTACCGGATTGCCCGACCTCGTGCCCGTCCATGACGACCCGGCGGCATTGGCGTCCGCATTGGCGCTGCTGCTGCGGGATGACGAGCGCTGGATGGCACAGTCCGCGGCGCAGGCCAATTTTGCCGCGATGCGGTTCTCTCGTGCTGCGATGCGAGATTCGGCGCTGAACTCTCTCGGATGATCGCGATTTAGTGAGGTAGTTTAACCCGCTGTTAACTATCCTCCGTTTATGTTGATGACGGATTAGAGCAGAGGCGTTCCCCAGTCCCACGGAGGGAGGGGCGCCTGCCGCAGCGACACTCTCGCCCGCGTTTAATCTCGAGCCAATAGCCGCTCAAGCGAGCGCTCCATTACGCAGAATAGCCGATCGACGTCATTTCGAACCGCGAAATGACGACTGCGGGACCGTGACTGGTCCTCGCCGATCCAGACATGCGGTTCAGGCAGCCAAAACGGGCGCAGCATCTCACCCCGTGACCAGCCACACCGTCGGAACCTGACGGTCGCTGAGGAGCCCACCGATGTCAGATTACGCTCTCGAGGGACCGAAATGGGGTAGCTCGACCATCACTTGGAGCTTCGCCAACGCCGGCGGCGCCGTTTCCGGTTCGATCGACACCGATCATCGTGCAACCATCGAAGCTGCGGTCGCGCGGTGGGGCCAGGTCTCCAATCTGACGTTCAAGGAGGTGTCGGATACGACGCCGGGCGTCGATATCCGCGTCGGTTGGGGCGTATTCAGCGGCAGCCAGGTCGGCGAGACCGACTACTCCTACCAGTTGACCAGCGGCGAAACCTTTGTCCCCGGCACGCTGGTCATACTGGAGGATCCTTCGGTCAAGAGCGTCGGCACCAGCCTCAGTTCGACCTATGCGGGCACCTCGACCAGTCTCTACGAAACAATGCTGCATGAATTCGGCCATGCTCTCGGCCTGGACCATAGCACCGACCCGCTCGCCACCATGTATCCCTATCTCGGGCCGAATAACAGCAACCTCAATGCGTCGGATATAGCCGGTATCCAGAGCCTTTATGGCACCGTCAACGTCGCCGCCACGGTCGCCGCCCCGACGCAGGTAGCAATCAATCCCGTTATATTGTCCGCCAACGAAGTCCCGGTGTTCCGCTTTTTCGACAAGAGCAACGGTACGCAGTTCCTGACCGGTGACACCAGCGAACGCGACGCCCTGATGAAGACACGGCCGGACCTCTCCTTTGAAGGCCTCGGCATGGCCGGGATCGCCTCCGATGCGGACGACGCCAACGCTTCCCCGGTCTACCGTTTCTTCGACAAGGGAACCGGCACGCACCTGTTCACCACCAGCGCCGCGGAAGTTGCCAGCATCACGGCGACCCGGTCCGACCTGGTCCAGGAGCAGAGCTCGTTCAAGGAGCACATGACCGCCCAAGCCGGTGACACGGCGGTGTACCGCTTCTTCGAGAAGACCGACGGCACGCATTTCTTTACCGCCAGCGACACCGAGCGGGCCAGCATCATCGCGTCGCGTCCTGACATGGTCTACGAAGGCGTTGCCTTCTACGCGCCGAAGATCGCCTGATCCGGCCCGATTGCTGTAGGTAACGGGCCCGTGTAACACGCTGGGCTATGCATCAGCGCGCACGGGGCGAGTTACGGCTCGACTTCAAGACGCGGGACGGCGCCAGCGTCCTCGACCGTTTGCGCCAGGATGGCTGCCTCAAGGCGCGTTTTCCCAGGTTGGAGGCCGGCGCCTGGACCGGTGCCGTCACCCTCAATAGCGCTGGCGGCGTTGCCGGCGGAGATCAACTTCAAACTGCTATTGTCGCCGGCGCGGGCACTGCGGTCACCGTGGCATCGCAAGCGGCGGAACGCTTCTATCGCGCGTTGCCGGGCAGCGTTTCTCAAGTCGACAATCGCGTCACGGTTGAGCCCGGCGCCGCGCTCGAATGGTTGCCGCAGGAGACGATCCTGTTCGATGGCTGCGCATTGCGGCGGCGACTGACCGTCGACGTGGCGGCGGATGGCTGGTTCCTCGGTGTCGAGAGCCTGGTGTTCGGACGGACGGCGATGGGCGAGGTGGTGCGGCAGGCGGCGATCGACGACCTGATCGAGGTCCGGCGGGCCGGGCGGCTGCTCCTGCATGATCGCATCCGGCTGTCCGGTGACGTGGCTGCGGCGCTGGCGCGGCGTGCGGTGGGCGCCGGGTCGTGCGCGGTGGCGACGCTGCTGCTGGTGGCACCTGATACCGAGGGGGCGGTTGAGGCAGTCCGGGCGGCGCTGGCGCCGTTTGATGCGGGGGCGTCTGCCTGGGACGGCGTGCTGGTGGCGCGGATCGTCGCGAAAGATGGGGCGTGCCTGCGGGCAGCGACCGTGGCAGGGTTGGCGGCATTGCGCGAGGGGCGGCCGTTGCCCCGCGTCTGGTTGTGTTGAGGTGAAATGAATCTGACGCCGCGTGAGAAGGACAAGCTTCTTATAGCCATGGCCGCCACGGTCGCCCGTCGCCGGCTGGAGCGCGGCGTCAAGCTGAACCACCCGGAGGCGGTAGCGCTAATTTCCGATTTCGTCGTCGAGGGCGCGCGGGACGGCCGCTCGGTCGCCGATCTCATGGAAGCCGGCGCGCATGTGATCACGCGGGAGCAAGTGATGGAGGGTATCGCGGAGATGATCCACGACGTGCAGGTGGAAGCGACCTTTCCCGACGGCACCAAGCTCGTCACCGTACACGAGCCGATTCGATGACGGGGCGGATGATCCCCGGCGAGGTCATTACCGCCGCGGGCGATATTGAGCTGAACGTCGGTCTGCCGACGACCACGCTGTCCGTTGCCAACACCGGCGATCGGCCGGTGCAGATCGGCAGCCACTACCACTTTGCCGAAGCCAACCCGGCGCTCGCTTTCGACCGCGCCGCCGCCCGCGGCCAGCGGCTTGATATCGCCGCCGGCACCGCCGTGCGCTTCGAGCCCGGCCAGTCGCGTGAGGTGACGCTGGTGCCGTTCAGGGGCCACCGGGTCGTGTTCGGGTTCCGGGGTGACGTGATGGGGCCGCTCGCATGAGCCGGATCAGCCGCGGCGCCTATGCCGACATGTATGGCCCCACGGTCGGCGACCGCGTGCGCCTGGCCGACACCGAGTTGTTCGCCGCCGTCGAGCGCGATCTGACGATCTACGGCGAGGAGGTAAAATTCGGCGGCGGCAAGGTGATCCGCGACGGCATGGGCCAGTCCCAGGCGTCGCAGGCGCAGGGCGCGGTCGACACCGTCATCACCAATGCACTGATCATCGACCACTGGGGCATCGTCAAAGCCGACGTCGCGCTGCTGAACGGCCGCATCCACGCCATCGGCAAGGCCGGCAACCCCGATATCCAGCCCGGCGTGGACATCGTCATCGGCCCCGGCACCGAGATCATCGCTGGCGAGGGCAAGATCCTGACCGCCGGCGGCATCGACGCCCACATCCACTTCATCTGCCCGCAGCAGATCGAGGAGGCCCTGGCCTCGGGCATCACCACGCTGGTCGGCGGCGGCACCGGCCCCGCGACCGGCACCTCGGCCACCACCTGCACACCCGGCCCCTGGTACATGCAGCGCATGCTGCAGGCCGCCGAAGGCCTGCCCGTCAACCTCGCCTTTTCCGGCAAGGGCAACGCCTCGCAGCCGGCGGCGCTGGAGGAGATGATCCGCGCCGGTGCCTCCTGCCTGAAGCTGCACGAGGATTGGGGCACCACCCCGGCCTCTATCCGCTGCGCGCTCGAGGTCGCGGACCGCTTCGACGTGCAAATCATGATCCACACCGACACGCTGAACGAAAGCGGCTTCGTCGAGGACACGATTGCCGCCTTCGAGGGCCGCACCATCCACGCCTTCCACACCGAGGGCGCCGGCGGCGGCCATGCGCCTGACATCATCAAGGTGGCCGGGCTGCCCTACGTGCTGCCGTCCTCCACCAACCCGACCCGGCCCTACACCGCCAACACGCTCGACGAGCACCTCGACATGCTCATGGTCTGCCATCACTTGGACCCGGCGATCCCCGAAGACGTCGCCTTCGCCGAAAGCCGCATCCGCCGCGAGACCATCGCCGCGGAAGACATCCTGCACGACATGGGCGCGCTGAGCATGATCGCCTCCGACAGCCAGGCGATGGGCCGCGTCGGCGAGGTCATCATCCGGACCTGGCAGACGGCGCACAAGATGAAGCAGCAGCGCGGTTCGTTGCCCGGCGACGGGCTCGCCGATAATGCGCGCATCAAGCGCTACATCGCCAAATACACGATCAACCCGGCGATCGCTCAGGGCCTGAGCCACGAGGTCGGCTCCGTCGAGTCCGGCAAGCTGGCCGACCTGGTGCTGTGGAGCCCGGCGTTCTTCGGGGTCAAACCCGACCTGGTGATCAAGGGTGGCATGATTGCGGTGGCCCCCATGGGCGACCCCAACGCCTCCATCCCGACGCCGCAGCCGGTGCATTACCGCCCCATGTTCCAGCAATTTGGCCGCGCCATGGCCGCCACCTGCATCACCTTCACCAGCCAGGCCGCGATCGAGGCCGATTTCGCGCGCAACCTTGGCCTGCAGCGGACGCTCTCAGCCGTGCGCAACACGCGCGGCAGCATCGGCAAACGGAGCATGATCCTGAACGACGCGACACCGGTGATCGAGGTCGACCCGGAGACCTACGAAGTGCGCGCCGACGGCGTGCTGCTGACCTGTGAGCCCGCCACGCTGCTGCCCATGGCGCAGCGCTACTTCCTGTTCTGACGATGACAGACCTGACCACGCCAGGTCGTTCGATCCTGGCCGAAGGACTCGACTGGCTCTACAGCCGGGTCGCTGGCGATCTCTCGACGGCGGTGGTGTCGTCGGGAGGCGAGAACGATATCGACCATTGGATTCGGGTTGCCACGACGCAGGCCGGGGCGGCCGGCTTCGTGACCAATCTGGGCGGCATCCTGACGCTGCCGGTGGCGCTGCCGGCGAGCTTTCTCGGCACCGCGGCAGTGCAGATGCGGCTTATCGCCAAGATCGCGGCGGCGCGCGGCTACGACGTGCAGAGCGACGAGGTAAAGGCCTTCGTGTTCGCCTGCCTGCTCGGCAATGCGGCGCTGGACGCGATTCGGGATGCCGGCGTGCGGATCGGCAGCCGGGTCGCGCCGGCGCTGTTGCAGAAGCTGACGCAGACGGTGCTGTCGCGCTTGCTGGTCCGGTTCGGGGCGACGGGTGCGGTCAACTTGACCAAGGTGGTGCCGTTCCTGGGCGGGATCATCGGCGGCGGCGTGGATGCAGCAAGCACGCGGGTGGTGGGGCGGATGGCCAAGCGGGTGTTCGTGCGCAAGCCGCCGACCACGATAGCACCGGCCGACACCCCGCCGCTGCAACTACCGGGGCCACGAGCATGATCCATGTCGACGCGCTGTATCCAACCGGCAGCTGGAGCGGGACGGTGGACGACACCGTGTCCATCGACTTCGACCGTCGGCATCGTCGCCGGCATGTGCTGACCACGGCGTCGGGAGCCGAGATCCTGCTGGACCTGCCGCAGGCGGTGCGGCTGCGCGATGGCGACGGGCTAGCACTGGCAAACGGGCGCATGGTCCGCGTCGTCGCAGCGGCCGAGAAGCTGCTCGAGATCCATGCGCACGGCCCGGCCGAGCTGGTCCGCATCGCCTGGCATCTCGGCAACCGCCATCTGCCAGTCCAGTTGCTGGGGGACCGCATCCGCATCCGGGCGGATCACGTCATCGAGGAGATGGTGCACGGCCTTGGCGGCCATGCCCATGCGATCGATGCCCCGTTCGATCCGGAGGCCGGAGCCTATGCTGGCGGCCATGCACACGCACATGACGACGAATAGATGATGAGGCGCCGCTGATGGGGACGGCCACGGCTGTCTCAACCGAGCAGGACCAAGCCAAGGCGCGCGGAACCAAAGCCCTACAGGCGCTGAACTTCTTCATGGCCGACATGCAGGCCGGCATCGGGCCGTTCCTCGGCGTATTCCTGCAGCAACGCGGTTGGACGACCGGCCCGATCGGGACGGTGATGACCGCCGGCGGTGTGGCGGGCATGCTCATGACCGTGCCCGCCGGCGCCTTTATCGATGCGACCGAGAAAAAGCGGTGGGTCGTCATCATCACCGGCATCTGCACGGTGCTCGCCTCCTTCCTCATCCTATGGTCGCAAGCCGGCGTCGTGGTGACGGTCAGCCAGATCGCGACGGCGATCGCTGGCGCGGCAATCGGTCCGGCGGTGACGGGTATGACGCTCGGCATCGTCCGGCAGCAGGGGTTCAACGCGCAGAACGGCCGTAACCAGGCGTGGAACCATGCCGGCAACATGGTCGGCGCCGGGCTCTCGGGATGGCTCGGCTGGAAATTCGGCATGCCGGCAATCTTCTTTCTGGCCGCGGCCTTTGGTGTGCTGGCCATCGTCTCCGTGCTGATGATCCCGGAACAGGCGATTGATCACCGGGCAGCCCGCGGGCTCGAAGGCAAGAGCGAGGGCGGCGAAACCGGTCAGGCGGAGGGGTTCAAGGCGCTGCTGCGGAACAAGCCGATGCTGATCCTGGCGGCGGCGCTTGCCTGCTTCCACCTCGGCAACGGGGCGATGCTGCCGCTCTACGGGCTGGCGGTGGTGGCCGAAGGCAAGGGCGATCCGTCGCTCTTCGTGGCGCAAACGGTGGTGGTGGCCCAAGCGGTGATGATCCTGACGTCGCTGCTGGCCATGCGCATGGCGGCCGGTCGCGGGTATTGGTTGGTGATGCTGATCTCGTTCGCGGCGCTGCCATTGCGGGGTTTCCTTGCCGGCACGTTCATCCAGCATTGGGGTGTTTGGCCGGTTCAGGCGTTGGACGGGCTCGGCGCCGGGCTGCAGAGCGTGGCCGTGCCGGGCTTGGTCGCGTACCTGCTGAGCGGCACCGGCCGCGTCAACGTCGGGCAGGGTGCGGTGATGACGGTGCAGGGCATCGGCGCCTCGCTCAGCCCGGCGATCGGCGGCTGGCTGGCCCAAGCGCTGGGCTACCAGACCGCATTCTACATCCTGGGCGGTTTCGCCCTTGGCAGCGTCGCGCTCTGGCTCGGCTTTGCCGGAATGCTTCGCCCGGCCTGTGCCGGGCCGGGCGCTTCAAAGCTGAACGGTTCGGCGACAGCGCCGGCCGGAGCTTAGTCCAGCAACAGCTTCATGCCTGGATCGCCTTTGGCCATGGCGCGCTGGTAGGCGGGCCGGGCGGCGATGCGGGCGAGATAGGCGCGGCTGTTCGGATACGGCGCCAGGTCGATCGGCTGGAAGTAGCGCATGGTTGTCAGCGAGAAGACGGTCATGATGTCGGCCGCGGAGAAGGTGTCGCCGGCGAGGTAGGGCACGTCGCCGAGACGCTGTTCGATCAGGCCGAAGGAGCGTTCGAGGCGATCCTGGGCGTTCCGCAGCACCGGATTGCCGGCCGGCGGATCGAGTCGGGTGACGACCATGCGGCGACCGATCGTCGGCTGTAGCGTGCCGTTGGCAAAGTGGAACCAATATAGGTAGGGCGCAAAGGCCGGGTCGTCCGGGCCGGCGACCAGGCGGCCATCGCCGTATTTGATCAGGATGTATTCGGCGATGGCGGCGGATTCGGCTAGGAACACGTCGCCATCCTCCAGCAGCGGGGCGGCGCCGATCGGGTGCTTGGCGCGCAGTTCGGGCGGCGAGAAGACGGTCACCGAATCGCGCGTGTAGGTCTTCAGCGTGTAGGGCAACTCGAGCTCTTCGCACAGCCAGACGATGCGTTCGGATTGCGACTTGCCGAGGTGGTGAACGGTCAGCATGCGGGGCTCCCTTTTGGGTCCATTCGGCTATGCTGGTCCAACAATGTCCAGTCTCGCGCTCCTGCTCACCTGGCTCTCGCCCGCCTTTCCGATCGGCAGCTTCGCCTACAGCCATGGGCTCGAATGGGCGGTCGAAGCCGGCGACGTCACCGATGAGGCGACGCTCGGTGCCTGGATCGCCGACGTGCTCGCCCATGGCGGCGGGCGCAGCGACGTCATCTTCCTGAGGCATGCCCATCGCGCCGACCCGGTCGACCTGCCCTCGCTCGCCGAGCTGGCGGAAGCGGCGCAGCCATGCCGCGAGCGGCGGGACGAGACGATCGGGCAGGGAACGGCGTTCGCGCTGGCCGGGCTGGTCTGGGGCGGCATTTCGCTCGAGCGGGTGGCGTATCCCGTCGCGTTCGGCGCCCTGGCGGCAGCCAACGGCGTCGAGGAGGACGAGGCGGCGCTCGGCTTCCTGCATGCCTTCGCGGCCAATCTCGTCAGCGCTGCAGTGCGCTTGGTGCCGCTGGGGCAGACGGCCGGGTTGCGGACGACCGCCGCGCTGGAGCCGCTGATCGCCACTGTGGCGGACGGCACGCGAACGGCTGGGCTCGACGAGATCGGTGGGGCGTGCTTTCGCTCGGACATCGCCGCGATGCGGCACGAAACCCAATACACGAGGCTGTTCCGGACATGATCTCAGCAAACGGCCCGCTTCGCGTCGGCATCGGCGGCCCCGTCGGCACCGGCAAGACCGCGTTGATGGACGCGCTGTGCAAGCGCTTCTCGTCGCGCTTCGACATCGCGGCCATCACCAACGACATCTATACCAAGGAGGATGCCGAGTTCCTCACCCGCGCCGGGTCGCTGCCGCCGGAGCGGATCATGGGCATTGAGACCGGCGGCTGCCCACACACGGCCATACGCGAGGATGCCAGCATCAACCTGGCCGGTGTCGCCGAGATGCGTCGCCGCTTTCCCTCCCTCGACGTGATTCTGATCGAGAGCGGCGGCGACAACCTGGCCGCGACCTTCAGCCCGGAGCTGGCGGACCTGACGATCTACGTCATCGACGTCTCGGCCGGCGACAAGATCCCGCGCAAAGGCGGCCCGGGCATCACCCGCAGCGACCTGCTGGTGATCAACAAGATCGACCTTGCGCCCTATGTCGGGGCGAGCCTCGAGGTGATGGACCGAGACAGCAAGCGTATGCGCGGGGAGCGGCCCTTCGTGTTCACCAACATCCGGGCGGGTCAGGGCGTCGAGGACGTGGCGCAGTTCATCGAGCGGAGCGGTGGGCTGAGCTGATCTACCCCGTTACCCCGGACGGCCGCTACTTCGTGGTGCGCGGCCGGCTATGGCGATGCAGCAACCCGGCGCTTGAGCCGGAGGCACGGAGCGCGTTGACCCACGAGTTGATGTCCGCACGCCGCGCTAAGCAGATCGCCATGCGCGCCGATGACCCGGCCGCGCGCGAGGCCGCCCGCCAGCGCGTGGACGCGGCCAAGATCGCGCTAGGAGAGCGGGGCCCGGTCTGGTGGGACGATGGAGAGCCGGACCTGAACCGGCGGATGGCGCGAACGACACCGTATGCCACTTGGTTCGGATCGTTGACGCTGACGCCGACTCCTTGAACGCGGCGGTCAACTCGGGGCGGGACCGGCCGACGCGGTGTCGGGACAGGTAATCCGCTCTACGACGAGGAAGAAAGGCGTTCGGCACCGATGAGCGCCAGGCCTTCGGCGACCGAGACGAACTCGCCACCACCGGATAGGCGTCCGGCGCCGAAGCGGTCGGCGAACAGCGCCCGAACGGCGGGTACGAAAGCGGTGCCGCCGGTGAGGAAGACGCGGTCGATGCCGGCCGCGGTCACGCCGGCATCGACCAGCGCATCGTCGACCGCCTTGCCGAGCCGGGCGAGATCGGGCGCGATCCATTCCTCGAACTCGGCGCGACCGACGGCGCGCTCGATGACGAATCGCTCGTGCTCAAACCGCAGGGTCGCTTCCTCCGCCGAAGACAGCGCGGCTTTGACGTCCGAGACGGCGCGATACAACGCATAGCCCTGCTCGTCCTCGATCAGCGCGCGCAAGGCGTCGAGCCGGTCCGGATGTTCGGCGGTGCGGCGAACGTCCTCGATGTCGCGCATCATGCGCGGCGTCCGCATCATGGAAAGCCGGTGCCACCGAGCAAAGGCGGAATACCATTCGGCGGGAACCGGGAGCGTGTTGCCCCAGGGCTTGTAGCTGGTGCCCTTGCCGAGCAGAGGGGCGACGACCTGGTCCATGATGCGGGCGTCGAACGCGTCGCCGGCGATGCCGACGCCGGCGCGACCCATCGGAATCAGGCTTGCCTGCCCAGCGTCGCCAGGAGTGAAGCGGAGGACGGAGAAGTCGCTGGTGCCGCCGCCGAAATCGCCGATCAATACCGTCGATGGGGCGTCGAGCGTGCGGGTGAAGCGGTAGCCGGCACCCTCCGGTTCCAGCGCGACGCCGATATCGCGGAGGCCGGCATCGGCAAAGGCGGCCCTGAGGCGGCGTTCGCCCAAAGCGTCGTCGGCATTCTCGCCGGCAAAGCGGACGGGGCGCCCGGCGACGACGCGCAGGCCGGCCGGATCGAGCGCGGCGGCGGCAAGCAACTCGCGGAGAAACAGCCCGATAAGCTGTTCAAGGCTCCAGATGCGGCCGAACAGGTTGGTCGAGGTGAAGCTCGGGCTGGCGAGGTAGGTCTTGGGCGACATGACCAGCCGGCTTTCCAGCGGATCGTCCAGATAGGCCGAGATGGCGGCTGGACCGGCGGCGCGATGATCGCTGAGGCGGCCGTTGCTGACGGTTTGCGAGAAGCAGAGCACGCTGCGGAAGACGTCGTGCGCAGTGTCGCCGACTTGGAAGCGTACGGTGTGGGAGGTGCCGGTAGTCGGATCGATGGCGGCCACGACGCTGTTGGTCGTGCCGAAATCGATCCCGAGCACCAGGCTCGGCTGAGTTGCTCGATTGCGGTCTGACGCCATCGGTTTGCTTCCGCGGTGGGCCGGGCGTTTAGGCTTACGGCGCGTCTGGCGTCAAACGTCTATGGTGGCGAGCGAAGGGGAGAATGTGTGGCTCATGGCGAAAGCTAAGGAATTGACGGAGTTCGAACGCGGTTTCCAGGCCGGGATCTTGGCAGCCCGGCATTGGCACGAGGCGCAGTCGATGCAGGCGCTGGTGCAGTCGCGGCGCACGCGATTTCCGAAGAACCTCGAGCGCGAGGCGGAGGTGCATACGCGGAGTGCCGAGATGATGGATACCCTCTCGCCGGAGGATGTGTAGCGATCAGGTGGCAGGTTCAGTCACCAGCTCGCGCCGTGGCGTGAAGCGCGCGAGCAGGGCGGGGATGTCGGCGGCGGGCACGGGGCAGCTGAAGAAGAAGCCCTGAACGTCCTTGCATCGTTCGGCCTCGAGGATCGCGATCTGCTCCTCGCGCTCGACCCCCTCGGCCAGCGTGGTGATGCCGAGTTCGGTGCACAGGCCGACGATGGCGTGGACGATGGCGCGGACGTCGTGACCCGTGCCGAGATCCTGCACGAAGCAGCGGTCGATCTTGACCTTGTCGAACGGGAAGCTTCGCAAGTAGCTCAGCGACGAGAACCCGGTGCCGAAATCGTCCAGTGCGATCGAGACGCCCATCTTGTGAAGTTGCGCCAACGTCTCGAGGGTTTCCGCGGCATCCTGCATCAGCACGGTCTCGGTGATTTCCAATTCGAGTTGTGCGGCCGGCAGCCCGGTATCGGCCAGGGCGGTGGCGACGGTGAGCACGAGCCGGCGGTCGCGCACCTGGATCGGGGACAGATTGACCGCGACCTTCTGCCGGCCTGGCCAGGTCGCCGCCTCGGCACAGGCGACTCGCAGGACCCAGGCTCCGATCGGCACGATCAACCCGGTCTCCTCGGCCAGCGGGATGAACTCGGTGGGCGAGACGAGCCCACGAGTCGGATGACGCCAGCGCAGCAACGCCTCGAAGCCGACCACGGAGCGGCATTCCAGGCGTACCAGCGGCTGGTAATGCAGCTCGAACTCGTCCCGGCTGAGCGACAGCATCAGATCGGCCTCGGTCTGTCGCCGCGCCAGCAGGGTCTGGTTCATGTCCGGTGCGAACAGGCGGGCCTGCCTGTATCCGTCGATCTTGGCGGAGTGCAGCGCGATGTCGGCATGCTTGAGCAGGGTCGCGGCATCCGACGCATCGTCGGGCGCGAGCGCGACGCCGGCACTGATCGATACCGATAGGACGCGCCCGTCGAGCTCGCAGGGTCTACCCATGTCCTCGATGAGGCTCGTGGCGCGGTTGGCGAGCGTTTCGCGGCTTCCCGGCGCGGCGAAGATGACCGCGAACTCGTCGCCACCGATCCGCGCCACGGTGTCCGTGCTGCGGATCGCGCGGCGCAGGCGGTCGGCCATCTCCTGCAACAGGAGGTCGCCGATGCCGTGGCCGAACGTGTCGTTGATTTCCTTGAAGCGCACGAGGTCGAGGCACATCACGCCGCAGGGTGTCCCAAGCTCGACCAGTTGCAGCGCCGTGACCAGGCGTTCGATGAACAGCGCGCGATTGGGCAGGCCGGTCAGCTGATCATGATGCGCCAGAAAGGCGATGTCTGCCTGGGCGCGGCGCTGCTCGGTGATGTCGTCGCACGTGACGATGCAACCGCCGCCGGTCGTCGGCTGAAGCTTCAGCAGCAACGTTCGGCCGTCGGTCAACGGCAGCGTCGACTGGACAGGCAAGCGAGCGGCCGTCATCCGGCGCCAGGCCGCGACGGTCTGACAGATATCGCTCGGAGAGATCAGCCGCGACGCCCTGGCCGAGGAAAGCAGCCGGGCGCAGGAGGTGCCGGGCTGTGCGACGTCTCCGAGGCCGAACAGCATCGCAAGTTGCCCGTTGCAGATGATCAGCCGTCCGGCATCGTCGATCATGCACAGGCCTTGAGCCATCGTTTCCATCGCCAGGCCGAATCGCGCGTAGTGCTCGCGCAACGCCGATTCGCTTCGCGCCCGGTCCTCTGCCGCGCTCCGGTCGATTTCGGCTTGGCTCAGCCTGGCCAGGTTCTGCGACTGGCGGACGCTCAACCACAGCACGGACACCAACCCCGCCTCGATCAGCAATGCTGCCAATGCCAGCACGATCGCCTGCACGCGCCATGCGGCTAGGCTGGCGGCCGAGGTCCGGCTGATGCTGAAGCGGATAGGGAAATGGTCGAGCATCCTGGTCGAGGTGACGCGATTCAAACCGTCGATCGGACTTCGACCAAGCAGCACGCCGCTGGAAGCGCCACGGTCTGCGATCACCTTGGCTGCAGTGCTCTGGAACACCTTGCCGATCGACGAGGGCCAGGGCGGATGACGAAGCAGCAACATCCCATCGGAGCGGAATTGCGAGAGCACGTAATCGCTCGAGGGCGCGATCTGTGCATAAAGATGCTCGAAATACGCCAGATCGACCGCGCCAAGCACGAGACCAAGGAACTGGCCGTCCGGGGTCGCGATGCGCCGCGCCATGTAGAGCGTCCAGATGCCATCGCCACGATTGGAAACGGGCTGGCTGAGAAAACGGTCGAGCGCCGGGTTCTCCTTGAGTGTCGTGAAGTAGTCGCGATCCGATACGCTGACGTTCGGAATCGGCCAGAAGCGCGAGAAGTTCAGCAGCTTGCCGTTCTGGTCAATGAGCGTGACGGCATTGGTCTGCGGAAGCCCGGTAACCCGGTTCACGAGCGTATCATGAACGGAGCGGGTGCTTGCGTAGGCCACGAACTCCTCTTCGGAGGATATCTTCGCGGAATAGATGTCGTTGATGACGCCTTGTTGCACGATGTCGATGGACTGAAGCGCCCGATCCGCCTGGTCTGCCAACACCAGCGACAAGCTCATCAGGTTCTTTTGCGTGGCTTTGATCGAACGATGGTAAAGGTCGTTGATCAGCAGCCCGGCTGCGACCGCGATCAGCACGCCGAGAACGATCCCCAGCCGAATCGCAACGCCGACGCGTGGGAGCGCCCCCGCTCGGACGCCGGGCGCATTACCTGCGCAAGTCGAAACCGACATTCATTCACCAACTATGTGAGCGCATTAGGCCTGAAACTGGTTAAGGCTCTAATAATCGGCCGGGCTGTGCTCAGTCGATGTCGTGGGCCCGTAAGCTGGCCGTCACCCGCGGGCCACGGCGTGCCGCCTGCACCAGACGGTCGAGCGCATTGAGGAACGATCCACGATCGCGCTGGGTCAGCGGGGCGGGGCCACCGGTCTGGACGCCGCTTTCCCGCAGGTGCTGCCCAATCGCGCGACCGGCGAGGGCGGAGCCGATGTTGTCGCCGGTCCACTCGCGACCGTTGAACGCCAGCGCGCGTGCGCCGCGTTTAAGGCAGCGTGAGGCCAGGGGGATGTCAGCCGTGGTGCAGACGTCGGCCGCGCTGATGCGCTCGGCGATCCAGTCATCGGCCGCATCCGCGCCGGCCGGCACGACGACCATCTCGACGTTCGGCAAGCCCGGTGCCCGAATCGGCCGCGAGCCGTTGGAGACGACGAAGACCGGCACCTGCAGCCGGGTCGCGACGCGAAAGATTTCGTCGCGCACCGGGCAGGCATCGGCGTCGATATAGATCGCCGTCATGGACCGGCTATTTCTTTGCCGGCGGCAGGTCCTCTTCGAGGATGGTGATGTGCAGGGCGTAGGAGACCTCGCCGTCCTCGTCGTCGCGGTGCACGGTGCCGAGGAACTCCTTGTCGATGGTGACCTCGACGGAGGCGCCCTTCCGCTTGGGGACTGGGACCTCGATGCGGGGGTTGCCCAGGACGCGGCGGAGGTAGGTCTCCACCCGGGTGATCTCGGTCGGGGTCATGTTTTTCCCTTAATCGTCAATGATTGCACGGGAGACAGGCTGCGAAGAGTTGCGCCATCGCCCGCGCGCGGTGGCTGGTAGCATGTTTTTCCGACGGATCGATCTCGCCATAGGTGCGGTGCGTGCCGGCGGGGATGAAGATCGGGTCGTAGCCGAAGCCCCGCATGCCGCGCGACGCCGTCGCCACGGTGCCGTCGACCCGGCCGATGAACGTCGCCGTCTCGCCATCGGGCCAGGCGAGGCAGAGCGCGGAGATGAACCAGGCGCGGCGGTCGGCGACCGTACCCATCTCGTCCTGCACGCGCCGGATCGCCGCGGTGAAGTCCTTCGACGGGCCGGCCCAGCGCGCCGACAGCACGCCCGGCGCGCCACCGAGTGCGGCGACGCAGAAACCGGAATCATCCGCGAGCGCCGGGCTGCCGGTGCTGGCGGCGGTGAGCGCCTTGATGCGAGCGTTGCCGGCAAAATCCGGCGCGTCCTCGGCAGGCTCCGGCAACCCCAGGTCTTCGGCGGAGACGATGTCGAGCGCATAGGAACCGAGCAGGTCGTTCATCTCGCGCAACTTGCCGGGATTATGCGTCGCGATGATCAGGCGGCTGCCGCGGTCGAGCCGGCGGGTCACCCGCCGAGCGCCTCGCGCTGTAGCGCGAACAGCCGCCCGGTGCCGGTGCGGGCGTGCCTCATCAGCGCAAGGAACTGTTCCTCGGAGAACGGGTCCTTCTCGGCGGTGCCCTGGATTTCGACAATGCCGCCGGCCTCGGTCAGCACGAAGTTGGCGTCGGCATCGGCGTTGCTGTCCTCGGCGTAGTCGAGGTCGAGCACCGGGTTGCCCTCGTAGAGGCCACAGCTGACGGCCGCGACCTGGCCGGTGATGGGCGAGCGGGCGAGCACGTTGTTGGCGACCAGCTTGCGCACAGCCAACTCGAGCGCGACCCAGGCGCCGGTGATGCTGGCGCAGCGGGTGCCGCCATCGGCATTCAGCACGTCGCAATCGAGCGTGATCGTAATCTCGCCGAGCGCCTTGCGATCGACAACGGCGCGGAGGGCGCGGCCGATCAGGCGCTGGATTTCCTGCGTGCGGCCGGATTGCTTGCCGCGAGCGGCCTCGCGGTCGCCGCGCGTGTGGGTGGCGCGGGGGAGCATGCCGTATTCGGCGGTGACCCAGCCTTCGCCCTTGCCGCGTAGGAACGGCGGCACGCGACCCTCGATGCTGGCGTTGCAGAGGACCTCCGTGCCGCCCATGCGGATCAGGCAGGAGCCTTCGGCATGATGGGCGAAACCGAGGGTGAAGGAGACGTCGCGAAGCGCATCGGGAGCGCGGCCGGAAGGGCGCATCGTAAGGACTATCCTGTGCAGGGTGGGGTGGCGTTCCTATAACGATGAGTGAGCGTGATGGGGAGAGCGATGATCAAGTTCCCGACCGACCTCGACCCGCGCTCGGCCGCCGTGCTGCGCGAGATCGTCGAACAGTATGTACAGACGGGGGAGCCCGTCGGCAGCCGAACGCTGTCACGGCGGTTGCCGATGGGCGTGTCGGCGGCGACGATCCGCAACGTGATGTCGGACCTGACCGATGCCGGGCTGCTGTTCGCACCGCACACCAGCGCGGGGCGACTGCCGACAGAGCGGGGGCTGCGGCTGTTCGTCGATGGGCTGCTGCAGTTCGGCGACCTCGGCGAGGACGAGCGGGAGACCATCTCGCGCGCGCTGGAATCGCGCGGCCGCAGCCTGCAGGACACGCTGACCGAGACGAGCACGATGCTGGCCGGGCTGGCGGGAGCCGCTGGGCTGGTGATCGCGCCGAAATCGGACGGGGCAATCCGGCACATCGACTTCGTGCCGCTGGGCCCGGGCCGGGCGCTGGTGATCCTGGTCGGCGCCGACGGCCAGGTGGAGAACCGGGTGATCGAGACGCCACCGGGCTTGCCGCCGGCGGCGCTGCAGCAGGCGGCAAACTACCTGAACTCGCGGCTATCCGGGCGGAGCCTGGCGGAGCTGCGGCGCACCGTGTCGGGCGAGATGTCGGAAGATCGGACGCATCTGGACGCGCTGACCACCACGGTGGTCGAGGCCGGGTTGGCGACGTGGTCGAGCGAGGGGCGCGGCGGTTCGCTGATCGTGCGCGGGCAAGGCAAGTTGCTGGCCGACGTGACAGCGCTGGAGAGCCTCGGCGCGATCCAGCTGTTGTTTGAGCGGCTGGAGACGCAGGAGACGATGCTGCGGCTGCTGGAGCTGGCGGAGGAGTCCGAGGGGGTGCGGATCTTCATCGGGGCGGAGAGCGGGCTGTTTGGGGCGAGCGGCGTGTCGATGGTGGTGGCCCCGGCGCGCAACGCGGCGGATCGGATCGTGGGTGCGATCGGGGTAATCGGGCCGACGCGGATCAATTACGGGCGGATCATTCCGGTAGTGGACTACACGGCGCGGGCAATCGCGCGGCTACTGGGATGACTAACGTGCATCACGTTGTGCGGCGGTAGCGAAACATACCGAACGGAACCGTGAATGCTCCGTTGTCTCACCATGGAGTTTTTCAATCCTCGCTGTCTACTTTTAGTAGAAGACGATCCTCTCGTCCGTGAAACGGTCGCGGCCATGCTCGAGGATGAGGGTTTCGAGGTCGTCGAGGCCGCTGATGCCGATGCCGCGATGGCTTTGGTGCGTGACGGTCTGGAGGCGTCGTTGATCGTGACCGACGTGGATCTCGGCGTCGGTCCCAGCGGTGCGGAGCTGGCCGACAAGATGCGGCACCTGCGTCCAGATATGCGAATCATCTTCATCACCGGCCGGCTGTCGTCCTTGGCCGATCGCGACGTCAGCGACCGCGAGGCGATCCTGCCGAAGCCGTTCGCCAGCGAGGCTTTGTCCAGGCTGGTGCGGCGAATGACGAGTTAACTATTCGGCGAGTATAAGCAGTTGCTTGAGACGTACATACAGAACCAGCGTTAAGGATGATGGCGAGTCATCTTTAACGGTCATAATCTGCAGGCTGACCATAATCGCCGTGAGTCTTCAAGACTTTGCGATCTGACAACCGAAAGACCGCCGAGGGTGCATGTCGTTGCTAATGCGCGGCTGCCCAAGTCGGTCCGATGCCGGTTTCCACCACCAGCGGCACGGATAGAGTCGCAGCACTCTCCATCACCGATTTGGCCAGCGACGCCGTTGCCGTAGCTTCCGCTTCGCTCGCCTCGAAGAGCAATTCGTCATGCACCTGTAGCAGCAAGCGCGCCGACAAGCCGGAGGCGGCCAATGCCGCTGGTAACCGCACCATCGCGTGCTTGATGATGTCCGCGGCACCGCCTTGCAGCGGCGCATTGGTCGCCTGCCGCTCAGCATAGGCACGCTTGGCCGGGATCTTCTCGCGGATACCCGGCACCCAACAGCGACGGCCGAATGGCGTCAGCACGTAGCCGTTCATACGAGCCTCTTCCTTGGTGCGCTCCATGTAGTCGCGGATGCCTGGATAACGCTCGAAATACGTCCTTATATACTGTGCGGCCTCGCCCTGATCGATGCCGAGCTGGCGGGCCAGGCCGAAGCCCGAGATGCCGTAGATGATGCCGAAGTTGATCGCCTTGGCGCGGCTCCGCGTCGTGCGGTCCATGCCTTCCATCGGCACGCCAAACACTTCCGACGCCGTGCGCGCATGAATGTCCTGACCGGTGGCGAACGCCTCCTTCAACGGACCGATATCGGCCACGTGGGCCATCAACCGAAGCTCGATCTGGCTGTAATCGGCGCTGACCAGCATATGGCCGGGCTCGGCGATGAAGGCCCGGCGGATGCGGGCGCCCTCCTCCGTGCGGATCGGGATGTTCTGCAGGTTCGGCTCGGTCGACGAGATGCGGCCGGTCGTGGTGATGGCCTGGCCGAAGCTGGTGTGGACGCGGCCGGTGGCCGGGTTGATCTCCTGTTGCAGCGCTTCGGTATAGGTCGAGCGCAGCTTGGCCAATTGCCGCCACTCGATCACCTTGGCGGGGAAGTCGTGACCCTGGTCGGCCAGCCCCTGCAGGACGGAGACGTCGGTGCCCCAGGCGCCGCTGGCCATGCGACGGCCACCGGGCATTTTGAGCTCGTCGAACAGCACCTCGCCGAGCACCTTCGGGCTACCCAGGTTGAACGGGCGACCGGCGATGGCATGGATCTCCGTCTCCTTGATCGCCATCCGGTCGGCGAAATCGGCGGACATGCGGCGCAGATCCTCGGCGTCGACCTTGATGCCGGCGCGCTCCATGTCGATCAGCACCGGCACCAACTGGCGCTCCATCCGCTCGTAGAGGTGCAACGCCTGACCCGTGCGCAGGCGCGGACGCAGCACGTGCCAGAGCCGCAATGCCAGGTCGGGGTTCTCGGCCGCGTAGGCCGTAACCCTCTCCATCGGCGATTCGGCGAAGCTCAGGCGTCCGCGGCCGCTACCGGTGACGCTGTCCGACGTGGCGGCCTTGTGGCCGAGGTCACGCAGCGCCGTATCTTCCAGCCCATGCGGGTGGGCACCGGCTCCGAGCGCGTAGGAGATGAGCATGGTGTCGTCGATCGGCGAGGCCCGAACGCCCGCCCGGTCCAGCACCAGCAACCCAGGCTTACCGTTGTGCAAGACCTTCAACACGGCAGGGTCGGTCAGCAACGGCGTCAGCGCGGCCAGGGCGGCGGCCGGATCGATCTGTTCCAGCGTGGGCGCCGGATCGGCACCCTCCAGGTTGGGCTGGGCGGCGCTGGCAGGCAGCCGATGGCGCAGCGGGATGTAGCAGGCGCGACCGGGGCCGGTCGCCAGTCCGATGCCGAGCAGTTCCGCACGGTTCGGGTCTTGGCCGTCGGTTTGTATGTTGAGGCCGAGGATGCCGTTGGCGGTCGCTTCGGCGATCCAACCCTGCAGCCCATCGAGCGTGGTGACGGTGACGTAGGGACCATAGGCCGGCTGCTCGGGTGCATCGAACAGTGCCGGCTCGGGCGAGGGCTCGGCGGCTTCGGCGAACAGGCCGAGCTTCGTCGCCGTGCTGCGGAAGCCCATGGAGATCAGCCAACGCGTCAGCACCGGGTTGTCGGGCTGGCGGGCGATCAGGCTGTCGAGCGGTTGCGGTAACGGGCACTCGCGGTCGAGTTCGACCAACTTGCGGCTGATGCGCATCTTGTCGATGCTTTCGGCCAGGATGTCGCGCCGCTTGCTCGGCTTCATCGACGGGATCGCGGCGATCACGCCTTCGACGTCGCCGTGTTCGGTGATCAGTAGCGCGGCATTCTTCGGGCCGACGCCCGGGACTCCTGGGACGTTGTCGACGCTGTCACCCATCAACGCCTGGATCTCGACCACCTTGTTCGGTGCGACGCCAAACTTGGCGAACACCTCTTCGGGGCCGATCGGCCTC
The DNA here is from genome assembly GCA_964613945.1 of uncultured Acetobacteraceae bacterium. Lineage (GTDB taxonomy): Bacteria > Pseudomonadota > Alphaproteobacteria > Acetobacterales > Acetobacteraceae > JAVVHH01. The sequence goes on from CAZTJC010000002.1 coordinate 267,416, forward strand.
TGCTTGATCGGGTCCAGCATGCCGACCCGGTCGTCGATCAGCTGCATCAGGTCCTTGTCGGACGAGACGATGGTCGTGCGATAGCCGGCCTTGCTTGCCTCGGTAGCGTAGGAGGCGATGAGGTCGTCGGCTTCCCAGTTCGGCAGCTCGATCGACGCCACGCCGAATGCGGCTGTGGCGTCGCGCACCAGGGCGAATTGCGGCTCCAACTCGGGCGGCGGCGGCGGGCGGTGCGCCTTGTAGTCGCTGTAGAGCGCGTTGCGGAAGGTGGTGCGGCCAGCATCGAAGATGACTGCGATGTGGGTGCCTTCGTGTGTTTCCAGCAGGCGGGCGAGCATGTTGGAGAAACCGTAGACGGCGTTGACCGGTGTGCCGTCCTGCCGGGTCATGGGCGGCAGCGCGTGAAAGGCGCGGAAGATGAAGCCCGAGCCGTCGATCAGGACGAGGTGGGGCTCTACGGCAGGGGCTGCATCGGGCATGTCAGTGACCGTGGTCGTTCCCGGCGCCGGGCGCGAGGCGGTAGACGATCGAGCAATACGGGCAGAACGTCTGCTCGTTTTCGATGTGCAGCCATACGCGCGGATGGCCGAGCGGGCCGACGTCGCCGTCGCAGGGAACGTTGCGGCTGTGCGCGACGCGAGTCTCGGTTTCGCCAACGCCGGGCGTGGGTGTGGAAGCGCCGAAAGGCATCGATCGTCCTTGGGATTGCAGCGGAGCGGTCATGATAGCGTCCCGCGCCCGAGTTTGAAACTGCGTCGGGGCAGGCAGACTGCGTAGATGATAGTCTAGGGAGATGATGGTCGGGCTGTGCTGATGCGGTGGCTTCTGGTGGTGATGCTCGCACTGGGCGGATGCGCGGCGTTGCCTGTCTATAACCCGGTGCTGCCCGCTCTGCCGCCTGCGTCGCTGAAAGTAGACGCGCTGTTCACCATGGCGGACGGAATGCGCTTGCCGGTGCGCGAGTGGCTGCCGGCGGGGCCGCCGCGAGCGGTCCTGTTGGCTTTGCATGGGTTCAACGACAGCCGGGACGCGATGGAGCTGCCGGCGCCGGTGTTCGCCGGGTCGGGCATCGCGGTGTTCGCGCCGGACCAGCGGGGCTTCGGCGCTGCGCCGTTGCGCGGACGTTGGCCCGGGGAGGGTGCCATGCAGGCTGATGCGGCCTCCATGCTGCGGCAATTGCGGGCACGGTATCCCGGGGTGCCGCTCTATGCGATGGGCGAAAGCATGGGCGGTGCCGTGGCCATGACGCTGGCGGCCAGCCCGGCCGCGCCGCCCGTCGACGGGTGGATCCTGATCTCGCCGGCCGTGTGGGGCCGGAACGAGATGCCGGCCGGCCTGCGCGCTGGGCTGTGGCTGGTGTCGCACACGCTGCCGGGTCTCAGCGTCACCGGTGGCGAGGTGCAGCTGAAGGTGGTCGCGAGCGACAACCGGGATGCGCTGGTGCGGCTGGGACGCAATCCATTGACGATCCGGCGCACGCGATTCGACACGCTGCGGGGCCTGACCGACCTGATGGACGCGGCGCAGGACGCGGCGCCGCATCTGCCGGCAAACGTGCTGGCGCTGTATGGCGAGAAGGACGTCATCATCCCCGTCCATGCGGCCGCGCGCGCCTGGCGGCACATGCCGGCCGACGTGCGTCGCGGCCTATACCCATCGGGCTATCACATGCTGCTGCGGGATCGTGGCCGCGAATCGGTGATCGCGGACATCGTGTCGTGGATCGGTGATCACGGTGCGGCGCTGCCGTCCGGGGCCGATCGATGGGCCCGGCTCTGGTTGGAGTGGCGCGAGCGTGGGCCGGATGCGGATTGAATGCTTGGCGCAGCGAGGAGGCCGGGGTATGAGGGGCGCGTGGACCCGTAGCTCAGCTGGATAGAGCGCTGCCCTCCGAAGGCAGAGGTCACGCGTTCGAATCGCGTCGGGTCCGCCATCTCACCGCTGGGATCGCTTCATGAGCACAGTGCCGACCGTCGCCATCATCGGGACCGGGGGCACCATCTCGGGCGTCGGTGTCGACCGCTTCGACGTGTTCGATTACGGCACCACCGGGCGGTTCATGCATGTCGAAGAGTTGCTGGCGACGGTGCCGGAACTGGCGCAGGTCGCGACGATCGTTCCGGTGCGCTACAAGAACCTGGACAGCACCAATCTCGGCCCGGTCGACTGGCTCGCCCTGGCGCGGCTGACCACGCAGGTGGTCGCGGACACTCCCGGCCTGGATGGCATCGTCATCACCCATGGCACGGCGAGCCTTGAGGAGACGGCGTATTTCCTTACCCTGACCGTCAAGGTCGACATCCCGGTCGTGCTGGTGGGTGCGATGCGGCCGTCCTCGGCCCTGGGCGCGGATGGGCCGGCCAATCTGGTCAATGCGGTGCGGGTGGCCGGGTCGCCGGCGGCGCGGGGCCTGGGCGTGCTGGTGGTGCTGAACGACGAGATCAGCGCGGCGCGCGATGTGACCAAGACGTCCAACTACCGGGTGCAGACGTTCCGCACGCCGGATTTCGGCCTGTTGGGCTACGCCGACGGCGATGCGGTGACTTTCTACCGCAAGCCGCTTCGCCGGTGCGCGCCGGACACCGAGTTCGATGTCGCCGGCACGGAAACGCTGCCGCGGGTGGACATCGTGCCGGCCTATGGCGGTGCGGATGCGGTGCTGATCGAGGCGGCGGTTGCAGCAGGGGCGCGTGGGCTGGTGTCGGCCGGATTCCCGTCCGGAGCGCCTTCGCCGGCGCAAAAGGTGGCGCTGCGGCAGGCCGTGGCGGCGGGTGTGGTGGTGGTGCAGTCCTCGCGGGCGGGGAGCGGCCGGGTGATCCAGGACACCGAGTCGATGCGCCGCTCGGGCTTCGTCGGCTCCGATACGTTGACCCCGCAAAAGGCGCGGATCCTGCTGATGCTTGGGCTGACGCGGACGGCGGACCCGCAGGAAATCAAGCGGATGTTCGCCAGCTACTAGGAGCGGGCGGTTCTGGCCATGAAGTCGGCAAACGCTGCCAGGGTGGTGTCGGATACGTGGTGCTCGATGCCTTCCGCGTCCTGCTCGGCGGCCTCGCGAGGGACGCCGATGGTCAACAGCAGGTCGACGACCAGGCGATGCCGCGCTCGTGCCCGGTCGGCCAGCTCACGGCCGCTCTCGGTCAGGAACACGCCCCGATAGGGACGGGCGGTGACGAGGCCCTCGCGCTTGAGTCGGCTGAGCGCCTTGACCGCCGTGGCATGCGACACGCCCAGGCGCTTGGCCATGTCCGTGGTCCGCGCTTCGCCTTCCTGGTCCAGAAGGTCGGCGATCAGTTCGGCGTAGTCCTCGAGCAGGGCGGTGGACTGCGCCGTGCGAGCCTGGGCGAAGCGGTTGGCTTGGATGGGAACCGCGGGAAGTTCGGGCAACTCGGACATTTCAGCCTCCGACGCTATCCCATATCAGTTTGACGTTCAGCAAGATGATGGCCGCCGTCGTCGTCCAGGCAATGATGCTCATGGTGCGCGACATCGCCAACTGACCCATCAGCTCGCGATCCCCGGCGAAGACGACCAGCGGCACCATCGCGAACGGCAGCTGCATCGACAGCAGGATCTGGCTGAGCACGAGCAGCTGTCCGGTGCCGTTGTCGCCATAGATTGCCGTGACGGCGAGCACGGGGATGATCGCCAGGCCGCGCGTGATCAGCCGGCGCTTCCAGGGTGCGAGACGCAGGTCGATGAACCCTTCCATCACGATCTGGCCGGCGAGCGTTGCCGTCAGCGTCGAATTGACGCCCGAGGCCAGCAGGGCGACGGCGAACAACGTGCTCGCCACGCCGACGCCGAGCAATGGCGCCAGCAACGCGTGGGCGTCGCCGATCTCAGCGATGTCGGTGCGGCCGGCAGCATGGAACACGGCAGCCGCCAGGATCAGGATCGCGGCGTTGACGAACAGCGCGAGAGTGAGCGCGACGCTGCTGTCGACGGAGGCGAAACGCGCGGCTTCCCGTCGGCCGGCCGGCGTGCGGTCGTAGTCGCGGGTCTGCACGATGGAGGAGTGCAGATAAAGGTTATGGGGCATGATGGTCGCCCCGATGATGCCGATGGCGAGGTAGAGCTTGGCCGGGTCGGTCACGATCGAGGCCTGCGGCAGGAACCCGGCCATCACGGCGGCTACCGGCGGCGCTGCCATGGCGATCTGCAGCCCGAAGCAGAGGGCGATGATGATCAGCAATGCCACGACAAACGCTTCCAGCGTGCGGAATCCCCGCTGCATTAGGCCAAGTACGAGAAAGGCGTCGAGAACCGTCAGCGCCGCGCCGGCCATGATGGGTAGGCCAAACAGGAGTTGCAGCGCGATGGCGGTGCCGATGACTTCCGCGACGTCGCAGGCGATGATGGCAGCTTCACAGACCAGCCACAGCGCGATCGAGACCGGGCGCGAGTATCGTTCCCGACAAAGCTGGGCCAGGTCGCGCCCCGTGCCGATGCCAAGGCGGGCGGCAAGCGTCTGCATGATCATCGCCAGGACGCTTGAAAGCAGCACCACGACGAGCAGGTCGTAGCCGTATTTGGAGCCACCCGCGATGTCGGTCGCCCAGTTGCCAGGGTCCATGTACCCGACGGATACGAGATAGCCCGGGCCCACGAAGGCGAGTGCCCGGCGCAACCAGCTGCCCTGCACGGGTATCGTCGCATTCACGTCCGGCAGGCTTGGAGAGCTTGGCACCGAGATGCGCTTCGCCATGATTTTGCGTTCCAGATCGAAAGTGTAGCCTTGGCTACATCAATATGCCAGGCTTGGACCGGCGTCGACAAGCCGTGATCTGATCGAGGTGCCGTCGCACAAAATAGACGAAATCCGGTTTATGACTATTTATTGGATGTAAGTTTCGTTCAATACAAACTGACTCCGAACTAGGGATCAGAAATAATCTGGTATCAAAAAGCAAGAATTTGACGAACCTATCGACTTGTGATTCAGTGAACGGAATGTAACAGTTTTTTGTTGTAAGCATCGTCATGCCGCTGATTGAGCGATGACGATTGTCCGGTGGAGATGCTCGCAATGGGTGACGCCATGAAGCGTGATCGAGCAACAGCACCAGTCGGCATGCTCCGCTATCTCGTCACGCCAGCGTTCATCTTTGTTAAACGAATCGCTGGTAACTATGGGCCATGAACGACACAGCAACCCAATGCACGCCTGATCAGCCAGTAAACCGATGACAGGTCTGTCCGTAAACTCCTTTGAGAATCTTCCGGCGCGGTATAGCCCGTGCGCTCCCCAAAAATTGGGGCGCTGCGACCGGGTGATGTCTTGCTGATGTTTGAACCGCCGCGCGACACAATTGCTATGAGGTATCATGGCGCGTCTGCCTAATGAAGACGACGTTAGCGGAACGGAGAGCCAGGCTGCTCCGCAAATCGCCGTTCCAGTACGCCGCTATACGCGCCGGCTCGAGGACAAGCTTCTTGTCGCGTTTCACCACGCCTGTGACGTGGCTGACTTGGAAGTCGGCCGGCATGTATTGCAGATTCTGGAAATGATGCTGTCGCGGAAATCCGCTCAACCCGACCCCAACCGTCGCCGCAACATGGAAGGTCTCATCGCCGCCCATGAGCGACTGTGGAACCTTCGCCATCGCGAGAACTAGAATGATATCCGATCGAACGGAGCTGGTTCGATCGGATTGAGCTACTCCGTCTGCTAGACGTCCAGTTCCTGCGTTTCGATCAAGCGTGCATGCTCCTGGATGAACTGGAAGCGAAGCTCGGGCTTACGGCCCATCAGGCTCTCGACCAAGCTGTTCGTCGCCGCTCGATCCTCGACTGCAGCGACGACCTTGAGCAGGGTTCGCCGCTTTGGGTCCATCGTTGTCTCCTTCAGGGCTGATGGCGGCATTTCGCCCAGGCCCTTGAACCGGCTGACCTCGACTTTGCTACCGGCTTTGAAGTCCCGCTTCATAGCCCGGTCCTTGTCGCTATCGCTCATCGCGTAGACCGACTTGGCACCCTGCGTGAGACGGAACAGCGGTGGCTGCGCCAGATACAAATGTCCGAACCGAACCAATTCCGGCAACTTGCGATAGAAGAACGTCATCAGCAGGGAAGCGATGTGTGCCCCGTCCACATCGGCATCTGTCATGATGATGACCCGGCCATACCGTAGCCGCTCCCGATCGAACCGATCGCCGGCGCCGCAGCCAAGCGCTTCCACCAGATCTTTCAGTTCCTGGTTCTGCATCAGCTTCTCGTCGCTGGCGCTCGCCACGTTTAGGATCTTGCCACGCAGCGGCAGCACCGCCTGTGTGTCGCGGTTGCGCGCCTGCTTGGCCGATCCGCCGGCGCTGTCGCCCTCGACGAGGAAGATCTCGGTGTCGTCCCGGCTTTCCCGCGTGCAATCGGTCAGCTTGCCGGGCAGGCGCAGTCGCCGGGTTGCGGTCTTGCGCGAGACGTCTTTGCTCTCCTTGCGCCGCAGCCGCTCCTCGGCGCGCTCGATCACGAACGCTAGCAGGTTATCGGCTTGCGAAGGGTTGCCGGCCAACCAGTGATCGAACCGGTCGCGTAGTGCTTGCTCGACCAGGCGTGCCGCTTCCGGGCTGGTCAGCTTTTCCTTGGTCTGGCCCTGGAATTGTGGCTCGCGCACAAAGGCGGACAACTTTGCCACCATTCCGCCCAGCAGATCCTCTGCCGTGACCTGCGCCGCGCGCCGATTTCCACGTTGCTCGCCCCAGGAACGCAACCCCTTTAGCAAGGCCGCGCGAAAGCCGGCTTCGTGTGTTCCTCCGAGCGGCGTCGGCACCGTGTTGCAGTAAGAGCCGAGGGCGCCATCCCCGGTTTCGAGCCATGCTGCCGCCCATTCGACCCGGCCGCCCACATTACCCGCCGCATCGGCTGGCAAATTGGCCTCACCAGCCCAGATTTCCGCAACCGCCAGCGCGGACTGGCCGAGATCCTCCACCAGGCTGTCGCGCAACCCGCCCGGAAAATGCAGCGTCGCTTCGGCCGGCGTATCGCCGCCGCGAATCAGCCCCGGGTCACAGGTCCAGCGGATTCTGACGCCGCGAAACAAATAGGCTTTCGAGCGGCACAGCTTGAACAGCCGTGTGGCGCTGAAATGCTGGGTGCCGAAAATCTCCGGGTCTGGATGGAAGCGGATGCTCGTCCCGCGTCGGTTCTGCACCGGGCCGGCTTGCTGCAGCTTCGCCAACGGTTTGCCGCGGGCATAGTCCTGCTTCCACAGCACCCGGTCCCGAGCGACCTCGACTTCCATCCGGTCCGACAGCGCGTTGACCACTGAACTGCCGACGCCGTGTAGTCCGCCCGATGTCGCATAGGCTTTGCCGCCGAACTTGCCGCCGGAATGTAGCGTGGTGAGGATCACTTCGAGCGCGCTGAGGCCGGGGAATTTAGGATGCGGATCGACGGGGATGCCGCGCCCGTTGTCGCGGATCTCGACCCAGTCGCCAGCTTCGAGCGTCACGTCGATTGCCGTCGCGAACCCGGCGACGGCCTCGTCCATCGAGTTATCCAACACCTCGGAGACGAGATGATGCATCGCGGCCTCGTCGGTGCCGCCAATATACATGCCCGGCCGCCGACGTACTGGCTCGAGCCCTTCGAGAACCTCGATATCGCTGGCGGAATAGGATTTCTCCCCTTCCGCACCGCGCGGGGTCGCGAGCAGATCGTTCATGCTGTGTTCCCCAACCTGATTGGGACCCTAAGGTCCCAATCAGGTTGGAGCAAGTGTTTCGACTTACTCGCGGAACTCGCCGCTCGGCTCCTGTACGTGGGCCTCAAGGAACCACAGCTGCTTGTCCAGGCCGCGCGATACCTCGGTGAACAGGTCTGCGGTATCCGCATCGCCAGCTTCGTCGGTATCGTCGATGTTCTTACGCATCGCATTGGCACATGCGGCGTAACGCTCGATCAGCGCTGCGATATGGTCAGCGATCTTGTAGGCGTCGGTCGGATACGACTTTAGCGCGGTCCGGTTCATGACTTCCTGAACCGTGCCCTTCGCCGTGCCGCCCAACTGGACGATCCGCTCGGCAATGCTGTCAGTCCACTCGTCCTGCTCGGCACGGAATTTATCGAGCATCAGGTGGACGCCGATGAATTGCGGGCCCTTTAGGTTCCAATGAGCCTGCTTAGTGACGAGCCCGAGATCGATCGAATCGGCTAGGCGCGCCTCGAGGCACTCCATCGACACGGCCTTAGCGTTGCTCTTGGTGTCGTTCTTGGTGACGTGCAGGTAGGCGTCTTTGGTCTGCGCGGGCAGACCCTCCGGACTATTCGCCATGGATTCTCCTGGGTGGCGGTGAGTTAAACCAACGTGCAGCCCCGGTTCGCGTTGCGCGGCAACTGCCATGCACTGACCCCCCTCTTGACGCCGGACTTTGCGTCCGACCCGTTCTGCACGACAGTGTTGGTGTGGCGCCCATCCCGGCGCCCGGCGGGAGATCGGAATGGGCTTGAACGGTAAAGTGGCGCTGGTAACGGGCTCGACAAGCGGTATCGGCCTCGGCATCGCCCGTGCTCTGGTCGCCGAGGGTGCCAACGTGATGCTCAACGGCTTCGGCGACCCGGTCATCATCGAGCAGCTCCGCACCGATCTTGCCCAAACCGGTCGCACGATCGCCTATGACGGCGCCGACCTGTCCAAGCGCGAGCAGGTCGCCGGGTTGATCGAGCGGACCGTTCAAACCCTCGGTCGGCTGGATATTCTGGTCAACAACGCCGGTATTCAGCATACCGCTCCGATCGCCGACTTCCCCGACGACACATGGGACCAGGTCATCGCGATCAACCTGTCGGCCGCTTTCCATGGCATGAAGGCGGCGATCCCGCACATGACCAAAGCCGGCTGGGGCCGGATCATCAACATCGCATCCGCTCACGGTCTGGTGGGTAGTCCCGACAAGTCCGCCTATGTAGCCGCCAAGCATGGCATCATCGGCCTGACCAAAGTTGGCGCCCTCGAGTTGGCCAATGTCGGAACAACGGTCAACGCGATCTGTCCCGGTTGGGTGCTGACGCCGCTAGTCCAAGCCCAGATCGACAGTCGTGCTGCCGCAAGTGGCGTGTCGCCAGAAGCGATGGCGCGCGACATGGTGTCGGAGAAGCAGGCGATGCTCGAATTCAGCACACCGGAAGGGATTGGTGGCTTGGCGGTGTTCCTGTGTTCCGATGCCGCTCGCACGATCACTGGCGCATCGATGTCCATCGATGGGGGCTGGGTCGCCCGGTGAGTATCAGCAGCGTGACCACCATCGTCACGGGGGCAGCCGGGTTCGTCGGATCCTACGTCGCCCATGCGTTGCTGGCTCGGGGAGAACGCGTCCTCGGGCTGGATAACCTCAACAACTATTATGACGTGGGGCTCAAGCAGGCCCGGCTTGCCCGTTTGCGCGAACATCCGAATTTCCACTTTGAGCGTGTCGATCTCTCCGACAAGGCCGCCGTGTTCGCCGCCTTTGCGCAGGTGCCAGAGACCCGGCACATCGTGCATCTCGCCGCTCAGGCAGGCGTCCGTTTCTCCATGATCGACCCGTATGCCTATGTCTCGGCCAATGTGATGGGCCATGTCACCGTGCTCGAGGCCGCCCGGTCCCTGCCTCGCCTGGAACATGTCGTTTATGCCAGCTCGTCCTCCGTCTACGGTGGCAGCAAGACATTGCCGTTTGCGGAAGATGACCGTGTTGATACGCCGCAATCGCTCTATGCGGTGACCAAGCGGACCGATGAGCTCGCCAGCTACGCCTATTGGCATCTGTACGGGCTGAAACTGACCGGACTGCGCTTCTTCACGGTCTATGGTCCGTGGGGACGTCCCGACATGGCTTACTACTCGTTTGCCCAGGCGATCATGGCTGGAACGCCCATCACGGTTTACGACGGCGGCGCGCTCAAGCGCGACTTTACCTACATCGACGACATCGTGTCCGGAGTCGTAGCCTGTCTGGATCGTCCGCCGAGGGAGGGAGTGCCGCCACTTCTCTTCAACATCGGCAACAATCGCGGGGAGCGTGTGGCTGACCTTGTCACTCTGCTGGAGCAGGAGTTGGGCCGTAAGGCAATTATCCAGAATGCGTCGCGGCCGGTAGCGGATGTTGTCGAAACCTGTGCGGATCTAACGGCGATCGAAGCACATGCCGGCTATCGACCGACCACGACGCTGTCGGTCGGGATTCCGCGTTTTGTCGATTGGTTCAAACAATACGCACGATCGTCATAATTCGTGCTTGACCGCTTCTCCCATTGGCCTCTATAAGCCCGTCACCGACGAAGCGGACGGCTTGACAGTCTGAAGCAGCTTCGGTAGACTTCATGTCCTTCAAGAAATTGACTGGGTTTGTGAACAAGGTGGAAGGCTAAAGCTGCTGAGAGGTAGTCTGTTTTCCACATGGTTCCATGTTCTTTTGACAACTGCATTATGTGAATACGGACGGATA